>JBJHBP010000021.1:0-49983 GCA_050485545.1 Gammaproteobacteria bacterium
GCCCGGGGACGGCGGAAGAGCGTCCTTGCGCCTCGGCCGCGGCCATCCATGGCCGCGGACGCCCCGGGCCGCGGACATCCCGGGAACGGCCGAGGCCACGCAGCAGAACGGCTTTGACGGTGTCAGGGGCAGTGGTTGCGGGCGCTGGTGAAGTCCGGGGCCTTGAGGGTAAGGGAGCGCGTGATGAACATCGTTGAGGTTCGCGATCTGAGCAAGCGCTATCCCGTTGCTGGCGAGAAGAACGCCTTCTTCAACGCCGTGGACGGCGTCTCGCTGAGCATCAGCGCAGGCCAGGTGTTCGGCATTCTCGGGCCGAACGGCGCCGGCAAGACCACCATGCTGGAAATGATCGAAGGGGTGACCGGGATCGATGCCGGCAGCGTGCACATCGACGGCATCGATGTGCAGCGCCAGCCATACCGCATCAAGCAGTTGATCGGGGTGCAGCTGCAGGCCAACGACTACTTCGACAAGCTGTCGCTGACCGAGCTGCTGGTGCTGTTCGGTGCGCTCTACGGCAGGCGCGTTGACGCCCGTGCGCTGCTGGCTCGCGTTCACCTGGAAGACAAGGCCAGTGCCAGGCCGGCCAGGCTGTCCGGCGGACAGAAGCAGCGCTTCTCGATTGCCTGCGCGCTGGTCAACGAACCGAAAGTGCTGTTTCTGGACGAACCCACCACGGGGCTGGATCCCCAGGCCAAACGCAATCTGTGGGCGCTGGTGAAGGAACTGAACCACGACGGCATGACCGTCGTGCTGACGACCCACAACATGGAAGAAGCGGAAGTCCTGTGCAGGCGCATCGCCATCATGGATCACGGCCGGGTCATCGCAGAAGGCAGTCCTCACGAGCTGATCATGCAGCATGCACCCGAGCCGCCCCGGGCACCGCTGCACGGCAACCTGGAAGATGTCTTCCTGACACTCACCGGCAATGCCCTGAGGGACTGACGATGCTGCGGTGGACCCTGACCTGGACCTTCATGAAGCTCTTCCTGCGCGACGGCCAGGCGATCTTCTTTTCCCTGTTCTTTCCGATCCTGTTCATGGTGATCTTCGGTTTTCTCAGTGGCGCTGAACCGGACCCGGTCGATATCGGCATCGCCGTTGATGAGGCCGGCCGTGACGATGCGCCTGCGGCGGCTTTCATTCGCAGTCTGCAGGACAACCCGGCCTTCGTCGTTGTTGTGGCCGACGAGCAGGCCCTGAGGCAGCAGCTCATCACAGGAGATCTGGCGCTGGTGCTGGTCATGCCGGAGCGCTTCGGTGAAGCGGAAACGGCCACCGTGCGTGTGCTCATGGATACTTCGCAGGTGTACCAGCAGGCGCTGGTGCTGCCCGTGCTGGAGCAGGGCCTGATGCAGGTGGAACGGGATCTGCGCGGCGCAGGGCCCATGTTCAGTCTGCAGGTGGAAGACGTGGAGGCCCGCGTGCAGCGCTACATCGATTTTCTGGTGCCGGGCCTGCTGGCCATGTCGCTGCTGACGCTGAGCCTGGCGGGCAGTGCGTTCAATATCGTGGAATACCGGCGCAAAGGGATTCTCAAGCGCCTGTTTGTCACACCCCTGCAGCCGAGAGATTTCATCATCGGACTGGTGACGTCCCGCGGCCTGATCTGTATCGCCGAGCTTGCCCTGCTGCTGCTCATCGCCTGGCTGTTTTTTGCGGTGATGATACTGGGCAGTCTGTTCACGCTGCTGCTGATTACCATCCTCGGTGCCGCCGTGTTTCTCAGCCTGGGTTTCGCGGTCGGCAGTCTGGCGAAGTCCCAGCAGGCCGTTGGTGCGCTGGGCAATCTGGTCATCTTCCCGCAGATCTTTCTGTCCGGCATCTTCTATCCCATCGACAGCCTGCCGGCGCTGTTGCAGCCGCTGGCCAGCGTGCTGCCGTTGAGCTTCGTTGCCAATGCCATGCGCGCGGTGATGGTGGATGGCGCGGGCCTGCTGACCCTGATACCGGAGTTTGTCGGGTTACTCGTGTGGCTGGTTATCGGCCTGGTACTCGCCGTGCGGCTGTTCGTGTGGCGGGATATTGCGGCTTGAGATGGAACGCATGGAGACGAGCGACTGCGTTTCAGAACTCCGGCCTTCTCCTGCTCAGGACCACTACCTCCCCGGTGTGCATCAAGACGAAAACCTGACCCGCTCTCGTCGTTTCACCGCCCACATATGTGAACTGCCCTAGCGGTACCAACCGATTCTCAGAGGACCCATCGTAGTCATAGACGACCTGTCCCTGACCCTCAATCGTTGTGCCGGGATTTCGCTGTCCCAGTTCGCCGAGTGCAAGCACTTCCGCCTCAGCCAAAGTCATCTGCAACGGCTCCACAATCAATTCCGACGCGTCGACGAGTGCTCGCACCTGCAGACGTCGCACGTCACCCTCCGGACCGATACCAAGGCTGCCGCTTGACCTCCTGAATGGAAATCCATTGACAAGCTGCCGAAACTCGATGATCCACCCCTCTTCGTCTGGTCCAGGCGCAATCCTGGTGATGTGGTACTCCTCATCACCGTTTGCTCCAACCAATGGCGCCAGCTCCTTCATCAGGCGGGCGATCATCTCCGGACTCTCGAGCCGGGAGACATCTACATGACTGATGCCGTCATGCCGGCCAGGATCAATCCGGATCTGTACACGGCCACCAGTCAGGCCGATGTTGCTGCTCGGCTGTATATCGCCCAGCGCTTCGGCCAAGAGATGCCTCCGCTCCAGTTGTTGCAGTTCAGCTGAAGCTGGCAGGAAGCCCGTCAACGCCAGATAGCGGTCAACATCACCCACCGCTCTGGGCGGTATCCGGAATACCAATTCAGCAGCCTCGGATGGATGGGAAAGTATCCGGTAGAGCCCCGAACTCGTCTGAACAGTGCCTGCCAACACTCCGGCTGATTCATCAATCGCGAAGCGCAGATAACCGTCGCCGTTCAGAATCGCTGCCGTCACATGCCGAACGTCCGGCAGATCGATATCCGCCACCGATTCCACGACGGCGAGAATCAGCTCATTTCCATCAATGGATAGCGCCAGAAGCGCGGCACCTTCCCGTAGTCCGGGCGAGGCATCGCGACCCATGGAAACGGAGGAGTCGGCCGGCCCGGATTCCAACTCCATGACGGCGCGTTCCATGTCCTCGACGTACAACGAAAGGTCTGCGAAATCCCGAACCACAGACCGGGTATCGTCCCCTGCCGAACCGAAAACCTCCATCAAGACCGACTGGCGTATGCTCAGCGTATCGACCAATACGACGTCTGCCCCTGGTGGCCTTCTCAATTCCGAAGGGATGGCTGATACCGGCAACTCGCGATCGGTCTCGCTGAGGTGAAAGACCGGTCTGTCGCCGGCGGCGGCATCCAGAGCGGGAGTCGTCAGGGATCGAGGATCAACGATCCGGAACTCCAAGGGCCATCGCACTGGCAGGCCGTCCAGAACCTGTGCCAAGTCTGGACCCTGTGCGTGTGCCGCCGATGCGAAGACTAATGTACCTGCTGCAACGGTGAACGACTTCACTTCCGAACCTCCTGAGGGCGCGACCATGCAGCGCGTCCCGATCCAGATGGTTTGCCAGAAGCCGCGCCCCATCGTTACGCTGATCTGGCGGTCACTTCCAGTACTTGCTTTAATGCGGTTCCTGCAAGCATCATACATGGAACACCGGTTCGATACATTGTTCGCCGGTTCGACCGCAGCGAAAGAATGTCGGCCCAATGGCGGGGCCTGTGTCCTCCAGAAGGCCCTGCGGTTACGGAACGGGCGAACCTGCGCTGCTCGCAAATACGAGGTGAGATCGGGAGATATCGGTGCCGGCGTTCTCTACCGGCACGGTATCTGCCGACACCGACTGATCTTCAGAAGTTGGAGCAGAGGCATCTCGTGGCCGAGGCGCTGGCGGATATGCAGCCAGAACGCCATACCAACAGTGGGCGGAGCGGCCGCAACATATGTGTAAAGATGGTGCGTGATGCGGAGCGGAGGAACATCATCTCCCGAGTCGATGTGTCCGGGCTTGACGAGCCGGACACCATTGCACGACTCCTGGTCGAGCTTGCGCCACTGGTGGGGGCGACGGGTGATGAGCAGTACGAAATCGTAGCGGTTACTCCTCTTGCCGATGGGCAAGAGGGGCGATTTGTCGAGTTCCGGCAACTTGTCAATGGTATTCCATTCAACAACACGAGCTCTTTATCCGTAACTTCGGAGGGCGAGGTTACCTCGTTTGCTGTCTACCTGCTGGACTTGTCGGAGTATGTTGTCGCGGCCCCGTCAGTGATGACGTTGGAGCAGGCAGAGCAGTTGGCGCTCGCCGAGTTTGGCCTGCAGGACCCTGGCATGGCGATCCGGGATGGGGAGACCAGGCCAAAGTGAAGTCGAATGTGAGGTGGGCCTCTGGAATAGAGCATCGGGGGTGCCCGGCCTTTAATCTGCGAAATCAGTAACAGTGCAAGTGCAGAGGCGTTGATCTTCCTTCCGTCTCGTTCGGCGGCCTGGCGCAGTTTCCGCGCCACCCCGATTTTCCACATTGCACTATTGTCATAACCATAAGTTACTAGCTGGCCCCGGCGCGGGTCTTACACTGCGGGCCGGTCCTGCCCGCGATTGATCCGAGGTCTGTTTTGGCTGACGCACGCCGCTATCTGAAGCTGGAAGGCACATTCGCCATGCATCTTGGCGGTCGGTTGCCGGGGCTCACCATCGCCTATGAAACCTGGGGTGAGCTGAATCCGGCACGCGACAACGCCGTGGTGATCTTCACCGGCCTGTCGCCGTCGGCCCACGCCGCCTCGTCCGCCGAGGATCCCTCGCCGGGCTGGTGGGAAGAGATCATCGGCAAGGGACGGCCGATCGATACCCGCCGCTACTTCGTCATCTGCATCAACTCGCTGGGCAGTTGCTTCGGATCCACCGGGCCGGCCTCGGTCGACCCGGTCAGCGGCAACGTCTACCGGCTGGACTTCCCCGTGCTGTCGCTGGAAGACGTGGCACGCGGCGGTTACGAGGTGGTGCGCTCTCTGGGTATTGAACGCCTGAAGGCCATCGTCGGTCCGTCCATGGGTGGCATGACGGCGCTGGCGTTCGAGATGCTGTTTCCCGGCATGTCCGAAGGGCTGCTCGTGATTTCTTCGGGCGCGCGGTCACTGCCGTTTGCGATTGCGCTGCGTTCGCTGCAGCGCGAGATGATCCGCCGTGATCCGGACTGGATGGATGGTGAGTATCCGCGTGATTCAGTGCCGCTGACCGGCATGCGGCTGGCGCGCAAGCTCGGCATGATCACCTATCGTTCGGCGGATGAGTGGCGGCTGCGATTCGGTCGCGAGCGCGCGTCGTCCGAGTACACGCATGGCGATCCGTTCGGCATCCTGTTTGAGGTTGAAGCGTACCTGGAGCACCACGCCAACAAGTTCATCGGCCAGTTCGATCCGAACTGCTACCTCTACCTTTCGCGCGCCAGCGATCTGTTCGATGTGGCCGAACATGGCGGTTCGCTGGAGGAGGGGCTGGCCAAGGTCGAGTCCCGGCGCGTGATGGTGATCGGCGTGAACACGGATTTTCTGTTTCCGCTGCATCAGCAGCGCGAACTGGCCGAGATGCTGCAGCGTCCGGGTCGCAGCGTCGACTACGTCCCGCTGGACTGCGTCAAGGGTCACGATTCGTTTCTGGTGGAAATGGACAGCTTCCGACCGGTGATCGCGCGGTTCTTCGCGCGCTGAGCACGCGCCGCTTTCACGCCGTTCGCTATCAACCGCCGTACTGAATCGACGCCGCACTGACGGCGAGACGCGGGAGGCGCCACAGTCAGCGGCGCTCCCGGCGGCACATGCGGCTGACTGCGCGTCAGTTCACCAGGGTGACGGCGCCCTTGGCGTGACGTGCGACCTTTTCGCTCACGCTGCCCATCAACAGCGACTTCATCGGCGACAGGCCGCGGCGACCCATCACCACCAGCGCCCTGGGGTGCTGGTCGATATAGCCGATCAGCTCGTGAGCAGGATCGCCGAGCAGTACCAGTTCCTCGACAGCAGCCTTGGTGTCGCCGATGGCTGCCCGGGCTTTCGCAAAGATTTCCTTCGCCGCGCTGTTCTGCGCCTTCTTGAAATCGTCGGCATTCATTTTCGAGAAACCGATGTTTGCCATGGATGTCGCCGGAAAGACATAGGCCAGCCGGATCGGACACTGGACCACGGCAGCCAGCCTGGCGGCAAAGGATGCGGCACGCGTGGCACCCTCGGAGCCATCGACTGGAACCACGATTTCATCAAATTCGACCATTTCTGAACCCCCTGAGTTCTTGTTGGCGCCTTGCGCGCTCGCCCTGAATCATGGCGATCGCGAATTGTACCCTGTCCGCGGAGTTGTTCCACCCGCGGCACGCCGAAGGAAGAGTGGAGTCTCTGGCGCATGTGGCCCATCGGCGAGGATGCCGTTCATAGCGCAGTCTCGAAGCACCTCGCCTCGCTGGCGCGTACGAGCAGCCAGCATTACGAAGTGAACACCGGCCTGACGCCGCCAGCACCCTACGTGCAGCGCTACAGCGGCCCACGCCATGTGGTCACGCGCGAGTACCACGACAACGGCATCGGCGGCACGCGCAGCTTCCGGCATTACTACAACACCGCGTTCGTCGACCGCTCCGGTCGCGGCTGGCTGTCGTTCAACCACCACATCGTCTTCGACGAACAGCGCGGCACGAACACGGCGACCTGGTTCAACCAGGCCTGGCCGTTCATTGGTCGCGTGGAACTGGTGCGTGAACGGCGCACTTCGGGCAACTTCACCATCCGCGAAGTGGATCCGGTGCTGGCGGCCACGGAACTGGGTTCCACAACGCCCAAGCGCTACTTCGTGCGCACCGAACAGACGACGACGAAGGAGTACGAGGTCGAGGGCAGCGCGCATGGCACGCACCTGCGCACGATCGTCGACGATCCGGCGTACAACAGCACCTACGGCTATGTCACCAGCCGCACGACCACGCTGACCGATCCGCAGACGGCGCAGACGTGGACGACGGCGGTGACCACCAACGCCACGGCGGACACGACGAACTGGTGTCTGGGACTGCCCGGTCTGGTCGAGACCACCCGCACCGCACCGGGCATGGCGGCCGAGACCCGGCGGCTGCGCCACACCTGGAACAGCACGAACTGCAGCCTGACCGAGACGCGCGATGAGTCCGAGAGCAGCACGGCACTGCAGCTGAAGACCAGCTACACCTACAGCGGCCGTGGCAATCCGACGGCCGTGACGCAGACCAACGTCGCCGGCACGGCGCAGAGCCGCACGACCAGCTATGCGTACGACACCTGGGGCCAGTATCCGACCACGGTGACAATCGGCACGGTGAACCTGACGACCACGCACACGTGGAACTACGTGGCCGGTCAGCCGGCCTCGACCACCGGCCCGGACGGGCTGACGACGAGCTTCACATACGATGCGTTCGGGCGGCTGGCGAGCGAGACGGTGCCGGGGCACACGACCACACTGTCCTATGTGGCCTGCGGCAGCTGTTTCCCGAACCATGCGTTTTACTACGTGCGCGCCCAGGGCAACGACGGCAGCGACACCTACCAGTACTTCGACCGGCGCAACCGCCCGGTGGGCAGCGCGTGGCTGGCGCCGGGCGGGGTAGAGGCGCGGGAGGAGACCCGCTATACGGCGCTGGGCGAGGTGGACCGAGTCACGCAGCCGCGGCTGTGGAACGAGCCGACATACTGGGTGACGTACACATACGACCTGATCGGGCGGGTGCTGACGGAGAACGCGCCGATCAGCGAGTCGACGCCGACGGGCGCGATCACCACGTACCAGCACCTGGGCCACGAGGTGTGGATCACGAACCCGAAGAACCAGACGACGAAGACCCGCCACAACGCGGCCGGTCACGTGGTACAGGTGACGGACCCGCTGAACGGCTCGGCGACGTATACGTACCGCTCGTTCGGTGAGCTTGCGACGCTCACCGACGCGGAATCGCACACGACGACGCTGGGCTATGATGCCCGGGGCCTGAGAACCTCGATCAACGACCCGAGCCTGGGCAGCTGGACGTATGCGTACAGCGTGTTCGGAGAGCTGACGTCCCAGACCAATGCGCTGAGCCAGACGACGACGCTGGCCTACGACGCCGGCGGCCGTCTGACGACCCGCACGGAGCCTGAAGGCGCGACCACGTACTCGTACTACACCAGCGGCACCGGTGCGAAGGGCAGGCTGCACACGGTCAGCGGCCCTGGCCACAGCGTGTACCGCACGTATCACAGCACCTTCGGCACCCCCACGCTGGTGCGCGAGACGCTGGACAGCACGCAGTACGATTTCGATCTGAGCTATGACGGCCAGGGCCGGCTGAATCGGTTGACCTACCCGACCAGCACCTCGGGCTACCGGTTCAAGGCGGACTATATCTTCGACAACTGGGGCCACCTGGAGGAGGTGCGGGACGGCAACAACAGTTCACTGTATTACCGGATCGACGCCGCCGATGCGTTGGGGAGGCCGCTGAACGCGGCGCTGGGCAACGGTCTGAACGAGTACTACAACTACGACCGCGCAGCCGGTTACCTGAAGACGATCGAGACCGACCCCGGGCTTGGTTCATCCGTTCAGGATCTGTCGTTCACGTATGACCAGGTGGGCAATGTTCTGACCCGCACGGACCACCAGATCAGCCGCACGGAGACGTTCACGTATGACGCGCTGAACCGGCTGACGCAGAGCGTGGTGGGTGGCCAGAGCGCGGTCACGGTGAGCTATAGCGCGACAGGGAGGATCACGAACAAGAGTGATGTGGGCAATTATACCTACGGATCCGGCGGCGCGCCGCCACAGGCCGTCACGAGCGCCGGGTCCACCTCCTACAGCTACGACGCGCAGGGGCGGATGACCAGCCGCGCCGGCAGCACGATCACGTGGACGTCGTACGATCTGCCGAAGGTCATCAACAGCGGCAGCCAGTCGACGGAGTTCTGGTACGGCGTGGGCCGTGCCCGTTACAAGCAGGCGCAGAAAACCGGCGGGAGCACCGATGCGACCATCCTGTACGTCGGCCAACTGCTGGAGAAAGAGACCCGGGGTTCAACGACCACCTGGCGGCACTATGTGCAGGCCGGCTCGCGCACGGTGGCGATGATGGAGCGGGAGAACACGACGAACACCACCCGCTATCTGCACCGGGATCACCAGGGCAGCGTCGTGAAGGTGACGGATGCCAGTGGCGCGGCTATCGACACGCTGGCGTTCGATGCCTGGGGCCTGCGAAGAAACGCCAGCACCTGGGCCCCGCTGGGCAGCCCGTTCGGCGGCACGCAGCTGACCGAACGCGGCTACACCGGCCATGAGCATCTGGATACGGTGGGTCTGATCCACATGAACGGCCGTGTGCAGGATCCGAAGATCGGCCGGTTCCTGAGCCCCGACCCGCTGGTTCAGGCCCCGTATCACACGCAGTCGCACAACCGGTACAGCTATGTGTGGAACAACCCGGTGACGCTGATCGATCCGAGCGGGTTCCAGACACGCGGTCCGTGGCCTGTGGAGGACATCCCGGGTGTCGTCAATCTGTGGGATTATGCTTGGAGACATTCGCCGGATGACAACGCCACATCGGGGGATTCTCACGAGTGGGCGTGGCTCATGACGATCCTATTCAGTGCGCAGAACCAGCAGATGGATGAGGAGGCGTATCGCTTAGCTGCACCCGATGGGTTTCACGGATTGGCGCCGCAAGGGGGAGCCCCAAGCGCAGGAGCGGGTCCGTCGCTATGGCAGCGGATCAATCCCTTTTCCGAATACAATTGGAATCGAAATTGGGAGACCATCAGCAGCTGCTCCGGCTGTGATCCGAGCATACCGCTCAGTGACAACGACCGGGTCCTTATCGGTCAATTCGAGCAATTAACGATTTGGTCGATTGGCGGAGCTGGCGGAGTTGGCGGAAGCGTAGTTGTCGGCGCTGGCACACGAGGTGCGGCGTCGGGAGGAAGTGGCGGTTTCAATGCCCTTCAGAAGCTCTTTGAGATACAACGAGGCAGAGGCAACTTTGGAGTAGGCCAGCTCACAGTAGGACAAGCGGATGAGATCGGCCGGGCTTTTGTTGGACCTAATGCGGTCAACGTAATAAAAAGCGGTCAGGTGATCGGAATCCGCAGTCAAGATGGCTTGCGTGTATTCCGGTTTCCCTCCCAGAAAGCGGGAGGCCAAGCAGCGGGCCGAGTACAGGCGAATATTGAAGAGTTCTTCATCAACGCGGCGGGCGGTAAAGTTCAGATCCGCAACGCGCACATAGACATCATTCCGTAGACGGTGCAGTTATGAAAGCGCGGCTGGACGGTATTTATAGCATTGATCTTCCCGAGGGACCGCCTCAGTTGCCGGGCGACTCGTCGAATTGTTGGATTGTCGTTCAAGCCGATATCGGGCCAGTGGGAAGGAGCGGCGCAGACACGTTTACGTTCTACGTCTGCACGCATAAACGAATGGAGCAAATCTTGGAGTCGGAAGGGTGGCAGTTCGGCAGGCACTTGCTCATCGTCGAGCGGTTCGATTGGAAGGTAGTCGAGGCTGCAATTCGGCGCCTCGTCGAAGACCATGAGGAGGCTGACTGGAATGCGCTGGCAGCCAAGCTCGGACAGTACGGGCAATGGGAGTTTGCAGACCACGTCGACACATCGGTCAGCGCGCGCTAATACCGTTGTCGTAGGAATTTGCCTCACTCCATCGCACGTGAAAGAGGAGTTAAGGTGCGGCGACGTACGCAGATCGTGTTCGGTGGTTAAGTCAAGAAACTCTACTTCGTCTCCTCGAGATCGGCGGTAAAGCCGATGCTGCGCCGCTTCGGCGCCGGCGGGTTCATGAGCTCGCGGATGGCCGACAGGATGGCGGTGATCGCCTCATCATGGTGCTTGAGCTTGCCTTCGAGCTCATCGAGCCGGGGGTTCTACCCCATTTCCACGGACGGTTTTAAGACGGCTCTGGACTTCCCCCACGCGCGTCAGGCGGGGCGTGTCGGCTTCGTGTGGTTGACCGTGACCTTCAATCGACCGCGCGCCAGACGCACCTCCAGATCGGTTCCGGGCGGCGCCGAATCGCTGTCGCGGATGACGCTGCCGTCGCCGTCGGAGACAATGGCATAGCCGCGGTCCAGCGTCGCCAGCGGACTCAATGTCGCCAGCGCGCGTGCGGCCAGCCCGAGCCGCTGCCGCCTGCCATCCAGGCTGATCAGCATGGACTGGCGCAGTCGCTGCTGTGCACCGGCACAGCGTTCGCCCAGCAGCATCAGACGCAGGCGCGGATTGGCGGCGTTGACCTGGGCCTGCAGCTCCTGAAGGCGCAGCGCCATCGTGGCCAGGCGCCGCTCCATGGCTCGCGTCAGGCGCGCCTCCAGTTCGTCGGCGCGCTGTTCGGATTCGCGCAGTTTCACACCCGGATGTGCGCGTTGCAGACGGTGTTCCAGATGACGCAGCGCGCCGGACTGTGTTGTCAGCACACGCGTCATCGAGCGCGACAGCGAAGCCTGCGCGCGCGACAGTCGCGTCATCCATTCAGACTGGTCGGGCGCCGCCAGCTCCGCCGCCTGTGACGGCGTGGGCGCGCGCAGGTCGGCAACGAAATCGGCGATCGTGAAATCGGTTTCGTGGCCGACGCCGACGATGATCGGAATCTTCACGGCCGCGATACAGCGCGCCAGCTGCTCGTCGTTGAACGCGGCAAGATCCTCCAGGGAACCGCCGCCGCGTGTCAGGATCAGCAGGTCGCATTCCGCCCGCCGGTCGGCCAGCTCCAGCGTGCGCGCGATCTCCGCGGCGGCCGTGTCGCCCTGCACCGGCACCGGGTAGATGAGTACGCGTACCGAAGGGCAGCGGCGGCGCAGCGCGGTAAGCACGTCGCGCAGCGCCGCACCCGTTGCCGATGTGATCACACCGATTCGTGACGGCAACGCCGGCAGTGGCTGCTTGCGTGCATTGTCGAAGAGTCCCTCGGCCGTGAGCTTGCGCTTGAGCTCTTCGAAGCGGCGTCTGAGCAGGCCTTCGCCGGCCTCTTCGACGTAGTCGACCACCAGCTGATAGTCGCCGCGCGGCTCGTACAGCGTGACGCGCGCACGCACCAGAATCTGACGGCCATTGGCCGGTTGCGTGGCCGCATGGCGGTTCTGTCCGCGGAACATGGCGCAGCGGATCTGCGCGTGCGCGTCCTTCAGCGAGAAATACCAGTGCCCGGATGCGGGCCGGGAAAAGTTCGACACTTCACCTTCCACCCACACCGTCCCGAAACCCTGTTCCAGCGCGATGCGCGCCTCGCGGTTCAGCGCCGAGACCGTGAGTACCTCGCGGTGCGGTTGCAGCGCGAGTTCCAGCGATTCAGTGGGTTGCATGGAGGGAGTATAGCGAGGGAAGGCACGGTTGGAGATAATCTGACCCGCAGGTCTTTATTGAAGCGTGTTAAGGAATACCAGATGGCCAGGCCCCTGGCCGCACTCATGGCATGCGTGATCCGCTACGACAATGAGGCGGGCAAGGGAGATCACCGTCACATTGGAGAGTCGGAGAAGGCTTACGGGTTTGTCGACCTGGACCAATTGATGGCAGATTTCGAATGGGATATCGCGAGGTGGCAGGATGAAAACGGTAACGCTTGAGGTGCGATCGCTGACGGACGCATTGCAGGGCGCTGCGGACGCCGCCAAAGGAGAGATCGTGTTCCCCTGCGAGGCTGTGCGTGTGGATTTCACGTTGTATGCCGCGGCGTAGGCGGGGCCTCGACCCTCGCGGCCCGGGATGGCCGCCGCTGCAGCGGTGCGGCAGCCGCAACCCGCGCGGTTTGCGGAGGTCCTCCCGACAACGTTGACGAATTTACCGCCCACCCTGAAAAGCGTACAATGGCCGGTTTACTCCCCCAGCACCCCGGAGTTGCCTGTATGCGGATCATCCACGAGGCCCTCACCTTCGACGACGTCCTCCTTGAGCCCGCTTACTCCGAAATACTGCCGCGCGATGTAAACCTGAAGACCGAGATCGCGCGCAACCTGACGCTGAATATTCCGATCATCTCGGCGGCCATGGATACCGTCACCGAATCCCGGCTCGCGATCACGCTGGCGCAGGAGGGCGGCATCGGCATCATCCACAAGAACATGTCGCCGCGCGACCAGGCCGACCACGTGCGGCGGGTGAAGAAGTTCGAGAGCGGCGTGATCACCGATCCGATCACCGTGACCCCCGACGTGTCGATCCGCCACGTGATGGAGCTGACGCAGTCGAAGAACATCTCCGGTGTGCCGGTGGTGCAGGGCCAGGAGCTGGTCGGGATCGTGACGCACCGCGACCTGCGCTTCGAAACCCAGCTGGAGTCGCCGGTGTCGTCGGTGATGACCCCGAAAGAGCGCCTGGTCACGGTGCGCGAAGGCGCCGACAAGAAGGAAGTGCTGTCGCTGCTGCATCGCTACCGCATCGAGAAGGTGCTGGTGGTGGACGACAGCTTCAGGCTGCGCGGCATGATCACCGCCAAGGACTTCCAGAAGGCCACCGACTACCCCGACGCTTCCAAGGACGAACGCGGTGCGCTGCGCGTCGGCGCCGCGGTGGGGATTGGCGTGGACACGGACGATCGCGTGGCGCGCCTGGTGGAAGCCGGCGTGGACGTGGTCATTGTCGATACGGCGCACGGACACACGCGTGGTGTCCTGGAGCGGGTCAGGCTGGTGAAGCGCGACCATCCCGAACTGCGGCTGATCGCCGGCAATATCGTCACCGCCGAGGCTGCGCGGGCGCTGGTCGATGCCGGTGCCGATGGCGTCAAGGTCGGCATCGGGCCGGGGTCGATCTGCACCACTCGCGTGGTGGCCGGTGTTGGCGTACCGCAGATTACCGCGGTATCGCAGGTGGCCGCGTCACTGGAGGGCAGTGGCGTGCCGGTGATATCCGATGGTGGCATCCGCTATTCGGGCGATATCGCCAAGGCGATCGCCGCCGGCGCCAATACGGTGATGATCGGTGGCCTGTTCGCCGGCACCGAAGAATCGCCGGGTGATGTGGAGCTGTATCAGGGGCGCTCCTACAAGTCCTACCGCGGCATGGGATCGCTGGGCGCGATGACCCAGCGTCACGGTTCGTCGGACCGCTATTTCCAGGATCCCAGCGAAGAACTTCAGAAACTCGTGCCGGAAGGCATTGAAGGCCGCGTGCCCTACAAGGGCAGCCTGGTGGCCATCGTCCGGCAGCTGGTTGGCGGCCTGCGCGCCGCGATGGGCTACACCGGCAACAGCGATATCCAGAACATGCGCACGCGCGCGGGCTTCGTCCGCATCACCTCCGCCGGACGACGCGAAAGCCACGTGCACGACGTCACGATCACCAAGGAGGCCCCCAACTACGGCGTGGGGCGCGACTGAGTGACAGCTGCCAATCACGGCGCGCACCACGGCAGTGCGCAGGCCGACCGCATTCTGATTCTCGACTACGGTTCACAGTACACACAGCTGATAGCACGCCGCGTGCGCGAAGCCGGCGTCTACAGTGAAATCTATGCCTGCGATGCCGCCGACGACGCGATCAGGCGTTTCGCACCCACGGGTATCGTTCTCTCCGGCGGACCCGAATCGGTGGGCAGCAACCGGGCGCCGGGGATTCCCGACGCGGTGTTCGAGCTCGGCGTGCCGCTGCTGGGCATCTGTTATGGCATGCAGGCGCTGGCCGCCCGCTTCGGCGGCGCGGTTGAGGGTTCCGATCACCGCGAGTTCGGCTACGCCGAAGTTCGGGTCACAGCGGACAATGCGCTGCTGTCGGGATTGGGCGATCCCGAGGACACGCTGAAGGTGTGGATGAGCCACGGTGACCGCGTGGAGCGTCTGCCCGCCGGCTTCGTGGCAATCGCCGCATCCGACAACGCGCCGCTGGCGGGCATGGCGGACGAGGAACGCAGGATCTATGCCCTGCAGTTCCACCCCGAAGTCACGCACACCGAGTCCGGTCAGGACATCATCGAGCGGTTCGTGCACGGTGTCTGCGGCTGCGCCTCGGACTGGACGTCGCGCAACATCGTTACCGACCACATGGATCGCGTGCGTGCCACGGTCGGTGACGAGCAGGTACTGCTGGCGCTGTCAGGCGGCGTGGATTCTTCGGTGGTTGCCGCTTTGCTGCACGCAGCCATCGGCGATCAGCTGGTGTGCGTGTTCGTCGACAATGGCTTGCTGCGGCACGGCGAGGGCGATGCCGTGATGGCCACCTTCGCCGAGCACCTCGGTGTGAACGTGGTGCGCGTTGATGCCGAACAGCAGTTTCTGGATGCGCTCTCCGGCGTCGCCGATCCGGAAGACAAGCGCAAGATCATCGGACGCACGTTTATCGAAGTCTTCGAGCAGGAAGCACACCGTCTGGCCGATGCCCGCGGCGCGATCCGCTGGCTCGCCCAGGGCACGATCTATCCCGACGTCATCGAATCGGCGGGCTCGGCCACCGGCAAGGCCGACCTGATCAAGTCGCACCACAATGTCGGCGGGCTGCCCGAACGCATGCGCCTGAAACTGCTGGAGCCGCTGCGCGACCTGTTCAAGGACGAGGTGCGTCGCATCGGCCTGGAACTGGGACTGCCACCGGCACTTGTTGGCCGGCATCCGTTCCCCGGTCCGGGACTTGGCGTGCGCATACTCGGCGAAGTGCGCAAGGAATACGCCGACCTGCTGCGCAGGGCCGATCACATCTTCATCGAGGAGCTGCGCAGACAGGATCTGTACGACACCGTGAGCCAGGCCTTCGCGGTGTTCATGCCCGTCAAGTCGGTGGGCGTGATGGGCGATGGTCGTCGCTACGACTACGTGGTGGCGCTGCGCGCCGTGGAGACCACCGATTTCATGACTGCACAGTGGGCCCGTCTGCCCTACGAATTCCTCGATCTGGTATCGCGGCGCATCATCAATGAAGTCGCCGGCATCTCACGCGTCGCCTATGACATCTCCAGCAAGCCGCCGGCGACGATTGAGTGGGAGTAGGTGGCCATTTGACGAACTGCTTTGCCCCTGAAACGAAATTACGCGGAACAATGGACTGGTTTAACGCCGCCGCAGTAGAACAGCCCCAAGTCCGACAGGCTCCTGGTCGAACCCTCGCCGGATCTTGTCTGTTTGACGCACATGGCGGAGGTCGTTGTCAGGTAGTTGCTCTCGGGGCAGGATAGGAATAGCGCTTGGTTTTAAAAAAGATATGGTTGTCGTAGTCGTGTTGCGACTTTAAGAAACAATCTAAATTGACATTTCTTTGAAATGAGAGTATTTGTCGTAGTATGGCTACGACTAAACCAAGCAAGCTAAAGGCGCTCTATACCCGGTGGGCACCCGGGGCGCCGTTGACGTCGGAAGACCTGGCCGCACTGGAGATCTCCGCCGACCTGGCAGTCCACTACGTCCGGTCGGGCTGGCTTACGCGCCTCGCGCGCGGCGTGTATTGTCGTCCGAGCGACACGTTGGCGTTGCATCCCAGCCTCCTCCTGCTGGAACGTAAGTTTCCCGGTATGCATGTCGGCGGCAAATCGGCGCTCGACTGGTATGGCGTACGTCAGTACGTGTCGCAACAGCCGGTGTTACAACTGTATGGCTGGGCCACCGGGCAGTTGCCGGGCTGGTTCACTGAGCGCTTTCCGGCCGAGTATCACCGCAAGCGCCTGTTTGACGAAGCTCCTGACGCCTTGCTGCACGTCCGTCCATTCGAGAAGCGCAACGGAGCGCCTCAGGTCTCCTCGCCGGAACGGGCACTCCTGGAGCTGTTGAGCGAAGTCGGGGTGCGCCAGTCGTTGCAGGAGGCCGGGGAACTCGTTGAGAGTGCCTACAGCCTGCGTGCCGGTGTGCTTCGCGAGTTGCTGCAACGCTGCAAGAGCGTCAAGACCGTCCGGCTGTGTCTCCAGCTGGGCCGCGAGGGTTCTCTGCCTTGGGCCACCAAACTCAACCCTGATGAATTGCCGACGGGTAGTGACCGCCCCTGGGTGTCCCGGTCAGGCGATGGCCTGCTGGTGCTCAAGCCATGAACCCGGTCTACCTCGACACTGCGCGTCTGCTGACGCAAGTCGCACCGCTGGTATTTGTGAACGACACCTTCGCGCTCAAAGGTGGCACAGCGATCAACCTCTTCGTGCGCGACATGCCGCGTCTGTCAGTGGATATAGACCTGGTCTTCCCCGATCACACGCTGCCGCGTGATCAGGCACTGGCACGGATCAACGACGCACTTCGGCAGGCAGCCGAACGCCTCAACAAGCGTGGATTCCAGACGCATGCGCCTGCCGCTGATGCGGGAGAGACCAAACTCTTCGTGCGCCGTGGCCGCATTGAGGTGAAGATCGAGGCGAACTTCGTGTTGCGCGGTACTGTGCAGCCTGTACGCCAAGCCTCACTGACGCCCGTTGCTCGCGACATCCTGATGTCCGACCTGGATATTCCGGTGGTGTCGCTGGAGGATCTCTATGGTGGCAAGCTGGTCGCCGCATTGGACCGACAGCATCCGCGCGACCTGTTCGACGTGATGCAACTCTTCGAGCACGAGGGCATCACGCCCGGCATCCGGCGCGCCTTTGTCGTCTACCTGGCCAGTCACAACCGGCCCGTACACGAGGTGCTGTTCCCGCGATTGCGGGACATCCGGCACGACTACTGGCACAACTTCGACGGCATGACCGCCGAACCGGTATCGATCGACGCCTTGCTTGCGACGCGTGAGCGCCTCGTGCGCGAACTCCAGGAAGGGTTGGATGAGAACGAAAGGCGCTTTCTGCTTTCGCTGGTTTCCGGCGAGCCGGATTGGTCGTCGATGGGCGTTACGCACCTTGAGCAACTGCCGGGCATCCGCTGGAAGCTGCATAATCTGGCGCAGTTGCGGAAGTCCAATGCGAAGAAATTTGCTGAGCAGGTCGATATGTTGGCCTCCCGGCTGACCACTGTCTCCTAATCGGGCGCCATGCGAGTGTTGTTTGGTTAAGAAAATGATGGCGACCGATCTAAAGGTAAGAGAAACGAAGAATGACTGAAGAATTACCAAGAGAAAGGCTGGTGTCGCCATCAGAGTTCATGCGTCAGTTGCGCCCTGAACTCTACTCGGACACCAGTAATCAGACAACGTATCTGCTCGATTCCGTGACGCTCGAATATTGCCTGGAAACCGTCACTGCACGCAATCAAACTCATGACTTCGAGATATTTTGTCGCAAGCTGTGTGAACGGACGATTTGCCCAAATTTGAAGCCAGCCACGGGGGCAGAGGGTGGCGGCGATAGCAAAGCCGATTCAGAAACTATTCCGGTTGCTGACGAGATCGCAACTCTCACCTATGTCGGCGAAGCAAATGCCAGTCAGGAGCGATGGGCATTTGCCTTCAGTGCTAAGAAGAGGTGGGCAGAGAAAGTGCGCAGTGATGTTGCCGGTATCGTGGCGACGGAGCGTGGCTATCAGAAAATTTATTGTGTTACGGCGCAGTTTGCCCGAGCGAAGGACCGTGCGCGGATAGAGGATGAGCTCACCAAGAAATACGGTGTTACCGTAACTATTCTCGATCGAACTTGGATCGTTGAGCAAATCATCAGCGGTGATCGAAAGGATCTCGCGTTTAACTACCTCAATGTCGGGCAAGAGGCAGTCGGCGCACATCAGTTGGGGCCATCGGACTATTCTCGAACCCGTCAGCTCGAAGATATCGAAAAGGCATTTAGCAATCAGGATGCGTTTTCTGGGATGGAAATGCAACGTGTGACGGAGGCCTTGGTCGCAGCAAAGCTTTCACGTAGCCTGGAGCGCCCTCGAACCGAAACAGATGGGCGGTTTGCTCGCGCAGTTCGCCTTGCTGAAAGCGATGGTACCTTCCGTCAGAAACTCGAAGCAAAGTACGAATCGATCTGGACTGCTTTTTGGTGGTTCGATGACATTGCAGAATTGAACGATAGCTACGATGCCTTCGAGAAACTTGTTATCGATACGGATCATTCCAGAAACCTTGAGCTTCTGTGTAACCTTGCTCAGCTACTTTTCAATACGGTTATCCATCAGCACCTGACTGCGGAAGAGGCTAAGTTGGACGAGCGAGTCACTCGACTGTCCAATAGACTGAAATCCATCGCTGTGGACAGTGAGCGTCCGAACAATGCCCTTGAGGCCAGAACCTCGTTGCTGGTAATCCAAGTGAATCAAATGCTGCTTCAGAAAGACCTTCAGGGGCTCGGTTCGCTTTGGTCGCAATTCTCCCAGGTGGTCAAACAGGCGAAGGGGCTCGGCGAGTTCTCTGCGGAGCGCTTGACCAATCTAGTGGATGTATTTGGAGGCATCGCTGGTAGCAACCCTGATTATGCACAGCTTGTCGATGACGTGGCCGCGTTTGTTTCGGAGAGAACAGGGGAGGCCCAGGGAGCTCTTGTGCTCCTGAGACGCGCCCAGCAACTCGATTTCGAAGACAACTTCGAAATGATCAGATTGCTGGGCAAGGCGGCGCGACAGCTTACCAAGAAGGAGTACGCGGACTCGCTGATCGACGCGTTGCAGTTACTTTCACTTGCTTATCGCAGTGCGGGCATGCTCTGGGCTGCGCGTGCAGCCTGTATTTTTGCGATAGCTTCGATGGCTATTGAGGCGGAAGAGGACAGCGATCTTCCCGCTTCAATTGTGCCCACAATTATGATGCTCGCTTGGATCGCTGTCGAACTTCGACATCTCCCTGATGCCCTTGAAGCCATTCAGTTGGTTAGAGGTTGTGCGGCGGGGCTTCCGCTCGATGATGCCTCCAAAGAACGCGTTGCCAAGCGTCTTATGGAGTTCGATCTCATCCTTGGAAGCCAGATTCTGAACTTCGCGCCAGGAGAATTCGAGCAAGTTGTCCAGTTGCCGGATATCCTTGAGCATCTCGGTTTATACCAGAGTAGAAATTCTCTACTCTATGCGCTAGGCCATGAGGCAGTACTCCGCGAAGAGGGGGCGATACTGGATGAAGATACGCCGGAACGTGTGGCCGAGATGTTCACTTTGTTGGCAAGTCAGCCATCGTCCAACAATTTGCACGGTCCTGTTCTTTCAAACGAGGCTGAGCCACAGTGCTTTGTGACGAAAGTACAAGGCGTCCTTGTGGAGGTTCGTCACCAGTGTTCGGAGGCCTCAATCCTTGCTGCGGAGGCGGTCGTCGGCTCTATAGAAGCGCTTTTTGCGACGGCGATCGACCTTGATGTTGCTGCGCATACCGAGAAGTTCACCGTTACGGTTCAGGAAGTTTCAGAAGTTGTGGTACCCGACTTTTCGGTCAACGAGGAGGAGATGACAGCCTCCGTTCGCTGGCCTGTTGGCTTGATTCCTGCCGCATACGCTCATCTGGAAAGCGTTCAGAGGATGTTGGTCGGCTTAGCAGCTTCGATTTTTTCTGCCACGTGCTATGTGAAGGACCTGAAGCAGACGGTTGAGCAACTCTTCGATAAGGAGGCAGTACTCGATCGGATAGGGATGGTTGCTGTTGTCGGGAACAGTCGTCAACGTGTCTTCAATAGCAGTCTGTCGAGACTTGGTGATTGGACAAAGAAGGGGGCGTCGACGTTCTCTCTTGAATCGTCTCGTCCCGTCATCATCCGCCGCCAGCTTGATCCTGCGGAAGATGAAGGAGGGTCTCCCGCAGGGAATGGCCGAAATACTCGGTTCCCAACGAGTGATCACCGTGATCTTGGCGTTCGTTCGGTCATTGATGTGCACCTTTGGGACCAGGCAGGCTGGACCGGGACTGCCTTTGCACATTGGGGGCCGTCCTATCCCCCGGCGGTTGCCCTCATGTTTACGAATGAAGATGCTGCGAGGAAAATCTTCGCGCGCTGGCGCGAGCGCTTCGGACAGGTTGATAAGCAAGAAGAGATATACGTGGCGATAGTGCGGGGCATCTCCACTGACCATCCTGCCCACTACCGTCTCCTAATCACTTCACGGCTCCTCCCGAAGGATGAGAATCAGAAAGGCAAGACGTTCATGATGGCCTCGCGGATACAAACAATGCACGCTGAATCCGATGTCAACCTGAGCCGTTTTCTCGATATCTATAGCCGAGCACGTGCCTATTTACTTCTTCCTGCAATCCTTAAGGAAGGGAAGCCAGGGTTTCTTACAGACCTCGCGATCCTGAAGCGGGACCTGAGTGTAAAGGCAGTTTCTGAAGTGAATGAGAATGATCCTGAAGTGATGGCGCTGGGCGCACAGACGTACCCTGAGCGATTCGGTAAATTGAGGGGCGACGATTGATGCGGGGTATTGCCTATTGGGGTGACCATGTTATTTGACTACATAGCTGAATTTCCCATCCCGGCTCATGCCTTGCCGTCAAGGTTGCGTGAGTTACTGGCACCCGTCGGATTGTCGCCAAACCATTTCGTGGAGGTGGCCTCCATGCGTGAGTCCGATCCCTATGGAGAGAACGCCGAGCACTTGCATCTGCTGATGGCTGTGGTTCCTGGGATAGATGGTGGTCCTGTCAAAGTTTTGTCCGAGGCAGGCCATGGCGTAGTCGAGTACTCGGTTCCTTTCGGTGACACGTTTGGCAGCTCAGCCGAGTTTTCTCCCTCGATATCTGGTTTTGACTACATCGTCGCAGCGTGGGGCAACAGCTCCTTCTACAGCTTCAGTCTCGCTGAGAAAGTCTGGATGACTCTCGGGCTGAATCCCCGCTGCGTCGGCAACGATCAGCAAAGCCTAGTGTACGATGACTTTGGGCTTCCGGAGTTTGGTGTGGCCGAGGGTGAGGTGTCCAGTGATTACCACTGGAACCTGAAAAGAACAGTCAGTTGGCGCATGTCGAATGAGTATCTCCGTCGCTACCTTTGGCTTCGTGGCGCCCGGGGTGTGCGAGTCTTCTACTACTCAGTGCAGCTACCTGATGTTCCCGAAATCCGAGCGATCATGGGAGGAGAGTCCCATGTGGTCACAAAGCCTGTAGAAGGGGTTGTTTGGTATGAACTGGACATCCGTGAGCACAACAATGGTCTTCTGCTGCAGCTCTGGGCTTCAGTGGAGGCGGTGATGCCTGATCTCTGCCCGGAGCAGACTGCTGATGGCATTCTGTGGCCTGGTGATACTCAGCCCATGACCCACGCACGTGCCAATGCTCTGGTGGGAGGTGATCCAGTTTACCTCGACGATCGATTTCTCCAGAAATACGAACAAAGTACATTCTACGATTCGACGCCGGTCCGCGTTTATGGGCACTGGCGTTGCAGCCCGTCATACAAAGGGCAATGGAGCTTCACTGAGTGTCGGCGGGTGGGGCGAAACCTGATTCAAGTGCCGATGCGTGAATTGTACAAACCAAAACCGGATCGTGAAATCGTGCAGGCTCGATCATTCGCTGTCGACCCGGGCGACTTGGCACATGTGGACCTCAATGAAGAGCATGTGGTCGCGAAGGTGCAGCGGTTGCTCGATGTGCTGCTGCGCCTGGGCGATGGCCTCGCTGCACTGGGAGAAGCTGTGGGGCTGAACAAGTCGGCAGCAGCGCTGGTCGGCTTCGATCGCGCAGAGGTCGTGGCCAACGGCTGGCTGGCCTATCCGGAGCTCAGTCGGCTAGGCCAGGTCGCCCCATTGGATATGACACAACAGATGTTCTTGGCCCGCTGCAAGAGCTTGCACGAGGTGTGGCAACGCGTTCCAAATGGTTACCTCAAATCACTACTGGAAATTGCGGGATGTCCAAGAGTGGCCGTCAAGGGCCTCGGGAGCCTCAAATTGCTGCAGGCGCTTCTGAACGTCATTGCAAGGCTGAATGCGCATGAGGAGACGAGCGATACCTTCGCCTCAGACAGAGAGCCAGAGGGCTGGAGCGAGCGGAATGAAGCCATGGCGCCCTTGTTCCTGAACAACGATCTGAGAATCGCCGATGCGCACGAGGCCGTTGAGCAGTGTCTCATCACGCTGGAACGCCTTGGTTTCGATACGGCGAATGTCAATGCAGGTTATGGGCGGGCATTCGATTTTGTCACGGACGGCGTCATCAATGCTCTGGGGGAAGTAGCGACGGCAATCGAGGAGCTGTTAAGGGCTAAGTAGGAACGTCAGCCGGCATAGCGATCTGGGCGGCGTCAGTTCCGAGGGAAGACAAGGGAGGGCCATTTTTCTGAGTATTAGACAGTCGTGCGACATGCGCAGCTCTGGTGGCATACTAACTGGTTGATCATGGTATGAAAAACACTGTCGCAGGAAAAGTCGGTGCACCACCCGCGGAAACAAAGAGCCGGTGATTCTGACGGTAAAAGCGACGGCAAAGCCCAAAATCAGCCTTTCATGAAACCCTTGCCTTCAATGGGCTAAAGCCCTCGTTGATGATTGAGTGGGAGTGAAACCGGGTACTTCGTAGCCTATCGCTGACCATCGACAGCCCAAGTCCAAGTGTAGCTCTCACTCCTGAAGGCGGCTGGCCTCCCGGAGTGGAACGGCGTATTCTTACAAATCCGACATCGATAATGAATAGGTATGAATATGAGAGCTACCGCCACCTTGTCCAGCAAGTTCCAGATATCCATTCCCAAGGCCGTGCGCGAGGAACAGCAGTGGGAGGCCGGGCAGGAATTCGTGTTCATTCCGAAGGGCAAGGGGGTGCTGGTGATGCCGGTACCCGAGTTGGAGCAGTTGGCCGGCATCGCCAGGGGCGCGCGTAAGAACGCCTATCGCGACCGCAAGGACCGCTACTGATGGCAGCGCCGCTGCGCGTGGTTGATACTTCGGTCTGGATCGAATGGCTCACCGGTAGCGCGCTTGGCAAGAAGCTGGGCAAACAGTTGCCGGATAAGCCCCAGTGCATCGTGCCGACCATCGTGCAGCTCGAGCTCTCGAAGTGGCTGGTGCGCGAGGTGGGTGAGGATCAGGCCGACCAGGTCATCGCCTACACGCAGAAGTGCGTAGTAGTGCCATTGGACACCGCTATCGCACTGCTGGCAGCGGACTTGCACCGCGAACACGGGCTCGCTACCGCCGACGCCATCGTCTATGCCACAGCACGCCACCACGGTGCCGAGCTGCTTACCTGCGATTCGCACTTCGAAAGCCTGCCGGATGTGGCTCTGTTTGCCAGAAAATCACCGAAGTTCTGAAGGGCACGTTGCTCTCGCTCTCGCTCTCGTCATTCGAGGTGGTCAGTGGCGCCGACCCGGGATTTGACGGAAATGGTCCTGTGCCGGCTGCTGCGAATCTCATAGCAGGAGGGTAAGCTGCACATCCGGCACCTTTGGCCGTTTAGCTCAGGAGCTGTGTTATGGCCGATTCCCGTCTGACTGCATTCGTTGAAGCTGCGCTGAAGGCTGGCGCATCGCGACCCGAAATCGAACGGGCACTGGTCGAAGCCGGCTGGTCCCGCGATCAGATTCGCGACGGAACGGCAAACTTCGCGGAAGTCGACTTCCGTGTGCCGGTGCCGCGGCCGCGCGCTGAAGTGTCGGCGCGCGATGCGTTCCTGTATCTGCTGATGTTCGCGACGCTGTACGTCAGTGCGTATCAGTTCGGCAATCTGTGCTTTCAGCTCATCAATCTCGCGCTGCCGGACGCGGCCGATCCGCCGTTTCTTGCCGAGAGGTCCCGGAGAAGTCTGCGCTGGGCGGTTGCGTCGCTGATCGTTGCCGTGCCGGTGTTTCTGCTGGTGGCCCGCTACATCGCCCGCGAAGTCGCCGCCGAGCCGGCGCGCAGGAACTCGGCGATCCGCAAGTGGCTGACCTATGTAACGCTGCTGGTGGCGGCGCTGGTGATCGTTGGCGACGGCATTACGCTGATCCACAGCCTGCTCAGCGGCGAGATGACGCTGCGGTTTACGATCAAGGCGCTGATCGTCGCCGCGATTGCCGGCGCGCTGTTCGGCTACTTTCTGTGGTCGGCGCGGGCCGATGACCAGGCGCTGAATCGGTGAGTGCGCATCGAGCTGCCGCAATTGCGGTTGCGGGCGTTGCGGCGTTGGCAATCATCGTGGGGCTGATGGTCGCGGGTTCACCGGCCGAACAGCGGCGTCAGGTGCTGGATGAGCGCCGGATTTCGGATCTGCAGTCGCTGGCGCGGGCATTGCAGCGACGCCATGCGCAGAGCACAGATCTGCCGGTGCGTCTTGAGGATCTGGTCGATGGACAGAATCTGTCGGTACTGCCCGTGGATCCCGTCACCGACGACCCGTATGAGTTCGAGGTCGTGAGCAACCTGCGCTATCGGCTCTGCGCGACCTTTTCCGGCGATTCACGCAGTCAGCGTCAGGCGTTCTGGGCGCATGGCCCGGGCCGTCATTGCTTCGAGCTGGAGCTTTCCGGCAATCGTTGAAAACCCGGTGGCGAAGACGGCGATCAAATCGACACGCCTCGTAGCGCTGCGCAGAAGTGCTCGCGCAGCGCGCTGTGCATGTGCCGCATGCCCAGAATCCCCAGCTCAACCAGCGCAGCCTTGCCGCGCAGCGGTCGGTATCGCACGCCGGATCGCTTCAGGTTGCGCACCGAGGCAGGCACCAGTGCGAATCCCATGCCGCTGGCAACCAGACTGATCACGGTCTGCATCTGTCGCGCATGCTGCGTGATTCGCGGAGCGAATCCCGCCGTGCGGCAATGGCTGATGATCAGGTCGTAGAGGCCGGGCGCGATATCGCGAGGCGGAACGATGAAGCTCTCCTTGGCCAGCGAGCGCAGACTGACTGCGCCAGCTCCTCTGGCAAGCCGATGTCCGGCCGGTGCGGCGAGCAGCAGCGCCTCGTGCAGCACCGGTTCGAATGTGATGTCCGGTTCATCCACCGGCCCAAGGCCGATGCCAAGATCCAGTCGTGAGGCGCGCAGCTCGCGAATCTGCGCGTCGGTTGTCAGTTCGTGCAGCTGCACTTCGACGAGCGGAAAGCTCGATCGAAACAGCTTCAGCGCCGGCGGCAGGATGCCGTAGTCGGCGATCGAGACGAATCCGACCGACAGCATGCCGATATCGCCGCGATCCGCGCGCCGCGCCATGCTTGTGGCATGCGCCAGTCGTGCCAGTGTGGCGCGCGTCTCTTCCAGAAAGACCGAACCGGCTGCCGTGAGCGACACGCCGCGATTGCTGCGGTCGAACAGCCGTACGCCGAGTTCGTCTTCCAGGCTTCTCACCTGCGTAGACAGCGGCGGCTGTGAGATATGCAGGTGCTCGGCGGCACGCGAGAAGTTGCCCGCCTCCGCGACGGCAATGAAGTAGCGCAGCTGGCGCAGTTCCACTATTCGTATTCCCTATAGTAATAGCGTGGATATTGTATTGGACGATATATCAGACGCAAGCCAGAATTCCGCCGGACACATCACCATACGATCGCGAGGTTTTCCCATGCCCGCCTACCGCTCCCGTACCAGCACCTTCGGCCGCAACATGGCCGGTGCCCGCGCGCTGTGGCGCGCCACCGGCATGCAGGATGGGGATTTCAACAAGCCCATCATTGCCGTCGCCAATTCCTTCGCGCAGTTCGTGCCGGGGCACATGCACCTGAAGGACTTGGGGCAGCTGGTGATCGAAGAGATCGCCGCGGCCGGCGGCGTGGGCAGGGAGTTCAATACCATTGCTGTGGATGACGGCATCGCCATGGGTCACGATGGCATGCTCTACAGCCTGCCATCACGCGACATCATTGCCGACAGTGTGGAGTACATGTGCAATGCGCACGCTGTGGATGCGCTGGTGTGCATCTCCAACTGCGACAAGATCACGCCGGGCATGCTGATGGCGGTGATGCGCCTCAATATTCCCACGGTGTTCGTTTCCGGCGGTCCGATGGAAGCGGGCAGGGCGCGGCTTGGCGGCAGGGACGTTCCGCTCGACCTTGTCGACGCGGTTGTGGCCGCCGCGGATGAGCGCGTGTCCGATGCCGACGTTCAGGCCATCGAGCGATCCGCCTGCCCCACCTGCGGTTCCTGCTCAGGCATGTTCACGGCCAATTCCATGAACTGCCTGACGGAAGCGCTGGGCCTGGCGCTGCCGGGCAATGGTTCACTGGTGGCCACGCACGCCGACCGCGAGCAACTGTTTCGCAGGGCCGGGCGCGTGATCGTCGAGCTGGCCACACGGTACTACCGCGATGACGACGTGCGCGCGTTGCCGCGCAACATCGCCTGCAGGGCGGCGTTCGACAACGCGATGACGCTGGATATCGCAATGGGCGGCTCGACGAACACCGTGCTGCACCTCTTGGCGGCCGCGCATGAAGGTGAAGTGGATTTCCACATGCGGGATGTCGACCAGCTTTCACGCAGGGTTCCCGTGCTGTGCAGGGTGGCGCCATCGGGTCACTACCATCTGGAGGACGTGCATCGTGCCGGTGGCGTCATGGCCATCCTCGGCGAGCTGGAACGTGCCGGTTTGCTGGATGTGTCAGTGCCGACGGTACATGCCCGTTCGCTCGACGAGGCGCTCGCAACCTGGGATGTGATGCGCACCCGCGATGAATCGGTACACGAATTCTTCCGTGCCGCGCCGGCGGGCGTGCGCAGTGGTACGGCGTTCTCGCAGCGCAGCCGTTACCGGGCGCTGGATACCGATCGCAGTGCCGGATGCATCCGCAGCCGTGCTGCCGCGTACACACAGGATGGCGGCCTGGCGGTGCTCCACGGCAACCTTGCCGAGAACGGCTGTATCGTCAAGACCGCCGCTGTCGATGAGCGCATGCTGCGTTTCACGGGCGCGGCCGTGGTGCTGGAAAGTCAGGATGCGGCCGTTGCGGCGATTCTCGGCGGCATCGTGAAGGCCGGCGACGTCGTGGTCATCCGCTATGAAGGGCCGCGCGGTGGGCCGGGCATGCAGGAGATGCTGTATCCAACCAGCTACCTGAAATCGCGGGGGCTGCACAGGCACTGCGCGCTGATTACCGACGGACGTTTCTCGGGCGGCAGCGCGGGCCTGTCGATCGGTCACGTGTCACCTGAAGCCGCGGAGGGCGGCAACATCGGCCTCGTTGAGGGTGGTGATGTCATCGTGATTGACATCGCCGCGCGTACGATCCATCTCGAAGTGAGCGACAGTGAGCTTGCGCGTCGACGCGACCGCAGGCAGGCGGTCGGCTTCCGGCCGGCACAGTCCCGACCGCGCAGGGTCAGCGCGTCACTGAGAGCCTATGCCTGCCTGGTGACGAGTGCGGACAAGGGTGCGGTACGGAATGCGGACTTGCTATCGTAGTGCCGGGCTACACGATCGGCGTGGATTGAGCATGGAGAGCCATTGAGCATGGAGCGATTGGGCATGGAGAACATGGAGGGCAAGGCGTTCGCGGATACAGACCTGCGCTTCATGAGGCGCGCGCTGGCATGTGCCGGGTCGGCTGCGGCGGCCGGCGAGGTGCCGGTCGGTGCGGTGCTCGTGGACGAACACGGCAGGCTGCTGGCGGAGTCCGGCAACCGCTCCATCGCACTGAACGATCCGGCTGCTCATGCCGAGATACTGGTGCTGCGCGACGCCGGCCAGCGCCTGGGCAACTACCGGCTCACTGGTACAACGCTGTACGCGACGCTGGAGCCGTGTCCCATGTGTGCAGGGGCGCTGGTGCATGCGCGGGTGGCGCGGGTGGTGTTCGCGACGCCCGATCCACGTACCGGTGCCTGTGGCTCGGTGTTCGACATCGTGCGCAGCGACGCACTCAATCATCGCCTTGAAGTGCATTCGGGTCTGCTGGCCGACGACAGCGCGGCGCTGCTGAAGACGTTCTTCGCGGCACGCCGCCAGCAGGCCGTACCGTTGAGCAGGGAAGCTGCCCCGGAAGCTGCAGAGGAAGCCGCCCAAGAAGCGGTACTTCGGGAGCCGTCAGTTCAACCTACTGTGCGGCGTCCGGACGCGAGCTGAAGGTCGGCTGAAGGTCCGGCACATCGGCGAGCAGGAAGTCGTTCGACGTGAGCCACTGCAGCAGCTCGTAGTAGCGGCGCACGTTGTCGACGTAGTGCACCGGCTCCGAGCCGCGTGCGTAGCCGCGTGAAACACGCGTGTACCAGTTCTCGTCGCTGAGCAGCGGCAGATGCTCGCGGACGTGATCCCACAGATCGGGGTCCGCGCCGTGAATCTGGGTGATGATGCGGGCGTCTTCGAGATGCCCGTAGCCGACGTTGTAGGCGGCCACGGCCAGCCACAGCTTGTCCGGATCGGGAATGCGCTCGGGTATGGTTTCCAGCATGCGCCTGAAATAGCGCGCGCCGCCGATGATGCTCTGATACGGATCGAGTCGATCGCTCACATCCATCATCTGTGCGGTACGCTGTGTCAGCATCATGATGCCGCGAACGCCGGTGGGCGAGACCGCGTGCAGATCCCAGTGCGACTCCTGGTAGGCCATCGCGGCCAGCAGGCGCCAGTCGATGCCGGTGTCCTGCTGCGCCTCGAGGAAGTATTCGCGATACTCGGGCAGCCGCGTGCGGAAATGCCGAATGAATGCGCGCGAGCCCACGTAGTCGAAATCGTCCGTTGCGAACGCCCCGTAGTAGCTGTCCAGCACCTGGGCAAGCTGCCCGCTCGCCCTGATACCGGCGAAGTAGGCGGCCACGCTTTCGCGCAATGCGATCTCATGTCTGGGGATGGCCCAGGCCAGCTGATTGACATTGCCCAGCCCGAATGCGACGCCGGCTTCGGGATGAAACTGGCGCAGAATCGCGAACGCATTGGAATCGATGACGGTGTAGTCGACCTCGCCGGACGTGACGCGACGGATCAGTTCTTCGGCGCTGGCGCTGGGGTTCTCCACCCACGTGAGCAACGGCTCCTCGCTGCGCATGCGCTGCAGTTCGGCGACATAGGCCGAGCCTGCGGCCACTTCAAGTCGGCCACCCAGCAGGTCGGACACTTCATGCGGCCGCCGTGTGCCGCGCCGGTAGATCACCTGATGCTCGGTGGATTCGTATCCGGGACTGAAGTCCACAACGGACAGTCGATCGTCAGTGACTGTCAGTCCGGCCGCTGCAATGTGTGCGCCGCCGGAAATCACGCTCGGCAGCACCTGGTGCAGTTGGTCGGCAACCTGAATCGTGAGCTTCACACCGAGATGATCGGCGAAGCCGCGCACCAGTTCGTACTCGATGCCACGTGGTTCGTCGGCACCATGATAGAACGTGGTTGGCGTGTTGCGCGTGACCACACGCAATTCGCCCGTTCGCATGATCTGCTCGTACAGGGAGGGCGGTGTTGCGCACGTTGCAAGCAACGAACTCAGCAGGATTGTGGCGAGAGATCGCAAACTGTGAAAACCTTCGGATTGCAGTCGGTGCGCATTATAGTGCATCGCTCGCGAAGTCAGCCGTTGTGTCGGGATTGTTGACAACTTCGCGAAAATTCAGGTCCAGCACCGCCCTGCGCGTAGCAGAACCCATGTGTATTCGCCTTTCTTGACAAGACAATCGCGCTAATGTTCGACGTACTCGAGAGTATTCACCCGTATCTGCCGCTCACGGCCGGTCTGCTGCTGCTGACGATTGCGGCCGTTCTGGCGGATCTTTTTTCCAGGCTCGGCCTCGTCCGTGTGGTCAGGGCCATCACGGCGCGTCTGACGCGCAACTGGCACAGCGAACTGAGCGAGCAGCGCGTGTTTTCGCGCGCCGCGCGGATCGTGCCGTCGCTGGTCATCTTCTCCGGCATCGACCTTGTGCGCGACGTTCCGGACGGCGTCGTGGTGCTGGTGCGCAACGTGACCATGGCCTTCGTGATCCTGATGGTCGCGATGACGCTGGCGGCGCTGCTGCGCGCCGGAAACCGTGTCTATGAGCAGTATCCGGTCTCACGTAACCGCCCGATCAAAGGCATCGTGCAGGTGCTGCAGATCGTCATCTACATTCTCGCCACGATTCTGATCATTGCGACGCTGCTGGAACGTTCGCCGCTGCTGCTGCTGAGCGGCTTCGGCGCGATGACCGCGGTATTGCTGCTGGTGTTTCGCGACACCATTCTCGGCCTGGTCGCAAGCGTGCAGCTCAGTTCGCAAGACATGGTGCGGGTGGGGGACTGGATAGAGATGCCCTCCGCCGGTGCTGATGGCGATGTCATCGACGTTGCGCTGCACACCGTCAAGGTGCGCAACTTTGATCGCACCATTACAACGATCCCGACCTACAAGCTGATCGAGCAGTCCTTCAGGAACTGGCGTGGCATGCGCGAGTCGGGTGGCCGCAGGATCAAGCGTCCGGTGTACATCGACCAGAACACCATCCGCTTTCTCACCCGCGATGAAACCGAGCACTTCAAGCAGTTCGTGTTGCTGCGTGAGTATGTGGAACGCAAGGAAGGCGAACTCGACGAGTACCATGCTTCGCTGGATGCATCGGCGGATCTGGAAATCAATCGCAGGCGACTGACCAACATCGGAACGTTTCGCGCCTACGTGTTCAACTACCTTCAGCAGCATCCGCATGTGCACGATCAGCTGATCAAGATGGTGCGGCAGCTGGCGCCGGGCCCGGAGGGGCTGCCGCTGGAAATCTACTGCTTTACGCGCAGTACCGAGTGGGTGGTCTATGAAGGCGTGCAGGCCGACATTTTCGATCACGTGATTGCGATCCTGCCCGAATTCGGGCTGCGCATATTCCAGCGACCGGCGGGGACGGACTTCGCCGGGCTGCTTCGCGCAGCGGATGCGGTTGCCCCGCATGCTGCGGGCGTGACAACATCGGACTGAAGCGGTTTACACGGAGCGCTCATGAGCATCTGCGCGAGAATCTGCGCGTCTGGGCTGGCTGTGATGGCGTTGCTGATCGCCGGGCAGGCCCTGGCCGTCACCGAGTTCGATCAGTGCGTTGCGCGCATCCAGACCGCGGCGGAGCGCGATGGCGTATCGCCGGCTACCGCGGCACGCGTCCTGTCCACCGTGAGCCGGCTCGAGCGCGTCATCGACCTCGATCGGCGTCAGCCCGAGTTCGTCGATACGTTTGGCGACTACTTCAGTCGCGCGGTCAGTGTCGATCGCATCACGGCGGGCCGCGAACTGCTCGCCGAGCACCAGAACCTGCTGCAGCGGCTAGCCGTGCGCTACGGGGTGCCCGGTCAGTACATCGTTGCGCTGTGGGGCATGGAGAGCAACTACGGCAGGGTGCTGGGCAGCATCCGGGTATTCGATTCGCTGGCCACCCTGGCCTGCGACGATCGCCGCGGCGCGTATTTCACCGACGAACTGATCAATGCGCTCAGGGTTGTGGACCGCGAGGGTCTGGACGACATGCGCATGGTGGGGTCGTGGGCCGGTGCGATGGGTCAGACCCAGTTCATGCCGTCGAACTATCTGGCCTATGCCGTTGATGGAGATGGCGACGGGCGCGTTGATCTGTGGAACAGCGTTCCCGATGCGCTGGCGTCGGCGGCGAATTTCCTCAGTCAGCTCGGCTGGCGTTCCGGCGAGCGCTGGGGGCGTGAGGTGCTGTTGCCGGAAGAATTCGACTACTACCACGCCGGCAGGGACAGATCACTGCCACTGCGCGAATGGCGTGCGCTGGGCATCACCGACACGGCCGGCCGCGCGCTGCCCGACGTCGACATCAACGCCTCGCTGCTGGTGCCGGCGGGCCACTCGGGGCCAGCCTTTCTGGTCTACGGCAACTTCAACGTGATCATGCGCTGGAACCGCTCCGAGTTCTTTGCGCTGTCGGTGGGTCATCTGGCCGATCGCATCGCCGGCGCCGGCGGTCTGCACCGTACGCCGCCGGCGTTGCCGCGCCTGAACCGCACACAGATCACGGCCATTCAGCAGGCGCTGGATGCGCGCGGACTCGAGCCTGGCCCGGCGGATGGCATTTTCGGGCCCGCCACCCGCGCCGCGGTGCGCGAGTTCCAGCGTCAGCGTGGCCTGGTGGCGGATGGTCAGGCGGATGCCGCGCTGCTCGATGTGCTGGGCATCCGGTAACGGTCAGCGGCGCGGTCGGGCGGCGTCACCGGGCCGGGCAGCATAAGGTGTACGCATGAAACGCTGGTGGATCAGACTGCTGTTCATGCTGCTGCCCGTCTCGCTGGTTGCCCTTGCTCATGTCGACCGGCTGGGCAGTGGCGGCATGGGCGACTGGCGCAGCGCCAGTCGTGAATCGGTGGGCCTTGCGCCGTTGCCCGACGTCGTCACCGAAGCGGTTGTTCAGGTGTACGGTGCGCGCGCCGTGAACTGGCGGGGATACTTCGGTGTTCACACCTGGGTTGCGACCAAGCCTTCGGGCGCATCCGCCTACACGGTCTATGAAGTCCTGGGCTGGCGCCTGCGGCGGAGCGGCAGTGCCGTCGCCGTCAGTGTGCGCGAGCCGGACGCGCGCTGGTTCGGAGCCGCCCCGCAGTTGCTCGCCGAACAGCGGGGCGAAGGTGTGGACGCCATGATCGAACGGATCGCCGCCGCGGCCGAAGCGTATCCGTATGCCGATACCTATCGTGTCTGGCCCGGGCCGAATTCCAATACCTTCGTTGCCCATCTGCTGCGTGCGGCGCCGGAACTGCGCGCCGATCTGCCCGCACACGCCATCGGCAAGGATTATCTGGGGTGGTGGCCACTGGCGCGGACACCCAGCGGCACCGGCTATCAGTTCAGCCTGTTTGGCGTGCTCGGCCTGCTGGCGGGCGTCGAGGAAGGGCTGGAGATCAACGTGCTCGGTCTTACATTCGGCGTCGATCCGCTGGATATGGCGCTGAAACTGCCGCTGGTGGGGCGTCTGGGCGCACCGCGGGCTGCCGCTGCGATGGCGGCCGGCGACGAGCCGGCCCCGACGTACTGACGCGGATCCGCCACCGGACCGCGGAAAACGATTGTTCAGTCCCTGTTTCCCGGGCCGATTCGGGTCCGCGGGCTTGGAGTCGCCGCCTGATACTGCGTAGAATCGGGACATCGCTCGAGTGGGACGCATCGTCCGGCTCGTGGGCCACAAGCCGGACCACCGGCGGCCGGGGGGACAGTGAGGATACGTCGGCACAATCGTGTGCTCGTCACGCGGGAACATCGTCCCGCAGCCGGTGTCAGGCCGGGGCGGGCGGTGTTGTATGTCGCATTGGCCGCCATCGCGAGCGCATGCGCCAAGGCACCCTCGCCACAGGCGGAACTTGCCGTACACGCCGCAACCATTGATCGGTATTGCCTGGATTGTCACAGCTTCGCCGAGCGCGCCGGCGATCTGTCACTGGAACGGGTCGACCTGGCCAATGTGGCGGCGCATGCCGAAACACTGGAAGGCGTGATTCGCAAACTGCGCGCCGGCATGATGCCGCCGGCGGACCAGCCAAGGCCGGACGTGGCCACCGTACAGTCGCTGATCGGCTGGCTGGAGCGCAGCCTCGATGCCGAATGGAACGGCGTCAACCCGCCGCCCGGCATGCACCGCCTCAATCGTGTCGAGTATCGCAATGCGATTCGCGATCTGCTGGCGCTGGACGTCGACACCACAGCCATGTTCCCGGCCGACGACGTCAGTCGCGGCTTCGACAACCAGGCCGGCACACTGGGCCTGTCGCCGGCACTGCTCGAGGCCTATCTCACCGCGGCCGGGCGTATCAGCCGCCTGGTGGTCGGCAGCGAGACCGACGCCACGCAGGTGGTCTATCGCGTGCCGGAGGACAAGAGCCAGAACGACCACATCGCCGGCCTGCCTTTCGGTACCCGCGGCGGCCTGCTGATCCGCCACAACTTCCCGGCCGATGGTGACTATCAGCTCAGGATCGTGCCCATACCGCTAGGCAACATGGGCGCCAGCCGGCCGTTCGGCGACGTGCGCGGCGAGCAGCTGGTGGTGTATGTGGATGGCGAACAGGTGGCGCAGATCGACTGGGACGAGGAGTTCAGCGGTGGCGGCGGCGGCAACCTGGACTATGTGCCCAGGGTGGACGTTGCGGTGACCATCGAGGCCGGGCCCAGGGAAATCGGGGTCACATTCCTGGCCAACAACTTCGCGCCGTTGCTGGATCTCAACCATGCCTTCGAGCGCACCACCATCGAGACCGGCGGGCTGCCGGGATTCAGTTTCTATCCGCACATCGGCAACGTGCGCATCGATGGGCCATTCGACGTGCGTCCGTCGGCTGTGGACACCCCCAGTCGTCGGGCGGTGTTCACCTGCATGCCCGACAATGCGGCCGGCGAGCGGGCCTGCGCAGAGCAGATCATTGCCCGCATGGCGCGCCTTGCCTACCGCGGCCAGCACGCCGACAGTGATCTGGCATTGCTGATGGACTTCTACACGGATGGTCACGCATCCGGTGGATTCGAGGCCGGCATCGAAATGGTGCTGCACCGCCTGCTGGTCGATCCGAAGTTCCTGTACCGATTCGAGGATTACCCCGATCACGTTGCCGAAGGGGAGAACTATCCGGTCGACCCGCTCGCGCTGGCATCGCGCCTGTCGTTCTTCCTGTGGAGCAGTATTCCGGACGATGGACTGCTGAGTCTGGCCGAGCAGGGCTTGCTGGATGACCCGGCCGTACTGCGCAGTCAGGTTTCGCGAATGCTCGATGATCCGCGTTCGCTGGCATTGACGGAGAATTTCGCCGGCCAGTGGCTGGCATTGCGGGATCTGGAAGGCCACGTGCCGACGCCGCAGGATTTCCCGGATTTCGACCACACGCTGCGGCTGGCCTTCCAGCGCGAGACCAGCATGCTGTTCGACAGCCTGGTTCGCGAGGACCGCAGCATCGTCGAGCTGCTCACGGCCGACTACACCTTCCTCGATGAACGCCTGGCACGCCACTATGGCATTGCCGGCGTGCGCGGCAGTCACTTCCGTCGTGTTGAACTGGGCGACGCCTATCCGGAGCGTCACGGCCTGTTCGGCAAGGGCAGCTTCCTGACCGTGACGTCGCAGCCCGGACGTACCTCGCCGGTGATGCGTGGTGACTGGGTGCTGGCGAACGTGATCGGCGTGCCGCCACCGCCGCCGCCGCCCGATGTGCCGGAAATCGAACCGCCAGGGCCAACCGAAAGGCCGTTGACCATTCGCGAACAGTACGAGCGTCATCGCAATGATCCTGCCTGCATGGGTTGCCACGTGCTGATGGATCCGATCGGTTTCGCGCTCGAGGCCTACGACGGTATCGGTCGGCACCGCAGCGTGGACCTGTACGGCAATCCCATCGATACCGCCGATGTGATGTACGACGGCACGCCCATCAATGGCGTTGCCGATCTGACGGCATTCATGCTGCGCTACGAGGACCAGTTCGTGACCACGTTCGTCGAAAAACTGGTGACCTATGCGCTGGGCCGTGGCCTCGAGTACAACGATATGCCGCTGGTTCGCGCCATTGTTCGCGAAGGCGAACGTGATCGCTACAGCGTGCAGTCGTTGATTGCTGCTGTCGCACTGAGTGATGCATTTCGCATGAACACCCGGCTGGGGGGCGAGGGCGGGTCCGAGTTGACCGCCACGATACGCTGATAGCCGGCTGGAGGAGAAAAGAGATGGCCAGAGTGATTACCAACCGACACCTGCCGCGACGAACCTTTCTGGGCGGTCTGGGCGCAGCGGTCGGACTACCGCTGCTGGATGCCATGCTGCCCGCCATTGGTACGGTTGCGCACGCGGCCACGATCGCGCCGACGCGGTTTGCCGGCATCTTCATCCCGCACGGCGCAGCGCCAGGCTATTGGGAACCGCAGAGCTCGGAGCCCGGCTTCCGGTTTCCGTTCATCTGGGAGCCGCTGGAACCCTTTCGCCGCAACGTGGTGCTCACCACCGGCCTTTGGTCGAAGTCCTCGGAAAACCCGCCGGGAGAAACCGGCTCCGACCACTTCGTGGCCGCGGCATATCTGTGCGGCGTCAAGCCGAGGAAAACCACCGGCGCCGATATCGAGTGCGGCGTCACCATCGATCAGCTGATAGCACAGCGCATCGGTCAGGAAACGCTGCTGCCGTCGCTGCAGCTGGCTTTGGAAGATCCGGGTGCAAACTCCGGTGGCTGCGGCGAGGGCTACAGCTGCACCTACACGAATACGATCTCCTGGCAGACGGCCACGCGCCCGCTGCCGATGGAGATCAACCCCAGGGTCGTGTTTGAACGAATGTTCGGTGACGGCGCCACGCCGGAGATTCGCGCCGAACGCCGCGCGAAGCAGCGCAGCATTCTGGATTCGGTCACCGGCAGTCTGGGCAATCTCTACAGAAAGGTTGGCCCCTACGATCGCGTGCGTGTGGAACAGTATCTGGACGACGTGCGCGAGATCGAGCGCCGGCTGATCGTAGCGGAGAACGCCGCCAGCGAGATGCCAACGGACATCTCCGCTCCGGTGGGTGCCCCGGCATCGTTTCAGGAGCATCTGGAACTTCACTACGACCTGTTGGCACTGGCCTGGCAGGCCGATATCACACGCGTGGCCACGCTGCTGTACGCCCGCGATCTGACCAACCGCGTCTATCCGGAGAGCGGTGTGAACATCAGCTTCCATGGTGGCTCCCATCATGCCGAAGAGCCCGGACGCATCGCGCAGTATGCCCGGCTGAATCGCTACCATGCCGCCACATTCGCGTACTTCGTGGAGAAGCTTCAGTCCATTCCCGAAGGCGATGGCACGCTGCTGGACAATTCGCTGCTGCTGTACGGATCCAACATGGGCAACTCCAATCAGCACACGCACTACGATGTGCCGCACGTGCTGGCCGGCGGTGCGTCGGGTCGGCTGCGCGGTGATCGCCATCTGGCTTTCCCCGGTCGCACGGTCACCAGTGGCAGCCTGCTGCTGAGCATCCTCGACCTCTACGGCATCCATCTGGACAGCTTCGGAGACAGCAACGGTCGCCTGCCGGGCATCGACATCGACGTGCCGGCAAGCGTCGGCTGAGGCCACACGGGAAGGTCGGGGATGTTCACCAACAGAATGACCGGCCACGCACAGATCACGGCAACCGCAACGGTTGCCGTGTGGCTGTTTTCGACCGCCACGCCTGGCCACGCCGCCGAACGGCAACTGGTTGATGCTGCGCGAGAGGGCGACCTTGTCACGCTGGAGCGTCTGCTGACTGCCGAGGTTGATCCCGACAGCACCCATCCGGATGGTTCCGGTGCACTGCACTGGTCCGTTTATCGCGGTGACATGGCGGCCACCCGATCGCTGATCGCTGGCGGCGCCAGTGTCGGTCTCGCGACCCCCACGGGCATGACGGCGCTGTCCATGGCGGCGGAGCGGGGCGATGCTGTGCTGGTCAGTCTGCTGCTTGAGGCCGGCGCCGACCCGAACCAATCGCTGCGCAATGGCGAGACGGCGCTGATGATGGCGGCCCGCACCGGCGACGTCGCGACGCTGGAACTGTTGCTGAGCGCCGGTGCTGACATCGAAGCACACGAGGAACTGCGCGGTACGACGGCACTGATGTGGGCGGCGGGCTACGGTAATGCGCAGGCGGTGCGTGTGCTTCTGGAACACGGGGCGGACCATGCTGCGCGCTCGGCAACGACCGGGCTGGGCCGGCGACCATACCTTGCGCCCACGGCCCGCTCGCGTATCGAGGAGTACTTCCGCGGCGAAGGCCAGGGCGGACGCGCGATCGAAATCAACCTGGAAGGTGATGGCGAGGTGATTCGCCGCAGCGAAGAGGAACGCGAGCTGCTGCGGCAGGCCAGTGATTTCAACGATCCGCCGCCGCCCAATCGCGACCCTCGCGTCGGTGGAGGATTGACGCCGCTGGTGTTCGCCGCCCGTATCGGTGACATGCACAGCGTGCGTGCGCTGCTCGAAGCCGGCGCCGACATCAATCAGGTCACCGAGTATGGCTGGACGCCGCTGCTCGCGGCCATCAACAACCGCTACTATCGTCTCGCCAACTACCTGCTTGCACAGGGTGCCGATCCGAACATCGCCAATCACGGCGGCTGGAACGCGCTGTATCTGGCCACCAAGAACCGCAACATCGAGGGTGGGGACTATCCCACGCGCGTGCCCGACGCGGACGACCTGGACATGATTCGCACCCTGCTGGATCACGGCGCCGATCCCAATCTGCGCATGCGTTCCAGCACCGAGACACGCACCGTGTTCACGCATCAGTGGTTGCACGAGGAGGGCGCGACACCGTTTCTGCGTGCTTCGATGTCCGGTGATCTGGAGCTGATGCAGCTGTTGCTCGACCACGGTGCGGATCCTTCGATCACGACGGACCATGGCGTCACACCGCTGATGGTGGCGGCCGGCATCGGCTGGGTGGAGGGTGTCACGCGCGAGCGCTCGCCGGAGCAGACGCTGGCGGCGGTGCGCCTGCTGCTCGACCTTGGCGTGGATGTGAACGCCCAGGACCTCGTTGACCAGCGCACCGCATTGATGGGCGCCGCACACAAGGGTCGGGCGGATGTGGTTCAGCTTCTGTACGACCACGGCGCGGACCTGTCGATCCAGGACATCGGCAGTCGCGACAGCATCCATAAGCTGTTCGGCGCCCGCTGGCAGGCCATCGACTATGCCGATGGCCTGGTGCGTATCGGCGTGCAGTCCGCGAGTCCGCAACCCGAGGCATCGGCACTGCTGCGACAGCTGATGCTGGCCGAAGGTCTGCCGGTTCCCGAGGAAGGCCGGACACTGGACTCGATCTGCGTGACACCGTCTCTGTGCTGAACCCTCAGCAGCGGGACGCGGGCCACTGCCCGGCTGTGGCATGATCGCGTCTTAATGACTGCCCGAAATCATCCGCGCGACACCGATCACGGTGCGCCGCCGACTACTCATCAGTTTCCGCCTCACAAACTTGTCGGGCTCGTGCTCGGGCTGGCTGCCTTCACGCTGATTCTGCTGTTGCCCGCACCCCAGGGTCTTGATCCGGTCGGCTGGCGCGTTGCCGCCGTCGCGGTGCTGATGGCCGTGCTGTGGCTGACCGAAGCGCTGCCGATTCCGGTCACCGCGCTGCTGCCCCTGATCCTGTTCCCGTTGCTGGGCGTACGAAGCATCGAGGAGACGGCGTCACCGTACGCCAACCCGCTGGTGTTCCTGTTCCTGGGCGGCTTTGTGATTGCGCTGGCCATCGAGCGATGGAATCTGCACCGCCGCATCGCGTTGCTGGTGATTCATCGCATCGGTGCGCGTGAGGACCTTCAGGTGGGCGGGTTCATGCTGGCCACCGCCGCGCTCAGCATGTGGGTGAGCAACACCGCGACCGCGGTCATGATGCTGCCGGTTGCGTTGTCGATCATTCCCAGGTCGGCCGATGGCCTCGTGGAGCCGGCGCGACGCGGATTTGCCACTGCCCTGCTGCTCAGTGTGGCCTATGCCGCCAACATCGGCGGCATTGCCACGCTGATCGGTACGCCGCCGAATGCGTTCCTGGCGCTGTTCATGGCCGAAAGCCATGGCGTACAGATCGGCATGGCGCAGTGGATGCTGCTCGGCATTCCTGTGGCGGCGGTGATGTTCGTGGTCTGCTGGCTGCTGCTCACGCGTGTGCTGTACAGGCTCGGTCGCGAATCATTGCCAGGCGCCAGCAGGGCCATCACGGAGGCCCTGCAGCAGCTTGGCCCAGCCACTCACGCCGAAGTGCGGGTTGCCATCGTATTCGCCGCGACGGCGATGCTATGGATCTTCAGGCCTGTGATCGGACAGTGGATTCCGGCGTTGTCCGATACCGGCATTGCGCTGCTTGCGGCACTGGCGCTGTTCCTGATTCCCTCCGGACGCGGTCGCGGCGAGTTCCTGATGAGCTGGCGCGAGGCGGAGAAACTGCCGTGGGGTGTGCTGCTGTTGTTTGGCGGCGGCCTGAGTCTGGCCGCGGCAGTGTCCGCTTCCGGACTGGCGGCATGGATAGGCGCCGGACTCATTGCCTTCGGCAACTGGCCGGGGCTGCTGTTGATCGTGCTGGTGGCGTTGCTGATCGTGTTCCTCACCGAACTCACGAGCAATCTCGCCACCACCGCGACTTTTCTGCCGGTGGTTGCCGCGCTGGCGATCAGCGTCGATCTGCCGGTCCTGTATCTGGCGATTCCCGCCGTACTGGCGGCAAGTTTCGCCTTCATGATGCCGGTTGCAACTCCACCCAATGCGATCGTATTCGCCAGCGGGCACATCAGTATTCCGCAGATGGTGTACGCCGGGCTGTGGCTGAATCTGATTGGCGTGGCCGTGATCGTCGGACTTGTCTACCTGCTGATGGGCCCGGTATTCGGCGTCTGAGACATCCTGCCGAGTGCGGTTGCGCTCACGCCCGGACGGCGAACCTCGGCAGAACATCCCTGCCCAGCAGCTCCGTGGTCTGCATGGCTTCTTCCAGACGCTGGTCGCCGAAGGCGACATCGCAGACGAAGTAGTTGGCGCCGGTTGTCGCGATCTCCGCCGCCACGAACTCCGCAAACCCCTGCGGCGTGCCGGCGAACGCACTGCCGGCATCGAGCATGGGGCCAATCTGGGGTGGCAGCGGCAACGTGAACTCGCGGCCGTGTCGATCCCACAGCAGGCGCATATGCGCTATCCAGCGAAGGTAGGCGCGCTCGGCGGTGCGCAGGGCCTCGGCTTCCGTCGGCGCCAGCACCACGTGACGCTGAATGCCGATCAGCGGCAGCTGTTGCGGGGAACGTCCGAACCCTGCCCATTCTTCGATGAAGCGCTGGACGATCGCGCGTGCCGGCGCGGTGGGCACGAACGTGACCATGTTCGCGCCTTCCTTTGCCGCCCAGTGCGTGGTCTCGCTGCGGGCCAGTCCATACCACAGCGGCGGATGCGGCTTCTGCACGGGACTGAGCACGATGGGCACGTTCGTATAACGATAGAACTCGCCTTCGAACGACAGCGTGGACGACGTCAGTCCCTGCAGTATCAGGCGCAGGGCTTCAGGGAACTGTCGAGGGCCGGCGGCCGGATCCACGCCGAAGAAGCCGACTTCGATCGGCGACACACCGCGCCCCACGCCAAGTTCCAGCCGTCCACCGCTGAGCTGATCGAGCATGCAGATTTCATCGATCAGGCGCAGCGGATGATAGAGCGGCAGCGTGTAGACCAGTGGTCCGAATCGCAGCCGGCTGGTGCGTGCCGCAACAGCTGCGAGGAAGATGCCCGGTGATGGCGCAAGCCCCAGTGGCGTGCCGTGGTGTTCGGCCAGGTGGTAGGCATGAAACCCGTGCCGGTCGTAGGCGTCAATCAGCTGCAGACGTTCGGCGTACTGCCGGTCCATCGGCAGGTCGGCGCTGTCCATGTGATCGAAGATGCCGAACTTCATGTGGTTGTCCGTTGGCAGGTGTTGCGGGTTGCGACGCTGAACCTGCGGTCAGGCCGCGATGGCCGGTGAGCGCAGTCCAAAGGCGAGCTTTTCATCCGCCACCTGTTCAGAGGCCAGAAAGTCCAGCAGCTGTGCTGCATCGTCACGCCTTGTGCAGCTGGTGGCGATCGCCCCGGCGAAGGTGGTCAAAAGCTGAATGTCGTCTGGCAGGAGGCCGATGACAGCAACGCCGGGCTGGTTCATCAGTTCGCTGAGTTGCTGGAACCCCAGCTGCGCGCGACCCTCGGCCACCATCTGTGCCACCGGCACACCCGGCGGCGGTACGACGATGCGCGCCCGCAGTTCATCCAGCATGCCCCAGCGCGCAAAGGTCTCTTCCAGCCAGGTGCCGCTCGGGCCGGTGGAGTAGCTCAGCGTGGCCGCGGACTGCACGGCGCGTCGCACCGCGTCCTCGTCGTGAACGTCGGGCGGGGCGGCAGCGCTGCCGCTGCTGACCGCGATGGCAATCGGCGAGTCGGCGATGTCCTGGCGCGTGCCGGACAGCAGGCCGCCCTGCGACATCAGTCGTTCGATGGCCCTGTCGGCCAGCACGACCACGTCAACGACCTCACCGGCCTGTACCCGCTTCGCCACATCCACACCGCCGCCGGCCTCGGCAACAACCGGCACGCCGGTGGTCTGCTGATACCGCGCGGCGAGTTTCGCCAGCACGCCGCGCGTTGCCATGGATGACAGGATTCTCAGTGGCTGTTCAGTCAAGGCCGGTCTCCCCGATGCAGGCTGCTCATGCGCCGTTTCCGACTCGCTGATGTATTGGGCACGTCGCCGAAGCTCTGGATGAATTTGCAGGCGACCTGCGATCTCGACCGAGTGAAGAAGGCGAGAGACGCGGCGTAGCAACTCGGGCGGCAACGGAACTACCGGAGAAGCGGCTTCACCGGCAAAATTGCGAGTTGTTGTGGCGGAGGGAGTGGGATTCGAACCCACGGTACGGGAGAACCGTACACTTGATTTCGAGTCAAGCGCTTTCGACCACTCAGCCATCCCTCCGCGCGGGAATCTAGCAGCTTGGGTGGCCGGCGGCAATTCGAATTGGCGCCGGCCGCTGCGCCGTCCGCTGCTGCAACCGTGAGAACGGCGCCGGAACCGGCCGGTTCCGGAAGGCCGGTGAGCAGTTGCCGGATTGAGCGGTGCGACACTGCTCTGGTGGATGATTTCTGACAGGATGCGTCCCATGCACGCTCTGCTACCGCCGTCGGACAGCCCCGGCGCATCTGCTCCCCAGACCCTGATTGCCGCCCGTCGAGCCATTCTGGCTGCGGTGGTGCTTGCGCTCGTCGGTTCGGGGTTCGGATTCACGGCGGGGCAGGCCGCCGGTGCCGTCACCGGCGCGGAGGTGTGGCTGACCGCGTCGTGCATCGTATTCTGTGTGGGCGTGCTGTTCCTGCTGCTGCTGCGGCCGTTCGACACCATTCCGTGGGTTGCGCCGCTGGCCACTTCGTACTTTCTCGGCTATCTGACTCTCGGCGCGCTGATGTCACTGGGTCGCGACCAGCTGATGCAGAACTTCATGGTGTATCTGCTGTGGTTTTTTCCGCTGATCGCGTTCAACCGCTTCGCCAATGTGACGGCTTACAGTGGTGCGCTGTCGCTGTTGATTTTCTGCGCGGCGATAGGGCTTGCGCTGTTGCGTGCCCTGGTGTTTCCGGGATCGCCCGCGGAACCGCAGCTGCTGATCGTCTACTGCCTGGCCATCAGTGCAATGACGCTTGTGCTGGGCCTGTTTGCTCGCTACCGCGAGGCCTTCATCCAGGCGCAGGCGAAAGCGGACGGTCTGGAAGCCACGCACAGGGCGGTCGAGGCCAGTGAACGCCACTTTCGGCGGCTGTTCAGCAACGCTGCCAGTGGCATCGGCTGGTTGTCCATGGAGGGTCGATGCATGGAGGTGAACGAGACTTTTCGCCGCATGCTCGGCCTGGCACCGGAACGGCTGCCGGGTCAGGATTTCACCGCACTGATTCATCCGGACAGCCGTGATCAGTGGCGGGAGGTTCTGTCCGAGATGCAATCCGGTGGACGCAGCGACTACAGTGGCGAGCTGTGCATGCAGCATGTCGACTCCAGGATGCTGCATGTGCGAGTGAGCTTCGCCGTTCTGGCCCGGGATGGCATGAACCGCGAAGCGATCACGTTCGTCTGTCAGGACGTGACCGAGGCCCAGCAGATGGCGGCCAGGCTGCATCAGACACAGCGGCTGGAATCCATCGGTCAGCTCACGGGCGGCATCGCGCACGACTTCAACAATCTGCTGACCGTGATTCTTGGCAATGCCGATGTGTTGCGGCGTGCGCTGGACGGGCAGCCACAGCTGGCGGAGATGGCCGCAATGACGGCCAGGGCGGCCGAACGCGGTGCGACACTGACCGCGCAGCTGCTGGCGTTCGCGCGGCGGCAGATGCTGAGTCCGAGGAACACCGACGTGGTGGCATTGCTGGAGGAGCTGCAGCCACTGCTGCGTAGAAGTCTCGGCGAGCACATGGAGCTGCAGATCGTTGCCGATCCGGGTCTGTGGCCGGCGCTGCTGGATCCGTCGCAGCTGGAGAGCGCCGTGCTGAACCTGTGCATCAACGCCCGCGATGCGATGCCCGATGGCGGTCGCGTACTGATAGAAATGCGCAACGTGGTTCTGGAGGCGGCCTATGGTGGCCAGGGTGACGAGATCGTGCCCGGCGCCTATGTGCAGATTTCGATCACCGACAGCGGCTGTGGCATGTCTCCCGAGCAGCTGGCGCGTGCGTTCGAGCCCTTCTTTACAACCAAGGAAGGCGGCAAGGGCAGTGGGCTGGGGCTGAGCATGGTCTATGGCTTCGTTCGCCAGTCCAGCGGTCATATCCGCATCTACTCCGAGCTCGGCGCGGGCACCATCGTTAAGCTCTTTCTGCCGCGCGCAGAGGACGTCGCCGATGATCACACCGACAATGGCCGGGCGTCCGAGGATCATGCGCCCGCACGGTCGACGTCTGGCGCCACGGTGCTCGTGGTCGAAGACGACGAGCTGGTGCGCCGCTACGTCTCCAGGCAGCTGCAGGGCCTGGGTTACCGGGTGCGGGTCGCCGAATCCGCCGGCGCCGCGCTGGACATGCTGTCGAGTGGCGACGAAGTGAACCTGCTGTTCTCCGATGTTGTGATGCCTGGCGGCATGAACGGCATCGAGCTGTGTCGGCAGGCACAATCGCTGCGACCGTCACTGCCGGTGCTGCTGACTTCCGGCTACACCGAGTACGCGCTCGCGCGCGAGCAGCAGATACCGGAGGGGGTTCGTGTGCTGTCCAAGCCTTATCGTCTGAAGGAACTGAGCAGCCGCGTGGCCGAACTGGTGGAAACGTCAACGAGCTGACGGTGCCGCCGCGCCGCCGTCTGTCGGCATCAATCCCGTACTACGCGAACAGGTCGAACTGATCACCACTCGCTGGTGGTGTCGCGAACAGATCCGTGCGCAGCGTCGATGTGTCCGGTCGCGGCAGGCCGAAACGGCGGCAGGCGGCACGAAACCGCTGCGCGATCAGCGCCGCATACGGACCCTCGCCGCGCATGCGACTGCCGAACCGGGCGTCGTTATCGCGCCCGCCACGCATCTGCTGAATCAGGCTCATCACGTGCGCGGCACGCTGTGGATAGTGAGCATCCAGCCACGCGCGAAACAGTGGCGCGACCTCGTGAGGCAGACGCACCATCGTGAACGTGGCGTCCGTCGCGCCGTGCAGGGCAGCGGACTCTATGATCGCCTCGATCTCGTGGTCGGTGATGGCCGGAATCACCGGCGCCACCATCACGCCGGTGGGTATGCCGGCTGCGTTCAGCTGCTGCACGGCTTTCAGCCGCGCGGCGGGGCCGGCCGCGCGCGGTTCCAGCGTGCGCTTGATGGCCGGGTCCAGACTGGTGATCGAGATCATCACCTGCACCAGACCGGCCTCGGCCATGGGCTGCAGCAGATCGATGTCGCGCAGCACCAGCGTGCCTTTGGTGATGATGCTCATCGGATGTCGGAATTCGTGCAACACCTCGATGATGGAGCGCGTGACACGATGCTCGCGCTCGATGGGCTGATAAGGATCAGTGTTCGTGCCCATGGCGATCGGACTGCACTGATAGCCGCGCCGGGACAGCGCCCTGCGCAGCAGGCTGGCCGCGTCGGGTTTGTAGAACAGCCGTGTTTCGAAATCCAGGCCCGGTGAGAGATCCAGGTAGGCGTGGCTCGGGCGCGCGTAGCAGTAGATGCAGCCGTGTTCACAGCCCTGGTACGGATTGATGGACTGCGAGAACGGAAGGTCCGGCGAGCTGTTGCGCGAGATGATGGTTCGTGCGTGATCGGGCTGTACGGTGGTGCGCAGCGGTGGCAGCGGTTCTTCGAGGCTGTCCCAGCCGTCGTCCTCGCGGGTGCGCGATTGCGTGGCGAATCGTCCTTCGGGGTTGAAGGTCGCGCCGCGACCGGGAAGCGGTTTTCCGTCCGGGCCCTGCTGCATGCCGAGACTGTACGTATAAACAGCTTGGCCGGCAAGGTCGCACCGACGCACGTTCGCTCGCTTACCTGTCTGTTCGCCCGCTCATGCAGCGGCCATCGCGCGGACTTGCGGTCAGCGCGCGCGCAGCATGCGCATGCCGTTCAGTGTCACCAGCAGCGTTGCGCCCACGTCGGCCAGTACGGCCATCCACAGTGTGGCAAGCCCGGGAATCACCAGCGCCATGAACACCAGTTTCAGCCCCAGGCTCAGCGCAATGTTCTCGCGCACGATGCGCGCCGATCTGCGGCTGAGTCGCAGCGCCAGCGGCAGATGTCTCAGGTCATCCTGCATCAGCACAACGTCTGCGATTTCCATCGCCTCATCGGAACCTGCGCCGCCCATCGCGATGCCCAGATCCGCGGCGGCCAGGGCCGGTGCGTCGTTGATGCCATCGCCGATCATCGCAACCTGAACGTGACCGGCCTGCATCTCGCGGATCATCGTCAGTTTCTCGTCGGGCAACAGTCCGGCGCGCACCTCGTCCAGCTGCGGCAGATCGCGGGCCAGTGCCGCGGCAGCTTCGGGCCGGTCGCCGGTGAGCATGATGAAGCGAACACCGGGATCCAGTTTCTTCAGTTCGACCAGTGCGTCGTGCGTGGAGGTGCGCAGCTTGTCTTCCACGCGGATGACGCCCAGCAATCGCTCGTCGTCGCCAACCAGCATCAGCGAATGCGGCGAGTCCGCATCGCCGTCGAGCAGCCTCTTCGACTGCGCCGACTGTGCACCCGCAGTGAACAGCGCCGGCTGACCCACGGTGATCCGGCGGCCATTCAATATGCCGCTGACGCCTCGACCGGCATGGGCAACGACATCGGTAGCCGGCGTGTATCGGTGCTGGAGCTGGCGATGCGTGGCCTCGCTGAGCACGGCCTGCGCCAGCGGGTGTTCGGAGCCGCTTTCCACGGAAGCGGCCACGGCAACGAGATCGTCACAGGGTGCACAGTCGTCCGTGCTTGCGGTGGGGTGTACGCACTGGAGGGATCGCGTGCCGGCAACAACCGGTCGGCCGCGCGTCAGCGTGCCCGTCTTGTCGAAGGCGAAGATCTTCGTTCGCGCCAGCTGGTCCAGCCGCGCGCCGCCCTTGACCAGCACGCCCAGCTGCGCGAGTCGCGTCAGCGAGCTGACGACGGTCACCGGAATGCTGATCACCAGCGCACAGGGGCAGGCAATGATCAGCAGCGCCAGTCCGCGATACAGCCAGCCCGGTGCGCTATCCAGCTGGGTCACGAACGGCTGGCCAAGGATCAGTGGCGGCAGCGTCGCAACAAGGACGGCGACAGCGACCACGGCGGGGGTGTACCAGGCAGCGAAGCGGTCTACGGCGCGTTCGGCCGGTGAACGCTGCGCCTGCGCCTGCTCGACCAGCCGCGCGATCTGCGAAATCGTGAAATCGTCGGCCTTGCGGCTTACGCGGATTTCCAGCGTGCCGCGGCCGTTGATCGTGCCGGCGTGTACTTCGTGGCCGATCTCGCGGTGCACGGGAACGGGTTCACCGGTGATCGCCGATTCGTCCACCGCGGATGTGCCCGAGAGCACCACGCCATCGGCGGGCAGGCGCTCTCCGGCACGCACCAGCACGCGGTCACCCGGTTGCAGCGCCGCGACCGCAACCTGATCGTGATGCACATGCTGGTGGTCCGTCTCGCCGTGCTCGCGGATCACGGTCGCGGTGGCCGGTCGCAGACCCAGCAGCGAGCGCAGCGAATCGCGTGATTTCGCGGCGGCATAGCTCTCCAGCGCTTCGCCCAGCGTGAACAGCAGCACCACGGTGACCGCTTCGCCGGTGGCGCCGATGGCGATGGCGCCGATCACGGCGATCGTCATCAGCAGTTCGATGGTGATGCGTCGTGCGTACAGCACGGATCCCAGACCGCGGCGCGCCAGCGGATAGCCGACCACGATGATCGCCAGCAGATATATCGCATCGATCACTACCGTGGCAGCAGTGCCGATATCCATCAGAAGCAGTGGAATCGTCGCCAGCACCGCAATCGAGAACGCCAGAGCGATCCGGTGCCGCCGGTCGTTCCAGAGATGACGCAGAAAGCCGGCCAGGCCGGTGGGGTGAGCATCTGCCGGCTCGGCATGCGCGTCGCGCGGCTCCTCCAGCGCATAGCCCAGCGCGGCCACGCGTTCGCGCATCGCCGCGATCGACGCACTGCCATGGCCTGCAACGGAACCGGTGGCGAAGCTGACGCGAACCTCGTCAACACCGTTGAGGTTTCTGAGGCTTTCCTCGATGGTCAGCGCACAGTTGCCACAGTCCATGCCCTGAACGCGGAACCGGAACGGCTGCGGCGACCGTTGTCGGGTCTCGGGCAGGGGCGGCGTGTGATCGCCGGCAGGCGCGGGTTCAGCATGGTTGTGCATGGTCGGCAGCGTAGACCTTCAAGCAGGGTTGAAGGTCAAGTGCGCCGCTTCAGCCGTGTGCCGGTGGCCCGGCTTCCAGGTCCAGAAAGAACTGCGCGAACAGGAATGCGTGTTCGCCGGTGGCGCTGAACTGGAAGCCTTCGTCCACCTTCTCCAGCTGCGGCGCCTGATGCGTGTGGCAGTCGGCCTCCACCCGGGCGATGGCGCTCAGCGCCTGCTCCAGTGCCGGGTCGTGGCCGGGGATCAGCACGTGATAGATGTCCCCGTCGCGCCAGATGTGCATATGACGTCCCCTGAGCGCCGTCAGCACCGAATCGCGTTCCAGGCTCGCCAGGCTGCAGCCGCTCAGGTCCAGCAGCCAGGCGAGCGTGGAACCGGCCGCCGATTCATGCTGATCGTGGCCGCAGACCCTGTGTACCAGTCTGTCGTAGACATCCGCGGACGACCCGCTGTTGCTGGCGGCACGATCATTGATGTCCTGCAGGAACACGCCCATTTCATGCCGCAGGACCAGCAGCTCGGTCAGCTGCTTCTCCAGCGCCAGGTAGCGTCGCTCCGCGATCTGCGTCACCGACTCGCCCGGCGCCCGGCCGTCGGCGGCACTGTCCAGAAGCCGCTGTATGTCCCGCAGCGAAAACCCCAGCCGCTGCGCACGCTGAATGAAGAGCAGCGTCTCGGCAGCGTCCGATGAATACAGCCGGTATCCGGCCGTCGTGCGATCAACCGGCCTGAGCAGCCCCTGCTCCTCGTAGTAACGCAGCATGGAACGCGACACACCCGCCAGACGCGCCAGCTCACCAATCGTCAGACGCTCATGACCCGCGTGTTCCATCACGCTGATACTAGCAGCCACGGGTGCGAAGCATTCATGAACCACGCCACCCTCGCAGTCGGGCTGCTGCGCGGCATCTCCCTTTCTCGGGGCGTCCGCGGCCATGGATGGCCGCGGCCGAGGCGCATGGACGCTCTTCCGCCGTCCCCGAAGAAAGGGAGTTGC
>JBJHBP010000022.1:0-49318 GCA_050485545.1 Gammaproteobacteria bacterium
AGCTCGTGATCAGGCAGCTCTCGCGTCGCTTCGGTCCGCTACCGGAATCGGTGCAGACCGATCTGTCCGCACGTTCGGTCGAAGACCTGGACGCGATCGGTGAACGCCTGCTGAGCGCGCAGACACTACAGGAAGCGTTGGGCGGTCACTGATCCGCGTCCGGGCGCGAGTTGGACGTTGACGCCGCTCTGTCCCGCATCCCGATCAGCGCCCCCACCGCCATGTGATAGTCCATCGATTCTCCGCCCCACCGGCAACGGATCGTGTTGGCATCGATGGCAAGTCCTGTGCGGCTGTTGATGGCGATGAGCGTCGAGGTCGTGGTTGCAGCAGCGGGGCCGTTGCCGCGAGCGCCATGGGCGCCGATCCGGCTGCCGTCGGGGCGGGTGAAGATCAACGCACCGTCGTCGGTCATGCGGACGGCGAAGCCGCTTTCGTGGATCAATCGATGATGGTAGTGGCACAGCGTGACGAGGTTGCGCAGGCTGGTCTCGCCGCCGTTCGCCCAGTGCACGATGTGATGGCCCTCGGTGAAGCGATGACGGTCGCAGCCGGGGAAGCGGCAGCCGCCATCACGGCTGGCCAGTGCGCGGCGCAGAGCCGGCGGGATGCTGCGCGTGCGGCGGCCGACGTTCAGCGGATGGCCGTCGCCGTTCTCGATGAGGCCGACAACGGTTGCGTCGCAGGCCAGGCGGCGGGCCGTGTCCAGCGCCAGACCCGGGCCGTGTTCGAGCTCGCAGTGCTGCTGCATTTGTTTCGCGCGGCCGCGGCCGCGGTCGCTGTCACTGTCCCCGCCGTGTTCTTCGTCACTGGCCAGCGACGCCTGATCGATGTGCACCACCACCTGAAACCTGTCCGCCACCGTGCCGCAGTCGACGCGGCGCTGATGCAGGAATCGCTCGGCCAGCAGCCGCAGGCCGTCCGCACGCTTCATGGTGGGCGTGAGCGGTTCGCGATGTTCCGGGTCGGTGTGTGGTGCTTGATGGCCCGGGGCGTGCGTGTATGTGGCACCCTCGGGCGCAGCACACGCTTCAGCTGAAACATTTCTCCCGACTTCGGGAGGAGTGTGCCGGCAGTCGCCATTCTGATTTGTGGCTTCGGCTGAACCGGCTGAGTCGGCCTCTATCGTCGCGATTGCGGCTTCGAGCGCACGCCGCACGATCTCACCCACCTCCGCCGGCAGTTTCGCCGTGATCGTCATCGAGCCGTCTTCGTCCCAGCGATACTCCACACCACGCAGTGCGTATTGGCCGCCGGCCCGGGCGGCCGCTTCGCGTCGTTCCACCGACCGATATTTTCCAACCAGCCGCTCCACGTGATGGGCGGTGCCATGGACCGCAACGTTCAGCAGCGCATCCTCGGTTTCGGGTGTGGCAATGCGGGTCATCGCCCGTACCTTGGAATAGCTGATCCGTGCCTCGCGGAAGGCCGCGTGGATTGTCGGCACGCTGCTCAGCGCGCGTGCCACGCGCACGTATTCGCGGGCTGCAACCATGCCGATGCCGCACTGCCAGTTCAGCCAGTGCGCGCAGCTCGCACAGCCGTGGCGGCCCCAGCCGTCGCGGCGGTCGAACTCGGCAAGCAGCTCAAGAAACCGGCACTTGGCCGCGTTGATATGGCCCCAGAGCTGCGTCATCTCCTGCTCGATTCCGTCCAGATCATGCATGGCCGCCTCCGCGCTCAGAAACTGTATGAAAAAACAGTATTATGATCTGAAAAGTATTTTAAATCAATTGGATAAAGTCGTACTTCACGTGGGTTTCCGGGGTGGTGGCGCAGATGCTTCAGGAAGACTTGGGCGGTCACTGGATCTCGCTCAGCGTCCGCATCAGCACCTGCAACGGCAGCGTTTCGACGCCGTTGGCTTGCGGAAACGATTCCCTGCCCGGATAGACGACGATGCGCCGTTCGGCGTTGATGTCGTCGCAAGCGGAATGGGATCCGCGGCCGGGCGGCCGGGCGGCCGGGTGCGCCGTGGAGCGCTTGATCTCGATGGCCCAGCGTCGGGTTGGTGTGAACTCGAGCACCAGATCGATCAGATCGAGATACCGGTTCAGCGTGCGCACATCGATCAGCAGCGCCGAAGCGAGTTTCGATGCGTTGAGCACCCCGGCCTGGTTGTGCGCGAGCATCGTCCGGAGACGGCGCAGCGTTTCCGCGGGAACGCGGGCATCGAACTGCGGGATGTCGCGCTCCAGATAGGTGCGAATGAAATCCCGCCGCCAGCGCAGGCTTGCGTTATCGGTAGCAGCGAGCCGCGATGGCGAAAAACCGCCGCGAATCCAGAGCGTCTCGGCGGCGACCGTCTTAACGATCTATAAAAACGAATATAATGTCCTGAATAATCCGTTGGAACAAATACGATCCGCCCCGTAGCATCTCTCCCCGAACCGCACCGCAGGGCGCTTTCGCCCGGTGCAACATGCTTCAAGGAGTAACTTCGATGCTGACGGTTGGTGATACTTTTCCGCGCTTTTCACTGAAGGCGACGGTTTCCGAGAATCTCGACGACGCCTTTACCACGGTGTCGAACGACAGCTACCCCGGCAAGTGGCAGGTGGTGTTCTTCTGGCCGAAGGATTTCACGTTCGTGTGCCCCACCGAGATTGCCGAGTTCGGCCGCCACAACGGCGACTTCGCCGATCGGGATGCGCAGGTGCTGGGTGCGTCGGTGGACAGTGAGTTCGTGCATCTGGCCTGGCGCAAGGATCATCCGGATCTGAAGGGGCTGCCGTTCCCGATGCTGGCGGATATCCGCAAGGATCTGAGCAGTGCGCTCGGCATCCTCGACGAGGAAGGCGTGGCCAAGCGCGCCACTTTCATTGTCGATCCGCAGGGCGTGATTCGCTTCGCGTCGGTGACGGACATGAGCGTCGGTCGCAACGTCGGCGAGGTGCTGCGTGTGCTGGACGCACTGCAGACAGACGAACTCTGCCCCTGCAACTGGCAGCCGGGTCAGGACACGCTGAAGGCGGCCTGATCGCGGCGGCCGAATCCGAACCCCAAACCCCCGCATCCCGTTTCGGGTCACTCAGGGCACGGCACGGTCTCGCACTCCCCTCCCCCTGACTGCGGGATCGTGCCGCCGCCCGCTTTTTGAAGACGCAAGGAGCCACAGAATGGATCTCACGACACTCAAGAACCGGATTCCCGATTACGCACGGGATCTGAAGCTCAATCTCTCCAGCGTGCTCAGCACCGATGGTGCGCCGGGTCTGACCGAAACGCAGATTCTCGCCACCGCGCTGGCCGCGGCGATTGCATCACGCAACGAGACGCTGACCGCCGACATCGAACGCGTGGTGACGGCAAAGCTCGACGCAGCGCAGGTCAATGCCGCGCGCGCCGCCGCGACCATCATGGGCATGAATAACATCTACTACCGCTTCGGGCATCTGGTCGGCAACGACGAGTACGCGAAGCTGCCGGCACGGCTGCGCATGAATGTGATAGCCAATCCCGGCGTGCCGAAGCTGGACTTCGAGCTGTACTCGCTGGCGGTGTCGGCGATCAACGGCTGCGGTGCCTGCGTCGCGTCGCATGAGCGTGCGGTGCGCAAGGAAGGCCTGGGTGCTGATGGTGTGCAGAGCGCGGTGCGCATTGCCGCGGTGATTCACGGAGTTGCCGTGGCGCTGGAGTCGGCTGCCCCGGCTGAGGCGCAGCGGGCGGCCTGATTCGAGGGTGGCACCGTCTCCACTTGCGGTTGCGCGGCGCTGTGCTAGGATGCGCCGCCCGTGCAGAGCAGGCGGGCTTCCCAACCCTGGAGGACCGTACCGTGGTTCTTCGCCTTTTCGCCCTTGTCTGTGCCCTGACAATCATCTCTGCGATTTCCGCGGCTGCCGATGAAGCTGCAGCAGAGCCTGTGATTGAAGAGGCTGCGATTGATGTGCCAAGCACGGCGGCAGCTGTCGACGACATCGTCCGCAACGAGGATGTGGTTGCGATGGTGCAGGCCGGGCTTCCCGAGAGCACGGTCATCGCGGCGATCAGCGCGATTCCCGTCAGTTTCGATATCTCGCCCACGGCGCTGATTGCGTTGACGCGCGCTGGTGTTCAGCCCCTGATCATCGAGGCGATGATCGGCATCGAGTCCGCCAACCGAGGCAGCGCTGCAGGCGCATCGGCGCTGCCGCCGGCTGCGGCCGTCGCTGAGACCGGCGACGACGCGGATGCGTCGCTGTCACCGGAAGTGCTGGCACGGCTTGCGGCGCTCACGGAACAGATGCCGGCACCCGTGTCTGCGCCGGCCGTGGCAACAGTCGCAGACCCTGCGCCGCCGGCGGAAAACGACAACAGCCACACACCACGAGCCTGGGTCGTGGCGGGCGACGCGCGCACACCGTTCGCGCCCTCCATTTCGCATGTCGCGTTCATGCAAGCCCGGCAGAGTGGCAACGCGCTGAATACGCTGCAGGGCATAGGCGAGCGCGCACTGGCTTTCGCCAATCCCGCGCTGGGCCTGGCCACCGGACTGGGCGCGCTGTTTCGTTCCGGAGACCCTACGGTCACGGTGGTCTGGGCGCTGCCTGGTACATCCGCACCACGCCGTCTGGAGTCTGGCACGGTGATCGAGTTCGATTTCTCGGCGATTCCCGGCGTGAATCCGGATCTGTACCAGCCGGTGCTGGTGCAACTGGTCGCCACCACCGACAACTTCCGACTGGTGGGTGCGGCGCGCACCCGCGCGAGCACGGCCGGCGGCATGCCCACCGGCGCGGTGATCGAGGAACAGCTGCCGCTGACGCGCCAGCAGACCGCCCGCGGTCGTTACACGGTGACACTGGAATCCGCGCTGCCGCCGGGCGAGTACGCGCTGGTGCTGCGGCCGGTGCAGGCACGCGAACAGAACCGCCGACGCGCCAATGCCGAAACCTCGCTGGGTGATCTGATCGGCGGCCAGAGCGGTGACATTCTCTATGCCGCCTGGGACTTCGGCATCGGTTCGCGGCCCTGAGGCACGGCCGTTTGCCGGGGTTGCAGGCCCGCATTCGGCCTGGACGCGTTCGCATGGCATGATTGCAATCCGGCGTCGGGGGGAACCGATGCTCTCCTACCAGGATCGAACAACCATGGCTGTGCTTATGAACGTCAAATCCATGCATTCACCAATCCGGGCATCGCGACCCCGATTACTCACTTCAATACTTGCAGCCGCGATCACGCTGCTGTGGTCGGCCTCGTCGCTACAGGCACAGCCGCCAGGGCCACCCGCCGGCCCTGGTCTCGTGATCACAGAAGGCCTGTGTGAAGCACGCGAACCCCTCGCCGACAACGCCATCGCGCGCTGGAACGGCTGGGGGCCGGATGTCACCAACACGCGTTTTCAGACCGCCGAGGCGGCCGGCCTCACCGGCGACGATGTTTCGCGTCTGACGCTGCGCTGGGCTTTCGGTTTGCCGCGCGAGAGTTCGCCGCGAACCCAGGCCACGGTGATCGGCGGACGTCTGTTTACCGCCAGTCAGGCGGGTGCGGTGTATGCACTGGATGCCGCCACCGGCTGCACGTACTGGAGCTTTGAAGCCGATGCCGGCGTGCGCAGTGCGTTGTCGGTGGGGCCGCATACCTTCGAGGATGGCCGTGACGGCCATGCGCTGTACTTCGTCGACCGCGACGCAAGTGTGTATGCGCTGGACGCCGACACCGGCACGCTGCTGTGGCAGCGGCTCATCGAGGATCACTCCGCCGTGCGCGCCACCGGCGCGCTGACGCTGCACGATGGCCGTCTGTATGTGCCGCTGAGCGGCGTGACCGAAGCCATGAGCGGGTCCAGTCCGAACTATCCGTGCTGCACCTTCCGCGGCAGCCTCACGGCCATCGACGCCACCGACGGCACGGTGCTGTGGCGCACCTTCACCGTGCCCGAGCCGCAGCGCCGCGGCACCAGCTCGGCGGGGCAGCCGCTGTACGGGCCTGCCGGCGTGGGCATCTGGAACGCACCCACCGTGGATGAGCAGCGCGGTCTGATCTATTCGGCCACGGGGCCGGCCTACTCCGGGCCACCGGTGGATACGATCAACGCGATCGTGGCATTCGACATGGACAGCGGAGAGATTCGCTGGGTGAACCAGATGCTGCCCGGCGATGTCTGGCTGGCCGGTTGCGTGGAGAACGACGACAACCCGAACTGTCCGAGCGACCTGGGTCCGGATTTCGATTTTTCCGCCTCGCCGATTCTCACCTCACTGGCTGACGGCCGCGACATCATCGTCGTGCCGCAGAAGTCCGGCATGGTCTGGGCGCTGGATCCGGACAACGACGGCAAACTGCTGTGGAGCTATCGTGTGGGTCCCGGCGGCGCGATCGGCGGCGTCTGGGGCAGCGCGGTTGGCGATGGTCAGGTGTACGCGGCCGTGGGCGGCTACAACAACGAAGTCACCGGCGGAGTGCATGCGATCGATCTGGAGACTGGCGAACGCGCCTGGTACACGCCACCCCAGCCGCTGCTGTGCGATGCCGGGCAGGGTTGCAGCCAGACGCAGTCGGCCGCATTGACGGCGATTCCCGGCGCGGTGTTCTCGGGCTCGGCCGACGGTGGTCTGCGGGCCTATTCCGCCGACGACGGCAGCATACTGTGGACCTTTGATACCAACGTGTCCTTCGACACGGTCAATGGCGTGCCGGCCAACGGCGGCTCCATCGATGGTCCCGGAGTCGTGGTGGCCGGCGGCATGGTCTATGCGCTGTCCGGCAACGGCGGGTTCGTGGGGCGCCCAGGCAACGTGCTGCTGGCCTTCAGCGTGGATTGATCGGGCGTGGATTGATCGGGAGAGAGACCATGAAGCTGCTGTCCACCGCCGCCATTGCCGCACTGGTCATCGCGCTGCTGATCACGCCCGCGCTGTCGCAGCAGGGGGCGCAACAGGGCGATCGTGCCGCCGCGAGTGCCGCCACTGCCGATGGCAGTCCGCTGGTGTCGATTCGTGAACTGATGGAACAGACCATCACGCCGGTGACCAACACCCTGTGGAACGCCTGGGATCCGCCCACCGACGAGGAGTGGACGGCACTGGAAGAAGCGGCGATCACGATGATGGTGGCCACGCAGGCCAATGCCCTGGGCGGTACCGGTCCCAACGATAGCGAGTGGGTCAGTCAGCCTGCGTGGCGCGCATTCAATCAGCTGATGCTGAACGCGACCCGGGGCGCGCTCGATGCGATACGCGCCCGGGATCACGATGCACTGCTGGAAGTTGGCGATGCGCTGTATACGTCGTGCGAGGCCTGTCATCGCGCATTCAATCCTGGTGTGGTCGACCAGTAGGCCGCATCAGTAAGCCGGCCCGCCTTCATAGGCAATGCCGCGCTCCGCCGCCTGCGCCCGCACCGCCTCGAACAGCTGGTGATCCAGCGAGTCTTCGGCGCCGCCCCGTTCGGCGAGACGCTCGGCGATGTAGTCGCGGCGCTGCTGCGACAGCTCGCTGATCTGCGCCTCCAGCGCCACACGTTGTTCGGCGTGTTCGGCAATCAGTGCGCGCCTTTCGTCGGCTGACAATTCGCGTATTGCAGGTGGCAGCACGGCATCATCGAGTGCATCGATGTCAACGCTTCCGTCCATCGACTGAGTGACCAGTTCGCGGCTGCGATGCGGGTCGATGCCGGCCGCACCGACCATCATGGCGTACTCGGCTCGTCTTGCACCGGCGGCGCGTGATCCGGTCACGATGATCTCGTCGACCGCGGCGGCGCGTGCGAACTGCGCTTCACGTTCTTCTTCCGTGCCGAAGTAGATCCGGGTACGGTCCAGGTCCCTCGACAGTAGCGAAATCTGTTCATCGAACGGCGAGTTGATCGTCACGCCGCCGCCGGCCTGATCGACGCTGAAGTAACGTCCCTGGCCGAGTGCGGCAATACGCTGCCAGTGATGCGTGGTGGCCGTCATGTTGCCGCACTGAATCGTGTTCACGACAATGCCTTTTGCTGCCGCAACGGCCAGTGTTTCAGGGTACTTCACGTCGTCCGGATAGTTCATATGCGGCGGTGCGTCGCCGACCAGGAACACCACCCGATAGCTGTTCGGGTTGTCGCTCCACGATATGCGGTGGACGGCGTCGTACAGCGCTTCGTTCACCGCTTCGGGGATGTCGCCGCCACCGGCCGCACGAAACTGCATCAGCTCGCCATAGATCGCGTCGAGATCGGTGGTGAGATCGATCACGCGGGTTACGTACTCGTCGCCGCGATCGCGAAATGCGACCAGCCCGATCGAGATTTCCGGCCTGGGATCGCCCTGCGCCAGGGTGGTGGCTATCGACCAGATCTTTTCCCGGGCAGTTTCGATCATGCCGCCCATGCTGCCGGTGGTGTCGAGCACGAAGACCGCTTCCACAGCTGTGTGGCCCTGCGTTGGTAGCAAGGGTCCCTGCGAATCGAACAGTGAGTGGTTGCGCAGCGACGGATAGGCGGCGACCGCGATGATACTTGCGGTGAGCAGGGCGACGATGCCCGTGATTCTGATGTTCATGATGCTGATATTCATGACGATGGTTTCCTTGATGTCAGTCGAATGGCTGGAGGCGGTAGGGACTCAGCGCTGCGCAACCAGACGTCGCAGCGCGTCTTCGGCGCTGCGATGCGCCTGCCCGAACGCCTGCCCGCTATCGGGCGCGGGCGTCCGTCGCCGGATGTTGCGAATCTGTTCGGGAATCAAAACGTGCAGTGCCTGCGCCAGAAAGAAACACCACAGCGCAATGAACGCACTGCCGGTTCGCGTTGCGGCCCAGTAGGCGAACGCAAGCGCCAGCGCATTCAGACACAGGTCGGCCAGCACCGGCAGAAACCCCGAGTAGCGGTACAGCGACCTGGCGATCCACAGCATGGCCACGTGAACGAGTACATAGAGACTGATCGGGGGCCAGGCGAACCACAGCGCCGCCGATACCGCGCACCAGATCACGATGGTTGCCATGCGTCCGATGCGCTGCCGGCTGCCGGCGAGCAGATACGTCAGATACGCCGCGGCCAGCAGCATCACGAGCACACGCAGGGCCGCGCCGGCCGCCAGCATCGAGTTCAGCGCAACGAACATCGCGCCTCCGGCCAGACTCAGTGCCAGCGCCAGGACCAGTCCGCGCCCCAGTGGCGATCGGTCCTGGCCGGGTGAAGCGGTCATCGTGGTCATGGTGGTCATTGCTGCGACCTCCGCTGTTTCTCGCGCAGGAACGCGACCTCGACTTCGTCATCGCCCACCGTGATGCCGTCGCCGTAGATGTCGAATGCCTCGTGCTGCCGCGATTCCGTGTCATCGCGATCGTCGAACAGCGCCGCCTTCTGTCGCACACCGTCGAGCTGCTCGCGCTGCACGGCCACCTCCTGGCGGGCGGTGGCGAGTGTGGCGTCCGCCGCGGCCATACGGTCGGCCAGATGGCGCACATGACGCTCGTTGTGGAGGCGTCGGCGAATCAGCTTGCGGGCCAGCTCGTCGCTGGCGGACGCGAAGCAGACGTCCAGCTGACTGACCAGTTCGGTGATCGCGACCTCGAGCTGCTGCCGTCGCGACGCCAGTGACGAGCGTTCCTGTTCCAGTGCGGCGATGTGTCGCTCCGACGCCGCCACCGCCGCTTCCATTTCCCGCACCGCCTGTCGCAGCAGTACGGCCGGTTCTTCCATGCGGTCCAGCACCGCATGCATGTCGGCTGTAAACAGCCTTGCCATCCGGTTGATCAGTGCCATGTCCAGCGTCTCCGTGAGTTCTGTGGTTCGGGATTGGCTGTCAGCTTAGGAACAGGCGATCGCGGCGATAAGACACGCATCGGTAAAACTTTCCGTCACGTTTTTACAAAGCGTTTACATCGGCGTTCGCGGGGAGCTGCTAAGGTAGCCGTCAGGCGAAACGGGCCTGCCGTCACGGTTCCCATGGCGCACAAGCAACGCATTCTGGTCGTCGAGGACGAGGCCGCGATCCGCAACGGCCTGACGGACCTTCTCGTCTATCACGGCTACGAGGTTGACGGCGCCGGGGACGGCCCCGAAGGCCTGCGCAAGGCGCAGAGCGGACGCTTCGATCTGGTGCTGCTCGACATCATGCTGCCGGGCATGGACGGCTTCGCGATCTGCAACGAGATCCGCCGCGTCGACCGGCAGCAGCCCATCATCATGCTCACCGCCCGCACCAGCGACGACGACATCCTTCAGGGGCTGACGCTGGGCGCCGACGACTACATTGCCAAGCCGTTCTCGGTCGCGCAGCTGCTGCTGCGCATACAGGCGGTGCTGCGCCGTGCGAACGGCGGCCTGACTGTCGACGCCATGCTGCGGCTTGCGGACGACGTCGAGATCGACACGCAGAATCTCTGTGGTCGTCGCGGTGAGGCAGCGCTGATGTTCACCCGCCGCGAGATCGAGCTGCTGTGTTACCTGGGTGCGAACGGCACGCGGCCGGTGTCGCGCGAGGAACTGTTGAACAAGGTCTGGGGCTACGATCGTCATGTGGCGATCGAAACGCGCACCGTCGACATCCACGTGGCGAAGCTGCGGCGCAAGATCGAGCATGACCCCAGGGTGCCGCAGTTTCTCGTCACGGTGCGCGGCGCCGGCTACCGCCTGATCACTGCCGCGGAGCAGCCGGCATGAAGCGCACCGCGCATGCGGCAAGGCTGAACGAACGCCGCCTGCGCATGCTGTTCGTGCTGTTCTTTCTGGCGCTGGCGATTCCGGCGCTGCTGCTGGTTCGCCATGCCTACAGCCAGCTCAACTGGCAGGCGTTTCGTCAGACCCAGGTGCTCGCCGAAGACCTGACGTCGCGGCTGGACGCGGAGCTTGTGGCGATGATCGCAAGCGAAGAGGCGCGCTCGTTCGGCGACTACTCGTTTCTGGTCGTGGAGGGTGATCCGGCTGCCGGGTTCGTGCAGCGCTCACCGCTGTCGGCACTGCCCGTGGACAGTGCTCTGCCGGGTGCGCTGGGCTACTTCCAGGTGAACGGCGATGGCGACATGACCACGCCGCTGCTGCCTCCGCCGGATGTGGATCCGCAGGCCTACGGCATCTCGCTCGCGGAACGTGCCAGCCGGCTGCAGCGCGAGGCTGGCGTACGCGAGGTGCTGGTGCGCAACGGACTGCTGGCCGGCGGGTCGGTGCCGGCACCCGCCGCCGAGCGCAGCGCCGACGAGCGCGAAGTCGTCGTCACCGGGGCACGTATCAGGTCGCCTGGCATCGACGAAGCACCGGCCGGCCAGGCTGCGTTCGACGAAATCCTGCGCGTTCAGGCGCCGCCGACGGATGACGCCGCGCGTGCGGCGGCACTGCTGCAGGAACTGGAAGCCCGTCAGCCCGGGCTGGCCGCCGTGCGACGCAGCCGCACCGAGCAGGCGACGGTTCCGGAGCGGCAGCTGCAGCTTTTTGTCGGCGCATCGGGGATCGCGGCAGAGCAGGCGGACGGTGTAAGTACCTTCGCCAGCGAGATCGATCCGTTCGAGATGGCACTGCTCGACAGTGGCCATCTGATGCTGTTCCGCAAGGTCTGGCGTGAGGACAGCCGCCTGATTCAGGGGGTGCTGATCGAGCAGCAGCCGTTTCTGGCCGCGACCCTGGAGCGCGGCTTCCGCGCCAGCAGTCTGGCCGATGCCGGGGTGCTCACCGTCATGCACGATCGCCGGCCGCTTGCGGCGTTCAACCCTGCCGACGCGATCACCGCCGGCACCGGGCGCATCGCTGATGCGGGCGCGCCGCTGTACCAGGCACGCCTGTCGCCGCCGTTCGGCTCAATGGAGCTGATCTACACCCTGCGTGAACTGCCGCGCGGTCCGGGCGGCCCGCTGCTGGGCTGGGTCACGTTCGTGCTGGTGACGGTGCTGTCGGCGGGCTTCGTGCTGATGTACCGTTTCGCCGTCGGACAGGTGCGCCTCGCCCGACAGCAGCAGGACTTCGTGTCCGCCGTCAGCCATGAACTGAAGACGCCGCTGACATCGATTCGCATGTACGGCGAGATGCTGAAAGCCGGCTGGGCCGACGAGGAACGCCGCAACACGTACTACGATTACATCCACACCGAGAGCGAACGCCTGTCGCGGCTGATCGAGAACGTGCTGCAGCTGGCACGCATGACACGCCGCGAGCTTGCGATTTCGCTGCAGCCGGTGACGGTGGAGGAGTTGATCGATCTGGTGCGCTCGAAGGTGGACTCGCAGGTGTCGCATGCGGGATTCGAACTCGATATCGGCAGCGAGCCAGCCTGCGCGGGCGTGCATGTGCAGGTGGACAGGGACGCGTTTGTGCAGATCATGATCAACCTGGTGGACAACGCCCTGAAGTTTGCCGCCGGCGCGGCGCGCAGGCAGATCAGCATCGGCTGCCGCGCCGATCGTGACGTGGTGTTCACCGTGCGTGATTACGGCCCCGGTGTGCCGCGCGCGCAGATGAGGAAAATCTTCGAGCTGTTCTACCGGCCGGACAATCCGCTGACGCGCGACACGGCCGGCACCGGCATCGGCCTTGCGCTGGTGCGGGAGCTGGCAGCGGCCATGAAGGCGCGCGTCGACGTGCGCAACCGCGAGCCGGGCGCGGAATTTTCGATCGCGTTCACTGTCGAATAACAGCAGCCCACCACAACATGTTGACAACCCGTTTGCGGCGACCCCAAGATATGGGGGTGCTCCGGTGTCGCTATCGCGACCAAGAGGGAATCCGGTGAAGGTGGGTCTGAGCGGGCCGCCTGATTCCGGGGCTGCCCCCGCAACTGTGAGCAGCGAGCGGCCGTCACGTGCCACTGGTGTTACCGGGAAGGCGACGATCGCGTTTGAGCTGCAAGCCAGGAGACCTGCCGGCGCACTTGCGTACTGATCGGACGGGGTGTGCCGAGCGGGAGCGTGGCGTTCGTCATCATCCGTGCACCGACGATCCGCCTCAGCCTCGCCGCCATTCCGTCTTCTGACCGGCAACAGCGAGGTGATTCATGGTCAAGGCACTGGCATCGGCGGCTCCGCCCGCATCGGACGCGGCAACTCCCCGACCGCGGCGCGCACGTTCGTCCGTCGGCTTCGTCGCGACGGATCCGGCCCGCGATGAACGGCTCACCGCCTTCGGCAAGGCCACGCTGACCGATCGCTACCTGATGCCCGGCGAAGGCTTTCAGGATCTGTTCGCGCGCGTGGCGCGTGCGTTCGCCGACGACACCGCGCACGCACAGCGGCTGTACGACTACATGTCGAAGCTGTGGTTCATGCCGGCAACGCCGGTGCTCAGCAACGGCGGCACCGAACGCGGACTGCCGATCTCGTGCTTTCTGAATGCGGTGGACGACAGCCTTGACGCCATCGTCGGCGCCTGGACGGAGAACGTCTGGCTGGCATCGAACGGCGGCGGCATCGGCACCTACTGGGGTTCGGTGCGGTCGATTGGTGAGCCGGTGAAAGGCAACGGTCACACGTCGGGCATCATTCCGTTCATCCGCGTGATGGATTCACTGACGCTGGCCATATCGCAGGGATCGCTGCGCCGCGGCTCGGCGGCCGTGTATCTGGATGTGCATCACCCGGAGATCGAGGAATTCATCGAGATCCGCAAGGCCACCGGCGACTTCAACCGCAAGAGCCTGAACCTGCACCACGGCATCGCGATCACCGATGAGTTCATGCATGCCGTGCGCGACGATGAACCGTTCGTGCTCCGCAGTCCGTCCAGCGGCGAGCCGCTGCGCACGATCTCGGCGCGTCTGTTGTGGCAGAAGATTCTCGAAACGCGATTGCAGACCGGCGAGCCGTATCTGCTGTTCGTGGACGCTGCCAACCGCGCGCTCAGCTCCCATCAGCGCGAGCTGGGGCTGACGGTGCGTCAGTCGAACCTGTGCAGCGAGATCCTGCTGCCCACCGGCCGCGATCACCTCGACAACACGCGCACCGCGGTGTGCTGCCTGTCGTCGGTGAATCTGGCCACCTGGGATGAGTGGCGCGACGAGCCGCGTTTCATCGAGGACCTGATGCGCTTTCTCGACAATGTGCTCGATGACTTCATCGCGAGCGCGCCCGACAGCATGGCGCAGGCGCGCTACTCCGCCATGCGTGAGCGCTCGGTGGGCCTGGGCGCGATGGGCTTTCATTCCTTCCTGCAGGCACGCGGTATCGCATTCGAGAGCGCGCTGGCCAGGAGCTGGAACATGAAGATGTTCCGCCATCTGCGCGCCGGGGCGGACCGCGCGTCGGTGGTGCTGGCGGCCGAGCGCGGCGCCTGTCCGGATGCCGCCGACCGCGGCGCCATGGAACGCTTCAGCAGCAAGCTGGCGATCGCACCCACGGCCAGCATCAGCATCATCTGCGGAGGCGTCAGTGCCTGTATCGAGCCGATTCCGGCCAACATCTATACGCACAAGACACTGTCGGGTTCGTTCACGGTGAAGAATCCGGCGTTGCAGAAGCTGCTGGCCGAAAAGGGGCTGGATTCGCCGGCCACCTGGCGGTCGATACTCGAACACGAGGGATCGGTGCAGCACCTGGATGCGCTGAGCGACGATGAGAAAGTGGTGTTCCGCACCGCGTTCGAAATCGATCAGCGCTGGATCGTGGAACTGGCGGCCGACCGCACGCCCAGCATCTGCCAGGGCCAGTCGCTGAACCTCTACCTGAACAGCGACATTCACAAATGGGATCTGCTGATGCTGCACTGGACGGCCTGGGAGCGCGGCATCAAGAGCCTGTATTACTGCCGCTCCAAATCCGTGCAGCGCGCCGGATTCGCCGGCGTGGAAGGTGACAACACACGGGGCTGGCCGGAGCGCGCGCTGGCCGCCGCCGTCGACGAAAACCGCTACGACGAATGTCTGGCGTGCCAGTGAGGAATCCGCACATGAAAGCACAGACCATGGCGCCGGCCAAAGGCCTGGAACCGCAGATCGAACTCATTGCGCGGCCCGGGCTGATGACGCCCAGCGCCAGCTACAAGCCATTCCGCTATCCGTGGGCCATCGACTACTGGCGTCGCCAGCAGCAGATTCACTGGCTGCCTGAAGAAGTGCCGCTGGGCGAGGACTGCAAGGACTGGGCGACGCGCCTGACCGATGCCGAGCGCAACCTGCTCACGCAGGTGTTCCGCTTCTTCACGCAGTCGGATGTGGAGGTGCAGGACAATTACCTGGAGCGTTACGGCCGCGTGTTTCGGCCCACCGAAATCAAGATGATGCTGGCCGCGTTCGCGAACATGGAAACCGTGCACATCGTCGCCTACGCGCTGCTGCTGGAAACGCTGGGCATGCCCGATTCGGAGTTCCGCGCCTTCATGGACTACGAGGCCATGCGCGACAAGCACGACTACATGCAGCGATTCGGTGTCGATAGCGAAGCCGACATTCTGCGTACGCTGGCCATGTTCGGCGGCTTCACCGAAGGCCTGCAGCTGTTCGCGAGCTTCGCGATCCTGCTGAATTTTCCGCGTCACAACAAAATGCGCGGCATGGGGCAGATCGTGTCGTGGTCGGTGCGGGACGAGACGCTGCACTGCGACGGCGTGATCCGCCTGTTTCACGAGTTCGCCTCGGAAACCGGTGCGCTGACGAAGAACGTGCGCGACGACATCGTCGACTGCGCGCGCACCGTTGTCGGCCTGGAGGATCGCTTCATCGACCTGGCCTTCGAGATGGGGCCGATCGAGGGTCTGACTTCTGACGATGTGAAGCGCTACATCCGCTACGTGGCCGACTGGCGGCTCGGGCAGCTGGGCCTGCCCGCGGTGTACGACGTGCGCGAACATCCGCTGCCGTGGCTCACCGAAATCCTCAACGGCGTCGAGCATGCGAACTTCTTCGAAACGCGCGCAACCGAGTATGCCAAGGCGGCCACCGGCGGCGCCTGGCACGGACCCGAAGGCGCATGGGGGATCTTCGATGCGCGTGTCGCACGACACGGCCAGCTGGAGCTGATCCGCGGTTCCGACGTTGGCGAACAGCGTTAATCGGGGTTAACCGAACGTTAACCCTCAGATGAACAGTTAGCGAACTGTTATTAACTTGTGCCTTCCGCCTCAGGCATCGACGATGCCGCCTCGTTAAACACATCCATGCCCGCGGCAGGTTCGCCGGCGAGCGCCGGCTTCCTGCATTCGTGTGCTTGCTGCAACGAGGTGCCTGAATGTCACGAAATCTCCGTGCGGGAAATCTTCGCCCGCAAGATCGTCTGAGTCGCCTCAATGGCGTGCTGCTGTCGGTTGCGCTCATCGGCTATCACGCCGGTGTCGGCGCGCAGTCGACAGCGCCATCGATCAACGGTGCAAACAACGACGTGGATGAAATCCTCGTTGAAGGTGTGCGCGGCCGGCGGCCGCTGGATCTGGATACACCGAATCAGACCGGGTCGCGACTCGGGCTCTCGGCACGTGAACTGCCGGCGAGCATCGCGGTGGTGACCCAGGACGAGATACAGCTGCGCGGCGCGCGTACTGCACTGGAGGCCATCGAGGCCGCGGTCGGGATGACCGGCACGACCGGTGTCGGCTCGATTCCCAGCTACAGCAGCAGGGGATTCTCCGGCGCCGACATCACCATCATGCGCGACGGCATTCGTCAGAACACCAGCTCCCAGTCGTCCCGCCCGCTCGACACCTTCCTGTTCAGCAGTGTCGAGGTGCTGAAAGGCCCGGCATCGCTGCTGTACGGCGAAGGTGCGGTGGGCGGCGCCGTGAACTACGTGTCCAGGCAGGCCGGCGAGCCCGGCGGCGAGTTCCTGCTGACCATGGGATCGTGGGGCCGCTACCGCGCCGCGGCCGGTGCCGGCGGACAGATCGGACGGCACGGACCCGCCTATCGGGCCGATGTGTCGTTCAGCCGTCAGGATGGCTATGTGGCGAACAACCGCGAGGACTACACCGCGGCCGGCGGTGAGCTGCGATGGAGTACCGGTGAACACACCACGCTGCGCTTCAGTGCGAGCGCGCTGAAGGATTCGATCCAGAGCTACTACGGCACGCCGCTGATCTACGATGCCGTGATCGGGCTTGATGGCGTGGAAGAGGTGCGACCGGCGAGCACCGCCACCGATACGCTGGTCAATGCGCGCATCGAACCGGCCACGCGGCGTCTGAACTACAACACCGCAGACAACGCCGTCGACGCCACCAACACCTTCTGGCGCTTCATCGTCGATACCCGCCTCAGTGACAGCTGGACACTTCGCAATGAGACCTACGCGGCGACCCAGCGTCTGGACTGGTACAACACCGAGCGCAATGTGTGGAATCCGGCCACCGGCATGGTTGACCGCGGTGGCAGCTACTTTCTGATCTGGCGCGACGATCTGCAGCTGGGCAATCGCCTCGATCTGACCTGGAGCGGTGAATGGGGCGGGCGACCCAACCGGTTTCTCGTCGGCGTGCTGGTTGACCACAATGATCAGGACCGCAATACCGGCCAGGACTACTCACGCGATCCGATACCGACCAGCCTGCCGTTGACCGGCTTCGATCCCGGCGTGGGACCTGACATTTTTCCGCAGAAGACTGTCAATGTCGTGACCCGTACCGCTGCCGTCTATATCGAGGATGCCTTCAGCATCACCGACCGGATGATGCTGGTTGCCGGACTGCGCCACGACCGTATCGATGTGGAGCGCACGTCACTCGTTGGCGCGGCGCCGTTCACGAAGTCCTATACGCCGTTCACTGGCCGTCTGGGTGTTGTCCATCGGCTCTCGCCCGAACTCAACATCTATGCGAGCTACACCAGCGCCGCGCAGCCGGTGTCACAGCTGGTCAGTCTGAATCCGTCCCATGAGGACTTCAGTCTCCAGAAAGGACGGCAGTACGAGATCGGTCTGAAGACCACGATGATGAACGGCCGTGCTGACATGACGCTGGCGGTATTCGACATCGAAAAGAACGACCTGCTCACGTCCACGGTTGTGGATGGCGAGCGCATCAACTCGCAGATCGGTGCGCAGATCTCGCAGGGTGCCGAGTGGTCGCTGGGCATGCTGTTGCGCGAGGGCTGGCGCCTGAGCGCGAACCTTGCCGTGAACTGGACGGCCGAATACAAGGAGTTCAATCAGAACCTGGGCACCGGCGTGATCGCGCGCGCCGGCAACACGCCGCCCAATGTGCCGTCTCGCGTCGCCAGCCTGGGCGCATGGCGCGATTTCGGGGCCTGGACGGCCGGCACCACGCTGTATCACGTTGGCCAGCGTGAGGCGAATGCGCACAACGGCATCCAGGTTCCTGCCTATACCCGCATGGACGCCAGCGTCACCCGGCGCTGGGATCAGGTCAGCGTGACCCTGCGCGGACGCAATCTGACCGACCGGTTATACACGGAAGGTGCCGGCTCAGGCGGATTGATGTGGCGGCTGGCCGATCCGCGCAGTGTGGAACTGGGCATGCGCTATCAGTTCTGAAAGGCTCAGTTCTGAATATCCCGGTTCTGAAAGTCGCGGGACTGAGTGCCGCGGGCGGCAGCCTACGCCGCCTGCGGCTTGATCGCATCGGACTTGCCGATGATGCGATTGTGTTCGTCCAGATAGACCAGGGACGGACGGTGCAGGACCGCCTCGGCGGCGTCGCACTGCCCATAGGCGCAGATGATGACGCGGTCACCGGGGTCCGCCTTGTGTGCGGCGGCGCCGTTGATGGAAATGATGCGCGAGCCACGCTCGGCGCGGATCACGTAGGTCGTGAAGCGTTCGCCGTTGGTGACGTTGTAGATATGGATCTGCTCGTGCTCACGGATGCCCGACGCATCCAGGAGGTCGTCGTCGATCGCGCACGATCCTTCGTAATCGACTTCCGAATGCGTGACGCAAGCGCGATGCAGTTTGGCTTTCAGCAGTGTGATCAGCACGTCCTTCTCTCTCGGGTCGGCGGGGCCTGCCGGTGGCCGGTGCCCTGAACCGGGGCGCACATTCTAACACCTGTGCGATTACCCCCAAATGGGAGGGGCCGACGCCGAATCCGGCTGCTAAGCTGCCTTGAAAGCCGCCAAACGGCACGGCAACAGGGGATACGGCAGTGGCCACGAAGTTTTCACGTCATCTTGCGAAGTTTGGACTGGTGCTGGTGTCGGCGACGCTTGCCCAGGGGGTTTTCGGCGAAATTACCGTCGCGGAGCCGGAGTATGTCGGCGATATCGTGGCCGTCATCGATGGCAGCGCAACGCCGCTGGAGAAACAGCGGGCATCCAATCGCGCGCGTGCCGGCGCCATCAGGGCGCGGGCCGCGAATGAGGTGCAGGGCGTGCGATCGCCGGTGCGTCTCAGCGGACAGCCGCTGCAGTTTGTGGTGCGCCACGAAACCAATTCGGTGAACCCGCAGCAGATCATCAGCGTGTTCCAGCTGAACACCAATGATCGTCGCGACGTCAGGCTGATCGAAACCGGTTCGGTGGGGGCATTTACGGCCAGGTCGATGGATATCGACTACCTGCCGTTCACCAGCGAGCGCTATGGCGAGTCATCCTATCTGATGACGCTCCAGGGCCCTCTGGAGCCGGGCGAGTATGCGATCACGATCGAGGGCAGTCGCGACGTCTTCAACATGTTCGGCGTCGAGTAGCCAGCGGCTGACGGTCAGCGGCTCACTGCCGGCGCGCAGTGATGCCCCGATGGTGCCTGGCCGCCGGGCGTATTACCCTGTGTGCTCCCGAACGCCGGAGGGGGCGCCATGTCTTACCGCAGTCATCGAACAATCCGCCTGGCCGAACCTGGTCGATGGGCCGGCGGCGCTGTCGCCGCGGCAGGCTGGATGGCTGTCGCCACGGCGCTGCTCTGGTCGGCGTCCGCGCCCGCCCAGCCGCCACAGGCCGATGCCGAGGCTGCGTTCACGGCGCCGCTGGACGCCATACCGCCTGACAGCCCCAGTCTCGTCACCGGCACGCTGGACAACGGACTGCGCTACTACATACGCGAGAATCGCGAGCCGGACAATCGTGTATTTCTGCGTCTGGCCGTGAATGCCGGTTCGTTGCTGGAACCCGACGACGCGCTTGGCGTGGCACATTTTCTCGAACACATGGCCTTCAATGGCACTGAGCGCTTCGCCAAGCAGGAGCTGATCGAGTTCATGGAGTCCATCGGCATGCGCCTGGGGCCAGGCGTGAACGCGATGACATCCTTCGACGAAACGGTCTACATGCTCAGCCTGCCGGCGGACAACCCCGAGCATCTGGACACGGCGTTCGCCATTCTCGGCGACTGGACACGCGGCTTCACGCTGGATCCGGAGGAAATCGAGCAGGAGCGCGGCGTCGTGCTGGAGGAGTGGCGCGGTGGTCAGGGCGCCGGCTCGCGGGTGCGCGACCAGCATCTGCCCGTGTTGTTTCATGGTTCGCGCTATGCCGAGCGACTGCCGATCGGCACTGTGGACAGCATACGCAGCATCGACCGCGAGTCGCTCGGACGCTTCTATGACGACTGGTACCGGCCCGACCTGATGGCCGTGATCGCTGTCGGTGACTTCGATGCCGAAAGGATCGAGGCGCTGATCAACAGCCATCTGGCCGACGTGCCTCCCGCGTCGGCTGACGCGCCCGAACGTACCGAATATGAAGTGCCGCTGCACGATGAGACACTGTTCTCCGTGGTGGCCGATCCCGAGGTGCCGAACACCACCGTGCAGCTTGCCTTCAAGCTGCCGGACCAGTCTGACTGGACGCTTGGCGGCTATCGTCAGTACCTGGTCGAACAGCTGTACAACAGTCTGCTGAATCTGCGCTTTCAGGAGATCACGCTCGATCCGGATGCGCCATTTCTGGCTGCGGCGACGGATCTGTCGCGGCCGGTGCGCGCGAGCCGGATCTATACGCTGGCGGCTGCGGTGTCCGGCGACGGCATCGAGCGTGGCCTGGAAGCACTGCTGGTCGAGTCGGCGCGCATTGCGCAGTTCGGATTCACCGAAGCGGAACTGGAGCGTGGCCGCATCAATCTGCTGCGCTCCATGGAACAGCGCTACGCCAACCGCGACAACCGCAATTCGGGTTCTTTCGCGGCGCGCTACACCGAAGCGTTTCTCACCGGTCGACCGCCGATGTCGCTGGCCTATGAGCAGGCGCTGACGCAGCGCTTCGTGCCCGAAATCACGCTGGCGGAAATCAACGCGGTTGGCCGCCGCTGGCTGGACAGTGAATCACGGGTGGTGCTCGTCACCGCGCCGCAGACCGCTGATGTTGCGTTGCCCGATGAGGCGGCGCTGGCGGCCGTCATCGCCGGTGCCGATGAGATTGAAGTGGAGCGCTATGTCGACAGTGAAGTCGACGGTGTGCTGCTCGAGGATCTGCCCGCCGGCTCACCGGTCATTGCCGAGCGCGAGCTGCCGGGCAATGTGACCGAGTGGCAGCTGGGCAATGGCGTGCGTGTGGTCCTCCGGCCCACCGACTTCTCGGGTGATCAGGTTGCGTTTCGCAGCTTTGCCCCCGGCGGAGGCTCGCTGGTCGATGATGACGAAGCGGTGATTCTGCAGACGACCGCACCGGTGATCATGTCGGGCGGCATCGGCCGGTTCGATCTGCCGTCCCTGCAGCGGGCGATGACGGGCAAGATGGCGAACGTCAACGCCTACATCCAGGAGAGTGAGCATGGTCTGAGCGGCGTGGCGTCCACGCAGGATCTGCAGACGCTGTTCGAGCTGATTTACCTGCGTCATACCGCGCCGCGCGCCGATGAGAACATATTCCGCACATTGCAGCAGCAGCTGCGTCAGTCACTGGCCAATCGCGACAATGATCCGGAAACCGTTTTTGCCGATGCCTTCAATCGACTGATGAACCGCGATCATCCCCGCGCGCGGCCGATGACGGTGGACCGCATCGACGAGATGAATCTCGACCGGTCGCTGCAGCTGTATCGCGAGCTGTTCGCTGACGGCAGCGGGCAGACCTTCATCTTCGTGGGCGCCTTCGATCTGCCGACCATGCAATCGCTGGTCGAGCGCTACATCGGGGCGTTGCCGGCCGCCGGCGAACAGCGAGAATGGCGCGACCGCGGCCTCCGCCTGCCGGAAGGCGTGCACGAGGAGACGGTGTTCCGGGGGCGTGAGCCTCGCAGTCTCACGCGCCTGTCATTCAACGGCGAGTTCGACATGCGCGATGCCAGCGAGCGGGTGACCTTCATGGCGATGGCACAGGTGCTGCAGACCCATCTGCGCAATGTATTGCGCGAGGAACTGGGCGGCACCTACAACGTGGCCGCCGAACCGCGCCTGCGCTGGCAGCCGCCGGGAACGGTGGACGGCTCCTATGCCCTGGTACTTCAGTTCGGCGCCGATCCCGACCGCGTCGAAGAGCTGGTTGCCCGGGTGTTCGACGAAATCGAGCATCTCAAGCGCGAAGGTCCGCGCGCCGAGCGCGTTGCCGACACGCGTGAGGCGATGTTGCGCAACCACGAAACCAACCTGCGACAGGACGGCTACTGGCTCAGTGTGCTCAGTGATTCGTATCGGCACGAGCCCGAGCCCGGGGCACACTACCTGCTCGGCTATCCCGATGAAGTGCGTGCAGTGAGTGTGGAGGTCATCCAGCAGGCGATGCGCCGCTACCTCGATACCGACAACTACGTGCGCGTGACGCTGCTGCCGGAGGGCTGACCGGCCGCCGTCACGCGCGGCTACTCGATGCCGAGCTTCTTGATCCGGTAGCGCAGGGCGCGGAAGCTTACGCCCAGCAGCCTGGCCGCCGCGGTCTTGTTGTAGCGGGTCTGTTCCAGCGCGCGCACGATGGCGTCACGTTCGATCTCTTCCAGGTGGGAGCCCAGCGGCTCGCCCGGCTTGCGGGCCGGTGCCTCGTCTTCGAACTCGCCATCCTCCGAACCCTGTCGCAGCTGAATGTCGTCCACGTCGATCTCGGCGGCGGCGCACAGCGTCAGCGCGCGTTCGAGAATGTTCTCCAGCTCGCGGACGTTGCCCGGAAAGCGGTAATTCATCAGGGCAGCCTGCGCGGCGTGCGTCAGCCTTGGCGTGGATACGCCCTGTGTGGCCGCCAGTCTTGCCAGTATGTGACTGGTGAGCACCATGACATCGTCACCGCGTTCACGAAGCGCGGGTACGTGCAGTTCGATGACGTTGATGCGGTAGAAAAGGTCTTCGCGGAATTCGCCGGCGGCGACCAGCGCGGCCAGATCGCGATGCGTGGCGCTGAGTATGCGCACGTCCACGGGCAGCTCGTCGCTTTGACCCACCGGCCGGATGGTCTTCTCCTGGATCACCCGCAGCAGCTTCACCTGCATCGACAACGGCAGGTCGGCGACTTCGTCGAGGAACAGCGTGCCCCCTTCGGCCGTCTGCACCAGGCCCGCCTTGTCGCTGACGGCACCGGTGAAGCTGCCCTTCCTGTGTCCGAAGAACTCGCTTTCCATCAGCTCGCCGGGAATGGCGCCGCAGTTGATCGGCACGAACCGCCCGTCACGCCGCGGCCCGGAGTCGTGAATCATGCGCGCCACCAGTTCCTTGCCGGTGCCCGACTCCCCGGAGATGTGCACCGGCGCCTGGCTGCGCGCGACCTTGGCGATCATGGTCCGCACTCTGTCGATGGCGGGTGACTCGCCGATCAGTGTGGGCTGTCCGGGTACGCGCGGTGTCACGGTGCCCTTGAGTTTCAGCGCGGCAGTGACCAGCTTGCGCAGGTCGTTCAGGTCCAGCGGCTTGGAGACGAAATCGAACGCCCCGAGTTTCAGCGCCTTCACCGCGGCCTCCACGCTGCCGTGCGCGGTGATCACCGCCACCGGCGTGCCCGGCACCTCGCGCTGCATCCACTCGACCAGCTCCAGGCCGTCGCCATCCGGCAGCCGCATGTCGGTGAGGCACAGATCAAAGGCCTCGCGGCCCAGATGCTTTCTTGCGCTGCTCACGTCGGCGCAGGTGCGGGTGGCGATATCCATGCGATTGAGCGTGATTGCGAGCAGCTCGCAGATGTCGGGTTCGTCGTCGACGACCAGGGCGGTTGGCTTCATGTTGCGGCTTCACCTGTCGGCCAGCGTGCGGGATCGGCGAAAACGATGCGAAACAGACTCCCGCCGCCCGATCGCGGCTGATAGCGTAGCGTTGCACCGTTGCGCTCGCAAAGTTCGCGTGAAATATACAGTCCCAGCCCGGTGCCTCCGGGCTGGCCGGTGTAGAACGGCTCGAACACCTGCTCCACCTTTTCCGAGACGATGCCCGGACCGCGGTCCGCAATATCAAGGTACGGTCTGCCGCTGCCTTCCAGTCGGCCGCAGCTGTACTCGACGGCTATCGCACCGGCTTCGGCACTGGCGTATTTGACGGCGTTGTCGCACAGATTCCAGACCACCTGATGCAGATGGGTCGGGTCCATGTCCACCTCCAGGTCCGCGTCGATGTGACCGGCATGCAGCGCGCCTTCATACAGCTCCAGTGTGCTGATGAACTCGCGTGCGAAGTCATGCATCCACTGCGCGACATTGAGCCGCTTCGGTCGCGCCTTGTCGCGCCGTGACAGCGACAGCACGCTGTCGACGATCTGACTGACGCGCCGGGAGTTGACGCGAATGATGTCCGTCAGCCGCCGGTCATCGACGCCGATATGTTCGGATTCCGCCAGCAGCTGTCCGGCGTGACTCATCGCACCCAGTGGATTGCGTATCTCGTGCGCGATGCTTGCGCTCAGGCGACCGAGCGCCGCGAGCTTGGTCTGCTGCACCCGCTCGGCGATCAGCGACGTGTCCTCCAGGAAGATCAGCACACCGCCGGTGCGCAACTCGCCAAGCCGTGCGAAATGCGGCTGAATGCTGGTTGCACCGTCCGCGGACGCGAACGAGGATGAAGGTCGCTCATCCCGTGGCGCATCGTTTCGCCATGCGTCCAGTCTTGCGGCAAGATCGGGCGCAACCTGCGCGATAGGCTGACCGGTACTGCTTGGGGTGGCGCCCAGATGCTTGGCGGCGGATTCGTTGATCAGGCGAACGCAGTCATCATTGTCGATGACGACGATGCTCTCGCGCAGGTGCTGGATGATGTACTGGTTGAGCTCGGCCAGATTGCGCAGATCCAGACCGCGCTGTTCAGCCAGTGCTTCGGTTTCCACGATGCGGCTGCGAAGCACCTGCACGACCGCGGTAATCACGAAGATCACGGCGCCGAGTATGCCGGCCGGTCCGTACAGCGTGCTTTCGGTGACGCCCTGCATATGCGACACGGCCTGTTCGCCCAGGATGGCGAGCGCGGAGATGGCCGCGAACAGAAACGCGCGTTCGCCGGGAACCAGCAGCGCCAGGGCACCGACGGACACGATCAGCACACCGCCCAGGCCGCTGGAAATGCCGCCACTGGCGTGAATCAGCAGCGTCACCAGCGTGACGTCCATGGCGAAATGCAGATAGGTGTGCAGCTGTGCCCGGCCGACGCGGCGCCGCAGCAGCAGCAGCTCGACGGCGCCGAAGCCGATCATGACGGTCAGTACGCCCCAGGCCAGTTGCGGCAGCGTGTCACCGATGACCCGTGGCTGATCGATGAATACCACGATGGCCAGCAGCAGCAGGCCAAGCGCAATGCGGAAGACGTTGAGCAGAATCAGGATGCGCCATGCGAAATCGCCCGCGCCCTGGGGGACCGTGGTCGATTCGATGCCGCTGCCGGTATTGCTGCCGGCGCGGGTTGCGGGCGGTGACGCATTGGGTGCGGACATGCGCCGGCATTCTACCCGATTGCCCGATTCGGCCAGCCGACTGTGCCGCACTTTGCCACGATGGCCAGCCGCTGACGTTGCTTTACGGATCATCGGGCATTCGTGAGAATAGCCGTTCCCACCGCGGCCCGGGTTCCCTGTTCCTGATGAAAATCGCACTTGCCCAGATCGACACGCATGTCGGCGCCATTGACGCCAATACCGCAAAGGTCCTCCAGTACGCACATCAGGCACGCGACGAACACGGTGCCGACATTGTGCTGTTCCCGGAACTGGCGCTCAGTGGCTATCCGCCGGAAGACCTGTTGCTGCACGGCGGCATGCGACGTCGCGTCGAGGAAGCGCTGGCCAGGGTGCGCGACGAGGTGTCCGGTATTGCGATCTGCGTCGGCTATCCCGAATACCAGGGCGGGCAGTCCGATACCGGGCCGACGGTGATTTACAACAGCGCCGCCGTCTTCCGCGATGGTCACCAGCTCGCCAATCATCGCAAGCGGGTGCTGCCGAACTATGCGGTGTTCGACGAGAAGCGCTACTTTCATCCTGGTGAGGGTGTCACGGTCTTCGAACTCGATGGCCATCGTCTGGGGCTGATCGTCTGCGAGGACGTATGGAGTGACGAGCCGGCACGCGACTGTGCCGCAGCCGGCGCCGAGGCGATTCTGGTGATCAATGGTTCACCGTTCCACATCGGTCATCAGCAGGCCCGCGAGCGCGTGCTGGCCGAGCGGACCCGCGCGACCGGACTGCCGCTGGTGTATCTGAACATGACCGGAGGGCAGGACGAACTGGTATTCGACGGCAGCTCGATGGTGCTGGCGGCCGACGGTGCGGTGACCTTCAGGGCGCCACAGTTCAGGGAAGGGCTGCATGTGGTGTCGCTGCAGTCGCAGGCACGCAAGCTGGTGCCGGTGGCGGCATCGGCGTCGCCGGCTGCGCCCACCGTAGACAGCGTGTACAGCGCGCTGGTGTCGGGTACCGGCGACTACGTGAACAAGAACGGTTTCAGTGGCGTGGTGCTGGGTCTGTCGGGCGGAGTGGATTCGGCGCTGACGCTATGCATAGCCGTGGATGCACTCGGTCCGGAGCGCGTGCATGCGCTGATGATGCCGTCGCGCTTCACGTCGACGATGAGCCTGGAAGATGCCATGCAGCAGGCACGCGGCATGGGGGTCGGCTACGACGTGCTGTCCATCGAACCGATGTTCGAATCCACGCTGGCAACACTGTCCGATATTTTTGCGGACCGCGAACGCGACGTGACCGAAGAGAACATCCAGGCCCGCTGCCGTGGCGTGCTGCTGATGGCCATCTCGAACAAGTTCGGCCGCATGCTGCTCACCACCGGCAACAAGAGCGAGATGGCGGTGGGTTACGCCACCCTGTACGGCGACATGGCGGGAGGTTTTGCGCCGCTCAAGGACTGTACGAAGACGCTGGTCTACCAGCTGTGCGAACACCGCAACCGGATCGCGCCAGTGATACCCGAACGCGTCATCACCCGCCCCCCCTCGGCTGAGCTCGGCCCCGATCAGAAAGACTCCGACTCGCTGCCGCCGTACGAAGTGCTCGATCCGATCCTCGAGGCCTTCATCGAGAAGGATCTGTCGGTCGATCAGATCGCTGCATTGGGCTTTGATCGCGACGTCGTCGGCCATGTGCTGGGGCTGGTGAAACGTGCCGAATACAAGCGCCGTCAGGCGCCGCCGGGCGTACGCATCAGCAGTCGCGCGTTCGGCCGCGACTGGCGTTACCCGATCACGTCAGGTTACTGACTCTCCAGGTACCCGGGCACTGTGAACGGTGCACTCCCCGCACGCTGCTGCGATTTGTCAGAATATCGCTTCGGCAGTGGTCCCGTCACCCGGGAATTGGAGCCCGTCCGTGAACGACCCGTCACAGCACCCGCCGCGCGTACTGGTTGTCGAGGACAGTGAAACCACCGCCTACCTGCTCACCTTCATTCTGGAACGCGCAGGCTACCTGGTCAGCACCGTCAACAACGGGCGAGACGCGGAGAAACTGATCGAGCAGGGCTCGCCTGCCGACGCCGTCGTGCTGGATCTGATCCTGCCCTATGTCGATGGATTCCAGCTGCTGATGCAGATGCATGAACACCCGGCCTGGAAGTCGGTGCCGGTGATCGTGCTGTCGGTGAAGACGCTGGAGGCCGATGTGGTGCGTGCCTTCGAGCTTGGTGCCGATGACTTCGTCGCCAAGCCGTTCAGACCGCAGGAGCTGCTGGCCAGGCTGCGACGCCTGCTGCGGCCCATGCTCGAACCTGGTATGTCCTGATGCGGCGTGTGCAACTGTTGCTCGCCGCCGCATGGCTGCTGACGGTTCCGACGCCAGCTGCAGCGAATGAATTCGACTTGCAACCGGTGCAGGCGGCGGTCGACCGTGGCGATTACGACACCGGACGCGCACTGCTGCAGGCGAGACTGCGTGACGCTCCCGACGATACGACTTCGCGCTTCATGCTCGCCAGGGTGCATGTCCGTGCCGGCGACTACCCGCAGGCGCTGCGCGAGTACGAGTGGCTCCTCGGCCGCCATCCGGATGACGTCGACTATGTGTTCGGCCGTGCGCTGGCCCTGAACGCAGCAGGCGACAGCGACGCGGCCCTGCGGGAACTGGCGCGTGCGCGCCGACTGGCGCCCGATTACGAGGACGTGTGGCGAGTCGAGCACTCCGTTCTGCTGGCGAACGATGTGCGCGGCGATCGCTATGCCGGCTTTCGTCGTGAAGCCGAACGGCGGTTCGCCGATGCGGACTGGTTGACCGAGCCGCCGGCCGCCGAACGCGCCACGACACAGATCAGCTTCGGTGCGATGCGGGAGTCGCTGTCGCGGCCTGTGCCCGACTGGACCAGCCTGTTTGTCGAAGTGCGCCGTCAGCAGCCCTCCGGTGGTGCCGTCTACGGGCGCGCGCAGAGTGAGGAACGCTTCGGGCGACGCGATGTGCTGGCGGGCGGCGGTGCCGAGTGGGTGGTGACAGAGCGCTGGCGCGCGGGTTTCGATGCGCTGGCCGGTGGCAGTGACTTCATGCCCGGCTGGTCGGTAACGGGCTGGGCCGCGCTGCCACTGGCGAACGGCTGGGAGACGCGGGTGAGCGTGCGCCATCGCCACTATGACGATACCTACGTCAGCAGCACCGCGGGCACCGTGGCCAGGTACATGGGGCGATTCCGTGCCGCCTATACGCTGGATCTTGCGCGGCTGCGCGGTGATTCGCTGTCGGCCGCGCATGTGGGTTCGCTGATCTATTTTGCATCCGATCGCACCCGGTTCGATCTGACACTGGCACACGGCGAGGAAGCTGAAGCCGTCGCCACCGATGTCGTTCTGCGTACCGATGTGCGCAGCATCACCGTCGGCATGCGGCGCCAGCTCAGCGAACGCTGGCAGCTGGCGACATGGATCGGAACGCACCGTCAGGGCGATCTGTACACGAGGCGCTATGCTGGATTTTCTCTTTCAGCCGGGCTATGACACCCAGGTAACGATCGCGGCGTGGGCAACGGTCGCCGCCGCGGTCACGACGCTGGTGTTGATCGCCTACACATTGGGCCTGCGCGCCGCGACGGTGCTCGGCGAGCATCGTCGTCGTGCCGTGGTCAGCCGCTGGCGCGGTGCGTTCGCCGATACGATGATGTCCGACACGCGCGCCCGCGAGGCCGGGCTGCCGCGTGTGTCGCGCCGCCATCGCACCGACATACTCGAGGAATGGAACGGTCTGCGCGTCACCGTGGAAGGTGACGCGGTCGACAACCTGATTGTCGCCGCCCATCGCCTGGGACTGCACCGGCTCGCGGGCAGGATGCTCGGCCGCCGCCGGCTGCATACCCGCCTGCTGGCCGTGGAAACCCTGGGGAACATGCGTGATGCGGCGCACTGGGAACAGATCGCTGCGCTGCTCGATCACCCCAACACGGCATTGTCTGTGACGGCGGCCCGGGCCATTGCGCAGATCGATCGCCGTCGTGCGGTGGACATCCTGATGCCGCTGGTGATCAGTCGTGCCGACTGGCCGCAGACCACTGCGGCGCGGATCCTGAAACTGCTCGGGCCGGATCTGGTCACGCAGCCCATCAGCAACGCCATACTCACGGGCAAGGTCGATACGGTGGTGCGTCTGCTGAGGTTTGGCGATCTGCTGCGCAGCGAAGCACTCGAGCGACTGCTGGAGGAGCTGATACGCGAACGTCGTGAACCGGCGATACTGAGCGCGGCACTGAAGATCTGTCCCGATCAGTGCACGGTGCCGCGCATCGGGGAACTGGTTGAGCACGAGGCCTGGTATGTGCGCATGCAGGCTGCGCGATTGCTGGGGCGCGTCGGTCAGCCGCGCGACGTTCCCATGCTGGAGCGCATGCTCACCGATCCGGAGTGGTGGGTGCGCTATCGCGCCGCACAGTCGCTGGTCCTGCTGCCATTCATGGGGCCGGGCGCCATGCGCGCGTTGCGCGGCCGACAGACCGACCGCTACGCCCGCGACATGGTCGGCCAGGCCATGGCCGAAGCCGGGCTGGAGTAGACGTGGCGGAGTTCTTCATCAGTGCGCAGTGGGTGTTCGTTTCGTATTTCATTGCGATCAACCTCGGCTATCTGTCGCTCAACCTGATTGCGACCGCAGGTATCCGCCGCTACCTGCAGATCGCCGATCAGTACGAGGCCGAGGGCGTGTTCTCCAGTCTGGATCTGCCCATCAGTGTCGTCGTGCCGGCCTACAACGAATCGGTATCCATCATCACGTCGGTACGTGCGCTGCTGCAGCTGGAATATCCACAGTACGAACTGGTGGTGGTGAATGACGGCTCCACCGACGACACCCTGCAGAAGCTGATCGACGCGTTCGGCCTCAGGCCGTTCCCGGAAGCGTACCGGGCACAGGTGGAGTGCAAGCCGGTGCGCGGCATCTATCGTTCGCCGCGCTACCCGATGCTGCGTGTCGTCGACAAGGAGAACGGTGGCAGCAAGGCTGACGCCAGCAATGCCGGCATCAATGCCTGCAGATATCCGCTGGTCTGCGTCGTGGATGCCGATTCGGTGCTGCAGCCCGACAGTCTGCGACGTGTCGTGCGGCCGTTTCTCGAGGATCCCACCACCATTGCCGTGGGCGGTACCGTGCGCATCGCCAACGGCTGCGTGATGCGTCGCGGGTTCCTGGAAAAGATCGGTCTGCCGTCCAACTTTCTTGCGCTGGTGCAGGTGGTGGAGTATCTGCGCGCATTCCTGTTCGGACGCATGGGCTGGTCGCCGATGAATGCCCTGTTGATCATTTCCGGCGCATTCGGCGTGTTTCGTCGCGACGTGCTGATCGAGGTGGGTGGCTACAATCCGCGCGCGGTGGGTGAGGACATGGAACTGGTGCTGCGCATGCACAGGCGAATGCGTGAATGGCGCCGGCCCTACCGCATCACCTTCGTCCCGGATCCCGTGTGCTGGACCGATGCGCCGGAGACACTGCGGGGTCTGAAGAGCCAGCGTGTGCGCTGGCAACATGGCCTGGGTCAGGCGCTCTTTCTGAATCGTTCGCTGATGGTCAACCCGCGCGGCGGCCCCGTGTCCTGGCTGGCCATACCGTTTTATGTGCTGTTCGAGCTGCTTGGTCCGGTGGTCGAGGCGCTCGGCTACATCATCATCATCAGCGGCTGGCTGGGCGGCTGGATCTCACCACCGACGGCGATACTGTTCCTGTGCCTGGCGCTGACGCTGGGTATCCTGCTGTCGTCGAGCGCCATCATGCTCGAGGAGCTGTCATTCCACCTGTATCCGCGGACCCGCAGTATTCTGCTGCTGTACCTGATCGCCGTGGTGGAAAACCTTGGCTATCGTCAGCTGACGGTGTTCTGGCGTCTGCAGGGCCTGTATCGGTGGCTGTTCGCGCGCCAGCACAGGTGGGAGGCCATCACGCGCAGCGTCAATCTGAGTGATGCCACGCAGACGCTGCGTGTGCCGACGCAGAAGGGGAGCGCGGACGGGGCGGACGAGGACGTGCGGAATGGATAACAGGCAGGGGCGCGGATGAATCCGCGGTAATCAGCGTATGCTGCTCAGCGCCTGCTGGCCGTACGTCCGAAGGACTCCTGCAGTACACGCCGGGCATCATCGGCAAGATCCACCATGCCGAGCCTGTCGTAAGCCTCGATCATGATTTCCAGCGAACGCTCCAGGGCCGGCGCGCCGGCGTAGTTTTCCAGCGCGTAGGTGGCGCGGTTGGCGGCTGCCACATAGGCTTCGCGGCGCAAATAGAACTCGGCCACGTGATTCTGATAGGCGGCGAGGCGATTGCGCAGATACATCATGCGTTCGCGCGAGTCCGCCACATACTCGCTGTCCGGATACTCGCGTACCACCCGCTGGAACATGTTGAACGACTGCAACGCATCCTTGGGCGGGCGTGCCGTCATATCGACGCGGAACAGCCGTTCCAGAATGTTGGGTTCCTGGTCGAAATACACCAGTCCGCGCATATAGATCGTGTAGGCCACCTGCGGGTGGGTCGGATGCTCGCGCTCGAACTGTTCGGCGGCGTCGATGGCGTTCTGCGTCTGATTGCTGCGCCAGTAAACGTAGATCAGATCCAGATGTGCCTGGCGCGACTCGTTCGCGAACGGATAGCGGGTCATCAGCGTCAGGTAGGTACTCGCGGCCATCTCGTGGTTGTTGGCCAGCATCGCATTGCGGCCGCGCTCGTAGAGGACGTCCGGCGCCATGTCGCGGGCGAGCCTGTCGGCACGACTGCCGCAACCGGCGATCAGGGTTGCCGTCAGAAGTCCGAGAATTACCAGCTGAAGTATGCGTTTCACGTGTGCGAGCCATTAGCCCGGTTGGCGGGCGTCACCTGAATTGGAGGGCGCAGTATAGCGGAAAGTTTCCCCGGCACCTGCGGGCAGTCCACCACGACGGCTGGCGCCTGACTATACTTGCCGACTGCTGTGGCGCTGGGGCTGGTGTGGAAAAGGTATCTCGTGAAGTGCAGATTCCGGAGGATTTTGCCGGCAAGCGGCTGGATCAGGCCGCGGCGATCCTGCTGCCGGAGTTTTCCCGGACGCGGCTGGTCGAGTGGCTGAAAAGTGGTGCCATGACGCTCGATGGTGCACCGGCCGTGCCCAGGCTGCGCGTGCAGGGCGGTGAAACCCTGTCGCTTCGGGCAACCCTGGAACCGGTCGTGGCGGTGGAGCCGGAGACCATTCCGCTGGACATCGTCCATGAGGATGCCGGGCTGCTGGTGATTGCCAAGCCTGCCGGGCTGGTCGTCCATCCAGGGGCCGGCAACCGCGGTGGCACCCTGCAGAATGCACTGCTGGCCTTCGATGAATCGCTGGCCACCCTGCCGCGCGCCGGACTGATCCATCGTCTGGACAAGGACACCAGCGGGCTGCTGCTGATCGCGCGCAATCCGGCCATGCACAATGCACTGGTGGCGATGCTGGAGCGCCGTGAGATTCATCGCACCTATCGCGCCGTCTGTATCGGTGTAGCCACCGGCGGCGGCACGGTGGATGCGCCCGTCGGACGCCATCCGCGCGACCGTACCCGCATGGCCGTCACCGACGGGGGCAGGCCGGCCCGCACCCACTACCGGGTACTGGAGCGATTCCGCGCGCACACCCATATGGAAGTGGACCTGGAAACCGGACGCACCCACCAGATCCGTGTGCACTTCGCGCATCAGCGCATGCCGCTGGTCGGTGACCCGGAGTACGGCGGCCGGCCGCGATTCCCACCCAAACCCACCGAGGCGCTGAAGGACGTGCTGGCGACCTTCCGCCGCCAGGCGCTGCATGCCTTCCGCCTGCGCTTCAACCATCCGCAAAGCGGCGAAGCACTGAGTCTGGAACAGCCGCCGCCGGCGGATTTCGCGCATCTGCTCGCGGTCATGCGCGACGATCTTCGAAGCCACGAGCAGGACCGGCGCGGGCTGTGACCGCGTCGCTCCAGCCGCTGCCGACCCTGACGCCCCGCTGGCCCGCGCCACCCCGGGTTCGCGCCTGCGTCACGCTGCGCCAGGGCGGCGTCAGCGAAGGCGCCTACGCCAGCCTGAATCTCGGCGCGCACGTGGGCGATGAGCCGGCGCGCGTGGCGGCCAATCGCCGGCGACTGCAGGATGCGCTGGCGTTGCCGTCGGGCCCGCGGTGGCTGGAGCAGGTGCACGGTACGCGCATTGTTGATCTGGACCGCGCGGCTGAGCAGGGCGCCACTGCCGAGAATGGCGCTGCCGATGGCGCCGTCACCGCTGAGGCGGGTGTCGTGGCCGTGGTGATGACCGCCGATTGCCTGCCGGTGCTGTTCTGCGATCGGCAGGGACGTCGTGTTGGCGTTGCCCATGCCGGCTGGCGCGGACTGGCTGCCGGCGTGCTGCAGGCGGCGATCGAGGCGCTGGCCGTGCCGCCCGCCGACCTGCACGCCTGGCTGGGGCCGGCGATCGGTGCGCAGGCATACGAGGTCGGGGACGAGGTGCGCGCCGCATTCGGTGACGAAGACCGCGAGGCGGCCTTCAGCGCGAATCCGCGCGGACGCTGGCAGGCGGACCTGTACACGCTGGCCCGACGTGTGCTCACGCGCAGCGGCGTGACCAGCCTGCATGGCGGTGGATTCTGCACCTTCGGCGATACGCGTTTCTATTCACACCGGCGCCAGGCGCCCTGCGGCCGGTTCGCGACGCTGATCTGGATGGAAGACGGCCAGCACCCGCGCTGACAGGTGCACGCTCAGCGACCGGTGCCGCCGCGTGTTCCGCTGCAGCTGCGGCCGGCGGTTGATATCAACGCGATCATCCCCCACATCTGCATCAATCGAATCTGATCGCAGAAGGAGCGCCGTGCCATGCGCATGGACAAGTTCACAAGCAAACTTCAACAGGCGCTGGCAGACGCGCAGTCCATGGCCGTGGGCCGCGATCATCAGTTCATCGAGCCCGCACATCTGCTCGCGACGCTGCTCGAGCAGCAGGGCGGCACGGTGCCGGCGCTGCTCACCAGAGCCGGCGTGAACATGAACGTGCTGCGCTCGAAACTGGGCGAGGCACTGGACCGTGTGCCCAGCGTCGAGGGCACGGCGGGTGAAGTGCACCTGTCGCAGGCGCTGGGCAAGCTGCTCAATGTGGCCGACAAGCTTGCGCAGCAGCGGGGTGATGCCTATATCTCCAGCGAACTGGTGCTGCTTGCGGCGGTCGAGGCGCGCGGTGACCTGGCGCGGCTGCTGGAGGCGGCCGGCGCCGTGAAGGGCGCGATCGCCAAAGCCATCGATGAGATGCGCGGCGGCGGCAAGGTTGAAGATCCGAACGCCGAGGAAACCCGGCAGGCGCTGGAGAAGTACACCATCGACCTTACCGAGCGCGCCGCGCAGGGCAAGCTCGATCCGGTCATCGGCCGTGACGATGAGATCCGCCGTACCGTGCAGGTGCTGCAGCGACGCACCAAGAACAATCCGGTGCTGATCGGCGAGCCCGGTGTGGGCAAGACCGCGATCATCGAAGGGCTGGCGCTTCGCATCGTCAATGGTGAGGTGCCGGAGAGCCTGAAGGACAAACGCATTCTCGCGCTCGATCTGGGCGCGCTGATCGCCGGCGCGAAGTTTCGCGGCGAGTTCGAGGAACGTCTGAAAGCCGTTCTCAACGATCTGGCGAAGCAGGAAGGGCAGGTCATCCTGTTCATCGATGAACTGCACACCATGGTCGGTGCCGGCAAGGCCGAGGGCTCGATGGACGCCGGCAACATGCTGAAGCCCGCGCTGGCACGTGGCGAGCTGCACTGTGTGGGCGCAACGACGCTGGACGAATACCGCAAGTACGTTGAAAAGGATGCGGCGCTTGAGCGCCGCTTCCAGAAAGTGCTCGTGGACGAACCGTCGGTCGAGGACACGATCGCGATTCTGCGCGGCCTCAAGGAGCGCTATGAAGTGCACCACGGCGTCGAGATCACCGACCCCGCCATCGTCGCCGCCGCGACCCTGTCACATCGCTATATCAGCGACCGCCAGCTGCCGGACAAGGCCATCGACCTGGTCGACGAGGCGGGATCGCGCATTCGCATGGAGATCGACTCCAAGCCCGAGGCCATGGATCGCCTGGAGCGCCGTCTGATCCAGCTGAAGATCGAGCGCGAGGCACTGAAGAAGGAGTCCGACGACGCCTCGAAACGCCGCCTCGAAGATCTGGAGTCGCAGATCGGCAAGCTCGAGCGCGAGTACGCGGACCTGGAAGAGGTGTGGAAGGCCGAGAAGGCCGCCGTGCAGGGCGCAACGCAGATCAAGGAAGCGCTGGAGCGCGCCAGGCTGGAGCTGGAGAAGGCCCACCGCGCCGCCGACCTGGCGCGCATGTCCGAATTGCAGTACGGACGCATCCCCGAGCTCGAGCGTCAGCTGCAGCAGGCCCTGGCCAGCGAGAAGGAAGCCACGCCCACGCTGCTGCGCAACAAGGTCACCGAGGAAGAGGTGGCCGAGGTCGTTTCGAAGTGGACCGGCATCCCGGTGACCAAGATGCTCGAAAGCGAGAAGGACAAGCTGCTGCGCATGGAAGAATTCCTGGAGCAGCGTGTCGTCGGCCAGCAGGAGGCGCTGGCAACGGTCTCGAACGCGATCCGCCGTTCGCGCGCCGGGCTGTCCGATCCGAACCGACCGAACGGCTCGTTCCTGTTCCTGGGGCCGACCGGCGTGGGCAAGACGGAATTGACCAAGGCGCTGGCCGCATTCCTGTTCGACACCGAAGAGGCCATGGTGCGTATCGACATGTCGGAGTTCATGGAGAAGCACTCCGTGGCACGACTGATTGGTGCGCCGCCAGGCTACGTGGGCTACGAGGAGGGCGGCTATCTGACCGAAGCCGTGCGCCGCAAGCCGTATTCGGTGGTGCTGCTGGACGAGGTCGAGAAGGCGCACCCGGACGTCTTCAACGTGCTGCTGCAGGTGCTCGACGACGGTCGTCTCACCGACGGCCACGGCCGTACCGTGGACTTCCGCAACACCGTCATCGTGATGACGTCCAACCTCGGCAGCCAGCGCATACAGGAGCTGGCCGGCGAGGAAAACTACGCACGCATGAAGTCCGAGGTGATGGAGATCGTCGGCCAGCACTTCCGGCCGGAGTTCGTCAATCGCATCGACGACGTGGTCGTGTTCCATCCGCTGGGTGCGGCGGAGATCCGGCGAATCGTCGACATTCAGCTGCAGTATCTGCACCGTCGTCTGGGTGAGCGCGATCTGAGGCTGACGCTGGACGATGCCGCGCGGGCGCGCCTGGGCGAGGCCGGTTTCGATCCGGTTTATGGCGCCCGGCCGCTGAAACGGGCGATTCAGCAGCAGCTGGAAAACCCGCTGGCGCAGCGCATCCTGGCCGGTGAGTTCGGGCCGGGGGATACGATCGAGGTCACCACGGTTGAGGACGGGCTGGTATTTCGCGGGCAGTCCACTTGATTTTGCGGTGTAATGCCCAAAATCACGCTGCTGTCGTTGGCACACGAGGGATCAGGTATGCCCATTTATGAGTACCGCTGCGGGGCTTGCGCGCACACGCTGGATGCATTGCAGAAGTTGAGCGACCCGCCGCTGACGGATTGCCCCGAATGCGGTGCCGTGGCGCTGAAGAAGCTGGTGTCGGCGCCGGTTTTCCGCCTCAAGGGTGGCGGCTGGTACGAAACCGACTTCAAGTCGGACAAGGACAAGCGGCGCAACCTGGCGGATGGCGGCAGCGGCGACCCCTCAGCGAAATCCGGGGCCGCAAAGGATGGCGCTGCGGATGGCGCCTCAGCCGCGAAGGCCGACAAGCCCGCCGACAAGTCTTCGGACAAGGGCGCGGGCAAATCCTCGGACAAGGTCGCAGACAAGGCCGCCAAGCCTGCCGCCGGGAATTCCACAGCCGGGGCGTCGAGCTCGAAAGGCGCCGGGACAGCGGCGGCTTGAGCACGCCAAAGACTGTCAGCCGCCTGCGGCGCTGGCTGGTCGCCGGGCTGCTGGTGTGGCTGCCGCTGATCGCCACGGTGGTGGTCTTCAAGTTCCTGCTGGACCTGATGGACCAGCTGCTGTTCCTGCTCCCCAACGCACTGCGGCCGGAGAACCTGCTCGGGTTCAGAATTCCCGGCCTTGGCGCGATTCTGGCGATCCTTGTGCTGGTGCTGACCGGCATTCTGGGTGCCAATCTGCTCGGGCGTCTGATGCGTTTCTACGAGGTGCTGATCGAACGCATCCCGCTGGTCGGATCGGTGTACGGCGCGTTCAAGAATTTCGCCGAGGTGGTGTTCAGCGACTCCACGACGTCCTTCAAGAAGGTGTTGCTGATCGAGCATCCGCGCAAGGGCGTGTACAGCGTCGCGTTCCAGACGTCGGAAAGTGCGGAAGAGGTGCAGTCCGTCACCGGCGAAACCGTGGTCACGGTGTTTCTGCCGACCACGCCCAATCCCACTTCCGGATTCCTGCTGTTCGTGCCGCGCAGTCAGATCACTGAACTGGACATGTCGGTGGAGCAGGCGTTCAAGATGATCGTTTCGCTGGGCGTGGTGCTGCCCAAATGGCACCCGGTCGATCCGTCGGAAGATGACACGTATGTGGCCGGGCAGCGCCCGGAGGGCGAGGCGAGCGGCCGCAAGCTTGCGCGCCCGGACCCTTCCCCTTAACATCCGGCCGCTCCAACAACGGGTTTGCCGACGAATCGTCGTCGGCTCGCGGCCCGGAATGAGGTATCCCATGCGCACCCACTATTGCGGCCAGGTCGATCGTGCACTGGTCGGTCAGGATATTACCGTTGCCGGTTGGGTGCACCGCCGTCGTGACCACGGTGGCGTGATTTTCATCGACCTGCGCGATCGCGAGGGCCTGCTGCAGATCGTGTTCGATCCCGACTCGCCGGACGTCTTCGCCGAGGCGGAGCGGATTCGCAGTGAATACGTGCTGTCGGTTCGCGGCCGTCTGCGTGAACGACCGCAGGGGACGGTGAATCCGGCCATGCCCACCGGTGAGGTGGAGCTGCTGGTGAGCGAACTTGCGGTGCTGGCGAAGGCCAGGACGCCGCCGTTCCAGCATGATGAACCGGTGAGTGAGGAGCTGCGGCTGCGCTACCGCTATCTGGACCTGCGTCGCGCGGAAATGCAGCGCAATCTGCGCCTGCGTCATGCCGTGACCCGCTCGCTGCGGCAGTTTCTGGACGAAGACGGTTTCATCGACATCGAAACGCCGCTGCTGACCAAGACCACGCCGGAAGGTGCGCGCGACTATCTCGTACCCAGTCGCACGCATCGCGGCCAGTTCTTTGCGCTGCCGCAGTCGCCGCAGCTGCTCAAACAGCTGCTGATGATGGCCGGCATGGACCGCTACTACCAGATCGTCAAGTGCTTCCGCGACGAAGACCTGCGTGCCGACCGGCAGCCGGAGTTCACGCAGCTCGACATCGAAACGAGCTTCATGGACGAAGAGCAGATCATGGGCGTGATCGAGAAGCTGATCCGTCACTGCTTCCGCTCCGTGTTGGGCGTGGAGCTGCCCGACCCGTTCCCGCGCATGAGTTACGCCGACGCGATGACCCGGTTCGGCAGCGACAAGCCCGATCTGCGTAACCCGCTGGAGCTGATCGAGGTTGGCGACCTGTTCGGCACCGTGGAATTCAAGGTGTTTGCCGGCCCCGCCGGTGATCCGGAGGGTCGCATCGCGGCGTTGCGGGTGCCCGGTGGTGGTGAGCTGACGCGCCGGCAGATCGACATCTATACCGAGCTGGTCGGCCGCTACGGCGCGAAGGGCCTGGCCTATATCAAGGTGAACGATCGCGCGGCCGGCCGCGACGGGCTGCAGTCGCCGATCCTGAAGTTCCTGCCCGACGAAGCCATTGACGGTGTGCTGGCGCGCTGCGATCTGGCGGACGGCGACCTGGTGTTCTTCGGCGCCGACAAGGCGCGTGTCGTGAACGATTCGCTGGGCGCGCTGCGGCTGGCGCTGGGGCGTGACCTGGGGTTGACCGAGTCCGGCTGGCGTCCGCTGTGGGTGGTGGACTTCCCGATGTTCGAGCCCAACGGCAGCGGCCCCGATGGCAAGGTACGCTGGTCGGCGCTGCACCATCCGTTCACCGCGCCGCGCGCGGCGCATCATGCGCATGCGATGACGCCGGTGGAACTGGAGAGTTCGCCCGGCGACGCACTGTCGCGCGCCTATGACATGGTGCTGAACGGCACGGAGCTGGGCGGCGGCTCGGTGCGTATCCACGACCCGGCGATGCAGTCGGCCGTGTTCGAGATTCTCGGCATCGACGAGGAAGAGGCGCAGTCCAAGTTCGGCTTCCTGCTGACGGCGCTGGAATACGGCTGTCCGCCGCATGGCGGCATCGCTTTCGGGCTGGATCGGCTGGTGATGCTGATGGCCGGCGCCGAATCCATCCGCGATGTGATGGCGTTCCCGAAGACGCAGACGGCGAACTGCTCGATGACCGGCGCGCCTTCAGAGGCCGGTGAAGCGCAGCTGCGCGAGCTGGGCATCCGCCTGCGCGGTGGCGGGGATGCTGCCGCTCGCTGATCCGGACACCTAGGCACAGCGGTGGCAGGTCGCACTCAGGACGCTGTCACGGTGGTCGTGCATGGCCTGTGGATGCCGGGCCTTGACACCTTGCTGCTGCGCCGGCGGCTCGACGCCCACGGCTTCGGCAGCCGTCTGTACCGCTATCGCACCGTCAGTGACGGCCTCGACGAGAACGCGCAGGCACTGGCCGCACATCTCACCGGCGTGCCCGGCGACACGGTTCATCTCGTCGGTCACAGCCTGGGTGGCGTTGTGATCGTGGCGATGCTGCAGCGTTTCGGGCTCGACAGGCCCGGTCGTGTCGTCTGCATGGGCGCACCGCTGAGGGGTACGGCTGCGGGACGCGCAGTGGCGCGCTGGCCGGGCGCCGCCAGCATGCTGGGCAAGAGCATTCGCGAACTGAATGCGGCCGGCGGCCTGCCGCGATGGGACGGTTCGCGGCCGCTGGGCATCGTGGCCGGGCGTCGGCCAAGGGGCTTCGGCGCGATCATTGCGGGTTTGCCAAAGCCGCACGATGGCGTGGTGTCGGTGGATGAGACGCGCCTGCCCGGTGCCACCGATCATGTCGTGGTGGACGCCTCGCATGTGGGTCTGTTGTGGTCGGCTGCCGCCTGGCGGGCAGTGCGGAATTTTCTTGAACGGGGCTGCTTTGCGACGGACCGGTGAGCGCAGGTCCGCAGGTCTCGCGGACCGGTCGGTATCAGTCTTCCCAGCAGACGCCCGACAGCGGATCCGGCTGGTAGCAGCAGTAGGTGCCGGTACGGATGCCGTGGCGCAGATGCCCGGCCAACAGCGGGTGGTGTGTGGCGATGCGGTCGAGGGCATAGCGTATCGAGCGGGTCACGGCGGTGCGGGCGCGTTCCGCGCCCCCGCCGATTCTGCGCGCGCGACCACCCAGGCCCACACCCCGTGCGAGCTCGTCGACGAGAAACGTCCGGTCCGCGCGCGCCAGCTCGGCACGCCCCAGGTCATTGTTCGCTTCGGCTTCCGCGATGTCGGCCTCGACCTCAGCGAGCTGGCGGCGATAGGCGTCGCGCGCCGTGGCATCGAAGACTTCCAGGCCCTGCTGGCCCGGTGCGATGGAAGTAGCGCCGTCTTCGGACACGTGGGTGCCCGGCAGTGCCCCGCGTTCGACCGCCACCAGATCAAGCGCGTGAAACTCGCGGCCAGGCTCGCGTAACAGCCGCTCGATATAGCGCATGCCCTTGAGGTCCCTGAGGTGAACCTCGACCCCGGCGAAGCGTATGGTTCGCATGTCCCCAGCCAGCCGGAACGAGCAGCGCCCGGCAGTGCGCTCGGCCACAGACCGGTCCGCCGGCTGCGCTGCTGTTCCGCGCCCCGACGCCGTGGTGTGTGCTGATGCGGTGACCGGCATCCGCGCATCCGCGTGGGCTCGCTCGAGCCAGTATCGTGCGCCCAGTGCCTCGAGCATTCGACTGGCGGCGGCCAGCTCGCGCTCGGCGCAGTCCGCGTTGCCGGCGGCGCGATACGCGGCGGCGAGTTCGACCCGCAGTGTCGCGGCCTCGAAAGGCATGCGCAGTTCCACCCATTCGCGCATGGCAGCGGTGAGGTCGCGCAGTGCTTCATCGAGGTGCCCGGCCACGACGTGAATGCGCGCACGCGCGGTGAGTGCCGCGTTTCGCATGGTGCGGCTGCGATAGGTCTGGGCAGTCTGCGACAGCTCTTCGGCGGCCGTCCGCGCCGCGTCCACGTGTCCTGCGGCGAGGGCGATGCGTACCTGTGCTTCGAGCAATGGTGCGCGCCGCAACGCGCCGGAGGGCGGATATTCCTTTGATGGGATGTCGTAAGGGTGAGTGAGCGCCTCGTCGATCATGGACCAGGCTTCCGCGACGCGCCCCTGCGCCAGCCGCAGCAGCGCCAGCCCCGGTTGGGGCGACCAGGCGTTGTCGTGGGCAGCCAGGAACGCCTCTTCGGCTCCGGCGAGATCTCCCTTCTGCAGGCGCGCCTTGCCCAGCTCGGTCAGCGGCCAGCCGAATTCGCGGCGCATCCAGGGGCGCAGTTCCTCGCAGGCCAGCAACGCCTCCTGCTCTGCCGCATCGCAAGGTCCGCGCAGGCGCATGATCTCGGCGCGGTGCACGCGGCAGCGGCCGTTGAGCCCCCCGAACGCGGCTCCCTGGCGCCAGCGTTCCATGGCTTCGGTCCATTCCTCCGCGCGGTCGGGCTGGCCCACCCACTGCATCGCGCAGATCAGCTCACACCACATCTGGCCCGAGGTCATGGCGTCGAGACGTCCCGAGGTCAGTTCGAGGGCGACTTCGTCCAGCATGGCCAGGCCCTCGTCCACCCGACCGTCATGGATGTGAACGCGACCGGTGGCCACGCGGCCGATGATGATCGGCGGCTGAACGCCGTGACGCTCGCCCAGCTCGATGGCGCGTTGCGCGCAGGCGTTGGCGCCCGCCATGTCGCCACACATGAAGCGCTCGTAGGTGCCCACCGCCGCCAGCCACGCCCAGACGGCACTGTCCGGCATGTCCTGCAGCAGAGCACGGGCACGGCCGAGCCAGGCGCGAACGGTTGCCATCAGTCCCGTGTCCATCATCAGGTACATGCCGACCATCACGGCCGCCTGCGCCGCACTCTCGCTGCGACCGGCATCAAGATGCAGTCGATGCAGCGCCTCGTAGGCCGTCAGGCAGGCCTCGAATTCCCCCGCCCCATACGCGGCCCTGCCGCGCAGATCGAGAATCTGCGGCGTGGTGGGGCCGTCCCAGGTCGCCAGCAGCGCCTGTGCGCGGGAAAAATCGCCGGCCTCCAGCGCCGCCTCGATACCCGCCACCGCGTGGCGTGCCGTTGCGTCATCGCCCATCGTTTCGCGATCCGGGCAGGGCCTGTGCCACCGTGACAGGTTTTGTCACGCCTTCCTGAGTGTGATGTGAAGGCATCACAGCCTTTTTTTGAACACGCAGAGGAGCAGGACAATGACCCGGAGCCTTTTCGAACGCCTTGGCGGCAGCGACGGAGTGCGCAAGCTCGCCCGAACCATCGTCGACAACCATCTCAACAATCCCGTCATCCGGAAACGCTACGAGCCGCTGAGCAGGAACCCGGAGCGCTTCGAAACCACGCTGCAGCACGTCGTGGACTTCCTCGGGGAGAATGCCGGAGGACCTTTGTCCTACAAAGGCAGGTCGATGACCGAAGCGCACGCCGGCATGAACGTCAGCGGTGAAGAATTCCTCGCCGTGCTGGACGATATCATGGCCGCACTGCAGCATCACGGCATCGACGAGCAGTCGCAGAAGGACGTGCTGGCGTTTTCCTACTCACTCAAGCCACAGATCGTCGGCTTGTAGGGCTGTCGACAGCCCGCAATCCCCGGCCGGCTCAGCGGCGTGCGTTGCGCGCCTGATCCGCCAGTTCGTAGAGCAGTGCGAGCGCGTCGCGCGGCGTCAGCGCGTCCACGTCCAGCGAAGCCAGCTTTGCGGCCAGCGCGGCCTCGGCTGCGCTGGTGGGGGTGGCCTGCGGTTCGGCGCCGGTGGCCACTGCCGCAGGTCGTTCATGATGTGCATCCGGACGCGCCGCCGTCAGTTCCAGCTCCTGCTGGGGACCCGGCGCAGCCAGCTTGCGTTGATGCGATTCCAGCTGCCGCAGATAGCCGCGTGCGCGGGCGATCACCTCGCGCGGCACGCCGGCCAGCTCGGCCACATGCAGGCCGTAGCTCTGGTTGGCCGGGCCTTCCTTCACGGCATGCAGGAAAATCAGCTCGCTGCCGTGTTCGGCGGCATCCAGGTGTACGTTCGCGCAGCCGGGCAGTTCGGCCGGCAGGCTGGTGAGTTCGAAGTAATGCGTGGCGAACAGCGTGAAGGCGCGCACTTCACGTGCGATGAAATGCGCGGCGGCCCAGGCCAGTGACAGGCCATCGAAGGTGCTGGTGCCGCGGCCGACTTCATCCATCAGCACCAGACTGTGCGCCGTGGCGTTGTTCAGGATCGCGGCGGTCTCGGTCATCTCCACCATGAAGGTCGAACGTCCGCCGGTGAGATCGTCGGCGGCACCGATGCGTGTGAAGATGCGATCCAGCGGGCCGATTTCGGCGTCGTCGGCGGGCACGAAGCTGCCGGTGTGGGCGAGGATTGCGATCAGCGCGGTCTGGCGCATGTACGTGGACTTGCCGCCCATGTTCGGCCCGGTGATGATCAGCATTCTGCGCGCCTCGCGCAGCGCAAGGTCGTTGGGCACGAACGGCTGATCGGATGAGGCCGCAACGCCCAGGTGCCGGCCGGCGCGATAGGTCAGCGCCGGTTCGTCCGTCAGCCGCGGACGACTCAGCTGCAGCGCCTGCGCGCGTTCGGCCAGATTCGCCAGTGCGTCGATGTCGGCGAGCGTGTTGCAGGTCTGCTGCAAATCGGCGAGGTTGGCGGCGATGCGTTCGAGCAGATCCTCGTACAGCCATTTCTCACGCGCCAGCGCACGCTCGCGCGATCCCAGCACCTTGTCCTCGAACGTCTTGAGCTCGGGTGTGATGTAGCGTTCGGCGCCCTTCAGGGTCTGGCGGCGCTGATAATCCGCCGGCGCGCCGGCGGATTGTGCCTTGCTGATCTCGATGTAGAACCCGTGCACCCGGTTGTAGCCGACCTTCAGGTTGGCGATGCCGGTGCGTTCGCGTTCGCGCGTCTCGAATTCGTCCAGGTAACCGCTGGCGTCGTCGCTGATGCGCCGCAGTTCATCCAGCTCGCTGTCGTAGCCGGTGGCGATGACGCCGCCGTCACGCAGCCACACGGGTGGCGTGTCCACCAGTGCGCGCTGCAGCTGGTCCAGCTCGTCGCGATGCTCGCAGCATGCGTCACGCAGCGTGCGCAGCAGCGCGTCGTCGACCTTCGCCAGCGTGGCCCTGACCGCCGGCAGTCTCGACAGGCCGTCGCGCAGCGCGGCGAGGTCCCGCGGGCGCGCCGAACGCAGCGCGACGCGCGTCAGGATGCGTTCCAGATCGTTGATGTCATCGAGCGCGCCGCGCACGTCGTCGGCCGCCGCCGTTCTGCCGGCGCCGGGCCGCAGCAGGGTGGCGATGGCCTGCTGGCGCGCGCCGAGCACGCCGCGGTCGCGCAGCGGCCGGTGCAGCCAGCGGCGCAGCGTGCGGCTGCCCATGGCGGTCATGCAGCGGTCCATCAGGCCGACCAGGGTGAATTCCGGATGTGAGCCCAGCGTGGACTCGATCTCCAGATTGCGCCGCGTGGCGGCGTCCATGATGATCGCGTCGCTGCGCCGTTCGCGGCTGAGGCCGCGCAGGTGGGGCAACTGGCCGCGCTGGGTGTCGCGTACGTACTGCAGCAGGCAGCCGGCGGCGGCGATGGCCGATGACAGGTCGTCGGCATCGAATCCGGACAGGTCACGCGTGCCGAACTGCGTGCACAGCGCTCGCGTGGCGGTGTCGGTCTCGAAATGCCATGGCGGGCGGCGGCGCAGCGCGGGGAAGTCGGCCAGCCACGGCGGCAGCGACTCGTCGTCGGCGACCAGCAGTTCGGCGGGGCGCAGACGCTCCAGTTCCGCGGCCAGCGCCTCGCCGCCGTCCACTTCGGTTACCGAGAAGCGCCCACCGGCCAGATCCAGCCAGGCAATGCCCGTGGGCGGACCCAGCCGCACGCAGACCAGATGACGGGTATCGCGATCGTCGAGCAGCGCCGCGTCCGTGAGTGTGCCGGGGGTAACCACGCGCACGACTTCACGCGCCACCGGCCCCTTGCCGGCCCCCGGTTCGCCGACCTGCTCGCAGATCGCCACCGATTCGCCAAGACGCACCAGCCGCGCCAGGTAGCCTTCCACCGAATGCACCGGCACGCCGGCCATCGGGATCGGCTCGCCGGCACTGGTGCCGCGTTTCGTCAGCGTGATGTCGAGCAGTTTCGCGGCGCGGCGCGCGTCATCGTAGAACAGCTCGTAGAAGTCGCCCATGCGATAGAACAGCAGCACGTCGGGGTGCCCCGCCTTGATGGCGAGGTACTGCTGCATCATCGGGGTGTGGCTGTGGTTGACGCCGCTCAAGTCAGGTCGCTGAAAACCGCCGCAGTGCTGTGGCGTTGCGCCCCGTCAGCGATTGCCGAATTTCACGATGATGCCCACGTTCAGCGTGTCCACGTCGGTCAGGTCGCCAACCTTGCGGTAGCGCTGCCATGTGCCGCGCACAGCGATACTGCGGCGCAGGTTGAAGCGGATGCCGATGCCGTAGGTGTAGTTGTCCTCGCGCAGCTTTTCCACGAAAGGCGTTGGTGTATTGATGGCAAAGCGCAGCTCCGCGTCACCGCGGTAGTAACCCAGCAGGCCGAACATGGCAACGCGCTCACTGAGGTCGAATGCGCCGATGCCCGCCAGCTGCACGGTGGTGGCTGAGAAACTGGCGTTGCCGTCACCGCTGGTCACCCTGCCCAGATCGGCGTAGGTGGCCTCGATGGCGTAGGTGGGATTGAATTCGTAGCCGATGGTGCCGGACAAGCCGTTATCGCTTGAATCAAGCTGATCGTAGTCTGTGTAGCTGTAGTGGCCGCCGACGTACCACCACGCATCCTGGGCGGTTGCCGGGGTGGTCCAGATTGCGGTCGTCACCAGGCCGATGACTGCCCAGGCAGCCCTGCTGTTGATCATTGGAAGCTCCTGCCTCTCATGCCCCGGAATCGGGCTGATGAGCGTACTACAAACCGGGTCGTAGCGGGCGCTCCCTGGCAGCCTGTGCGTCCGCGTCAATCCTCGGGTGACACATCGCGCAGCCGGATCAGCCAGCGGCCGTCCACGCGGACCAATTCGTCCACGCCGTGCCCGACGGCAGCGATACGCGGTGCCTCGCCGGGTGCAGTCCCTTCGAAGACCGTCATCCAGTAGGACTCCATCCGTGCGTGGTCCACGTCGGTGAATGTCAGGCGGGAGTTGGCTATCACGTGATACATACCGGGAGCAGCGTTGTCACCGGTACGGCCCTGGCGCAGGTTCTCAACCATCTGTCTGAGGGCGGCGCGCCCCCGCGTGGCGTTTTCGCCGCGACCGAACTGGCCGTCCTCGGTGAATACGGCCGCATAGGCGTCGGCGTCGAGCGTGTCCAGTGCCCGCACGTAGCGCCAGATCAGGTCCTCGATCTCGGCACGATCGCGGAATTCCCTGAGCGTGGCGTCGTCGGCCGCCGCTGGCAGGGCGATGAATGCCGCCAGGATGGCCACGATCGATGCAATGGCAAGTCGTTTCATGGAACTGCTCCCCTACGCTGGTATAAGGCGCGCCGATCGCGCTGGAACCATTATAGAGGGCATCCGCGGGATTATCGCCGCAACCCTTTCCCGCGCCGGCGCATCTCACCGGATGAACCCCCTTTTGGAGGCGTATTTCCCTCCGATTGCCGCCGCCCGGCACGACGTTCCCATGCCGTGACCGGGCGGACGGCAGATTTTCACTGGCCGCCTGCGCTACGATAGGCGCAAACCGGGCACACAACCGGGCACACAACCGGGCTCGCGCATGGCGGGCATCGTTAGTCCGCGCTGGCTCCAGGGCCGGCGCAGGCAGGCAAAGCTGAGGAGGGGTAGATGATCAGAATGGAAACCAGAGTCGTGGCAATGGGTTTGCTGGCGGCTTTGTTGATGGCGGGTGGCGCCATGGCGCAGGTGGTTCCGCCAACGGCGGTGAACAAGCCTGAGCCGCCGATGCCGCGGGGACCCATGGGCCTGGGGCCCGAGGGCTGGGTCAGAATCGCTTACTCGGTGACGCCTGACGGCAGCACCGACAACGTGCGGGTGCTGGAGTCGCAGCCGGCCGGGCTGAACCCCTCTGAGGTGATCGCAACGGTGAGCGCGTGGCAGTTCGAGCCGGCCACCGCAGACGGCACCGCGATCGAATGGCATAACAATGTCGAGATGATCGTGTTCGACATCGAGGACGTGGAGCTGGCCGTCAGCCCGCAGTTCGCCGAGGCCTACGGCGAAGTGGCCGAACTGATCGAAAGCGGACGCCTGGATCGTGCGCGTACCCGCAATGCCACCATGCAGAGCCAGAACATTGCGATGCTCTACGAGCTCGGTCTTGCCAACATGCAGCTGGCCGATATCGAAATCGCGCTGGAGAACTACCATGCCGCCTACGAGGCGGTGGTGCGCGCGACCCCGCCTGAAGTTACGCAGCTGCCGCCCGACGAACTGCAGGCCGCACTGCAGTACCGCTTCGCCATCGAGGTGCAGCTGGGTCGGGCAGCCGAGGCCATGCAGACCCACGCTCGCCTGAGTGCGATGGGCGTGGTGCCGGAAGACGATCCGGCCGCCATGCAGATGCAACTGCTGGCCAATGAGATCGAGGAAGGCGCGATCCTGGCCATCGAGGCGCGAGTGACCGGCGATGCGTGGCGATACAAGCCGATGCGCCGTACGTTCTCCGTGGGTGACGTGGACGGTTCGCTGGATGCGCTGCACATCGAGTGCAACCGGCGCACCACAACCCTGGAGTTCCAGGAGGACGTCGAGTGGGCGATTCCCGACAGCTGGGGTGATTGCAGCATCGCGTTCGCCGGTCGACGTGGTACCCGGTTTACGTTCTTCGAAATCGAATAGTCCCGGCCGGCGCTGTGCGCTGGTCGTTGTGTGAGGTCTGCGGTTCGGCGGGGCATGATGGCCTCGCCGCGCCCCAGGGGGATTGAGTGAATCGAGCCATGCGGATCCGCATTGCAATCGGCCTGTCGGCAGCCGCACTGCTGCTGGCCGGCTGTGCGCGCCACCAGGATCCGGCTGAACTGGCCGCCGCGTCGCTGCACGAAAGCTGGCCGCTGCTGGACCGCTACTGCACCGACTGCCACAACCGCGCGGAAATGGCCGGAGACGTGTCGTTCCAGGGCTTGATGCTGGAGCAGATCGCGTCCAACCCCGCGCTGTGGGAAAAGGTGATCATGAAGGTGCGCGGCGACCACATGCCGCCGCCGGACAGCGCCAAGCCGGCGCCGGAACGTCTCGAGGCCTTCGTCTCCGCACTTGAGCAGGCCATCGATCACGGCGTGGATGTGCCGCGCGCCGGCCACGTCGGCATCCAGCGAATGACGCGCACGGAATACGCCGCCGCGGTGCACGATCTGCTCGCCGTGGAAATCGATCCGCGCGAATTTCTGCCCACCGAGATCGAGGTCGACGGCTTCACGAACATCGCCGCCGCGCTCAGCGTGTCACCGTCGTTTCTGGAGCAGTACGTCAGCGTGGCCCGTCATGTGGCGCGGCTCGCCGTCGGTGAGCCGGTGCCGAAGGTGTCCAGCACCTGGTATCCGCCACCGGCCGACGATCAGGACCGCTTCCTTGATGGCCTGCCGCCG
>JBJHBP010000023.1:0-39394 GCA_050485545.1 Gammaproteobacteria bacterium
GGGCTATACTGCGCACCCACTTGCAGTGATCAATCCGCCAGATGGACCGGGGTTTGAAAGAAAGACTGGTCGGCGCAGCGGTCATCATCGCGATCGGGGTCTGGCTGATCCCGCTCGTGCTGGATGGCCCGGATTCCGATCCGGCGGATGACAACGCCAGATTGACGCTGCCTGCTGCCAGCGAGCCGGCACCCGTCAGAACGCAGACCATTCACCTGGACGAGCCCGAGCCGGCAATCGCCGACATCCGGCGCGATCCGGTCAGCGTCGATGTTTCGTCCACGCCCGATTCCACCCGGGCGCCCGCACAGGCCGACAGCCGCGCAGACACCGCATCCGCGCCTGCGTCGCAGACGGCGCCGACCATTGCGCCGCCGCAACCCGATTCACAGTCCGCTTCGGCCGCCGCCGAGCGCGAACCGGAACCGCAGACACCGCCGTCGCCGGCCGCCACCGAACCGCCGCGCGTCGCGCCTGCGGCCGCCGCGTCCGTCGCCCCCGGCGACTTCCTGGTGCAGCTTGGCAGCTTCGGCGAGGCGGAGAACGCACGGCGGCTGGCGGAGCGGGTCTCCACCTACGGTTACACGGCGGATATCAGTCCGCATCGCGCCGGCGGCCGCACCATGCATCGGGTACGCGTCGGGCCTTACGAGACCCGAGCACGCGCTGAAGCGGCGATGTCGGCCCTGACCGCCCACGGGTTCGTGGCTCAGGTTGTCGTGGCCGATAGCGCCGGCCAGTGACGATACGGCGCGGATGAACTGATGTCCTGGGCCGACTTCGCGATACTGCTGGTGTTTCTGGCGTCCACACTGTTCGGACTGTGGCGTGGATTCGCGCGCGAGGCGCTGTCGCTGGCCACCTGGCTCGCGGCGATATGGCTGGCATGGCGATTCTCCTGGATCGTGGAGCCGTGGCTGGGTGAATGGAACGCCGTGCCGGAGCTGAAGATCTGGGCGGCGCGCGCCATCGTTTTCGTGCTGGTGCTGATCGCCGGCGGCGTTGCGATGTGGCTGACGTCGACCCTGATCCGCCACACCGGACTCACCGGCACCGATCGCACGCTGGGCGGCGTATTCGGCTTCGCGCGCGGCGCATTGATCTTCGGGCTGATCGTGATCGGTCTGGAGCTGTTCGGGCTGGATGAGAACGGCTGGTGGCAGCAGGCCGCCTTTCGCGAATACGGTGATCAGCTGGCGTCGGGCATCCGCTACTACGCCGAGATCGGCGCCCGTTACGCAGAGCAGTACGAACTCGTGCGGCAACTGCCGGCGTCGCAACGGATGGCATCAGTGGCCGGCAACTGACCGGCAGGGAATCAGGTCGAAACAACATGTGCGGAATCGTCGGAATAGCCGGTCAGTCGCCGGTCAACCAGGCCATCTATGACGCGCTGACGGTATTGCAGCATCGCGGCCAGGATGCGGCGGGCATCATTACCGAGGAGGCCGGGCATCTGCTTATGCGCCGCGCCAACGGTCTGGTGCGCGACGTTTTCGAGGAGCGTCACATGCTCAGGTTGCGCGGCAACATCGGGCTCGGGCATGTGCGCTATCCCACCGCCGGCACGGCAAGCCTGGCCGAAGTCCAGCCCTTCTATGTGAACTCGCCGTTCGGCATCTGTCTCGCCCATAACGGCAACCTCGTCAACGTCGAGGAGCTCAAGCGCCTGGTCACGGAGCGCGACAAGCGCCACCTGAACACCACGTCGGATTCGGAAATTCTGCTCAATGTGTTTGCGCATGAGCTGGGTCAGCACGCCGGTAACGGCAGGCTCGAACCGGAAAAAATACTCGATGCGGTTGAGGCGGTGCACAGGCGCTGTTCCGGCGGCTACGCCGTGGTTGCGCTCATTGTCGGGCACGGCCTGGTGGCATTTCGCGATCCGCACGGGATCAGGCCGGTGGTGCTCGGCGTACGCAAGACCGACAACGGTGTCGAGCGCATGGTGGCCTCCGAAAGTGTGGCACTGGATGCGGTGGGGTTTGAGCTGGAGCGCGACATCCGACCCGGTGAGGCGGTGTTCATCGATCTTCAGGGCCGCCTGTACAGTCGTGAGTCGAGCGAGCCGCTGGAGCACTCGCCGTGCATCTTCGAGTATGTGTACTTTGCGCGACCGGACTCGATCATCGACAAGGTGTCCGTCTACAAGGCACGCATGCGCATGGGCGACAAGCTCGCCGAACGCATTGTCAGGCTCAGGCCGGATCACGACATCGATGTCGTCATCCCGATCCCCGATACCGCACGCACCGCGGCCATGCAGGTCGCGCATGCGCTGGGTGTGAAATATCGCGAGGGCTTCATCAAGAATCGCTACATCGGCCGCACGTTCATCATGCCCGAGCAGTCCGAGCGTCGCGCATCGGTGCGTCGCAAGCTCAATGCCATCGACCTCGAGTTTGCCGGCAAGAACGTGCTGCTGGTCGACGACTCCATCGTGCGCGGTACGACATCCCAGCAGATCATCGACATGGCGCGCGAGGCCGGTGCGCGCAAGGTCTATTTCGCGTCCGCTGCGCCGGCTGTGCGTTATCCGAACGTCTATGGCATCGACATGCCGTCGGCCTCCGAGCTGGTGGCGGCCGGTCGCAGCGAGGCCGAGGTGGAGCGGATGATCGGCGCCGACTGGCTGGTGTATCAGGATCTGGACGACCTGGTCGACGCCGTCAATCACGAGCAGGCCAGGATCGGTCGCTTCGACACCTCGTGTTTCTCCGGTGAGTACGTGACCGGTGATGTGAGTCGGGCCTATCTCAGGGAGCTCGAACAGCTGCGCTCCAACTCCGAGAAAGCCCGGCGTGACCGGCAGGCGCGTCGCGAGGAACTCGACGACGACACGGTCGTTACCGCACAGGCGCTGTAACAGGTGGGGTCGCCGGCCACCAGCGGGCTTCAGGACATCGCGCGCAGGTTCAGCGTTTCGGTCTGAAATCCCTGCTCGTTCCAGGTGACGATGACCGCCTCGTCTTCCCATGCGCCGAGCACGATGCGCGTTGCCGGCGCACCGTCGAGATCGAAGTGATGTATCTGCGGGCGGTGGGTATGTCCATGCAGCAGGAGCTGCACACCATACTCGTGCATCGTGGCTTCCACGGTCTGCTGGTTCACGTCCATGATGTCTTCGGGTTTTGCCGCCGTCTCCGTGCGGCTGCGTTCGCGCAGCTGTCTGGCCAGTTCGCGTCGCTGTGCCAGTGGCAGAGTCAGCAGTTGCCGTTGCCAGTCGGGATCGCGAAACATGGCACGGCTCTGCATGTAGGTGACATCGTCGGTGCACAGCAGGTCGCCGTGCATCAACAGCACCCGCTGTCCCCACAGATCCACGACTTCGTGTTCGGCGAGCAGCTGCGCGCCTGTTCGCGCACAGAACCGCTCACCGAGCAGAAAGTCGCGGTTGCCGTGCTGCACGTAGCACTGTGTGCCCGAACGGGTGAGCGCGGTGATGCCATCCAGCGCCGGCTGCCATCCCGGATTGTCGTCGTCATCGCCCACCCAGGCCTCGAACAGATCGCCGAGGATGTACAGCGCCGTGGACGACTGCGCGCGGGTGCGCAGAAACGTCAGGAAGGCCGTCGCGGTTGCGGGACGGGTGGCGTCCAGATGCAGATCCGAAATGAAGTAAACCGTCATGCCGGCTTGTCGTGCGTGCCGCTGCGGCGGCGAAGGACGGTGGCGGGTCGCGGCTGCACGGCGGTCAGTTGTTGATCAGCTCCACCCGTTCGATCACGATCGGGTCGAGCGGAACATCGCGCGCGAACGGGCCGCCAGACCCTGTCGGCCGGTGGCCGATGCTGTCCACCACGTCCATGCCTTCGATCACGGTGCCGAATACGGCATAGCCCCAGCGCGAGGCGCGCGGATTGAGATCGGGGTTGTCGGCCAGGTTGACGTAGAACTGGGCGTTGCCCGAATGCGGATCCGATGCCCTGGCCAGACCCACGGTGCCACGCTGGTTGCCCAGGCCGTTGCCGGATTCATTAAATACCGTGCGCGGTGCGTCCTTCAGCTCCAGATTGGCCAGGTAGCCACCGCCCTGCGCAACGAACCCCGATATGACTCGATGAAACACCGTGCCGTCGTAATGGCCTTCGTTGACGTAGTCGAGCACGGTCTCCACGGTCAGCGGTGCGCGATCGCGGTTCATCTCGATGACGAAGCTGCCCAGGTTGGTGACCACGCGCACCCGCGGTGTGCTGGTGGCGGCAGTGCTCTGGGCCGCCACCTGCGCCGGCTGGGCGCCGGCCAGAGGCGATGCGAGAACCAGCACCATCGCTGGCAGCAGGCATGCGGTAAACGCAGTGAGCTTGCGCAGTCTGGCGCGATCCTTCATGGCCCCTTCCTTTCGCTCTCGCCTTTCGGCCGGTTGCGTGGCGGCCTCTCAGGGCCGACATCCTCAGCTATCCATGATAGCCAAACGACTATCGCACCGCGAGGCGCATCTCGGCGGCTTTCACCGTGTTGGACATCAGCATGGCGATGGTCAGCGGGCCGACACCGCCGGGCACCGGCGTGAGGGCGCCGGCCACGGTGGCGACATCCGGGTGTACGTCGCCGACCAGCACCGAACCGCGCTTTTCGAACACCGCCAGGCGACCGGGGTGATTGGCGAAGATGCGCCGGGCGACATCCGCGTCGGTAACGCGATTGATGCCGACGTCGACCACGGTGGCACCGGGCTTCACGAAATCCGGTGTCACCAGCGCAGGACGGCCGATGGCCGCGACCAGCAGGTCAGCCGTGGCGGCCATCTTCGGCAGGTCGCGCGTGCGCGAGTGGCAGATCGTCACGGTTGCGCTGCGATGCAGCAGCAGCATGGCCATGGGCTTGCCGACGATGTCGGAGCGGCCCAGCACCACGGCGTGCGCGCCGGCGATTTCGATACCGGAGCGGTCGAGCATCTCGATCACGCCGGCGGGCGTGCACGGTGCGAAGCCCGGCTGATTCTGCATCAGGCGTCCGGCGGCGATCGGGCTGAAGCCGTCCACGTCCTTGTCCGGTGAAATCGCATCGATGACCTGGCGTTCGGCATCGTGGCCCATGGCGGCCGGCAGCGGCGACTGCACCAGGATGCCGTCGTGCTCGTGGCTGGCGTTGAAGCGGTGTACCACCGACAGCACATCGTCGAGCGAGGCATCGGCCGGCAGCTGCACCAGTTCCACGTTCATGCCGGTTTCCTGCGCGGTGCGCAGCTTGCTGTTCACATAAACATGTGAGGCGGGGTCGTCGCCGACCAGTACCAGACCCAGGCCCGGGGCACGCCCGGCCTTGTCGCGCAGGGCGGCAACACGGGGTTCCAGATCCTCGCGGATCTGCCTGGCAATGGTGTTGCCATCGATGATTCTTGCGGTCACGGGGTTGAGTCCTTTCGAGGGGGCGCGATTCGGGGAGGCGCATTCTCGCACGCCATTTCCGCGGCGCTCAAGCGTGCCGCCTGCGGCGCCGGGTGGCTGCGGTGGCCCGGCGCGGCCATCTGCGCGGCCATTCCTGCAGCATTCAGCGCGGCGGCGCGCTAAGATAGCGCCCGGATATTGGCGGGGCATGGCGCAGCCTGGTAGCGCATCTGCTTTGGGAGCAGAGGGTCGGCGGTTCGAATCCGTCTGCCCCGACCAGATCCATGGGTGGCGCCCGTAGCTCAACCGGACAGAGCATCGGCCTTCAATTGACAGGAGCCTGCGGCGGGAAGATGAACCGTCGCAGTGGACCGCACTGTAACGGGGAAACCTTAACGGATCATGCCGATGGCAATCCCGTGGAAACCGGCGGCGTTTTCGGCCAAACTACGCGCCGCCGGGATCCGTAGAGACTATACGTGTGGCACCTGAGACGGTGAAGAGATAGTCCAGACCACGAACGTCCAGACACCTGCAAGTGGATGGACGGCCGCGAAAGCGGTAGTGGTAAGCTAAGCCGAGGGTTGCAGGTTCGAGTCCTGCCGGGCGCGCCAGTTCTCAGTCCGACGCCGGTGGCAGGTTCGCCGCTATCGGGCGGATCGGCAGGGCGGTCCGGTTCGGATCACCCGCGTTCAGGTAACAGACAGGCAGTGGTGGGCGTAGCTCAGTTGGTAGAGCCCCGGATTGTGATTCCGGTCGTCGTGGGTTCGAGTCCCATCGTCCACCCCACTTCTGCGGTGCCCGCGGGCAGCCGGCTGTACGCCATCCCGCATCGATGTGGGCCGTTAGCTCAATTGGTAGAGCAGTGGACTCTTAATCCATTGGTTGTAGGTTCGAGTCCTACACGGCCCACCATTTCTCACGATCCCCGCCCGGTAGCTCACCATGCCGCGTTATAATGCCGGCCGGTCGAGGCAGGGCGGCGAAAGTGGCGGAACTGGTAGACGCGCTGGATTTAGGTTCCAGTGGGGCAACCCGTGGGAGTTCGAGTCTCCCCTTTCGCACCAGCGTCGCAGCGAATCTTGAGGCCGGCCCGCCTGTCGTGGGCCGCAATGACCGGGGAACAGGGCCGGGGAACAGGGCCGGGGAACAGGGAATAAGTAGTGTCAACGTCTAATCTGCAAGTGTCCGTAGAGGCTCCGGGTGGTCTGGAGCGACGGCTGACCGTCAGCGTGCCGGCGGCCGATATCGAGCGTGAGGTCGACGAGCGGCTGGTCAAGGTCGGCAGAACCGCGAAGCTGAAGGGCTTCAGGCCCGGCAAGGTGCCGCAGAAGGTGGTGCGTCGGCACTATGGCGGTCAGGTTCGCGAGGAAGTGCTCGGCGAGGTGATCCGCTCATCGTTCACCCGCGCCGTACAGCAGGAAAAGCTCAATCCCGCCGGCGGCCCGCGCATCGAGCCGCTGAGCAACCAGGGCGACGAACAGTTCAGCTATCGCGCCACGTTCGAGATCTACCCCGAGATCCAGCTCAAGGACATCGACAAGCTGCAGATCGACCGTCCGGTGGTCGACATCGAAGATGCCGACGTCGACGACATGATCGACAAGCTGCGCAGGCAGCGGGCCGAGTGGCACGACGTCGAGCGCAAATCCGCCGACGGTGACCGCGTCACCATCGACTTCGCCGGGCGGCTCGGCGATGAGCCGTTCGAAGGCGGCACCGGCACCGCCATGCCGGTGGTGCTGGGGGCAGGCCAGGTCATCGAGGACTTCGACAAGGGTCTGACAGGCCTCAAGGCCGGTGACAGCAAGACCATCAAGGTCAGATTTCCGAAGGACTATGGCGCGCAGAACCTGGCCGGTCAGAAGGCCGAGTTCGACATCACCGTGCACAAGGTCGAGGAACAGCAGCTGCCGGAACTGGACGACGCGTTTTTCGCGGCGTTCGGAATCACGGAAGGCGGCATCGAGTCGCTGAAGAAGGATGTGCGCGGCAACATGCAGCGCGAGCTGTCCGAGCGTGTGCGCGTGGACACCAAGACCCGGGCGCTGGACGCGCTGCTGAAGGCCAATCCGGTGGAAGTACCGCGGGCGCTGGTCAGCGACGAGGTGCAGCGCCTGGTGGCCGATGCCATGCAGCGTGCGGGCACCGATGATCCGTCCCGAGTGCCGCCGGCCGAGCAGTTCGAACCCGCCGCCCGTCGGCGCGCGGCGCTGGGGATGCTCGTGCAGGAGCTGATTCGCGGCAATTCGATCACGCTGGACCGCGAACGCGTGGACGCGCGTCTGAAGGAGCTGTCATCGCCTTTCGAGCAGCCGGACGAGGTGGAGCGCATCTATCGTGGCAGTCGCGAGCTGATGTCGCAGGTTGAGGCCGGCGTTTTCGAGGATCAGGTTGTCGACATGCTGCTTGATCAGGCCAAGACCAGCGAAAAGCGTATCAAGTTCAAGGAATTCATGGGTGTCTGAGGGCGCATTCCGGGGCATCTCCCCGCGAACCGGTGTGTCTTCCAAGGAGCAGTCGGTGATCGAAACGAGTATGAATCTGGTGCCCATGGTGGTCGAACAGACAGCCCGGGGCGAGCGCGCATATGACATCTACTCGAGACTTCTGAAAGACCGTGTGGTGTTCGTGGTTGGTCCGATCGAGGATCAGATCGCGAACCTGGTCGTTGCACAGCTGCTGTTCCTGGAATCGGAGAATCCGGACAAGGACATCCACCTGTACATCAACTCACCGGGCGGCGTCGTGACGGCGGGGCTGGCGATCTACGACACGATGCAGTTCATCAAGCCCGATGTGAGCACGATCTGTCTGGGGCAGGCGGCCAGCATGGGCTCGCTGCTGCTGGCCGGCGGCGCGAAAGGCAAGCGCTACTGCCTGCCGCACTCGCGCATCATGATCCACCAGCCCAGCGGCGGTTTCCACGGTCAGGCGTCCGATATCGACATTCACGCCCGCGAAGTGCTGAAGCTGCGTGCGCGCCTGAACGAGATCATGGCGCTGCACACCGGGCGGACGGTCGACGCCATCGAGCGTGACAGCGATCGCGACAACTTCATGGATGGAGAAACCGCGGTTGAATATGGTCTGATCGATACAGTACTGGAAAAACGCCTGGAGCCACCGAAGTCCTGATGGCAGAACGTATTTTTTTCAGTAAAACCACATGGTTGCGCTCGAATTTCGGGTGTTTCCAGGTGCGAAGCCGTGCTTGGCACGCGCTTCGCAGTAATGCTATAAGTCTTGGCAATGTGTTTGCGCCGGCAACAGGTAATACACGATGAGTGATGATTCGCGCGGCAAGACGGATGACGGCAAACTGCTCTATTGCTCGTTCTGCGGCAAGAGTCAGCACGAAGTCCGCAAGCTGATCGCGGGTCCGTCCGTGTTCATCTGCGACGAATGTGTCGAACTGTGTAATGACATCATTCGCGAGGAGCTCGACGACCGCACCGATCGCAGCCGTGACAAGCTGCCAAAACCGCATGAAATCAAGGCGGTGCTGGATGAGTATGTCATCGGCCAGCAGGTCGCCAAGAAAGTGCTGTCGGTGGCCGTGTACAACCACTACAAGCGGCTGGAGACGCGTGTTCGCGACAAGGGCAAGCAGGAGATCGAGCTCGCGAAGAGCAATATCCTGCTGATCGGGCCTACCGGCAGCGGCAAGACGCTGCTGGCCGAAACCCTGGCGCGGCTGCTCAACGTGCCGTTCACGATAGCCGATGCCACGACGCTGACCGAAGCCGGCTACGTGGGCGAGGACGTCGAGAACATCATCCAGAAGCTGCTCCAGAAGTGCGAATACGATGTCGAGAAGGCGCAGACCGGTATCGTCTACATCGATGAGATCGACAAGATCTCGCGCAAGTCGGACAACCCGTCCATTACCCGCGATGTGTCCGGTGAGGGTGTGCAGCAGGCGCTGCTGAAGCTCATCGAAGGCACGGTCGCCTCGGTGCCGCCGCAGGGCGGACGCAAGCATCCGCAGCAGGAGTTCCTCCAGGTCGACACCTCGAACATCCTGTTCATCTGCGGTGGCGCGTTCTCGGGCCTCGACAAGGTGATCCTGAACCGCTCGAAGAAGAGCGGCATCGGTTTCGTCGCCGAAGTGAAAAGTCCGGACGAAGGCGGCCGCAATCTCGGCAAACTGCTTCAGGATGTGGAGCCGGAAGACCTCATCAAGTTTGGTCTGATCCCCGAGTTCGTCGGCCGGCTGCCGGTGGTGGCAACGCTCGAAGAGCTGGACGAGGAAGCGCTGATCAAGATTCTCGTCGAGCCGAAGAATGCGCTTACCAAGCAGTATGCCAAGCTCTTCGAAATGGAAGGCGTTGAGCTGGAATTCCGCGAGGACGCGCTGCGAGCGATTGCGGTGAAGGCCATGCTGCGCAAGACCGGCGCGCGTGGATTGCGCACCATCCTTGAAAACGTGCTTCTCGACACCATGTATGACTTACCGTCGATGACGGGCGCGGCCAAGATCGTCGTTGACGATGCGGTCGTGACGGGCGAAACGAAGCCATACGTGATCTACGAATCTGAAGAGCCGGCCGCAGTCGGAGACGAGCGCCGCTGAAGTCTCCCCGCCGGCCCGCTCACACGGGACTTGAATATGGAAGACGATACCGCCCGGAAGGGTGACACCGAGGGCCAGACCCCTCAGGCGCCCGACGGCGCAGAGCCGCGCCGCTTTCCGATCCTGCCGCTACGCGACGTCGTCGTGTATCCGTTCATGGTGATCCCGCTGTTCGTGGGCCGGGAAAAGTCCGTGGTCGCACTCGACAGGGCCATGGCGGCCGGCAAGGAGATCCTGCTCGTCGCGCAGACGCGTGCCGACGTCGATGAGCCCGATCTCACCGACCTTTACGAGATCGGCACGCTGGCCAACATTCTTCAGCTGCTCAAGCTGCCGGACGGCACCGTGAAAGTGCTGGTTGAGGGCACGAAGCGCGCGCGTGTCAGCGATGTTTCGATTGACGACTGCTTCTCGGCGCAGGTCGAGGAGCTCGAAGATGATGCGAACTTCGACGAACGCGAGATGGACGTGCTGACCCGTTCACTGGTGTCGCACTTCGAGCAGTACGTCAAGCTCAACAAGAAGATTCCGCCGGAGATACTCACCTCACTGGCCGGCATCGATGCGCCGGGTCGGCTGGCCGACACGGTGGCCGCCCATATGGCGCTGAAGCTCACGGATCGCCAGAAGGTGCTGGAGATACGGGCGGTACGCGCGCGCCTGGAGCATGTGCTCGGCCTGATCGACGGCGAGATCGACATGCTGCGCATCGAGAAGCGTATTCGCGGGCGCGTGAAGCAGCAGATGGAGAAGAGTCAGCGCGAGTATTACCTGAACGAACAGATGAAGGCGATACAGCGCGAACTCGGAGAAATGGAAGACGCGCCGAACGAGCTGGCCGAGCTGGAGTCGAAGATCGGCGCTGCCGGCATGCCGAAGGAGGCGAAGGAAAAGGCCTCGTCCGAACTGAACAAGCTGAAGCTGATGTCACCGATGTCGGCGGAAGCCACCGTCGTGCGCAATTACATCGACTGGCTGCTGAAGGCGCCATGGAAGAAGCGCACCAAGGTGCATCATGATCTGGCCGCCGCCGAGCGTGTGCTGGAAGAAGATCACTACGGTCTGGAGAAGGTGAAGGAACGCATCCTCGAGTACCTTGCCGTGCAGCAGCGCGTGAAGGAACTGAAGGGACCGATCCTGTGCCTCGTCGGCCCGCCCGGCGTTGGCAAGACTTCGCTGGGGCAGAGCATTGCGCGCGCCACGAATCGCAAGTTCGTGCGCATGTCACTGGGTGGCGTGCGCGACGAGGCCGAAATCCGCGGCCATCGCCGCACCTATATCGGCTCGATGCCAGGCAAGATCATCCAGAACCTCGGCAAGGTGAAGGTGCGCAACCCGTTGTATCTGCTGGATGAAGTCGACAAGATGTCGATGGACTTCCGCGGTGATCCGTCATCGGCGCTGCTCGAGGTGCTCGATCCGGAGCAGAACGGCACGTTCAGCGATCACTATCTGGAAGTGGATTTCGACCTTTCCGAGGTGATGTTCGTCTGCACGGCGAACAGTCTGAATATTCCGGCGCCGCTGCTTGACCGCATGGAAGTGATCCGCATCCCAGGGTACACCGAGGATGAAAAGCTCAATATCGCGCGTCGCTATCTGATACCCAAGCAGATGAAGCAGAACGGTCTGGCCGAGAAAGAGCTGACGATTTCCGATTCGGCGATTCTCGATGCCGTGCGTTACTACACGCGTGAGGCCGGTGTGCGCAATCTCGAGCGGGAGCTGGCGAATATCTGTCGCAAGGTGGTCAAACAGCTGCTGCTCAAGCCGCGCAGAAGCACGGTTCGTGTCACGCATGCCAACCTGGCCAAATACCTGGGCGTGCAGCGTCATCGTTACGGCCGCGCCGAAGAAAACGACCAGATCGGTCAGGTCACCGGACTGGCATGGACCGAGGTTGGAGGTGAGCTTCTGACGATTGAAGCGGCCATCGTACCGGGCAAGGGCAAGCTGATTCATACCGGCCAGCTCGGTGATGTGATGCGCGAATCGATCCAGGCGGCGATGACTGTCGTGCGCAGTCGCGCAGCCGTGCTCGGAATCACGGAGGATTTCCAGCAGAAGACCGACGTCCATATCCATGTGCCGGAGGGTGCAACGCCGAAGGATGGACCGTCGGCCGGCATCGGTATGTGCGCGGCGCTGGTGTCTGCGCTGACGAAAATTCCGGCGCGATCGAATGTCGCGATGACCGGTGAGATCACGCTGCGAGGCGAAATTCTGCCGATCGGCGGTCTGAAGGAGAAGTTGCTGGCGGCACACAGAGGTGGCATCGAAACGGTGCTGATCCCGGCCGACAACGAGAAGGATCTCGTTGAAATTCCGAAGAACATCAAGGACAAGTTGAAGATTGTTTCGGTGAAGTGGATAGACGAGGTCTTTGAGTACGCGCTGCAACACATGCCGCGACCAGGTCGGGCTGACGAACCGCCGACGGTGGAACGGGAGGCCAAACCCGACGACAAGGATACCGGCGAGGCCGTGCTGCCGCACTAGCACGGCACGCGGTCCGGATGTCGCTTTTTTCCGTCGGTTGACACGTGAAAATACGCCTTGGTATAAGATCCGCAGTCGTGAAATCTCGTCAGGAATGTGGCATCGCGAGCTTGTTGCCATATACTTGCCCCCCTCACAGCAGTCTTGATTCAGGTATTGGGGAGACGCCCACCAGACAATGCAGAGTGAGCGTGTACTTTTGTCGCGTCGGGATGCAGGGATGGTGAATCGGTGGTGAGCGTCTTGGGATCAACTTTTTGGGCAAACATTGCGTAAGGGATAGGAATGAACAAAGCGGAACTCGTAGAGTCGGTTGCAAACGCGGCCGACCTGTCAAAAGCTGATGCGGCGCGTGCGATTGATGCAGTGGTGGAAAGCATCACCAAGGCGCTTAAAAAGGGTCAGCAGGTGTCTGTCGTCGGATTCGGAACGTTCAGCGTGAAGCATCGCGCCGCACGTAATGGCCGCAATCCCCAGACCGGTGAAACCATCAAGATCGCCGCCAGCAACGTGCCGGGATTCAAGGCTGGCAAGGCGTTGAAGGATGCCGTAAACTGAACCGTTGTGTCCCCTTGGGTGCTCAGGGGGCGAAGGGCGGGTGCTTAGCTCAGCTGGAAGAGCGTCGCCCTTACAAGGCGAAGGTCGGGGGTTCGATCCCCTCAGCACCCACCAGAGTTTGAGCGGCCAGAGTTTGTGTGGCCAGAGTTTGTGTGGGAGTGGTAGTTCAGCTGGTTAGAATACCGGCCTGTCACGCCGGGGGTCGCGGGTTCGAGTCCCGTCCACTCCGCCAGAAAAACCGAAGGGCAGGCCTGTCTTCCACGTAGGAAGGTGGGTCTGTCCTTTGAGTTTTTACGGAACCTAGGGTGAACGATGCTGCAGAAGTTTCGCGATCGAGTGGTCAATATCTGGGTGGCCGGCGGCATCATCGGCCTGATCGCAATCACCTTCATTTTCTGGGGTGTTGATTTCAACCTCAGCGGCGCCACGTACGCAGCCCGCGTCAATGGCGAAGAAATCAGTCTGCGCGAGTTCGATCGCGAGTATCAGAACGAACTGTACGAATATCAGGAGTACTACCAGGCGGATCTCGACGAAGCATTGCGCCGCGATCTGCGCCGCAATGTGCTGGAACGCATGATTGAACTCAGTGCGATGCGGCAGCGCGTCCGCGAAGCCGGTTACTACGTTTCCGACGACCGGGTCGTCGAGAGTATCGCGTCGTTACCGGCATTCCAGATCGATGGCCGTTTCTCTCCGGACGTCTACCGCGCCCAGCTGCGCTTCCAGGGTCTCACCCCTGCCGGCTTCGAACAGCTGCAGCGTCAGCAGCTGAAGATCATGGAAATGCGCAACGGGCTGTTCGATTCCACGTTCCTGCCGCCCAACGAATTCCGCCGCTTCATCGAGCTGTACTATCAGCAGCGCGAGATCGGCTACGCGCTGTTTCCCGTTGACGCCTACATCGACGACGTCGAAGTGGATGAAGCGTCGATCGCCGCGCACTTCAACGCCAACCGGTCGCGCTATCGCACGCCGGAAGCGGTGGAGCTCGAGTACCTGGAAGTGCGTCTGTCGGCGATCGCCGCGGAAGTCGATGTCAGCGACGAGGCGCTGCGCGCGTACTACGAACGCGAGCGTGACCGGTTCGAGACCGTCGAGGAACGGCGCGCCAGGCATATGCTGTTCGAGGTGGCTGGCGGTGACGATGCGGCGGCCCTGGAGCGAGCCAACAGCGCACGGCAGCGCGTGCTCGACGGCGAGGATTTCGCGGCGGTGGCCACCGAGGTGTCCGACGACGGCGGTACGCGTGCCTCCGGCGGCGACCTGGGCTGGATGACGCTGGGCATGCTCGGCGACGAGTTTGACGAGGCGCTGTTCGAGCTCGATCAGGGTGAGATCAGCGAGCCGGTGCGCACCAGCTTCGGTTATCACGTGCTTCGGGTCGACGGCATTCGTGCCGGCGACACCGTATCGTTCGAATCGCTGCGTGACGAGCTGTACGAAGAGTACAGTCGCACGGCTGCCGAAGATCGTTACTTCGACGTCGCCAACGAGCTGGCGGACCGTGCGTTCGACGCCTACGACGAGTTGGGCTCGGTGGCGGCGCAGACCGGATTGCCGCTGCGAACCGTCGAGCGCTTTACGCGCTCCGGAGCGGACGACCTGTTCAGCAACAGCGCGCCGGTGGTCCAGGCGGCGTTCAGTTCGGAGTCCCTGGAGCGCCGGCTCAACAGCCGTCTGCTTGAACTCAGCGATGATCATGTCGTGGTCGTGCGTGTGCGCGAACACTTTCCGCCGACCGACCAGGCGCTGGAAGACGTCTACGACGACATCGTCGCCGAGCTGACTCGACAGCGTGCCGAGGAACTGGCACGCCAGGCGGCGGACGCGTTCTACGCGCAGTCTGCCGATATGGCGGCCGCGATCGCCGAAGTCGGCCTGGTCGCGGCGCAGACGGAGACGCCGGACGCCGGGGGCGAGAACGAATCCACCGAGGTATCCGGCGAGCCTGAAGCCGATACGGAAGCTGCAGTCGTGGCCGAAGCCGAAGCTGATCCGCGCGCAGCACTGGCCGAGCAGCTGGGCGGTCGCTGGAATGCGCCACGCTGGGTGGAGCAGTCGAACAGCACCGTCCCCACGGAGATCATGACGACGGCCTTCGCGCTGCCGCGCCTGCGTGAAGGTGATGCGCCGCGCCGTGAGATGGTGTCCACCGCGGCCGGTGATCAGGCCGTGCTGTTCGTCTCCGGCTATCGCGCCGGCCAGCCGAGCGCGATTCCGCAGGGTGAACGGGATTTCCTGCAGCGCGAACTGGCCGACCAGTCGGCGATGATGGAACTGCTTTCGTATGCGGCTGAACTGCGCCAGCAGGCACGCGTGCAGATTCCGTCCGGCGTGCTGGAAGAGCCGGTCTACGTGCTCGACTGATCAGCCGTTCGACCGATCAGCCATTGTCTTCGTCGAAGTGCATGCCGACGATGTTATAACCGGCGTCCACATACAGAATTTCGCCGGTGATGCCGGCCGCCAGATCCGAGCACAGGAATGCGGCGGCATTGCCCACATTCTCTGTCGTCACATTGCGCCGCAGCGGCGCAGCTTCGCCAACCCGCTGAATCATCTTCTTCAGGCCTTTTACGCCCGATGCCGCCAGCGTACGTATGGGGCCTGCCGAGATCGCGTTCACGCGAATGTTGTTGGGTCCCAGATCCTGCGCCAGAAAGCGCACATTGGCCTCGAGGCTGGCTTTGGCCAGGCCCATGACGTTGTAACTCGGGATGGCGCGAACCGCGCCAAGATAGCTCAGCGTCAGCAGCGACCCGGCGCGTCCCGCCATCATCGGTTCGGCGCGTTTGGCCAGCGCCGCGAGGCTGTAACTGGAAACGTCGTGGGCAATGCGAAAGCCCTCGCGGCTCACGGCATCCAGGTAACGGCCTTCCAGCTGTTCCATCGGCGCAAACGCCACCGAGTGCACGAGGATGTCGAACCCGTCCCATTGGCTCGCCAGGTTCTCGAAAAACGAATCGATCTGCTCGTCTGAAGAGACGTCCATGGGCAGCGTGATCGTGCTGCCGAATTCCGCCGCCATCTTTTCCACGCGCTCACGCAGCTTGTCGTTCTGATAGCTCAGGGCGAGTTCCGCGCCCTCGCGCCGCATGGCCTGTGCGATGCCCCAGGCGATCGAGCGGTTGCTCGCAAGCCCGACGATGACGGCGCGCTTGCCGTTCAGAAATCCCATGACAGTTCTCCCGATGAAGGACGTCCGCCGCCGTGGCGCGCAGGACCAGTCAGAATCAGCTGCTCTGGTCGGCGACGTTCACGAACATGATCAGTCGTTGACCCGGCTGCAGATAGCGTTCCGTGGAAACCCCGTTCCACTCAAGCAGGTTGGCCAGTGTGACCCGGAAGCGCTGCGCGATGGAGTATAGCGAGTCGCCGTTGCGAACGGTGTAGGTGATCTGGCGCAGTTGGTCCTGACCATTGGCCGGGCCAGCGATGGCGCCCACCTGCGCGAGCAGCGTGGCCGCATCCGCGGTGTGCGTGCCATGGGCATTGGGGACCATCAGATGATCGCCGGCGCGGATCAGGCTGCCGCGCAGGTTGTTGATCTCACGCAGCAGGTCGACACTGATGCGGTAACGCGCCGCAATCCCGATCAGGGTTTCACCCGACTCGATGCGGTGCCGGGTCCAGCGTACGCGGTCGTTGTCGCCCAGATCCGCCAGCGCTGCCGTGAGGCCGTCTGCCGCGGCCACCGGCACCAGGAGCCGGTGAGGCCCATCCGGATCGGTGGCCCAGCGGTTCACCGCCGGGTTGAGCTGGTACAGCGCCTCGGCCGGCATGCCCGCCAGTTCCGCGGCCAGCGCGATATCGATCTGCCCGCCGGTTTCCACGATGGCGAACACCGGATCGTCGGCGATGATCGGCAGCGTGACGCCGAATGCCTCCGGGTCGGCGACCACATCCCGCAGCGCCAGCAGCCGCGGCACGTAGGCACGCGTCTCGCGGGGCAGATAGCGTTGCAGGCTGAAGAAGTCGGTGGGCTGGCCGGCGGCTTCCGCCCGCCGCAGCGCCCTGATCACGGTGCCCTCGCCGGCGTTGTAGGCCGCTGTTGCCAGCAGCCAGTCGCCATCGAAGTACTGGTGCAGATAGCTCAGATACTCGATGGCGGCGCGCGTGGACTCGATCACATCGCGGCGGCCGTCATACCACCAGTTCTGTTTCAGCTCGAAGCGCTGTCCGGTGCCGGGGATGAACTGCCACAGCCCGGCCGCGCGGCCGTGGGAGTAGGCCAGCGGATCGAAGGCGCTTTCGATGATGGGCAGCAGCGCGTAGTCGGCCGGCATGTCGTGCGCTTCGAGTTCATTGGCGATGAAGTGCAGCCACAGCGCGCCGCGTTCGAAAACGCGGTCCAGATAGTCCTGCTGATTCGCGAACCAGCGATGATCGGCGGCCACCGTCTCGTGTGCCACCACCGGCAGCGCGAACCGCGAGCGCAGCCTTTCGATCACGTCTTCGGGATCGGTTTCGCCCGGCTCGCGCAGCCCGTTCAGCAGTTCGATGCCGGCGCGCGAAGCCGTGGCCGCATCCGGACGTCGCGACGCCGGTGAAACGATCAGCGGTTCCACCGCGGCTGCGCCCGGATCCTGGGCAGGCCTGCCGAACTGGGCGCAGCCAGCCAGAACCAGCACTGCCAAGATGGCGGCCAGCCAATGGCAACCTGACCACCGCCACCACGGGCCTGCGGCCGGGGCCGGGGAAGACCTGCGGCCGGCTGCATCAAGCGAAACCATTCCTTCGGACCGGCCCGTCACTGGACTGTTGACCGGCCCGGCGTCGTTGTCGTCGGGCATCCGGCGTATCGTACGGATCGTGCGCCGCGGTGCAAGCAGCCTGATCACATCGGACGCCCGGTCGCATCACCCGGTTGCGTCAATTGACTATCCCCCCGGGCTGTCCCAGAGTGGAGTCGTGATTGAACCGGCTGTCAGAACTGAAGATGCGCGGCCGCGCGCGCCGGGTGGCCCTGCCGGTCCCGGAGGCGACGGGGCGGGGGCTGGCTGGCTGGCCACGCCGCTGGGACGGCGCTTCCTGGCGAATGAACAGCGCCAGGTGCGGCGTGCACTGGACCGGGTGTTCGGCGAGCAGCTGCTCCAGATCGGCCTGTGGGGGCAGTCAAACACCTTTCTGCGTCACGCCCGCACCCAGCATCAGTCCCTGCTGATGCTGCAGGAGGGCCGCAGCGGACCGGGCATCGTCCGTCTGCATGATGAGTTCCGCGTTGCCGCAGCGGCCGAGCCGGACCTGGTGGGCGATCCCCAGGAGTTGCCGGTGGCCAGCGGTTCCGTGGATGTCGTGCTGCTGCCGCACACGCTGGAAGCGACGGGCACGCCGCACGCCCTGCTGCGCGAGGTGGACAGAATACTGCGACCCGACGGCCACCTGCTGGTGCTGTCGTTCGTGCCGGTGGGCCTGTGGGGGCTGCGATTCATGCTGGCACGGAACGGTTATCCACCGGGCCGACGGCGCATGATCCGCGAACGGCGGCTGCGCGACTGGTTGCAGTTGCTGAGTTTCGAGGTGGGCAGTCCGGTGCGCTACTGCCATACCCTGCCGCTGGAACGGTTCCGGCGTCTGGGCACCTATCCGCGCGAGGATTTCGCGCAGCGCTGGCTGCCGATGCTGGCCGGTGGCTACATGCTCAACGCCCAGAAGCGTGCGCGTATCGTTACACCGATGAAACCGGCATGGCGGCAACAGAAACTGCGCGCCGTGGGTGGTCTGGTGAAACCGACCACGCGCACGGGCAGCAGTCAGACACGTCAGCGCGGATGAAGCAGGTGACGGTGTATACGGACGGGGCCTGCCGCGGCAACCCCGGGCCGGGCGGCTGGGGCGCGGTGCTCGAGCACAACGGCCGCAGCCGGGAGATCTGCGGTGGCGAGGCTCACACCACCAACAATCGCATGGAACTGACGGCCGCGATCCGCGCCCTCGAGGCGTTGAAGCAGCCCTGTCGCGTGGACCTGTATACCGATTCCGTCTACGTGAAGAGCGGCATTACCCAGTGGCTGCCGGGCTGGCGCAGTCGCGGCTGGCGCACGGCCGCGAAGAAGCCGGTGAAGAATCAGGACCTGTGGATGCAGCTGGATGAACTGGCCGGCCGTCACGATGTGCGCTGGCATTGGGTGAAGGGGCACGCCGGTCACGCCGGCAACGAGCGTGCCGACGCACTGGCGAACCGCGGCCTGGAAGAAGCCGCCGGTTGCCGCCCCCTGATGCGTTCGGCACCATAGGCGCAGTTTTGCGTCGTCCGCGCACGGGGGGCAGTTACGCGCATGCGGCAGGTTGTACTGGATACCGAAACCACCGGCCTTGAAGCCGAAGCCGGTCACCGTGTGATCGAGATTGGTTGTGTGGAGCTGGTCAACCGGCGGATCACGAACAACAAGTTCCATCGCTACATGAATCCTGATCGGCGTGTGGATCCGGGCGCGATCGAGGTGCATGGTCTGGACGATGCATTTCTGGCCGGCAAACCGCGCTTCGCGGAGCTGGCCGACGAGTTTCTGGCGTTCGTCAGTGGCGCCGAACTCGTGATTCACAACGCCGTGTTCGACATCGGCTTTCTCAATGCGGAACTGGCCCGCCTGGACGGCGTGGCGACAGGCGACATTCGCCAGATCTGCACCGTGCTGGATACCCTGGCCGTCGCGCGACGCATGCACCCCGGTCAGCGCAACAGTCTGGATGCGCTGGCCAAGCGCTACAACGTGGACAACTCCCGTCGCGAGCTGCATGGCGCGCTGCTCGACGCCGAGATACTCGCGGAAGTGTATCTGGCGATGACCGGCGGCCAGGGCAGCCTGTCGCTGGAGACCAGCGTCGAGTCGGGTGCCGCGGGCAGCGCTGAGACGCCGGTGCTCGATCGCACCGGCTTTACGCTGGCGGTGCAGGTGGCATCCGACGAGGAGCGGGTGGCACACGAAGCCATACTCGCGCGCATGCGTGAACGCCTGAAGCGGCCGACCGTGTGGGAACGTGTGATGGATCCGACTGTTGATGGCGGGAACGGGTAGAATTCGCGCCACCTACTCGAGAAGCGCCACACAACAAGCAAGCAGCAAGGACATGACCGTGACATCCCGTTCACTGCAAGACGTTCGCATAGGCGTGATCGGCCTCGGCTATGTTGGCCTGCCGCTGGCGGTTGCACTGGGCCGCGTTTATCCCACTACCGGTTTCGACATCAAGGCCGACCGCATCGCGGCGCTCAGGGATGGCCGTGATTCGACCCGCGAAGCAACGGCCGAGGAACTCGCCGAAGCTACGAAACTTGCCTTCAGCACCGATGCCGCCGACCTGGCCGACTGCAACGTGTACATCGTCACCGTGCCCACCCCAATCGATCGCAACAAGCGGCCGCTGCTCGATCCGCTGATCAGTGCCAGCGAGACCGTGGGTCGTGTGTTGAAACAGGGTGATGTGGTGATCTACGAATCCACCGTGTATCCGGGCTGCACCGAGGAAGTCTGCGTGCCGGTGCTCGAGCAGGTGTCGGGACTGCGGTTCAATCGGGATTTCTTTGCCGGATATAGCCCGGAACGCATCAATCCCGGCGATCGGGCGCATTCGCTGACCAGCATCATGAAGGTGACGTCGGGTTCGACGCCCGCGATCGCGGATTTCGTCGATGGGCTGTACCGCAGCATCGTCACCGCCGGCACCCACAAGGCCTCGTGCATCAAGGTGGCCGAAGCTGCGAAAGTGATCGAGAACACCCAGCGCGATGTGAATATTGCGCTGATCAATGAGCTGGCACTGATCTTCGACCGCATTGGCATCGATACCGAAGAGGTGCTGAACGCGGCTGCGACCAAGTGGAATTTCCTGCCGTTCCGGCCGGGGCTGGTGGGTGGCCACTGCATAGGCGTGGATCCGTACTACCTCACCGAAAAGGCGCAGCAGCTGAATTACCACCCGGAGATGATCCTCGCCGGACGCCGACTGAACGACAGCATGGCCGGCCACGTGGCCAGTCAGGTGGTGAAACTGATGATCGGCAAGCACATCCAGCCGGCCGACGCGAAGGTGCTGGTGCTGGGGCTGACGTTCAAGGAGAACTGCCCGGACGTGCGCAACACCAAGGTCATCGACCTGGTGCGCGAGCTGAAGAGTTATCGCTGCCGCGTCGAAGTGCATGATCCATGGGTGGATGTGGATGAAGCGCGGCAGGAATTCGGAATGGAACTCACCGCGTCGCCAGTGCCAGGCGCCTACGACGCCGTAGTCATCGCCGTTGGGCATCGCGAGTTCGCCGAACTGGGCGCGGACGGCATACGGCATTTCGGCGCGCCGAACTGCGTGGTTTACGACATCAAGTACCTGCTGCCAAAGGAGAGAACGGATGCACGACTGTAGAGTGGCAAAAATCGTCTTGGAGCGGCCGCGATGAAGGTGCTGGTCACCGGCGCGGCCGGCTTCATCGGCTTTCACACCGCCACCAAACTCCTGGAGCGTGGTGATGAAGTTGTCGGCCTGGACAATCTCAACGACTACTATGACGTCACACTGAAGGAGGCGCGGCTGAGTGTGCTCGGAAGCTATCCGAACTTCCGCTTCGTGAAGCTGAACCTTGTCGACCGCGACGGCATCGCCGCGCTGTTCGCGGCCGAACGCTTCGAGCGTGTCGTGCATCTGGCCGCGCAGGCCGGCGTACGCTACAGCATGGAGAACCCGTTCGCGTATGTGGACAGCAATCTGACGGGGGCCATGACGATTCTCGAGGGCTGTCGCCACAACGACGTGGAGCATCTGGTGTATGCGTCCACCAGTTCGGTGTACGGTGCCAACACGATGATGCCATTCTCGGTGCATCACAACGTGGATCATCCGCTGTCGCTATACGCAGCGACGAAAAAGTCCAACGAGCTGATGGCGCACACCTACGCCAGCCTCTACGGCCTGCCGGTCACCGGGCTGCGTTTCTTCACCGTCTACGGACCGTTCGGCCGCCCGGACATGGCGCTGTTCCTGTTCACGAAAGCGATTCTTGCCGGTGAACCGATCAATGTGTTCAATCACGGCCATCATCGGCGTGACTTCACCTATGTGGATGACATCGTCGAAGGTGTGGTGCGGGCCATGGATCATGTGGCCACCGCGAACGCCGACTGGGATTCGGATATGCCCGATCCCGCCACCAGCCGCGCGCCCTATCGCCTCTACAACATCGGCAATCAACAGCCGGTGGAGCTGTCGCATTACATCGAAGTATTGGAGGACTGCCTGGGTCGACGGGCCGAAAAAAACCTGCTGCCGCTGCAACCCGGCGACGTACCCGACACCTGGGCCGACGTCGAGGACCTGGTAACCGACGTAGGCTACCGGCCGGCGACGCCGGTGGAAGTGGGCGTGCGTCGGTTCGTGGACTGGTACCGTGAGTACTACGGAGTCTGACGCCGCCGTTCAGGAAACCTACGGCCCGCGCACCGCAGCGTGGCGGTCGCTGACGGCGCGTGCACAGCAGCTGCGTGATCAGTCCATCCACGAACTGTTCGAGGCCGACCCGGCCAGGTTCGAGCGCTTTTCATTTGAGCGCGAGGGCCTGCTGCTCGACTTCAGCCGCCAGCTGATCGATCGCGACACGCTCGACGATCTGCTGGCGCTGGCAACCCAGGCCCAGGTGGGCGCCTGGACGGTGGGCATGTTCGCCGGGCTGCCGATCAACAACACCGAGGACCGGCCGGCGCTGCATGTGGCGCTGCGCCGGCCCGCGGATCAGCCGATCCGCGCCTGGGGCGAGGACGTGATGCCGGCCGTTGAAGCCGAGCGCGTGAAGATCCGCGCGCTGGCCGACAGGCTGGCGGCCGGTGAGCTGCGCGGCGCCACCGGCCAGGCCATCACCGACATCGTCAACATCGGCATCGGTGGTTCCGACCTCGGCATCGCGATGGCCGTTGAGGCGCTGACGCCCTATCGGCAGCGTGGCGTGAACGTTCACTGCGTATCGAACATCGACGGCGTGAAACTGACACAGGTGCTGGCGCGGATCGACTGGCAGAGCACGCTGTTCGTGATCTGCTCCAAGACGTTCACCACGCTGGAAACGCTGACCAATGCCCATGCGGCGCGTGAATGGCTGGCCGCACGTGGCGGCGAGGCGGCGGTGACGGCACAGTTCGTCGCGGTGTCGACCAACCATGAGGCGATGGACGCATTCGGCATCGCATCGGAGCTGCGCTTCGGCTTCTGGGACTGGGTGGGCGGACGGTATTCGGTGTGGTCGGCGGTGGGGCTGACGGTGGCGCTGGCAGTGGGCTCGCACCATTTCGATGCGCTGCTGGCCGGCGCTCACGCCATGGATGAGCATTTCCGCACCGCACCGCCGGCCGAAAACCTGCCGGTGCTGCTGGCGCTGATCGGTGTATGGAATCGCAATTTCCTCGGCGCCGGCTCGCACGCGATGTTGCCGTACGACGATCACCTGCACCGGTTCCCGGCCTATCTGCAGCAGCTGGAAATGGAGAGCAACGGCAAACGCGTGCGCCGCAACGGCGAGCCTGTGGAATGCGACACCTGCCCCGTGATTTTCGGTGAGCCGGGGTCGAACGCGCAGCATTCGTTCTATCAGCTGCTGCATCAGGGCACCGAGTCGGTGTCGGTGGATTTCCTGCTCACCGCCAGGTCCGCCGTGGAGCGGCAGGCGCAGCAGGATCTGGCTGCCGCGAACTGCCTGGCGCAGGCCTGGGCTCTGGCCATGGGCGATCCGGCCGGCCGCGGTCGCGGCCCGCACCAGAATTATCCCGGCAACCGTCCCAGCACCCTGATCATGTACGAACGGCTGGATCCGGCAACGCTTGGTCGGATCATCGCGCTGTATGAGCACAAGGTGTTCGTGCAGGGCGTGATCTGGGACGTGAATCCGTTCGATCAGTGGGGCGTGGAGCTGGGCAAGCGACTGGCGAAGAAACTCTCCGGCCTGGTGGGAGCTGAGGAGGCCAGGACTGATGTGGCGCATGGGGTCACGCCTGAGGCCGCACATGGGGCCGCACCTGAGGCCGCGCCCGAGCCGGTCGCCGGTGCGCTGGCGCGGTTCCAACAGTGGCGGGGCACGCTGGGATAGCGCGAGGCACGCAGGGATAGAGGTGAGGCGGCTGCTGTGAGGATCGCAGCGCCTGCCCAAGGTCTGCGGGTCTGCGGGTCTGCGGGTCTGCGGTCTGCTGCCTGCGGAGTAGAGGCGTGCGGAGTAGAGGCCTGTGCAGTCTGAGGGCTTTCGAGCGAGCGGAGTGTCGTAGAGCACTCCAGAGCAACGGACAGCAAGGCTTACAATTCGCAGTGAACCGTAAGCCTTGCTGTCCGTTGCTCTGGAGTAATGCATCCGCATCTGCGCCAGCATCTGCATCTGCATCTGCATCTGCATCTGCGTCTGCATCTGCGTCTGCGTCTGCATCTGCGCCAGCATCTGCGCCAGCATCTGCGTCTGTGTCTGCGCCTGCGCCTGCGCCTGCATCTGTAGTCGGCTGGTGGGTTGCTTTCTCGCTAAACAGGCCACTTTGCCGGCGTGTGCGAACTGCTTCCGGCACGGCACACTGAGGTCATGGTGAACGACCTGGCAAAGCGAAAGCAGGAGAAACTGCGCAGGCAGACGCGATGGATCACGCATGAGCTTGTACTGCTGCTCGACGAAATCGTCCGCACGGCACGGCTGATCGAAGACTGGCGGGACGAGGTTGGCGTTCAGGCGGGGCGCACACGTGCGCAGCAGAGGTTGTTGCGAGTACTGGTAAACGCGCGATCCGCGATGTCCATAGCCGGGGTGGGGAGGGCGATGGGAATCACGAGACAGACTGCCCGCGTGCTGGTGTACGGTGCGGCTCGCGCTGGGCTGGTCGAGGTGCAGGTGCATCCTGACGACCGCCGCATCCATCTCGTGGAGCTGCGGCCGGCGACCAAGCGGCAGCTGGAAGCGCTGCGCAATGTTGAACGGCAACAGGTGCTGATTCTGTTGGACGGCCTCAAAGATTCGGACAGGAATCGCGTATCGCGGGTGCTGGACGTGCTTCGCCAGAGGGTACGTAGTCGAATCGGGCCGTCGTCGATGGACTCGTGGCATGCTCAGCCGCGGCTCGGGTATTCAGACGGGCGCTGAATCTGAAAGTCGACGAGTGAGGCTCACCAGATCGTCGCCACGCCGAACAGACCGAGCTTCGGATCGTTCGTTGCCACCGGTATACCTTCACAGTGACTTTGCGCGGCGAGCATCCTGTCGAATGAATCGCCATGCGGGTGCGGCCATGAGCCAGCCCGCTCGGCGTGACCGAAGCTGACCGGCATGAGATCGAATCCCTGGCTGATACAGTACGACTCGACCGACACAGTGGTTTCCCAGCGCAGCTTGCCAAGGCGCACTTTTGTCGCGATCTCCCATGCACTCGCCGCGCTGACGAAAACCTGCGTCGCATCGTCGTCGATCAGTCGCCGGACCTTTCTGCTCAGTGTCCGTGCATTGATCGCCCACCAAAGCAGCGCGTGGGTGTCGAGCAGAATCTTCGTGTCCGCCACGTGCGGCTACCCGCCGCCCCACTCCGGGGGGAGGGGATCGAAGAAATCGTCCGTGAGTGCAACGGAGTTCCCGAGCGTACCGGCCTGCCGTTTCGGCTGATTACCCGGCAGCGGCACCAGCCGCGCATAGGGCCGGCCACTCCTGGCAATGATGATTTCCTCGCCACCGTGAGCGCGTTCCAACAGCCGCGACAGGTGCGTTTTCGCCTCGTGCACGTTGACTACAGTTTCGCTCATGTGCGAGACACTAGCTTGCACATCAGACTAAGTCAACAGACTAAGTCTGATGTGCTGGCCGCATCCAATCTAGGGGTCGAGCTGATCGGTCCGTTCGTCCGGGACCCCGAAGTGCTCGTACCCGGCCATCGCTGCGCTTCGTCAATATGCCCTAGAATCGAATCGCTTCGGAGAGCCCGTTCATGGTCGCACTGGAGGAAGTGGTGGAAGCGCGCATCGCCCGCCTTGAATCGGATGTCAGCCACATGCGTGACGACATCGCCGAGATCAAGCTCGACCTGCGAGCAATGCGGCAGGAGCTCGGGGGCGAGATTCGCGCGCTGCGGAGTGAGATGCACGGCGAGATCGGAACGCTGCGTGTTGATGTCGGGGCGCTGCGTGATTCGATCGCCGCGACCCGCGTCTGGACGCTCGTCCTCATGCTGGGCACCACGGGCGCGATGCTCGGGACGATGGCGCGCGGGTTCGGGTGGATCTGAGGCGCGGTCCTTGCTCCCCTCGTCCCGCGCCGATATCATCCCGTCGATCTGCGGCATCGCGGCTTTCAGAAGTGGTCCCGAGCGATGAACGCGACGGCTGCCTGCGCGGCGGGCGGCCCGTTTTCCTATTTTCCGGCCGAGGAGGGCAGGGCGCGACAGGCGATCGGGGGTTCTCGCGAGTGCGAGAAAGCTTCCCCCTGAGTCGTCCCTCGTGATTGATGTTTCACGCATGCAACCATTCTTCTCTGTTCTCTCCAGGATTCACTCCCGGGTTCTTTCCGGGGCGCTGACGGCATTCGCAGTAGCCGGCCTTCTGGTATACGGCAGCACTTCGCTTGCCCAGCTGGGCGGGCTGCCGATTCAGGAGCAGATACAACTGTTCCAGTCGCTGCCGCCGGCGCAGCAGCGGGCGCTGATTCGTGAACTGCAGCGCGACCTGCCGCCCGCGCAGCGCGAAACGTTCATGCAGTTGCTGCAGGGAGAACAGCGGCCAGGCGGTCAGTTGACTGAGCCGGAACTCGACATGGATCCGTCGACCGCGGTGGATACGAGGGATGAGCGAGCAGAGCGGGATCGCCGCCGCGACAGGTTCCGTGCAGGTGACACCCTGGTCGCTGACTTCGAGTTCCGCGAAGACGCGCTGACGGATCGCAGTGACGATGAGCGACGGCGGCTGCGCGAATTTCGCGAACGATTGCTGGATGGCAATCCGTATCGGCTTGACAGCAGCGGCCAGCTGTATCTGCCCGGCGTGCCGACCATTGGCCTGAACGGCCTCAATGTGGTCGAAACCATGGTTCGATTGGAGGCGGAAGCCTCGCTGAGAATCTTCGATATCCTTGTCACCCCGCTGCCGCTCGAACCCATGGGTATCGATGCGCTGGAACCCTTCGGCTACGAGATCTTTCGCGGCACGCCGTCGACTTTCGCCCCGGAGACGGACATTCCGGCCCCCGTCAATTATGTGGTAGGGCCCGGCGATACCATCAACGTTCAGCTGTTCGGCAACCAGAACATCGAGTACTTCCTGACCGTCAGCCGCGATGGCACGGTGAACTTTCCGCAGATCGGTCCGGTGAATGTCAGCGGTCTCACGTTCACGGAAGTCCGTAATGTGCTGACCGAGCGTGTCACCGAACAAATGATTGGCGTGCGTGCCAGCATTACGCTGGGTGAACTGCGATCGATTCGCGTGTTCGTGCTTGGCGAGGTTGAGCGACCGGGATCGTACTCGGTGAGCAGTCTCGCAACGATAACCAATGCGCTGCTCACGAGTGGTGGTGTACGCAGGATCGGTTCGCTGCGCAATGTGCGGCTGATGCGCGACGGTGAAGTGATCAGCACGCTGGACCTTTACGAACTGCTGCTGCGCGGTGATACCCGCAATGACGTGCGCCTGCAGCCGGGGGACGCCATTTTCGTGCCGCCTGTTGGTCAAACCATCGCGGTCGATGGTGAGGTGCGGCGACCCGCGATCTACGAACTGCGTAACGAGCGTACGGTTGCCGAAATCGTCTCGCTGGCCGGAGGCCTGATGCCGAACGCCAACCGCGGCACGCTGAAGCTCGAGCGCATCGTGCCCGGCCGTGGCACGACGGTGCAGGACATCGACCTCAACGTAGCTGGCGGCGCAGCCGTGGCTGTTCAGGACGGTGACGTGCTGCGTGCGCTGGCGAATCTGGATCTGCTCGAGGATGCGGTCCGCCTTGAAGGCAATGTGAACCAGCCAGGCATTTTTCAGTGGTTCCCCGGCATGCGACTGCGCGACCTGCTGCCGTCACCGGAAATGCTGAAACCGATGTCGGACGTGAATTACGTGCTGATCCGCCGCGAGCCTCAGCCGAATGTCTCTGTGGAAACCCTGTCGGCGGACCTCGCCGCAGCGTGGGTGCAGCCCGGCAGTGCAGGCAATGTGCTGCTGCAGCCGCGCGATACCGTGTATGTCTTCAATCTTGAGACCGGGCGCCGGCACATCGTGGCGCCGATCATCACCCAGATCCGCGCCCAGTTGCCGGCAAACCAGGCCGTGCCCGTTGTGCGTGTTGGTGGACAGGTGAGGGCACCCGGCGACTACCCGCTGAATGCCGGGATGCGCGTGAGCGACCTGCTGCGTGCCGGTGGCGGCATGACGCCGTCCGCGTATGCAACCGAGGCGGAACTGACGCGATATGCGGTCGTCAACGGTGAGTATCGCGAGACGGGTGTGCTCACGGTGGATCTTGCGGCCGTACTGGCCGGCAACCAGGGTGCGGACCTGACGCTCGCGCCTTATGACTTCCTGGCTATAAAAGAAGTGCCGCGGTGGCGGGAGCAGCATTCCGTGCAGCTACGGGGTGAATTGATGTTCCCCGGTGAGTACACGATACGCCATGGCGAAACGCTGTCGCAGGTGATCGAGCGTGCCGGCGGCCTGACGGATCTCGCGTTTCCGGAGGGCAGTATTTTCATTCGGCGCGAACTCCAGGAGCGGGAACGCGAGCAGATTCAGACGCTGGCGCGACGCGTGCAGGCCGATCTTGCGGCGTTGTCGCTGTCGGATGCTGGAGCTGCGGAAGCTTTGACGGTTGGCCAATCGCTCGTGGAGCAGCTTCGTGACGCGGAAGCGACGGGCAGACTAGTGATTCGTCTGAGCGACATTATGAACGGGCGTCATGAGGCGGACATTCTGTTGAAAGACGGTGATCAGCTGCTTGTGCCGGAGCGCAGTCAGGTGGTGACGGTAATTGGCGAGGTGCAGTCGCCGACGTCACACGTGTTTGACGGTAGCTTGACACGCGCGGATTACCTTGCGTCGAGTGGTGGGTTGACGGCGCGTGCTGATGCTCGGCGTGTGTATGTGGTGCGCGCGAATGGCGAGGTGGTGACTGAGTCCGGGTCGCGTTGGTTCCAGCGGCGTGGCGGTGGGGAGATTCGGCCGGGTGATACGGTTGTTGCGCCGATTCAGGTGGATCGGATCAGGCCACTGACGTTGTGGGGCAGTGTGACGCAGATCGTGTATAACCTTGCGATTGCGGCGGCGGCGGTCAACTCGTTCTGACCGATTTGCACAGTTTAGGCGGCATTCGCTTAAGTTTTTGGTCCGTCCGTGAGCCACTCAGTTCGAACTTTAAAGTACGACTTTTCATGAATACGATGACACGTGGATCATTCAACGTGGGGTGCTGACTTCGAGTGATTTGCGCTCTCTGACGCAGCTGAAGCAGTAGCTCCTGACTGTCCAATCTCACTTCGAAGCTACTGGCAGGCCTTTGCGGTGAAAGTACTCTCGTAGTTACCTCGCCAAGCTCCGTATATGCGAGACACCAGTCCGCGTCGCATTGAAAAAAGCGTCACCGAACTTTCAACCCTAGGGGCGGCCTCACTGCGCGAGCGGGGCGTGTGTAGTCTTTACGCATAAACGACGAAGTGGTGTCGAGGTCATGGTCACGGCGCGCGGGAGGGGGTATAAGCCCTGGCGACATGGTCGTGCTACCAAATCAGTGTAAGCTGCCAGTTGCTCGGGCACTTTCTGCCAGAACTTGGGGTTCCGCGAAACTGTGGATAACTGGCCGTAAACACGCCTTAGAACGCGATTTAATCCGAAAAGTGGGGCGGTGTCCCAGAACAGTCGTAAGCCATTGAAAGAGCGAGTGGCGCGGGCGGCGGGACGCGCTCAGCAGTGCCCAGGATCGAACTTGCTCAATTCCCGACACCACCAGAGCGCCCGCTCACGACGCCAGCCTGAACCCCGCTTGTGGTGTGCGCAGCGGGCCGTAAAGGTCATGCGTCGCGGACGCTCCCGGAAGATCGCACAGCCGAATGTCCAGTTCCACGCGCAATCGATGATGTACCCCACCGCAGCCGCGCACAGCAGCGGACCCTTGAAACTCCAGTGGAGCCGCTCGCCGCGGCCGACGATCGCCTTCGCGTGCATCACGGCAGCGAATGCATTCACCAGCGCGATCCAGAGCGCTACCGAGCTGACCAGCAGCCAAAGCCATGCGTTCACAGAGCACCTCCTTACGGCAACGGATTGATCAGCGCCCGGACGTCCACGCCGTCGTGCCACAACAACGCCGCGTCGCCCTGGGCGACAGAGACGCCTGACTGCCCCGAGCGCTTCACTGTGAGCGTCTCTCCAGTCTCGTTCATGAACACGAACATGAGGCGCGAGGGACCGCCATAGAGCGCATCGACATCAGGGTAGACCACGTCCACTGGGCCAGTCAGAACGGGGCCGGCGTCCGTCACTCGGATCGTGCTGTAGGGCCATTCGTCCTCGGGGTCTGGCGGGTCCGATGCCTGCAGGACATAGTCGTCGTCGACGTCGATGTCGATCGTGATCTCTCCGCCGAGCGCCCGCGTCATTGATCGATCCGCTGCGTTGACGACGACTTCGGGCTGGCTCTGTGCCGCCACAAGCTCCGGGAATCCCAGTTGCGGGTTCATACCGTCACCTCCAGTTGAGTTCCGCGCCCGACCTGGGCGCTCAGTTGATAGATGCGAACCGTGATGCTCGGCTGCGGCGAGCCGAAGTCCGTGGTCTGATCGGCCGCGCTGTACGCCGCCTCTGGCGAGCTCAGACCGGCGATGGTGCGCACGACCGACATGCCGTCGAGGACGTCAACCTCGTACGCCTCGCTGTCCTCGGACATCGGTACCGCTACACCGTCCCGGAGCGTCTCGCTCAGCCGGTCGCGGCGCATCCAGGTGATGGTGAGATTGCCGCTGCCATCCCGTTCTCCCTGTGCGTACACTGGACTGAAAGGCAGGAGCGATCCGCCGTCTCCCGCGAAGTCCTGATCGGCGCCCGTGTCAAACAGCGCACCATTCGTTACGCCGCGATATCGGCGGGTCGCGCCGATCTCCGACACCGGCTGCACATGCCGTGCGAGCCCGGACAGCGCAATGAACGCATCATCCGGCATCGACGTCCCGATCAGGTGTTCGGTTCCGCGACGCCCCCACAGCAACCGGGTCAGGCGGTAGCGCCCAGGGGAGACGAGCTCAGCGTTCGCCCACTGCACGATCTGCCAGCGACCGGCATCACCGACAGCGGCTGCGTTCGCCCCGGCGAGCACCGCCTGGTCGGTGCGGCTCTCCAGCGTGCCGTTCGCGACGTCGACCATGAGCTCGCGCGTGTCGTCCCAGGTGTACGGATCGCCGTCGACCGGCGCGGACACGATGGTGCCGATCGTGGCCTGGGTAGCGATCGCCTCCACGACTGTATAGGTCTCGTGATCGACTGATTTCCAGACGCGGGCGCCCGGCCAGGTAGCGCCGACTCCGGTCCGGTAGGCGGCGATGTAAAAGCCTGCGTCGTCGTCGAGGTCGAGCCGCAGGGCAGGCAGGTCCAGAAACACCAGCGCGGTCTCGCCGAGCATGATCACGGTCGTGCCGGGCTTGAGCTCGATCGAGCCGACCGCGGCGGAGACGTAGGCGCCGTCATCATCGCGCACCGCGTTGATCCGGCGCAGAATCAGCGCCGTGTCCTGGATGTGCGTGATCCGCGCCCTGTAGAGGCGGCCTTCGTCCGGCAGCAGCAGCACGTCGCCGGGCTCGAGCTGCGTCCAGTTGACGCCGAGCGCCACCTGGTAGTGCCAGCGCGACGCCCAAGCCTCGCGGAACATGATGCCGGGGATCTGGGTGGCCTTGTCGTCGGACAGCGCGATCGGCACATCGGTGGCGACATCGTTCACGCTGGCGGTGCCATGCCGGACCGGAGAGACCTGCTCGCCGATCTCGTAATCACGGGAGACTGAGCGGTAGCGCAGCCGGATCTGGCGGGGCAGCTCGACGTCCTGCTGTTTCGTCACGGCCAGTCCGGGCGGTGCCTGCTCGCCAGACAGATGCGCGCCGAGCTGATCGACTCCGATACTCGCGACGGGTGCCCTGCCGCGGGCCGGGAACCGGAGCGTGCCCCCGCGGGCGACGATGTCGAACAGCCCGACAGTGCGCAGCGGCGCGATCGCGGACCTCGCGGTGGTCTCGCGGGTGAGCGAGTAGCCGTCGACCTCGTTGAGCACGTGGTCGCGCGCATCTGCCGCGACGCCGACGCGGCCGCATATGTCGCGAAGAATGCGCTCGATCGAGATGGCGGCCGGGGTGTTGGTCGGGCCGCCGAGGATGCGCAGCTGGAAGCGCAGCAGCGAGTTCATCCCCACCTGATCGATGTCCGCATCCGACATCTCGCTGGCGACGACGTACTCGGTGTCGTACCGGTCACGCTGCAGCCGGATGATCAGGTCATCCCCACGGATGTAGGCCAGGATCACGTCGGACCACCCGCCGATCGTCGCGACGTCACGATGATCGTCCAGGGAGCAACGCGGCGAGTACGAGCCTTCCGGCAGGTGGAGTGTCGTGAATCCCGGAATCGTCGGGTCGAACCAGTAGAGCGCACACTCGCCCGTGGTCAGCTGATAGACGATCGCGGGCTGCATGTTCTGGTCGAACGCAAAGCTCATCTGCTCCACAACGCCAGCGACGGACAGAAACTGAACCGCGGGCACGTCCGGCGCGTCGATCGTGAAGGTTCCGCCCGCCGCGCGGCAACGCCATATCTTGACTTCAAGGCCCGCGGACCCGTCGTTGAGAGCCACCCCGCCCATCTCGTACTCGACGAGCGGATGCTTGGGACGATCGCGCGGCGGCAGGAACGGCGCCGGGACGGACGTGGTCGTGAGCTCGCCATCGACAGGGAGCGCCATTCGCCAGGCCCGCGCTAGGCTCTGGTGACCCCGACCGAGAACTCCAACGTCAAAATGCGTTGGATAGAACCGGCGAATTTGGGGATTGGCGGATCCACGTAGAGCTTGTAGGCACGTCCATTGTTTTCACGGAACCGGAACCCCGATATCCCGTTCGCGTGATTCATGGCGGTAAGACCAAGCACGAATTCCTTCGTGCGCGTCCACGTTGTTCCATCGTCGTCGCCGGTTCCCAGACCACTCGGGGCGACGGTTCCAAGCGATACCGCGCCAGTCGGCAGCGCCACCGTGTTCGCGCCGATAGCTGATACATCGCGAAAGCCTTGCAGCTGCCATCCCTGGGCACTGTTGTTGCCGAGCCCGAATGTTCCGGCGAAGGTGCTGCCGGCTCCCAATGAATCACCCAACGAGGCCATGTTCAATTCAAAGTCATGCGTCCCAGAACCGGCGCTACCGCCAATAGAGAAGTCTCCGTCACTGACCCCAAGAAACGGATACCGATATAGGGTATGAGCGACCCGCAGCTGATCATCCGCAGTCACTGGGAAGCTCGTCGGTGCCCCCATGTCGTCACGGATCAGATCGAGAAATGCGCCGCTGGTGTTGTTGGCGGCCGTGAACAGACCCACTTCAGTAAGATTCCCCACGATACCGCCCAGCGGGAACTCCCAGACCTTTGTGTGTGTCTCTCTGTAATCGTTCGTGCCGACGAGATCTATTGTGTTTGTGGCGCTCGGCGACGCAAACGTGTGGCTGCCTATCGGAGAATCGAGTCCTGTGCTGCCGGGCGTGAAGGACGGGGACCCATTGCCTACTCGGCATTGGCTGTGGGCGCCTCCTGATGCCGTGCTGTTAGAGAACCAGAACAAGAACGGCATCCCGAGATCAGTTATAAGCTGCTTCCACTCTGCGGCGCGCCTCACGTGCCCGTATCTGTTGCAAGCCTCAACCCTGAAATAGCCCTCCGCACGCGCGGCAGGGCCTGCGATTCCGGCTTCCAGAATCTTCACCTTTGGAACCCAAACTCTCGGCGCGTCCATATCAGTCCCTCATGTAGTCATTGTTCCGCTCACGATCTCCCCGCCCACGCCTATCGCGGCGTCTGGCGGCCAATCGGCGTATGTCACGATCGGCGCGACCATGATTCCGCCGACAATCTCTCCGCCCGCACCTTCCGCCGTATCTGGCGGCCAGTCTGCGTATAGCTGTATCGGGTCGTGCAACGTGCCTGCGACGACCTCTCCACCCGCGCCAGCGGCAGCGTCGGGCGGCCAATCCTCATAGTCCACGATCGGTACATCCATCGTGCCTGACACGATCTCCCCGCCCGCGCCCGCTGCATCGTCATCCCAGAAGGGCTGGTAGCTGCCTCGAGTCGTCTCACCGCCTGCGCCGCCCGCTCCATCCTGAAACAGGTACGGATACGCCTTCGATGTCAGCACAAGCTCACCCCGCCCGACGACGCCGATCTTGAACTGGGGGTGTCGGTTCGCCTGGTCGGGCTTGAGCTCCCGGTCCGGCCAGACGATGTAGGCGAGGCCGCGAAATCCCGGCACGTTGCCGGCGCCTTCGATGAGCTCGAGCGTCGGGTCCGGCATCTGGCGTTCGGTGCCGCGGTAGAGCACGAAGGTCTGCGCGTACTCGGCGGACATGTCGAGCCGCTGCTGGTACGCGTCGTCGCCCTCGTCGTCGCGCTGCGGCCGCACGTCGTACACCAGCTCGCCGTTCTCATAGATGAACGCGACGCCGCTGATGGGCCCCTCGCCGAGCCCGACCGCGAGCGTCTGGAAGTACGTGAACGTCGTCTGCTCCGGGCCACCCTTGCCGACGGACTCCGTCGACGCGATCTCGGTCACCGGACCCAAATACATCCGGAATCCGTTCGTCACGTCGGTGCCGTAGAAGACGGGCAGCGGCGCGCCGGGATCGGCCTGCAGCTGCTCGAAGTCTTCCAGGCGCGGACCGTCCGGCAGCGGCTGCGGGAACAGCAGCGTGCCGGCGGTGAGCCCGATGTTGAACCCCATCACCGCCCCGGCCGGGCCGCCGATGAAGAACCCGACCGTCGCGCCGATGCCGGCCGCAAGCACCTGTTCGGTGTTGCTCACGCGCCGCCCTCCCGCGTGAGGCCGGCGACGCCCGGCAGCGACCAGGCGCCGATGGTCTGCCGTACCCAGGGCTCGCCATAGCGCTGCTCGACGACCTGCCGGGCGGTCGTGAGCGCATGAATGATCGTCTCGCCGGCGAGCAGCGCCACATGCCGCGCGCGGCCGGCGCGGAAACGGAACACCAGCACGGCGCCAGGCGCGCACTCGACGCGATCGCACCAGCGGTCCAGATGCTCGATCAGTGAGTCATCGATCGACAGGCGCGAGTAGTTGCGCGGTGTCCGGTAGCCTGGCGGGAGGCCCGCGGTCGCGGCGAGCACGCATTCGATGAGCCCGACGCAATCGACGCCGGCGCGCGATCGGCCCTGGTGATGCCACGGCACGCCGACCCAGCTGCGCGCCTCGGCGACGAGCTCGGCGACGGTGGTCATTCCGAGCTCCCCGGGAAAGGGCCGAGGTTCTCGAACATCGTCTCGATCGCGTCGAGATACTTCTCGAGCGTCAGACTCGCCGAGTACGGGGCATCGGTGCCACCGCGGGGTCCGGCCATCAAACGGTCTTTACCCGACGCATAAAGCCCGTATGCGCGGATGTTCAGGAAGTTGTCGTGCGCGAACCGACAGGTGTGCGGCAGGCGGTCGCAGCCGGGCTCGAGCTCGAACGTGTCCCCGGCCTCGATGTCGGCGGCAGCCTCATCCTGCAGGCCGACCTCGATCACCTGGGCGTCGGCGTCGAGCGTCAGCGCGTTATGCATCAGCACGATAGACTCGCGCGCGGCATTGGCGCCTGACGTCCACCGCAGCACGCCGCCGAAGTAGTACATCTTCGTCACGGGCGCAGGCCCTGCCGCGAGCTCCGCGGTGAAGTGCCGGCGATGCACGACGGCGTCGACCGTTCCGGTGCGCACCCGCGACGCGACGTCGAACTTGCAGCGATGATCGCCGAAGCGCTTCACGTCGCAGCGCTCGGCGAAGCTCCCGAGGATCTGCTGCGTCAGCGCCTGCTCGACACCGCGCGCTTCCGCGCGCAGCCGCCCCTCGCTGTCGCGGCCGAGCTCACCCAGCGTGCCGACCAGCAGCTCCTTCTGCCCATCGTCCGGCCGCGTCCAGTTCACCAGGAACAGCGCCGCTGGCGCCTGATCGAGCAGGCCGCCCTCGAAGTCCTCGACCGTGAAGCCGTTCTCCGGGCCGAGCAGCGCATCGGCGAGGTGGATGAAGCCGTCCGCGTCGGCGTTCGGCACCGCGCCATCGGCGCCCGTCTCGATGTCGGACGTCAGCACCGCGTGCTGCCTGGGATAGGTGCCCGCGTACGGCCCGGAGGTGATCGTGACGTCCGCGTCATGCGATGTGCCGCGCAGCACTTCGCCGTTGGATTTCGTGATGGTCCAGCAGATCGCGAGCGTGAGCGTGCGCGATGCCAGATGCTGGGCGAATGGCGCCGGCAGATGGAGCATCAGTCGGGCTCCTCCATCACGCCGAGTGTGCCGAGCTCATACAGCGCACGGCTGCCGATCTCATCGCCATCTGCCGCGATGAACTGCGCGTCAAGCCGGTCGCGATCGAACCGCGCGCGGACGAAGAACTCGCCGGTCCAGCGCACCTGATCGAGCGCCTCGGGCGGTGTGATGAGCCAGGTCACGACACCGCCGACGCCGAGGGTGTAGTCGGTGCCGGGCTCGAGCGCCACGAAGTCACCGCCGCCCGTCGCGAGCTCGATCAGGACCGTGTCGGCGTCAGGCCGGTGGATCTCGCGCACCCACGGGTTGATCGCAAGGCCATACGTCTTGACCAGCTGCGTCTCGGCCGAGCCGTCGATCGGCAGCGGCTCCTGGACGGCACGATAGTCATTCCAGTCGCGGTACAGGAACGTGTGCGTCCTGCCCCGCACCGCGTGAAAGAAGCCGCGCAGCGTCGCCAGCTCATCGACCGTGAGTCTGCGGTTGCCGAGCTGCCACTCGCCGAGCGCGGCGCTGCGGCGCTGATTGGTGTAGGTATAGCCGCTCGGCAGCCTGACGAGGGTCGTGTCCCAGCCATGACCGCCGTCGGCGCCATAGTCGAACCCAAGGTCCAGCACGATGTCGAAGTGCTCCTGCAAGGCCGTCACCGATTCCGCGCGCGTGCGCGCAGCATGGCCGACGCGGTCGAAGCGGCGATCTGGTTGTCGGACTGGCGAAACGCGGTCGGGCTCGGCGTGACCACCGTCTGGTTGACGGTGATGCTCTCTCCGCGCCGATCGAACTGCCGTGTCTCATCGACGTTCAGCACGCGTTCGCCGCGCTTGAGAATCGCCGGCACCTCGTCGCTCGAAAGCCCCAGCGCTTTGCCGCCCGAGTGAAATCGCGGCGCGCCGATGAATGCTGCTGCGGGCAACGCGCGTCTCGGCGCACTCCCGCCGGCGACACCGCCGCCGTGAAAGATCGACGCGAGCACCTGCGCGGCCGCGCCACCCGCGCCGCCACCGCCACCGGCACCGGCACCGCCGCCGAGCATGTTGATCAGCGCCTGGATCCCGCGATCGGCCAGCGCCTCGGCGGCGCGCTGGCGCAGGCGCTGCACGAACCCATCGAACGCATCGCCCGCGCTTCTCGTGTTGGCGAGCCACGATGCGAAGGCGTCGGTGCCCGCGTCTCTGATCTCGCGGGCCGCGGTGTTGGCGCTCGCCGCGAGTTCCTCGACCTGCACCTGCAGATCCTTGAGCCGCTCTACCGTGGCGGGGTCACCGATCGCCTCGGCGAGCTCCTCCATCAGCGGTATCAGCTGCTGCACTTCCGCCGCGGTCTCCCGGTGCAGATCGATGATCCGCCGCCGGCCTTCGCGCTCACTGAGCAGGCCCGTGTCCACCTGGATCTGCACGCGTCGTTCCGCGCGCTCAAGATCCGCCAGCGTGCGCTGGTAATCGGCCTCCAGCTGATCAAGCTGCGTGCGGGCGAGCTCGACATTGATCAGCCGCTCGACCAGTGCCTGGCCCTCGGCGTCGCCCTCCGTTGCCAGGCGCTGCATCAGGTCGCTGAACTCACGCGCCAGGCGATCGGTCTGCGCGCCGATGGCGTCCCCCTGCAGTGCCTTAAGGCGCGTGCGCACCTCATCGAGCTGCTCGGCCAGGCGGCGCTCGGCCTCGGCCTGCTCGCGCGCGGCACGCACGGTGACGTCGGCGCGCTGGCGCTCGAGCACGGTGATCTCCGCGACCAGGCGCGCGCGCTGGCGCTGGGAGTCCTCGGTCACGCCGTCGCGCTCGCGTGCGATCCGGATCTCCTCGTCCATCAACCGCAGCGCGGTCTGCTGCGCCTCGATCTGCTGATCAAGCGCACGGCGCTCGAGCTCCGCGCGTTGGTTGTAGTAATCGCGGAACCGCGTCAGGTTCTCGGCGAAGTCCTGGTCGAGACGGCCCTGCAAGCGGCGCAGCTCGTCCTGCAGCAGGACGCCGGCCGCCTCCAGCTGAGCCTGAAGGTCACGCAACGCGGCACGCTGATCGATCGTCACGACCGGAGCCGTGCCGCCCGCAGCCGGCGCCGTCGTCGTGCCGGCCCCCACGAGTGTCCCGGCGCTGCCGGTGCGCTGGCCGCGCCGTGCGAGCTCCAGCAGCTGGCGCTGCACGGCGAGGCGCTGCTCGATCTCTTCGCGCTCCTCCCTGGCGAGATCGCGCGCACGCTCACGCTGGCGCGCCGTCCAGCCGCCCGCCTGCTGCTCTGCCTGACGCGCGCGCTCCAACGCAAACTCGGTCTGGCGGATCGTGTCCTCGAGCGTGCCGATCTCGTCGTTGAAGTCGGAGATACCGGTGGCCGCGCGGGCGAAGAAGATGCCCAGGCCCTGGCTGATCTCGATGAACTTCGTGGCCACCGACGCAGCGGCGCCGGCCATGCGCAGGATGAAGTTTGTGATGTTTTCGAATGCCGCGATGACGTTCGGGTCCGACAGCTTGTCGGTCAGAGCTTCGATCTGCTCACGCGCCTCGGGCACATTCCCGCCGCTGCCGGTAAGAAGATTTCCGAAGGCGTTTTTAAGGCCCTCCAGTGCGCCGCCGAAGTCCTGGCGTGCCGCGCGCGCCGATCCGCCGTACGATTCCTCGAGTTCCTCCAGGATGATCGCCTGCGCCTCGGCCATGCGGCCGGTTTCCTCGAACAGCCGGATTTGCTCCGTTTGCTGCTCGGTGAACCGGAAGCCCTGGCGAGACAGCGCGTCGAGCGCACGGCTCGGATAGCCGAGCGCGCGGCCGACAGTCTCCGCCGCCGTGCGCGCGTCGACGCCGACCGCCGTCGCCCAGTCGAGCACCGCCTCCGTCGCGCGGGGAAAGGTTTCGCGGCCGATCTGCGTGTACGTGAGCAGCACGTTCTGCGCGGCGATCGTGTTCGCCTGGCTGAACGTCGTCACCTTCTCCATCGCCTCGGCCATCGAGACGAGCTCGTCGCGGCTGAGCC
>JBJHBP010000024.1:0-36833 GCA_050485545.1 Gammaproteobacteria bacterium
TGATCGCGCTGTTCTTCACCCTCGTCGGACGCAACCGGCTCGCGCACGGGCGCTCGGGCACGACCATCGTGCGCTGGAAACCGCACGAACGCTTCGTCCACTGGTTCAACGCGATCAGCTTCGTCCTGCTCGCGATCACCGGACTGAGCCTGCTGTTCGGGCGCACGGTGCTGATCCCGGTGCTCGGCCACGAGGCCTTCGCCGCGTACGCGCAGATCGCCAAGCTCGTGCACAACTACCTCGGCCCGGCCTTCTCGGTCGGCGTGCTGGTCATGATCCTGATGTGGATCGGGCACAACATCCCGAACCGCGTGGACGTCCAGTGGTTCCGCCAGGGCGGCGGCATCGTCGGCAAGGCCCACCCGTCGGCGGGCAAGTTCAACGGCGGCGAGAAGGTGTGGTTCTGGCTCGGCCTGGTCGTGTTCGGCCTGACCGTGAGCATCAGCGGCTTCGTGCTGAACTTCCCGAACTTCGGCCAGGAGCGCGAGACGATGGCGATCGCGCAGGGCGTGCATGCGATCACATCGATCCTGTGGGTCGGCTTCTTCCTGGGCCACGCCTACATCGGCACGCTGGGTACCGAAGGTGCGCTCGAAGGCATGACCACCGGACGCGTCGACGTCAACTGGGCCAAGCAGCATCACGACCTGTGGTACCAGGAGGAGATCGCCAGGGGAGCGCAGCCGGTGGCAGCCGAACCCGCCCAAGAAAGCGGCATGGGCGCGGCCGGCCAGCCCAGCCATTGACGCGTACGATGAAATTCCCGCGCGTCGCCCGCCTCGACGACAGCGATGAGCGCGTCTATGCGCCGGCTGCACGGATCGGCGAGCTGGCCGTTCCCGGCACCTTCGTGTTCACGCTGTCCGACGAGGACCCCGAGGCGCTGAGCGGCAAGCCCATGCAGGCGTTCCGCACGGGCTTCCTGGGCCTGGAAAGTTTCGGCTGGACCACGGTCGTACGCATCGCCGAGATCCCGGAGGACGAGTTCGAAGGCGCGATCCGGGCCCTGGCCCGATATCTCGTACGCGATTTCGGCGCCCCTTCGCTGGAGGCGGCGCTGCCCGTCGCGCGGCAGGAGGCCGAATACGCGGCCAGCCTGTGCGAATACGAGCCCGGCACGCTGCTTACGCTGGAACGCCATGCCGACGACGAAGGCATTCACGAGTCGTTCCGGCACATCCGGCAGTCGCAGGCCGTCGCGGACTGGCAGGGGCAGCAGGGCGGCGGACTGCGGGTCTGGGACCTGCTGGACGAGCGCAAGGCCTGAACCGCCGGGCGCACCGGTCAGCGCGTTCGGCTCGCCACCTGGCCGCCGGGCCCGTCGCCGGAGGCGCCACCGGAATCGAACTCGCCGAGTTCCTCCCGGGTGTTGATGTTGCGAAAGGCCGCTTCCTGATCGTCGAAAGACACCCGGACCACCTTCAGCGTCTCGTACCAGCGGTCGATCTTGCGCCCGCCGGCATTCAGGAAGGCCTCCAGGTGCGGCAGCACCTCGCGCCGGCACAGGCAGAATACCGGGTGGGCCTGATCGAAGGTATGGGCCACGGCCAGATCCGCCCCCTCGGCCTCGAGCGCGGCCGCCAGTCGCGAGACCAGGTCCGCCGGCAGGAACGGCGAATCGCACGGGGCGGTGACGACCAGCGGATGGCTGGCGCGCACGAGCCCGGCATGCAGGCCGGCCAGCGGGCCGGCAAAGCCGCCGATGTCATCCGAGAAGACCGGCACCCCGAAGGCCCGATAGCGCTCCAGGTTCTGGTTGGCGTTGATCTGCAGCTCGTCGACCTGGGGGCGCAGGCGCTCGAGCACCCATTCGACCATCGGCCGGCCCTGCAGCGGCACCAGCCCCTTGTCCACGCCGCCCATGCGCCGCCCCTGGCCGCCGGCCAGGATCACCGCACTGATCTTCCCCGTACCACTCATCGTCTGAATCGCTCCTGGCCCGTAAACAACAGGTAGTGCTTGCCCTGGGCCCGGCCGATCATCGTGAGGCCGATGCGCCGCGCGATCTCCCAGCCCATCTGCGTCAGCCCCGAGCGCGACACCAGCACCGGAATGCCCATCTGCGCGGTCTTGATCACCATCTCCGAGGTGAGCCGCCCGGTCGTGTAGAAGATCTTGTCGCCGCCTTCCAGGCCGTCCAGCCACATCTGCCCGGCGATCGCGTCGACCGCATTGTGTCGCCCGACGTCCTCGAAGAACATCAGGATCTCGCAGTCGTCCGCCGTCCCGGACGCCAAGGCACAGCCATGTACCGCCCCCGCCTGCTTGTAGATCGACTCGTGGCGGCGCACCGCGTCCATCAGCGCATACAGGCTCGCCTCGGTGAACACCACGTCGGCCGGCAGGGAGATGCCGTCGATCTCCTCCATCAGGTCGCCGAACACCGTACCCTGCCCGCAGCCGGTCGTCACCGTGCGCGAACCCAGCCGCTCGTCGACGTCCTTCAGCCCGCCGCGCGTGGTCACCGCCACCGCATCCACGTCCCATTCGACCTGCACCGACGCGATCTGGTCGAGACTGTCGACGAGGCGCTGGTTGCGCAGCCAGCCGATCGTCAGCGCCTCGGGGGCCGCACCGAGCGTCATCAGCGTGACGAGCTCGCGCTTGTCGACATACACGGTCAGCGGATACTCGCCGGCAATGTCGGTCGGAATCACCTCGCCGCGCTCGTTTTCCGCCGGGATCGTCATCGTCAGCGCCCGGCTCGCACGGCTGAGCAGAGGTCGGTTCTGCGGGACAGGGTCAGGCATGAGCGGTGTGCCTCACGGACAGGTTGATCAAGGTCCAACGCACCTGTTCATGTCATTCTAGCCCGCATTGCCCGCACGCGGCGCGACGTACGTAGAGCTACCCGAGCGCTTTCTTGCGCACGTGCCAGACCGCGGCCTGATTCTCGGCGCCGGCTGCAGATCCACCCGCCACCGTAAGGCCTTTCTCAAACGCGGCTACCGCGTACGCACATTCGACGTCGGCCGAATCTACATCCGCATTTCGGCCGAAGCGGTCGTTGAGGACGCGCGGCGTGGATGGCCGCTCAGTGATTCATTCTGGGCGCTGGGCCTTCATGCCCGATTTGGCGTCATGCGTCGGGCAAGTGTAGCTCGCTTCGTTTTGTAGTCGGGATCCATCTGATATTTCAGAGTAACAGTAAACTGAATCAGAAATTCAGGTCGCCTCCACGAGCTTTGTATGTCTAGAAATGATTCGCTGGGCATCGGCAAACGAATCGACGCCAGCACAATCGCGCGTGATCAATTCAAGCCAAATCTGCCCCCTGGTTGGAGAATTCGTCCAGTAGTGACCCTCTAGCCGCGAATCACCAGAGGTTAGACGGAGGTCTCCGTGTCCAATGGTGATCTTGTCCTCACCAAAGTGAAGACGCTGCATCTCAAAGACATACCGGAGTTGGGCTCGCGCACTTCTGGGCTCCACGGCCAATGCCTCGAGCGTTGAATGCGCGGGCTGCGTTGCGGTATACGACTGTATTGTTAGGAAGAAGTAGGTTTGCTTGATCACAAACGCTATAGGGATAGGGTCCATCGACTTGAAGTCGTCCCCAGATTTGAAGTCGGTAATCAACTCGCCGCACCATAAGCCGTGGACCATGCGGCGCCCCAACAACCAAGCAAGCCATGGCCGAGTCCAGTTCAACCTGGCGAACGGGAGTAGTAGAATGGGGGGGACCCCGATTGCGGTGAGAGCGGTCTGTGAGAGAACCTTCATTGGGGCAACCTGCAACTCGCCCCATCGAAAAATCAATATCCCAGCTGTCACAAATAATGCAACGCCTGCGCTGACGCGGATCAGGCGCAGTAAATCATCATAGGTTAGGCTGACGGGTAGCATTTGAGAGACTTCTGCAAAGTAAGTTCTCCGGATTCATAGATGGACACCACTTGTTCCTGCGTCAGAAGGCCAACGGTTACAATTCCACTGACTCGGGACGCAAGAAGCGCAGTCATATGACGAGCCCCGCTCGCATGCGGCAATTTATCACGGTCGTCAGGTAGCGGCGGAGCGACAAACTGGCTAAGGTGGGTAAGGCTCAGTGAGCTTGCGTGCACAAAATGAAAACCGTCGTGCCATGGCGATGATGTCCTAGCAGTTCGAAGCAACAAGTCGCATACAGAGTCGAGTCCAGAAACCGGCAAGTCGATATTCTCGTCTCGGGAGACGTCCAGCGGGAGGAACGGAAGCTCTGCGAGCGAATCGTAGAAAACGATACCAAGGCCTGAGAAATCATCCGACAACTGCGTCGCGGCCCGCGTAAGCAGCCGAATAACCGAGTGCACTCGATGCACTTCTAGCGGCGCCTGCTTCGCCCCGGCCATGGCAGTTCTCCCGTCAGTTCAGCCAGGCCTCCATCGTCTTCGACACGTGAGCCGAAGCGGGTCACCGCAATCTCCGGCAAATCGTCGCTGTCGAACCATAGCAAGGAGATGGTGGTATCGGTGTGTTGGTAATGTCTTGAAAGTTCCCAGAGGTCAAGACCCTTTTCCCAGTTGTCAAACCAGACGTCCTGTGAAACTTCCCCCGTCTCAGTAGCGCTATTCCCTGTAGAGCGGATTCGGTGAGCCACGGAGCCTGCTGGAATGACAGACCTGGGAGGTATCCAGGCCCCCGCTTGCCGCAAGGCCGTTGAACGTGCGGCATACCGCACCGCACCGCGCTCCATGGTGACGAATGCGCACGGCATGTCGCTAAGACTGGCAAACCTTGACGCCGCTGCAGGGAATGATGTGCCGAACAAGTTGGCCATGTGTTGGATGAGCTCCAGGGAGGGCTCTTCCTTGGGAACAGCGGAGAGCCATTGCTGATAGGGCATCAGCAGCTCAGCCGCAAACGTGTCGCAGGCGATCTCGTTCGGATGTCGCTTTGCATAGGACCATGACGGCACCTCGTCGTGACTTGATTCCAAGCCAAGCACGATATGAGCTATTTCGTGGCAGATAGTGAAGCGCTGGCGCTCGTCGGTTTCCAGAGAATTCACAGTGATGATGTGCTTCCCGTTCGGCTTGGTAACGGTATAGCCAGACTCCCCCTCGCCAAGCTCATCCTTCTTGACCTTGGCACTAACCGCGGTCACATACGGGGAGAGGTCTTCTCGGATGTTCGAAACATCGACTCTAGCGACAAATGCGCGCGCTCTCTGCCTGACATCCGCCTCGTCCATGTTCAGTCGTCCTCGTCGTCGTCGAAGGCCCTCTTGATTCGGGCGATAAGCGTCGCGGGGTCAGGCCTTGCATTTCCCCGATGCCTGACGCCAGCCGCGGCCGAAAATACGTCGATGCTGATCGAGGGATCTTGTAGCACGAATTCAACAAGGCTTGGGTCAGCGTCAGCGTGGTCAACCAGCCACATCACGAGTGCGGCATCTCTTTCTCCCGGCTTGAGAACCTTCAACAGCTTCTCAACCAAGTCTTGGGATGGGTTTGTCTTCTCGCCTGTTTCGAGGCGGTGGACATAAGCATGATCAACTGACGATAGCTGGCCGATCTCACGCAGGGAAAGGGTTCTGCGTTCGCGTAGCGTCTTGAGGACGACGCCTAGGCCTGTTTGCGGCATGAGTTCTGATCCTTGCGGTTGCGGGAAGAAGGGCCAAGCCCTCTGTTGCCCTCCACATCCGGTTGATGTTCAAAGGCGCACGCCGCACGCATGTTGCACCGGCGCACGTGTTCTGATACATTGTTGTCCAGTCAGACAACAGATGCAGGTTTTACGCTTGCTTTAGGTTGGATTGGCTTGGCCTTCCTGTTGTCTGCGTGAGCAACGCATTGTGCTACAACGGGCGGCCGTTGACAACCCAGTCGAGCGGCTGGGCCTTCGATAGTTGCAATGTAGGAGAGCCATCATGGCAGGCAAGAATCAGCATGTTGTTCCTCATCACGCCGGTTGGGCCGTCAAGGGAGCCGGCAATCAGCGGGCAACCTCCGTGCACGATACGCAGCAACAGGCCATTGACGCAGCGAGGGATATTGCACGCAACCAGCAGTCCGAACTCGTCATCCATCGTCCGGATGGCCGTATCCGTGACAAGGATAGCCACGGCAACGACCCCTTCCCGCCGAAGGGCTGAAGTGCCATGACGGGCATCCCTACTTACCATGTGCTCGCCCTGTCAGGGGGCGGTTATCGCGGCCTGTACACCGCCACGGTTCTCGCCGAACTCGAAACCGCGCTGGGCCGTCCGATCGCTTCGCACTTTGATCTGATTTGCGGCACATCGGCAGGGGGGATGCTGGCTTTGGGGCTGGCTGCCGAAATTCCGGCCCACGAACTCAAGGAACTGTTTGAAGAACAGGGCAGCCGCATCTTTGGTTGCCGCAGCCTTCCACGGCAGCTTTTTGGATTCTGGTTGGCGGCAAAGCATGACTCAGTGGGATTGAAAGAGGTGCTGACCGAGCGCTTCCAAGGGACCACGATAGGCGAACTGAAGCATCGTGTTCTTGTGCCGGCAGTCAACTACTCGACGGGACGCGGGCAGTTCTTCAAGACACCGCACCATCCGTCCTTTGAGCTGGATCACCGCATGAAGGTCGTTGATGTGGCGTTGGCGACTGCTGCCGCGCCGGTCTACTTTCCTCTGGCGCGTAACGACCGCGGTGTCTTCGCGGATGGGGGGCTGGTGGGCAACGCCCCGGGCCTGTTCGGATTGCACGAAGTCAAGACGTTCCTGGCGCCGAAGCAGGATGCGCTGGTTCGGGTCCTCGCCATCGGCACGATGACCATCGGTGCGACCGTCCGCGGCGGCGCCAGCCTCGACCGCGGATTCGGCAAGTGGCGCGGGGGACTCTTCGATCTCGTGATCTCCGCCCAGGAGTCGTCGGTGGACTACATGCTGCGGCAGGCGTTGGGCAACAACTACTTCCAGATCGACGACAAGGCGACGCCGGATCAAAGCAAGGACGTGAAGGCGCTGGATAGGGTTTCCATTGGCGCCACGAACACGCTCAAGGATCGCGGCAACCACGCGGCGCAGCGTGCGCTCGGCGACCCTCTTTTCCAACCGTTTCGAGCGCACCAGGCCGGCGCACCCATCTTCTATCACGGCCCCAACAAGAATGTTCCGGAGGCCGCATGCTGAACCTGAGCCCGCTCTTCTTCACCACCCTCGATGACGAATCCTGCATGCATGACGAGCTGGATCTGACGCCTGGGCGGCGCGCCTTGATCGCCAGCGCACGCACTGACGTCAGGGACTGCCTGCGCACAGGCATCCCCCGCGTGCTTAGGGCAAGTGGATACACTGAAGACGTGCCGCAGCCGCGCTTCTTCACGCAAGGGTCGTGGGCATACAAGACGCTGAACTCCCCGGCACAACACCCTCAGCAGGCGGATGTCGATGATGGCTGCTATCTGCCAATGAGTTTCGTCTCGCAGACGAAGCGTCCCAGCACTGCGGCGACGGTGTTCTTTGCCGCTGCGGAAGAAGCATTGAAGCCGCTGATCGAGGAAAAGCGGTGGAAGCTTGTCACCGACAAGCCGACGTGCATCCGCATCGTCATTGCTGCGTATGCCCACATTGACATCCCGCTGTACGCGATCCCCGATCAAGAGTTTGTCAATCTGGCGGAGGCCTCGATGAGGCGCTATGGGTATGACTCCCTGATGGACGCTGTGATCAAAGCGGAGCGGGACGCTTGGACGGCATTGCCTCGCGAGAAGGTGCTCCTCGCCCATCGGGAATGCAACTGGATGCCCTCCGACCCGAGGCCCGTGAAGGAATGGTTCCTGGGCGAGGTGGAAGCCAAGGGGGAGCAGTTCCGGCGTGTGGTTCGTTACCTGAAAGCCTTCCGCGATTGGAGGTGGTCCAGCGGAGGACCTGCCTCGATCCTGTTGATGGCAGCCGCGGCCCCGCTCTTTGAGAAACGCAATAGGCGCGACGACCTCGCTCTGCTGGATGTCGTCGCGGCACTGCCAGCCCGGTTGCGTGGGGGAGTGAACAACCCCGTGGAAGAGTCCGAATCGCTCACGGAGCGACTTGGCCAAGCGGGTGTCGAAGATGCGGCCAAGGCATTCGAAGAGTTTGAGAAGGTGCTCCGCGGAGCAACCGGCGCCGGCAGTCCTTCACAGGCCTGCATCTGGATGCGAGGCGAGTTCGGCCCGCGCTTTCCGAACGAGCCGGATCGGGTCAAGGTGGTGTCCGTTGCCGCCACCATTGCCGCAGCTCCCGCCACTGCTGGTCCTAGCGAACTTATCGGACGAACGAAAGCTGGATGAGCAGCGCCGCAGTGGTCGCAGACGTGATCGAGGCCTTCAAGCAGCGAGGCTTCGAGTTTGTTGGCAAGACGGATGACGGCTGGTTCAGGCTGCATGGCCGGTTGACCCCGCCCCAAGCGGACAAGGGTTGTCCGTGCGAAGTCCAGCTCGACCCCACGTTCTTCGACTTGCCTCGCATCCGGCTGCTGGAAATCCCTCCTGAGCTGCCCGCAGCGGTTCCTCATCTTGGCGCAGATGGCGGGCTTTGCTATCTCGCCAAGGGCACCGTCGTTCTGGACATCTACGATCCTGTCGGACAGTCGCTAGCGTGCCTGCAACGCGCGGCCGCCGTGTTCGGGCAGATCATGCAGGGGGAGATGATCGAAGACCTCGCGGAAGAGTTCTTCGCCTATTGGCACGGCTGGCATTGTTTCGTGGACATGCAAGGCGAGGATCTAGGGCGACAGAACTGCATAGTCGCGCAGGCCAATGGGTGCCTCTTGTGGTTCATCACCGACAACGAAGATCGAACAACTGAGAAGCTGAAGTCGCTCGGCTACCAAGTCACCGATGGAACGGTGCTGACTTACCGGGTAAAGACTGGTGCTCAACCGCGCCCTCTGACTAGCAATTGGCCTCCTGAAACAGTCGGGGATATCCTGGCGTGGCAAAGCTCTCTTGACCCCCGGTGCCGGCGCAAGATTCACGAGCGTATCAAGGAGGGGGAGAGGAAGAAGGCCAACGGAGTTCTGATCGTCATCGAGTCTCCGCTGATGACCTATGGCTTTGCGGTTCTCTACGACCGCCAAAGTCCTGTCCAAAAGAGCAAGCTCATAGATCGCAGGGATTCGAGCTATGGGTTGAAGGTGATGCCCATTTCGGTGCTCAGAATTGACGATCGGTACCTTGCCCAGCGGAACATGCCAAACTCAAAGACGCTTGCAGGGAAGAACATCGCCGTCGTTGGATGCGGCACGATTGGCGGCTATCTGTCGGACATGCTTGTCAAGGCTGGGGCGGGGACATGCGGCGGAAAACTCACGTTGGTGGATTTCGATTGCCTTCTCCCGCAAAACATCGGGCGCCATCGCCTCGGATTCCCGGACCTGCTGTCGAACAAGGCCGAGGCTATGGCGAAGGAACTCAAGCGCTTGGCGCCAGGCGCCGAGATTCGCGCGCTGCCCGTGGATGTCAGGCATGCCCAACTGGGAGAGCTGGACCTGCTCATAGATGCCACCGGGGAAGAATCCCTCGGGCATTGGCTGTGCGGCCACTATCCGCCTCCGACGCCCATGCTTTCGGTCTGGATTGAGGGGCCGGGAACGGCTGTCCGCACGCTTCTGAGGACGAACGCGTCTGGTGCGTGCTATCGATGTCTTTGGCACAGCAACAGGAGAGGCGAGCTCCGTTCTACCATTGATCCTCTTCCTGCCATTCTGGCGGGGCACGGATGCGAGGGCTTGTACGTGCCATTCCCCGCTTCGGTCTCGGTGCACGCTGCCAGCCTGGGCGCTGAGATGACCCTTGATTGGGTCAACGGCGTCTATACCCCCGCGTTACGAACCAGGTTGATCGACCGCGCCCAGCAGCTTGCTACGCCCGATTGCGATCCGCTGCAGGATCGGGAATGCCCCTTATGCAGTTCATGAGTTCTTGGGCGGCCGACGACAACAGAATGCTGCTGCATTTCTCAAAGTCCACGCTGGAGACCTTTCGCCAGCATGTTCAGGCCAGTGATTCTGACTGCGAATCTGGCGGGCTGCTACTCGGTTCGGTCCATGGAACTCACATGCTCATTGAGCAGGCAACGGTTCCTACGGCATGGGACAAACGGTTTCGCTACCTGTTTGAGAGATTGCAATTCGGCCATGAGGCTATTGCGCGGGCTCGATGGACTGCAAGCCAGGGAACCATCCGCTATTTGGGCGAATGGCACACTCATCCGGAGGACAACCCCAACCCGTCTGGCTTCGATCGATCGGAGTGGAACCGTCTGTCGGCCAAGCGTCGGGATAGGAGGGCTGCCCTCGCTGTCATCGTTGGGCGAAAATCGCTGTACGTCGAACTGGTACCGAGTCTAGGCCGAGGTTTGGTGCTCTCCCCCATCGAATAACGGACGAACAACTCTTCCCAAAGCTAGCTAACGGCTGCGAGCTGTTCCAGAATCCAACTTTCTTCAGTCCGGTAGTCAAAGCCTGAACGGCAGGCAAGCAGGCAAGCGACGGATGGCCACGGCATCAGCCCATTAGGTTAGGTGCGGGATTCGCCGAGCACCCGCCTTGCCCCACCGGATCGCCCGCTTTCCAGGCGGCTGCCCCCTTACAGACGATGCCCGATTAGCTTCACAGGATCGAAGCTGAACACGTGCTCACGCGGCGCATCGGCACATCGCCCAACAGTGCGCCGCGACCATTCTGGAGCCCCACTGGCCAAGTGCATGTCGCCTCCACACACGGGGCAGGTAGCCACGTAGCGCACCAGCCGCAAGACTTCGCCCGAGTCTGTGCGTTTACGTTCGAGCTGTGCCGGGGCCGCTTTGATCGGCAACCATTCGTCCGGCAAGGGGGTGATGCGGTCCTCACGAGCTTGAAGAACAGGCCGCCACTTTTGCCACCACATCAGGCCGCCGATGCCCACAAGAAGAAAAAGGCCAAGGTCACGGGTCCCAATCGGACGGTTCTCAATAACCATCATGCCCACCGCAGCCATGGAGAAGATGAGCATGAATAGGGACGAGCCCAACAGGTTGAAACGCAGGACGTTGTGCCGTAATGAGCCGATGCCTATCTCGCCTGCACTGAACAACCTTCTCAGTAGTAGATTGGAGAGCTTCACCGGCAAGTCGCTGGGCCGCCAATAAATCACTTCCTCAACTACCGGAAATGCCAGTGCGCCTGTTGCCGTATCGTCGTCTGGAGTATCGGTTTCCTGTAGCGATCCTCCAGCGCCCCCACTTAGGGGGATCATCCGCAATGAGTTAAAAGCCCTGTTGCCGCGTCCCGTTTTATCCTCATCGCGATAAAGGATTGGTTCGAAATCGAGGTCAGCATGACGCATCGCGAGACATATCCGTTTGCGCCGCGCATTCCACCACAGCTTGACATCCCTCCAGTCGGTTTTCGTGGGATCAACACCTGCCCATTGGCACAGATCCTCGGTGGAGAAACATCGGACGCTTTCCGACATGTTGATTCGGTCCAGACTTCGCAGGGTAAGCTCGTTAAGGATGCGCCAACCTTTAGCATCGGACTGCTCTTGCTCCAACCAGTCGGCCAGCACTTTGAGCTCCTTTTCTCCGGCAAACGGGTTATCACCCCCTTTTCCGTGGTTTCCCCCAAGGTCGGCTGCCACACTGAGCTCGTCGCTGACGCTCAGATCAGCGCCACGAGAGGTGGCGGTTGGAGTGGTTGTATTCATGATCTCGGCGTGAACTATCGGGATGTCGTGAGAATTCTAACGCCAGCCACCAGTCGCCCCGGTCCAAGAAGCTAACAGTAGGCCAAAGTTGGAGATCGAGATGAGCAACAAGGACATCGTCGCGGAAGGCGCACGACACTTCCGGGATCACAAGCATTACAAGAACCCATACGAATCCGGTACTGAAGCGTTCAATGATTTCGAACGTGGTTGGGTACAAGCGCTCAAGCGCGCGCATCTCTCCAATGCTTGCTTCAGCTCATCGCTTGAGAATAACGAGCGTTGCCACCCATCCTCATCAAGACCACGGAAACGATGACCAATGGCAGTTGTGAGAGCTGGACCGGTCGCTTAGTGAGATGGACGTGAACGACCCCTCCGGCCGAACAGCCGCCATACGCCTGGCTCGGTGTCGGGCGGAATATCCCTGCCACAGAGTCTGTCGGTAGTGAAGAGCTTGCTTGGCTGTTTGCGACACGCAGTCGTCTCCTCGGAATACTCAAGCTCGCGGCCTCGCCTCGATGGCCAGCTTGGCAATGTACCCCGACCGCGTCTCACCCGCCGCGCGCGCCTTGGCGTCGAGACGGGCGAGCACGCGACGCGGCAAGGTGATGTTCACCCGTTCGACCTTGTCGTCGAGAATCGCCGGGTCGACCTCCGCCACGGCCCAGATCCAGCCTTCGTATTCCGGATTGGCACGGTGGGCCTCGATGGACGACGGCGCCGGCACATCGCCGCCCTCATCCATCACCGCTTCGATCCATGCAGCGATTGCTTCCTTGGCATTCTCGATCGCCTCGTCGATACCGCTATCGGCTGCCGAGAAGCACCCCGGCAGATCGGGCACCGCCACACCCCAGGCGTGTTGTGCGTCACCCGGTTCGATCGCAATCGGATATTTCATCGTCCTCTCCTCATTTCAGTCCGGCCGTCTTCATCAGCTTGTGCGCGAGGCCCTTGCCGAGATCCTTGCGCGGATGCGGCACGCTGATGTGGCCTGGCTTTGCCGGATGCCGGAATACGTGATGCGAGCCGCGCACGTTGGCCAGTTGCCACCCGTCCCGCTCCAATTGTCGGAGCAATTCTCCGCCGCTTAACGTGTGTACGATACACACTTGGCCCACTTGATCAAACCGCACGCGACGCGGTTTTCTTGCGCCCGACAACCGGCAGATGTCAGCGCGGTCGATGGCGGCCTGCGCCACTTCATGACGCATTGCCAGGCGAGCGCGACGCAGTGACCTCGCACCGACCTCCGTGCGGTGACCCCACTTGCCCCGATCCGGATTGATTCATATATCGTCTCGCAATCACCCCATCCCAGGACTTACCCACGTGAAGAAGCGCCCACCCTCCCCCGACACTGCAAACTGCCCCTGCGGCAGCGGCCGCCCGCTGGCCGACTGTTGCGGCCGATACCATGCGGGCGAAGCGGCGCCCGACGCGGAAGCGCTGATGCGGTCGCGGTACGCGGCCTATGTGCTCGGCAACGAAGCGTATCTGCTCGCGACCTGGCACGCGACGACGCGGCCGGCGAGCCTGGAGCTGGATGCCGAAGGCAAGGTGCGGTGGCTGGGGCTGGAGGTGCGGCGGCACGAGACGACCGGCGCGGGCGCTGCGACGGTCGAGTTCGTCGCGCGCTACAAGGTCGGCGGGCGCGCCCATCGGTTGCACGAGACGAGCCGCTTCGCGCTCGACGGCGATCGCTGGGTTTACGTGGATGGAGTGCTGCACGGGCCGCCGGCCGATACTTGACGGCCGGGATCCCTGGTGCCGACTACGATACGAAAGAGGAAGGCGCTGCACTACCAACACCAGATCGAGCGCCATGAATTGGGTGCAAAGGGGTGTTTTATTGGATTTCCGTCTGAAATGGGTGTAATTGGGTGTAGCATTGGCTGCATGCTGACCGTTGACACCCTCCAGATTACCCCCGAGATCCTGAGCCTGATTGCCCGGATCGACGAGTTCAAGGGTGCTTGGCGCGCCTTGGGTACGCTCGCCCCCGAGCGCCTGTCAGCCCTGCGCCGCGTTGCCACCATCGAGAGCATCGGTTCGTCCACCCGCATCGAGGGCAGCAAGCTTTCCGATCGGGAGGTCGAGCGCCTGCTGTCGAATCTGGAGATCACGTCCTTCGCAAGCCGTGACGAGCAGGAGGTCGCCGGCTATGCCGAGCTGATGGAGGTGGTGTTCGGCTCCTGGCAGGACATCCCGTTTACCGAGAACTACATCAAGCAGTTGCACCAGATCCTGCTCCGATACAGCGAGAAGGATGTCCGGCATCGCGGCCATTACAAGACGAACACGAACAGCGTCGCCGCCTTCGACGAAAAGGGCGTCCAGATCGGCATCGTGTTCGAGACGGCGTCCCCGTTCGACACGCCACGCCTGATGGCCGAGCTCATCACATGGGTGCAGACCGAGCGCGAGACCCGCCGGCTGCACCCGCTGCTGGTCATCGCCGTGTTCGTTGTCGTGTTCCTGGAAATCCACCCCTTCCAGGACGGCAACGGGCGACTTTCCCGCGCATTGACGACGTTGCTGCTGTTTCAGGCCGGCTATGCCTATGTGCCCTACAGTTCGCTGGAGAGCGTGATTGAACAGAACAAGGAAGCCTACTATCTGGCGCTGCGACAGACGCAAGGCACGATCCGCGCCGAGGCTCCGAACTGGCAGCCATGGCTGACGTTCTTCCTGCGCTCACTGGCCGAGCAGGTGCGCAGGCTGGAGAAGAAGGTCGAGCGGGAAAGGCTGGTCCTCGCCACCCTGCCCGAGTTGTCCCTGCAGATCGTCGAATTCGTCCGCGAACATGGACGCGTCACGATCGGCGATGCCATCAAGCTCACCGGCGCCAGCCGCAACACGCTCAAGCAGCACTTTCGGAGCTTGGTCGAACGCGGCCACCTGAACCAACGGGGTGCAGGCCGCGGTGTGTGGTACGAGCTGCGCTGACGATCGACAAGCCTGGATCGGTGGCGCCACTGAAGCGCAAGCCGCCGCGTAGTGCACGACACGAGCAAGTCCTTCCGGGTGGCGGATGAGGTCAATGGGACCACCGCCCAATAGTTCCTCGCGTACAAGTCGAGCATCCGCGCACCCCTCACGGCTGCGACGGCGCCCCACCCCGATGCAACACCGCCTGGGCACCCGCCGCACACAGCGCTAGGCCCATCATCAGAATCCCGAGATTGACCGCCCCCTCGTGTGGAACGAGGCCGACGGCATAGCCCGCGACGGCGCCCATCAGTTGCTGCATCACGCCCGCGAAGGCCACGGCGGAGCCGGCCAGGGCCGGGACGAGGCTGACCGTGCCGGCCAGCGCGGGCGGCATGAGCATGCCGTGGCCGATGCCGAGCAGCATCAGTGGCAGCGCAAACGCGAGCGCGGTGTTCACGCCGGCCACCCCGAGCGACAGCATCAGCGTAAGCCCGCCCAGCGTGAAGAACTGCCCGACCCGCATCATCGTGCGCTCGCCCTGTCGATGCACCAGGCGCGAGGTCAGGTAGTTGCCGACGATGTACGCGAGCGGGATGCACATGACGTAGTAGCCGATACGCTCGGGGCCGACCCCGTAGCTGCCGAGCACGACCGGGGCGCCCGCCATGAAGGCATAGAAGGTCGCCGAGGTCGCCGAAAGAATCGCCACGTACAGCAGGAACACGGGCTTGCGCGCGAGGCTGGCGTAGGATGAGGTCAGCGTCCCGAGCCAGTGTCGCCGGTCGTCCGCCGCGCGCGTATGGGGCGGATCGGGCAGGCCGCGCCAGGCGGCCAGCAGCAGGACGGCCGCCAGCACGGCGATGACGACGAAGTTGGCCTGCCAGCCGATGAGCACGTGAAGCTGCCCGCCGACGATGGTCGCGAGCGGTGGCACCAGACCCATCGCCATGCCGACGTAGGCCATGATCCGTGCGCGTTCGGTGCCGTGGAAGTGGTCCTGCACCAGCGCGCGCCCGACCACCATGCCGGCGGCACTGCCCGCCCCCTGGAGGACGCGCGCGGCGGTCAGCGTGGTCAGATCCGGGGCGAGCGCGGCCAGCACCGAGCCAAGCCCGGCCAGGGTGAGGCCGAACATCAGCACGATCTTGCGGCCGTAGCGGTCGGACAGTGGGCCATAGAGCAACTGCACGCCGCCGTACGCGAGCAGGTAGCCGCTGAAGGTGAGCTGCACCTCGGGCTGGCCGGCGCCAAAGATCGCGCCCCATTCCTGCATCGACGGGATGCAGATGGTCATGGCCAGCAAGCCGAACGCGAGCTGGGCCAACAGGTTGGCGATCAGCGGGCCGCGGGCGGCGCGCCGGGTGGATTCATCAGGCATGCGATTGCGGGAAAATCACGAAAAAGACCGTGGCGTCGGCCGGAGGGCCGCCCACTTCTCCCCCGTCCGCGCGCCGAGCACCAGCATGCAGGGCGTGAGCAGCAGGGTCAGGATGGTGGCGAAGGCCAGCCCGCCGGCGATTGCGCTGGAGAGTTGCGTCCACCATTGCGTGGAAGGCGCCCCGATGCCCAGGCTGGGTTCGAGCAGATTGACGTTCACCCCCAGCACCATCGGCATCAGGCCGAGGATCGTGGTGATGGCGGTGAGCAGCACCGGGCGCAGGCGCACGCAGCCGGTCTCGAGTGCCGCGTCGAAGGCCGACAGGCCCTCGCTGCGCAGCACGTTGTAGGTGTCGATGAGGACGATGTTGTTGTTCACGACGATGCCGGCGAGCGCGATGACGCCCATCCCGACCATGACGATGCCGAAGGCCTGGCCGTTGACCAGCAGTCCGAGCAGCACGCCGGCGGTGGAGAACACGATCGCCGACATCACCAGCGCGGTCTGGTACAGGCTGTTGAACTGGGTCACCAGGATCAGCGTGACGAGCAGCAGCGCGACGAGGAACGCCGTGGTCAGGAAGCTGGCGGCTTCGCGCTGGTCCGCGTCCTCTCCGGCCACCGTTACGCTCACCCCGTTCGGAAGCTCGTCGAACGCCGCCGCCAGCGCGCCCAGCCGCTCGTCGAGGCGGAAACCCTCCTGGAGATCGGCCTGCAGCGTGATCGCGCGCTGGCCGTCGATCCGGCGTACCGTGCCGGTCTTGGGTCCGGGCTCCAGGCTCACGAAGTTGGCCAGCGGCACCTGGCCGCGGGCGGTGTTGAGCGTGAGCCGTCCGAGCTGATCGAGCGAGCGCCAGCTTTCCGGCAGCCGCACGCGGATATCGACCTCGTCGGTGGCGTCCTCCGGGCGGTAGGTCGCGAGCATCAGCCCATGCGTGACGAGCTGGATCGCGCTGCCGATGCTGAGCACGTCGGTGCCGAAGCGCGCGGCGGCCTCGCGGTCGACGCGGACCCGCCACTCGATTCCGGGCAGGCTGCGATCGTCCTCGATGTCCACGAAACCGCCCAGCGCGTGCATGCGCGCACGCAAGCGGTCGGTGACCTGGCTGGAGAGTTGCGGATCGGCCGACCCGATCTGCAGCTCCACGGGCTTGCCCGCCCCCGGCCCCTGCTCCTGTTCGCGCACCTCGAGGACGATGCCGGGCAGGTCGGCGGTGCGTTCGCGCATCGACTCCAGGATGCGCGAAGCCAGCCGCCGCTGGTGCCACTCGATGAGCTGGAACTGCAGCACCCCGATCACGTCCGGACCACTCCGGGTCCCGTCCGGAGACGAGAACGAGCGGGCGTACAGGGCCTTGACCTCCGGCATCCCCAGCAGGCGGGACTCGACCGCGCGCAGGATCGCGTCGCGCTCGAAGATCGACAGGTCGCCACGCGCACGCACCTGGATCTGCGCCGAATCCGGCTCGACCGACGGGAAGAACTCGACGCCGTGGTTGAAGCGCGCGTAGGCCGCGTAGATCAGCGCGATCAACGCAAGCATGCCCAGCAGGGTCAGCCCCGGTCTTCTGAGCAGCCGCGTCAGCAGCCAGCGGTACATGCGGCTGTCGCCGACCGGGGTGGCGTTCGGCTTGCGCTGCCCGCCGACGACGCTGCCCAGGGTCGGCAGGAAGATCAGGGCCATCGCCAGCGATGCGAGCAGGCACAGGATCACCGTCGCCGGCAGATATTTCATGAACTCGCCGACCACCCCGGGCCAGAACAGCAGCGGCACGAACACCGCCAGGGTCGTCGCGGTCGACGCGATGATCGGCCAGGACATGCGGTTCGCCGCCGCGGCCCACGCATCGGGCGGTGTCGCCCCGGTCGCGAGGTTGCGGTCGGCCAGTTCGCTGACCACGATGGCGCCGTCGACGAGCATGCCGGCGACCAGGATCAGCGAGAACAGCACGATGATGTTCATCGTGTAGCCGATCGCCCAGATCGCCAGGATGCCGGTGAGGAACGCGCCGGGAATCGTCAGCCCGACCAGCAGCGCCGAGCGCACGCCCATCGTCGCGACGATCAGGATCAGCACCAGCACGACCGCGGTCAGCACGTTGTTGAGGAGGTCGCGCAGGATGTCCTCGATCTCCTGCGACTGGTCCATGATGTAGTCGACCTGCAGCCCGGGCGGCGCCAGACGCCGGGCCTGCTCGACCACCGCCTTGACCTGCGCGATCGTCTCGATGATGTTCGCTCCGGCGCGCTTGGACACCTCGAGCGCGACCGCCGGCTGCCCGTTGATGCGGGCAAACCCCTCCGGGTCCTTGAAGCTGCGGCGCAGCGTCGCGATGTCGCCGAAGGTGATGATTGTGTCGCCGTCGATCTTGACCGGCATCGCCAGCACGTCCTCGATGTCCTCGACCACGCCGGGCACCTTCATCGCCATCCGCCCCACGCCGGTGTCCAGGCTGCCGGCGGCGACCAGCCGGTTGTTGCGCGAGACGAGCGACGCGAGCACGCCGTAGTCGAGCCCATAGCTCTCGAGCACCTGGGGCGCGACGATGATCTCCAGCAGGTCCTCGCGGTCGCCGCCGATATCGACCTCGAGCACCGCCGGCACGCCCTCGATCGCCTGCTTGATCTGCCGCGCCAGATACACCAGCTCGGCCTCGGCGAACGGCCCGGACAGGCCGATCGTGAGCACCGGGAACAGCGCCACGTTGATCTCGTGCACGCGCGGCTCCTCGGCCTCGGCGGGCAGCTTGGTGCGGGCCGTATCGACCTTCTCGCGCACGTCCTGCAGCGCCCGCGCCGGGTCGAACCCGGCATCGAACTCGAGCGTCACCGAGGCATGGCCCTCGCTGGCGACCGAGCTCATCTTCTTGATCCCTTCGATCGCGCGCAGTTCCTGCTCCATCGGACGCACGAGCAGCCGCTCGCCATCGTCGGGGCTGATGCCTTCGAGCTCCATCGAGACATAGACGATCGGGATCGTGACGTCCGGGTTGGCCTCCTTCGGGATCGTCACGTAGGCGGCGAGGCCGCCCACGATCAGGCACAGCAGCGCCGTGAGCGTCGCCCGGCTGCGGTCGATCGCAGCGCGGATCGGCGTCGTCATGTCAGTCGGCGTCCACCGGGACGATCCGCTCGCCCGGCTGGACGAAACCCGCGCCCCGGGCGATCAGGCGCACGCGATCGCCCACGCCGGTGATCCAGGCGCCCTCGTTGTCCACGCTGAGCAGGCGCACGGGGGCGACGGCCATGCGTTCGTCCTCGTCGACCACCGGCAGTCCGAGCCGGCCGTCGCGATCGAGCATCAGCAAGGCGGGCGAGACGCGGTGGGCCATCACCGCTGGAAGGTGAACCCGCAGGGTCGCGCTCGCGCCGGCAATGCGCAGCCGCTCGGGGTTGTCCAGTTCGGCCTCGATGCGGAAGCTGCGCGTGCCCGGTTCGGCCGCGCTGGCGATGAAGGTCAGCGCGCCGGGCAGCCGGCGCCCGTCGAGCAGATCGACGTCCACGTGCTGACCCGGCGCGAGATGGACCACCTCCTGCTGCGGCACCTGGGCGGTGACCTTGAGCCGATCGATCGCGACCAGCCGCACGAGCGGCGTGCCGGGCTGCACGTAATCGCCCACCTCGACCATGCGCCGGTCGAGCACCGCGTCGAAGGGCGCCACCGGGCGCGTGTGCGCGACGGCGAGCCGTGCCGCCTCGAGCTCCGCCCGGGCGCGCGCCAGCTCGCCCTGCAGCCGCAGCCGTTCGGTCTCGGTCTGCATCCCGCTTCCGCGCAGCCGCTCGACCGCGGCCAGCTCGCTTTCGCGCTGCCGCACCTCGGCCTCGAAACGCTGGACCTGCGCCGGACGCGCATCCATCGAAAGCCGCAGCAGCGGATCGCCCTTGCGCACCGTCGCACCGGCCGCCACCGGCAGCGCCTCGACGGTCGCGGCGATTTGCGCGGCATGTTCGACCTGCTGCATCGGCTCGACCTGACCCTGCAGGGTCAGGCGCGGCGAATGACGTTCCGCGTCGATCCAGCGGGCCTCGACCTGCATCGGCGGGGCTGCGGGCGGCACGGGCACCTCCGGCTCGGTCTCCGAGAACGTATTGACCGCCCCGGACACCAGCCAGCCGATCAGGCCCAATGCGAGGACGACCGCAAGGGTGACGGGACCGGGAATGAAACGTCTGAACATGGGACTGGCCAGGGAGAATGGAATGCACGCCGGAGCGCGGGCGTGTCACCCGGCAATTCTACGGCAGTGCACCAAACAATCCAATGTGGATGCGCCGGACACCGCCGCCCTATGCCGATCATTGTCCACACCGCGATCCTCCGTAGCAATCCTCCGTAGAATACGCAGGCAAGGAGGCCGCCCATGGAAATGAAACGCATCAGCTCCGGAAAACTGCGCGCGATCGGCTACGACGCCCGCACGCGCACCCTGCGGGTCGAACTCGACGACGGCCGCCTGCTCGATCACACCGGCGTCGGCGACGAGGCCTGGCGCCGCCTGTCGGGCTCCGCCTCGGCCTGGAGCTACTACCGCGACAACATCGAGGAGGAGTTCCCCGCTCGGCGGGCGGCGACGCAGTCGCGACCGACGTCGAATCCGCTGGACGACCTGTTCGGGAAATCGTGACGACCCACCCGGCGTGATCCGGAGTATCGTCCCACCCGAGTCCGTCGCCGCGGAGCGAAGCGAATCCCTGCACCGACCATGTACGATGCTTGCATGCGGTCGATCCCTCGACCCATCGATCTGAACAGGAAGCGCACCATGCCACGCTGGCCACTCCTCCGCGCAAGGCTGCACCACGTCTGGCGCCGCGCCCTGCAACGGGCTCTCGCCTGTCTGCTGCTCGGGCTCGGCATGCCCGCCGGGGCCGGGGAGCCGGCGACGATCGAGTGGTACATGATCGACCTGCCGCCCATCCAGATCGCCACCGGCGAACTGCAGGGGCGCGGCTACACGGACCTGATCCGCTGGCGGCTCATCGCCGGCCTGCCGGAGTACCGGCACGTTCTGCGCATCGGCAACGTACAACGCATCCTGAGCGACATCCGGACCAAGCCGAACGTGTGCAACCCCGCCTTCCTGCGTACGCCCGAGCGCGAGCAGTTCATGCACTATGCGGACCCGCTGCATGTCCAGTTTCCCAACGGAGCGGTGATCCTGGAAGCGCGGCAGGACGAGTTCGCGCCCTTCGTCCGGCCGGACGGTTCCCTGGCCGTGGACGCGCTGGTAGAGGCTGCGGGCGGGACGCTCGTCGTGCAGAGCGGACGTTCCTACGGGACCTTCCTCGACCAGCTCATCGGCGAGGCCTTGCAGCACAGCGGCGTGATCACCCTGACCTCGAACCGCCCCGTGGAGGCCAAGCTCGGCCTGCTGCAGCGGCACCGGGCCGACGTCGCCCTGCTCTATCCCTATGAACTCGCCCACCATCTGGCCGGGCACGAGGCGTATGCCACGACCTACGCATTCCTGCCGGTCGAGGGCAACCACACCTACACGCTCAACAACCTGGCCTGCTCGGCCTCGCCTTTCGGCGCCGAGGTGATCGAAAAGGCCAACCGCATCATCGCCAGGGAGCGCGACGACTACTTTTCCGCGGCGTATCGCGCCTGGATTCCGGAATCGATCCTGACGCTGCACGCGACGCATCACCGGAGTGCATTCGGAACGGCAGTCGGCACGCAGCCGCTGATCACCCCGGACCAGGAGGCGAGGATTGCCGAGTGTTTGATGGGCGGCGGCGCCTGGTCGGACAGCCGCTGCGAACCATCCCGGTAAGGACTGCGCACAGGCAGATCAGGCGTCGACCTCGTCCCGGCTGATCACCCGGTCACGCCCGGTCTGCTTCGCCCGGTAGAGCCGGCTGTCCGCGCGCTGGATGATCTGCTCGAAGCGGGTGTCGCCCGGCTTGGACGCCGCAATGCCAATGCTCAGGGTCACGCCATGCGGCGCGTCGTTGGAAAGCGCAAAGGTCGAGTTGCGCACCAGTTCATGCAGCCGGCCGGCGACGACCCTGGCCTGCTCCATGTCGATATCCGGCAGCAGGATCGCAAACTCGTCTCCCCCCAAGCGTGCCGCCATGTCCCCCTCGCGCACGGACTGTCGCAGGCAATCGGCGACGTGCAGGATCGCCCGATCGCCGCTGGCGTGACCGTATCGGTCGTTGACCTGCTTGAACTGGTCCACGTCGCAGACGATCAGTGCGAGCGGGCGTTGGGCTCGCCGTGCGCGGGCCAGTGCCTCGGCAGCCGCAGCAAGGAACTGGCGGCGGTTGGCCAGACCGGTGAGCGGATCGGTGTGGGCCAGTTCATCCAGCAGCCGGTTGGCCCGTTCCAGTTCGAGCGTGCGCGCTCTCACCCGATCCTCGAGCGCTTCGTTGGCCTGCATGAGTTCGGCCTGCACCCGATGCACATGATCGGCCAGTTCGTCATAGGCCCGGCGGACCACCTGCAGTTCGGTTCCGGCAATCGCCTTTTCGGTTTCCGGGCTCAGCTGCAGCCGCTCGACCGACCCGGCCGACCCGAGCGTCTCGGCGATCTCGGTGAGCGGACGTCCGATCAGACGGCGCCCGACGAACAGGAAGATCCACCACAATGCGGCCGTCTTCATCGCGGCAAGCACGACGATCAGCACAATCTGCCGCTGCGTGCGCTCGATCAGCCGGCTGTACGACGAACGGAATTCGGCCTGCGCGACGATCTCGCGGCCAAAGCCTTCGTCATGGACGATGTCGAAACGATGAGCCACCCAGGTCCGGTCCGGACTTTCGTTTCCGGGAAACGCCCCCGCGTAGAGGATCTCGCCTTGTCCGTCGGGCTCGAAGATCTGGACGCGCTCGATGTCCGGAATCTCGACGATGCCATCCACGATCGACTGGAGCGCATCCCGATCCATCGCCCACAGGGCTGCCGCAAGAGGTCTCTCGAAGGTGCGCTGATAGATCGCCAGTTCCGACTGCAGGCCTTTGCGCTCCTGCCACAGCGTCTCGCCGATCAGCACCAGCGTAAGCAGGATCGCAAAACCGACGAACAGCCCGAAAACCCGGCGAAAGAATCGTCGGGAAAGCAGATCGGCGGGCACGACCTGTTCGTGGGGGGAATGGACCATCGGCACTTCAGTACCTGTTCTGTCGACAACCGGCAGGCCGAACCGACACGATGCGCCCGTGCGTCAATGCGCGCTCAATGCTTGGACGACCTTGATGAAGTGTAGCGGAGGAACGAGACCGGATGACCGTCACGATCTCACGAAAACGATCGCGATTCCCCACGCTGACGACCAGCACCAGCGATCATTCGTCGTCGCCGAATCGAATCAATCGCGAGGGCAAGCCTTCACGCGATGCTGCAGTACGGATTGCAATGCGGAAGGAAGGACAGACTGCCATCGATCGCAAGCTACGAAAACGGATCGAAGACCTCGACCCCCAGTGCGCGAAAGTCGGCAACGTTGCGGGTCACCACGGTCAAGCCGTTCGTTCTCGCCGTCGCCGCGATCATCGCATCCTCGTAGAGCGTATCGGATTTGCGGTGCATGAGCTTCGCCCAGCCGCGGAATGCCCCCGCATCCATCGGCAGGACGTTGTAGGCCCCGGCGACGAGTTCGAGCCACGCTTCAAGCTCCGCGGCCTTGGCCGCGTCCTGCTCCCGGGTCAGTTCGATACCGGCCTGGATCTCACCAATCGTGACCGCGGAAAGAAACAGATGGGCGTCATCGACCGATTGCAGCCACGCCACGACCGCTCCGTGTGGCCTGGGCTTGCGCAATTCGGAAACGACGTTGGTATCGAGCAGGTACATCGCCGTCACTGAAACGGCTCGACCGGGCGACGCTTCGCCTTCCCGCGCGGCGGAACGATCGCTTCCGTCCGCGCCTGATCGGACAGCAGCAACTGCTTGAGCGATGGACGCGCGGCCGACTGCAGCCGCCGCCATTCGCTTACGGGGACCAGAACGGCCGCTTCGGTGCCGCGCCGGGTCACCAGCTGTGGCCCCTCGTTCAGACAGGCGTCGAGGAACTCGCTGAATCGCGCCTTCGCATCCTGGACCGGCCATGTATGCATGATCACACCTGAATAAACTAGTCAGAAGACTAGTTTATTCACTTCGGACATGACCGTCAAACCATCACGGCAATCGCACACATCGACGTCATGGTGGTCGCAGCAATTGCACTGGCTGCGGCTCAGGGCGCAGGGTGGATTCGCGCCAAAGGCGCAATCCACCAATGTGCGGGACGCAGCGCCGATTGGCGGCTTGCTGCGCGAAGCCGCCCTACGCTTTTGCGTAGGCGATTGCCGTGGTCAAACCATGCCTGACACCCTACGGTTCGGACGCAAGCCTTCCCTCATTGTGGACTTTGCACTCCGAAAGCACGAAGGGGGCCGATCGGCCCCCTTCGCACTGGCTCATCCTGCCTTCACGGAATTCCGCTCAGTAGATGTCCTTCTGCGTGTTGTACACGTTGAACTTGCCCGTCGGCGTGATCAGTTCCTTGTCCTTGATCACGGCCTTGAGCTTGCGGGTCTTGTCGTCGACGACGACGATCGCGGACTGGTGGTTGGTCGCGCTCCACACCGAGAACCACACCTCGTCGCCGGCCTGGTTGTACTCCGGCTGGACGACGCGCTTGGCGCCCTCGCCGACGTCGGCCCACTCGCCGATCGGCAGGACCTCGTAGCCCTTGTCGAGGTTGTCGATGTCGAACACCGCGATGCTCTGGCTGACCGCCGCATCCGGGTGCAGCGTGGTGTCGACCCACAGGTTGCGCGATTTCGGGTGCGTCTTGATGAACAGCGAACCACCGCCCTGGCCCGTCAGCGTCTCGACGACCTTCCAGGCATTGTCCGGATGCTTCTCCGGATCGGTGCCGATCAGGCTGATCGTGTCGTCGCCAAGGTGGCTGGTCGACCACACCGGCCCGTGCTTGGGATGGACGAAGTTCGCGCCGCGACCCGGATGCGGGATCTTGCCGACCTCGACGATGGCTTCGAGCTTGCCTTCCTTGGTGTCGATGACGACGATCTTGTCTTCCTGGTTGGCGGCCATCATCAGGTAGCGGCCCGAAGCCTCCCAGCCGCCGTCGTGCAGGAAGCGTGCCGCGGCGATCTCGGTGAGCCTGAGGTTGTCGAGGTCCGAGTAGTCGGCGAGCACGACCTTGCCGGTTTCCTTGACGTTGACGACGAACTCCGGCTTGTGGTGGTTGGCGACGATCGCGGCCACACGCGGCTCGGGGTGGTATTCCTGGGTGCCGACGGTCATGCCGCGGGTGCCGACGATCTTGAGCGGCTCGAGCGTGTCGCCGTCCATGATCACGAACTGCGGCGGCCAGTAGGTGCCGGCGATCGCGTACTTGTCCTCGTAGCCCTTGAACTTGGAGGTCTCGACCGAGCGCGCCTCCAGGCCGGTCTTGATCTCGGCGACCACGGCGGGCGGATCCATCCACAGGTCGATCATGTCGACCTTGGCGTCGCGGCCGATGACGAGCAGGTAGCGGCCCGAGGCCGACATGCGCGAGATGTGCACCGCGTAGCCGGTGTCGATGATCGCCGCGATTTTCTTCGAGTCGCCGTCGATCAGCGCGATCTGACCGGCATCGCGCAGCGTCACCGAGAACAGGTTCTCAAGGTTGAGCTGGTTCATCTGCTTGGTCGGACGCTTCTCCGGCGGCACCTTGACCGTCCAGTTGGCCTTCATCTCGGCCAGGCCGAACTCCGGCGGCGTGGGCGGTTCATGCTGCAGGAAACGCGCCATGATGTCGACGTCCTGCTCGGTCAGCTCGCCCGAAGTGCCCCAGTTCGGCATGCCCTGCGGCGTGCCGTAGTTGATGAACACCTTCAGGTAGTCGGTGCCCCTGGGCAGGGTCAGGTCGGGCGTGAGCGGCTTGCCGGTCGCCCCCTTGCGCAGCACGCCGTGGCAGCCGGCGCAGCGTTCGAAATACACCTGCTTGGCACGCTCGAACTCCTCGGGCGTCAGCGCGGGCGCCCCCGGGGTGACCGTCTCGCGCACGTCGCCCGGCGTGATCGGCACGGGCGCGCCCTTGTAGCGCAGATCCTCCTCCGGCGTGGCCGGGTGCACCGGCGCGGACTGGGCCAGGGCGGCGCCCGACACCAGCGACAGCGCGGCCAGGGCCGACACCACGGCTGCGTAGGTCTTGCTCTTCTTCGTCATTGCAACATCTCCCTTTGTGACAACGTGGAAAGTGAAAGGCTTGCGAAGCACCCTCGGGTCATGCCTCCTCCGCAAGCTGTCCGGTCCGCCGTTCGCGCCGCACGCGCCGGTCGATGAGCGGCACGCAGGTGCGGTGGTCGTAATAGACGACCTGGCAGTCCAGGCAGTAATGGCATTCGTTGGCATTGATCTCTCCGGTCGGGCGCACGGCGCGCACCGAGCAACGGTGGGCGCAGACCTGGCACGGACGGCCGCACTCCCTGCGTCGGCGCAGCCACCAGTCGAACAGCCGGAAGCGGCCCGGGATCGCGAGGGCGGCGCCGAGCGGGCAGAGGTACTTGCAGAAGAACTTGCGGTTGAACAGCGAGATCGCGACCAGTGCCGCCGCCCAGGCCACGAATGGCCATTCGCGCTGCAGACGCATCGAGAAGGTGGTCTTGAATGGCTCGATCTCGGCGTAGAGGGCCGCCTGCGCCATCGACTGCAAGGACAGTCCGAACAGCACGATGAGCACGACGTACTTGAGCGCGAGCAGGCGCTCGTGCACCGCGTCCGGAAACTCGAGCTGCGGCAGGCGCAGCTTGCGCGAGAGCTGCAGCATGAACTCCTGCAGCGCGCCGAACGGGCACAGCCAGCCGCAATAGACGCCACGCCCCCACAACAGCAGCGTGACCGCGACGAAGCTCCACAGGATGAACAGCATCGGATCGATCAGGAAGGTCTCCCAGCGGAAGCCTTGCATGACCGCATTCGTGAAGGTCAGCACATTGACGACCGACAACTGCGCGAGCCCCCACCAGCCGATGAAGAACAGCGTGTAGGCGAGAAAGGCGTTGCGGATACGCACGAGCGCGACCGGATGGCGCGCGAGCCAGTCCTGGAACAGCAGGATCAACGACAGCGCCGTCAGCCCGACGAGCAGCACGCCGATCTCGAACACGCGTGCGTTCCACACCGCGACCCAGATCGGTTCGTCCTCGCCTGCCGGCCAGCGGCCCAGTGCAGCCCCGGCCAGTGCACTGGCCGTGGGCGGTCGCTGCAGTCCCTGCCCGGACACGAGAGGGGTCACGTCCGCAGGAGCTGCTTCCGTGCGTGCGACAGCCGTCGGCGACGCGACCGCTGCCGTGTGCAGGCCGAGGGCTTCGGCAACCTGGCGGGACGTGCGCATGACGGTCGCGTTCTGCACCATGACCGTGATCGTCGCGCCGGTGATGCCATCGATCGCGAGGTGGCCGTCGCGTTTCGCGCCGATGACGATGCGGTCGAACGCGGACTTGCCGCGGTACTGGTCCGTGAACGCATGCAGGCGGTCTTCGGTGATGCCGACCGCGAGAATCGGCTCTTCGTGTTCGACGATCTTCAGCCCGGCAATGCGCCCGTCCGGATCGAGTCCGACGAGCGTGTTGATCGGACGCCCCGAGTAGGCGGGGATACGCAGAACGTCGTGGGTGAAATACACGTGGCCGACGAGTTGTCCGTTGCGATAGCCGGGCGCCGCACGCGGAGCGCCCTCGAACGCGCCGAAGCGTTCGGCCTGCGGCAGCACGCGGTGAAGATCGGATTCGGTCGGTGCGACCCCGGCGCCGCGTACGGGGATCGTCGCGCACAGCAGGATCAACGCGACCAGACCCGTGATGCGGTGAATCGACATCAGCCTGACTCGGGAGAGGGCCGGCTCCGGCCCGGTTGCGAAGTGCGGAACGGCCCGCCGGAGGCTTCCCACACGACGGAAAGACCCCTGAACTTCGATGGGATTACGCACATCCGAAGACGCAACGGAATCGACGGGTCTATGATGCCGAGCGCAAGACAGGCCGCCCATCGGCCTGTAGGCGGAACCCTTCGGCTGCGGGGACTAGGCACGAGGTCCGACGCCTCGTTGCGGCGTTTGCCGATTCGTTACGAATAACTAGGAAGATGGGGCGTAGGCACTGTGGCGGATGCACTCCGGTCGGATCCGCCAAGGGAGGCATCCGATGCGAGCGGCAGGGGTATTTCCTTCAGCCCGGCCCCTTGCCCCCGCGCCAGATCGAGATCAGCACGGCGATCCCGCCGATCACTGCGGCGACAAAGCCGAGCACGGCAAGAAAGGGCGGGCCGGAGGAGGCATCGTGCGTCATCGTCATCGCGATCGACGAGCCGACGATGAGCGCGGCGGTGACGATGCCCAGCGTAAGGCGGCTGAACGCCCGGTCGATCTGGTCTCCGAACTGCTTGAGCGGCACCACGTCGACCTGTACCTGCAGGTTGCCGCGGCGAAGCGCGCGCAGCAGGCGGCGCAGGTCCTGCGGCAGGCCGGTGACGAGCTCGACCGCGCTGACCGCGGAGCGCCAGCCGCGCCGGGCCAGCGCCTCGGGCGAGTGGTGTGCGAGGACGACACGCTGCAGGAAGGGTCGCGTCGCCCCGGCCATGTCGAAGTCCGGATCGAGCTGCCGGCCCATCCCCTCGAGCGTGACGAAGGCCTTGACCAGCAGCGTCAGGTCGGGGGGCAGCGACAGGCCGTGCTCGCGCAGGATCGCGACCAGATCCGAGAGCATCGCCCCGAGGTTCAGCGACTTCAGCGGCACGCCATGGTACTGGTCGATGAACAGGTCGATCTCGCCGCGCAGCGCGGCCGCATCGGCTTCGTGGCCGCCGCCCCAGTCGAGCAGCACCTCGGCGGCGGCTTCCGCGTCGCGGTTGACCAGCCCGTCGAGCAAACAGGCGACCTGGTAGCGGCGCTCCTCGGAGAGGCGCCCGATCATGCCGAAGTCGATGAACGCGATGCGGTTGCCGGGCAGGTAGAACACGTTGCCGGGATGCGGATCGGCATGGAAGAAGCCGTCCTCGAGCATCATCCTGAGCACGGCCTCGGCACCGCGGCGTGCCAGTTCGCGCCGGTCCAGACCGGCGGCATCGAGCGCACCCAGGCGCCGGCCCGGAATGCCATCGATGCGCTGCTGGACGTTGAGGCGCTCGCAGGTCCATTGCCAATGGATGCGCGGGATCACGATCTCGTCGAAACCGACGAAACTTGCGGCGACGCGCTCGGCGCTGCGGCATTCGGCGGCGAAGTCCATCTCCCGGCGCAGCGACAGCGTCAGCTGACGGACGACCTCACGCAGACGGTAGCGGCCAAGATCGGGGGCTTCCGATTCGACGATCTCCGCCAGCCGCCCGAGCAGGCGCAGGTCGGCTTCGACGACGGGCCGGATGCCGGGGCGGCGGACCTTGAGGATGACCGGGGAGCCGTCGGCGAGCCGGGCACGATAGACCTGGGCGAGCGAGGCGGCGGCAAGCGGTTCCGTTTCGAGTTCGGGAAAGACCGATTCGGGCGGCTCGCCGAGGTCCTCGACGAGCTGGGCGTGGATCTGCGCCCAATCGACGGCCGGCACCTCGTCCTGCAGCTTCTCGAACTGGGCGATCCACTCCGGCGGGAACAGGTCGACACGGGTGGCGAGCATCTGCCCGAGCTTGATGAAGGTCGGCCCGAGTTCCTCGAGCGCGCGACACACCCGCGCAGCCGGTTCGAGCTGGGCGAGCTCCGTGGGCGCCTTCCAGTGCAGCGTGCGTCCGGCGCGTTCGAGCGCACCGGCCATGCCGACGCGGCGAACGAGGTCGCCGAAGCCGTAGCGGATCAGGACGGCGGCGATGTCATGGACGCGCCCGAGATCGCGTGCGGCCTTGACCGCCTGCCAGAGCATCAGTCGCGCGACGGCGGCGTGCCGGTCCCCGAATCCTCGGAACGATCCGGCTGCAGCCGCTCGGCAATGCCCGCGAGGAATCCGGAAGCCATCCCGGCGAGCAGCGCGCCGCCGCTGCGCAGGGTCTCCGCGCCGGCCTCGAACTGCGTGCGCGCCAGATCGCCGATCGCGTCACGCAGGCGGCCCAGCGAGTCGTTGACCCGGCTGCCGACCTGGGTGCCGCTGTTGCGCGCGTGCTCGGCCAGGTCGTGGAAGGTCTCGGCGGCGAGCCCGCTCGCACCGCGCGCAGCATTGCGCAGCGTATCGATGAACATCGTCTCGAGTCCGGCCAGGTCGTCCAGCGCACGATGCAGTTCCTTCCGCGAGAATTCGCTGCCGCGCGAGACTGCCTCGCGTACCGCAAGGTCGGTGGCCTCGGCCGCCGAGGCGAGTGCCTGGTCCAGGCCCTTCATCGCATCGGCCAGGGCCTTGCGCCCGCCCGCATCGCCGAGCGCCGCGGCGCCCCGGCGTGCCCCGTCGGTCACCGCCTGCATGACCCGCCTGAGCGCTTCGGTGTCGAGGCGCCCGTCCGACAAGGCCTCGAGCGTGATGCGCCGCACGTCCTCGCGAACGTCCGCCGCACGGCCCGCGACCGCTTCCTCCACTTCCTGTTCGATCCGATCCGAAGCTTCCGTCATTTCGTCACCTCCGCCGATTCAAGGATCCGCCACATTCTTGAAGGATAGAAGATCGCGGGTCCGAAAACACGTCGTCGCCACGGGCGGCTCCCCTCGACGATCAATCCACGTCCAGCCCCGCGCAACGCAAACGGACTCGCAGGCGCCGCACTTCGTCGATGAGGTCGGCCACCATTGCTGCAAGCTCCGGGTCGGCGTCGAAGCTGCGTTCGAGCGCAAGGATGCGCCGTGCCCGCTGCAGGTCGCGATCGGAAAATCGCCTCGCCGGCGACGAAATCGTGCAGGTCAATACGCCGGCTTCCAGCCGGGCCAGCACCCATGCGGAGTCGGCCCGGCAGGCCCGGGCGAACTCCTCGAGGGTCAACGCCGCCTCTTCGATCAGCAGGCCGGTCAGCACGTCCTGTCGCGTCATCGCTCAGCTCCCATGTCCGCGGCGCGGATCGAAGGCCAGTTCGCGCGCCATGGTCTCGTACAGTTCCCGCGCCCGCGCGCCTGCAGCCGGAGGCAGCACGACCTCGAGCACCAGATAGAGATCCCCGGGGGGATGGCCGGGGATCCCGCGCCCCTTGAGCCGCAACCTTCGTCCGGTCTGCGAGCCGGGTGGAATCTTGACTTCAACCGCCCCCGACGGCGTCGTCACCTTGATCGTGGCACCCAGCGCCAGTTCCCAAGGTGCGACCGGCACCGTCTCGAAGATATCGCGCCCGTCCACGCGGTAGCGCGAATGAGGCCGAAAGCGAATCTCCAGGTACAGGTCGCCGGGCGGCCCTCCCCCCGAGCCGGACATGCCCTGGCCGGCCAGGCGGATGTGCTGGCCATCACGCACGCCCTGCGGGATCTTCACGTTCAGCGCACGCGAACGCACGCTGACCCGGCCGTTCTCGTCCATCGCCGGCACCTGGAGCGTGATCGTGCGCGTGGCGCCATGCAACGCATCCTCGAGGTCGATCAACACCTTGGCATGATGATCCTCGCCACGCATGTGGAACGATGCACGGGCTCCACGCTGGCCGCGACGCAGGTCTCCAAAAAGGGTGGCGAAGAAATCGCTGAAGTCGCCCCCGTCTGCTCCGAACGGGTTTCCTGCCGACGAAAACTCGAAGCCCGCATCCCAGTCCGGCGGAGGGCGGAAGTCCTGGCCCCCGCGGAAGTCGTGGCCAAGCCGGTCGTAGGCCGCCCGCTTCTCCGGATCGGAAAGCACCGCCCAGGCCTCGTTGACCTCCTGCATCTTCTGTTCGGCGCCCGGCTCCTTGCTGACATCCGGGTGGTACTTGCGCGCAAGCTTGCGATAGGCGCGCTTGATCTCGTCGACCGACGCACCGCGCTCGACACCGAGCGCCTGGTAGTAATCCCTGAACTCCATCGATCCGATCCTCCGCTGCGCTGTCGAAGCTGGATGCCATCCGCTTCATTCCGTCTGGAACATGGGGTCGATACGCGAAGTTTGAAAGAGGTCTTGAAGTGTACGGACCTTGACAACATATACGACTCGAACGGCGGATTCCAGTGGATCCCGGAAGCCGCCCGGCGGACCCGCAGGGTCCGGACATCCATCCAGAGCTGAAGGAGGTTTGCAATGTACGAATCACTGCTGAATTCCCCCGGAAGCCTGTTCGCGGAGCTCGAGCGGCTCCAGCGCGAGATGCAGCAGGCGTTCGGCTCGGTCGGTCGACCGGGCAGCATCCGCGCCGTCGCGAGCGGTGCGTTCCCGGCCATCAACGTGGGCAGCACCCCCGATGCGGTCGAGATCTACGCCTTCGCCCCGGGCGTGGATGCCTCGAAGATCGACGTACAGGTCGACCGGGGCGTGCTGACGATCTCGGGCGAACGCCCCGCCACGCGCCCGCAGGGCGACGAGAAGGTTTCCGTCTATGCGAACGAGCGCTTCTCGGGCCGCTTCAAGCGCACCGTGAGCCTGCCCGACGACATCGACCCGGGCAAGGTCAGCGCGCGCTATCGCGACGGCGTGCTGCACGTGAGCGTCGGACGGCGCGAATCGATGCTGCCGCGCCGCATCGAGATCCAGTAAGACGGAACGGACAGGAGGATTTGACGATGAACGACAAGCAAGCGGTCACGCGGACCGAAGGCTCCGCAGACATCCCCACGCTGATGCCGCGCGTCGACGTGTTCGAGGACACCGCAGGCATCACGATGGTGGCCGACCTTCCGGGCGTTTCGAAGGATCGGCTCGAACTGCGGGTCGAAGCAGACACCTTGCAGATCGAAGGGGACATTGCCCCGGAGACGCCCGAGAAGATGGAAGCCGTGTATGCCGAAGTGCAGCGCTCGCGCTACCGCCGGGCCTTCACGCTGAGCACGGAACTGGACACCTCCCGGATCGAGGCGCAGTTCCGCGACGGCGTGCTGCAGCTGCGGATTCCGAAGCACGAGCACGCGCAGCCGCGGCGCATCGAGGTTCAGGTCGGGTGATCCGGTCGGGGCCGCGACGCGCGGCCCCGCAACGAACTTCATGGAGGTCGATCGATGGAGAAACTTTCAGGACTCAGACACGGCCTCGAGGAGGCCTGGCACTCCGTCGCCGAAGGCTGGCGGCATCTGCGTGATCGCGCCGCGGGCGCACTGACACGTTTCACGCCGTCGGACAGGTCCCCCGCACCCCCGACGACGGGGGAACCCGTCACTACTTCGGCGAACTGGGCACTTCTGGCCGGGGACGTGTTCGAAGACGACCAGAAGATTGTCGTGCGGCTCGAAGTCCCCGGCATGGACAAGAAGGACTTCGAGATCGAGGTACGCAGCGACGTGCTCGTCGTGCGCGGCGAAAAGCGCTACATGCACGAACAGACGGAAGGGCAGTATCGCGTTCGACAGTGCGCCTACGGCAGCTTCCACCGGGCGATTCCGTTGCCGGTCGCGGTCCAGTCCGAGCGGGCGAAAGCCACCTACGACAACGGCGTGCTGCGGATCGAGCTTCCGAAGGCAGAGCACGCGCAGCGGCGCAGGATCGAGGTCCGTTCCGACTGAACGCTGACCACTAGGGCGGCAGGCGCGGTACCATCGGACAACGCCGACGACCTGCCCCCTGCCCATGGCCCGCACTCATCCCGACGGGTGGCGCCGGATTCCGGCCAGCGGCGCGCTGGCGCGGGAACTCGAAACCCTCGCCACGCTCGCCGACGCGCTGCCCGACGACTACACCGTCTATCACGGCGTGCACTGGACGCGCGTGCAGCGCGACCATGCCCTGTTCGGCGAGATCGACTTCGTCGTCGTGGGTCCGGGTGGCGCGCTGCTGCTGATCGAGCAGAAGTCCGGGTTCCTGGACGAAACCCCCGAAGGGCTGGTCAAGCGCTACGCCCGGGACCGCAAGAACGTTCCGGCGCAGATCGCGCGCGCGGCCGACCATCTGCGCGGCCGCCTGATCGACTTTCTCGGGGGGCACAAGCCCCATCTCGACGTGCTGCTGTACTGTCCCGACTACACCGTGCGGCAACCCGGCTCGGCGGGCATCGACCCGGCTCGGATCGTGGACGCCACCCGGCGCGACCAGCTCGCGCGAATCGTCGAGAGCCTGCTGCGCGAAGGCGAGGCCGACCCGATCGTGCTCGAACGCATCGACCGTTTCCTCGCCGATGCGCTGGAACTGGTGCCCGAGGTGAATGCGATCGTCGGCCAGGCCGAAGCGCTCTACACCCGGCTTGCGGGCGGGTTGGCCGAATGGGCGCGTCGCATCGAGATGGAGCCGTTCCGGCTGCGCGTGACCGGGACGGCCGGCAGCGGCAAGACCCAGCTCGCGATGGCGGTGCTGCGCGACGCGGTGGCGGCCGGCCGGCGCCCGCTGTACGTCTGCTACAACCGGCCGCTGGCCGATCACGTTTCGCTGATCGCCCCGCCGGGCGCCGAGATCGCGAGCTATCACCAGCTTTGCGACCGCATCGTGCGGGCGCACGGACAGGCGCCCGACTTTTCCCGCCCCGATGCGTTCGCTCGCCTGGAGCAGGCCTTCGCAGTGCTGGACGCCGGCGATGCCTGGCGTTTCGACGAGCTGATCGTCGATGAAGGGCAGGACTTCCGCGAGGAATGGCGCGACGCCCTGCTGCGGTTGCTGTGCCCGGACGGACGCGCCTGGTGGCTCGAGGATCCGATGCAGAACCTCTACGATCGCCCGGAGATCGCCTTGCCGGGATGGGTGCGGATCACGAGCGGGCGCAACTACCGCAGTCCGTCGGACATCGTCGACGCGCTCAATCGCATGCTGCCGCTTCCCGCACCGCTGGTGACCGGGAGCCCGGTCACCGGCTCGGAGGTGGAGATCGTGACCTGGAAGGACGGCGCCGAGATGGTGGCGCGAACGACCCGCGCGATCACGCGGGGGATCGGCCTGGGTTTTCGTCGTGATCACATCGCCCTGGTCACCTGGCGAGGGCGCGAACATTCTCTGCTCACGCCCTACGACCGGCTGGGGCAGCACCGCCTGCGCGCACCGACCGGGCGATACGACCTGCTGGGCAATCCGGTCTATTCCGAGGGCGACTTCCTGATCGACTCGGTGTATCGCTTCAAGGGGCAGGCCGCACCGTGCGTGATCTTCACCGAGATCGACTTCGAGACGCTCGACCCGCTCACCGTGCGCAAGTTCTTCGTCGGGGCGACCCGTGCGAGCCTGAAACTGATCCTGGTCCTGTCCGAGCGTGCGGCAAGAACCCTCGCGGCCCGGCTCGATTGAGCCGCGACCGGCTGGCGCTCAGTTGCGGGAGAACTTCGACAGGAGTTGCTGCATCTTCTCGGACTTGCGCCGCTCGGCCTCTTCGGCGCGTTGCCTGGCCTGCTCTTCCTTGCGCTTCTCGCGGCGACGGCGTTCGACCTCGGCGAAGCGCTCCTTGAGCGTCTGCGCGGCATGGCCGCGATGCTCCTCGGTCACCTCGCCGTCCTCGTGGCCATCCAGGTCGAAGCGGTGCGTGCCTTTTTCCATGGCCTTGAGATAGCGCGTCGAGGCGGTATGGATGCGCATCGCCGCACGGATCACCTTGCGATCGACGTCCGGGAGGCGCTCGCCGATGGCCTTGTCGATGCGCAGCGCCAAAGGCTTGCAGTCGCGGAACGTGGGCGAGATTTCCTGCAGCTTCTGCAGCAATCCTCGTGGATCGAGCGCAGGTTGGTCGCGGACCGGGGTTTCCGGCGCAGAGGGATCGGCCGGCGGGTCGATAGTCATGGCAAGCGTCGTAGAGGCTGAATCGCGGTGTCCGATGATCTCACAAAATGGCTGCGTTCTTCGCGTCGTAGCCGGGTCGGTTTACGCGGGAGCGGAACCCTCCTCAGCGAACCGGTCGAAGCGCGCACGCCATTCGGCATCGATTTCGACCGCACGCGGCCCGTCCAGATCGGCCCACACGAGCACCTGTCGGGTCGTGAAGCACACCGCCTCGCCCTGGCGTGCGACGATCTCGATCTGCAGCGACGTGCGCCCGACCTGAAGTACCCGCAGCGTGAATGCCAGCTCCTCGCCGATGCGCGCCGGCGCAGTGAACTCCGCCTCGAGCCGGCGCATCGGCACGCCCCTTCGGAGATCCGTATGCAACGGCCCGAAGCCCACCCCGAGGCCGTACTCGAACCAGTCCTCGACGATCTCGTTGCACAGGATCAGGTACTGCGGATAGAACACGATGCCCGCCGGATCGCAGTGATGGAAGCGGATCATCTTGGTGCGCTCGAATGCCATGATCAATCGTCCAGGAGGCGGGAAACAAAGGTACGGACCGCCTCGATCACCGCCTCGGGCTGATCCTTGTGCGGGGAGTGGCGGCAGTCGGCGAGCCTGAGCACGTCGATATCCTCCACCTCTGCGGCGATGCGCTCGATCTGCTCCATCGTGCCGTATTCGTCGTCTTCCCCCTGGATCGCGAGCACCGGGCAGCGAATCCCCGGCAGATACTCCTCGATGTTCCAGGCACGGAAGTCCGGATGCAGCCAGATGTCGTTCCAGCCGCGAAAGGCGGATTCGACGTCCGCATGGTACTTGCCCAAACGCTCGCGCAGGTCGGTCGTCTGCCAGGCGACCTCGGCTTGCGCGATGCTCGCGACCGAAAGATCCTCGACCATCACGTGGGGCGCCATCAGGACGAGTCCGGTCAAAGGCGTGCGTGTGCCGCCCGCGCAGATCAGCGCGATCGAACCGCCATCCGAATGGCCAAGCAGGATCGGGCGCTCGATCGCCAGCGAGGCAAGCAGGGCGGGCAGCCCCTCGAGGCCTTCGTCATGCATGTAGCGAACGGTGCGCGGCAGGTCCGCCGGATCGGAACGACCATAGCCGGCACGCGAATAGACGACCGCCTCGCAACCGGTTGCATCGGCGATCCGTTGCGGAAAATCGCGCCACATCGCGAGCGAACCTAGGCCTTCGTGGAGAAAGAC
>JBJHBP010000025.1:260-33775 GCA_050485545.1 Gammaproteobacteria bacterium
GGATTATACGCATTGCCTCACCGACCGCAAGCGTTGTCGGAAAATAGTTTCTCAGCCCCGAGATTCACGCCAGTCTGCTGGCATCCGCCCTCACGACGCCAGCTAGTCACCTGACGCCCGGCGCAGAACAACTCGCGCAAATCGGCGTTTGCCGGCCTGCACGATCACTTCCCGGCCAGCGTCGACAGACGCTCCCCGGTCCTCGATCTTCTCGCCGTCGATCCGCACACCGCCCTGCGCGATCAATCGAAACGCCTCCGACGTGCTCGCGGTCAGGCCCGCCGCCTTCAGCAACTGGGCAAGGCCCATGCTCCCGTCGGCGGCGTCCAGCGTGACGAGCGGCAGATCGTCCGGCAGACTCCGGTCGCGGTGACGGGCAATGAATCCCGCCCGGGCTGTTTCCGCAGCGGCCTGGTCATGGAAGCGCGCAACGATCTCGTCGCACAGTTCGAACTTGACGTCGCGCGGGTTGCGCCCCTGCTCCACCTCGCGCCTGAGCGCGGCCAGATCGCCCAGGGAGCGGAAACTCAGCAGCTCAAAGTAGCGCCACATCAGGTCGTCGGAAATGCTCATCAGCCGCCCGAACATTTCGTCCGGCGCGTCCGTGATGGCCACGTAGTTGCCCAGCGATTTCGACATCTTGTTGACGCCATCCAGCCCCTCCAGCAGCGGCAGGGTCATCACCACCTGTGGCGTCTGGCCGTAGGCCTGCTGCAACTGCCTGCCAACCAGGAGGTTGAATTTCTGGTCGGTGCCGCCCAGCTCCACGTCGGCCCGCAGCGCGACCGAGTCGTAACCCTGCACCAGCGGGTACAGGAACTCGTGAATGGAGATCGGTCGGCCATCCGCATAGCGTCGCCGAAAGTCGTCGCGCTCCAGCATGCGAGCGACGGTATGCCGGGCAGCCAGCTGGATCAGGCCGGCCGCATCCATTTCGCCCATCCAGCGGGAATTGAACTCCAGCCGGGTGCGCTGCGGATCCAGAATCCTGAAAACCTGATCGGCATAGGTCCTGGCGTTGACTTCCACCTCATCCCGGGTCAGCGGAGGCCGGGTTGCGTTCTTGCCCGAAGGGTCACCGATCATGCCGGTAAAGTCGCCGATCAGGAAAATCACCTCGTGGCCGAAGTCCTGGAACTGCCGCATCTTGTTGAGCAGCACGGTATGCCCCAGGTGCAGATCCGGCGCGGTCGGATCGAAGCCGGCCTTGATCCGCAGCGGCCTGCCGGCGGCCAGCCTGTCCCTGAGCTCGGCCGCGACGAGGATTTCCTCCGTCCCGCGAGCCAGCTCAGCCAGTTGTTCGTCTACTTCCGTCACTTCGGCCAGTTCCCCTGCTTGTCACCGGTCACAACGGCCGCACAGGCAGCCGCGCGCAGCATAGATCAACCGTTCACCACCGGCTACCGCGGGCCCGCTCACCGGCACCGCCGCGCAGGCATCAACCGGGCCGGCACGAAGCCGGCACGAAGCCGGCACGAAGTGTGAGGGGGTGCACGAAATCGCACGGCGACGGCCGCATTGCCAGATTCTGTTTTGACGTCCAGTAATGCAACGGTTAGATTACCCCAGCGGTATTCAGTGGGATGTTGTGTGAATCCGTATTCAGGTGGCGTTCGCCACGATTACAAAGACAGCCTGTGGAGCCAGCGGCGCACGCGCAATCGTCGCTGGTCATGGTTCGCGGCCGGGTTATCGGTGCCGCTGTGCGTCGCCGTGCTCCTGCTCAGCGAGCGCAACGAATCCGCGATGGCGCCCGAAGATGCGGTGCCAGGCACGTCCACCGCGGCATTTGCGCCCTTCGAAGCGACGCTGATGGATTCACAGCCGCCGGTAGCCGACACGCCGCGCTCGGACCTGTCAGGAGCGTCGTCCGAAGTGGTGGTCGCCGGTATCGAGCTTACCGAAGACACCCGGACGATCAGCCTCGTCGAGGCCGTAGAACTGGCGGACATGGAAGGCAATCTGATTGCCGTCGCCGCCCGCGACCCGGGCGCGCCGCCACCATCCGATCCCCTGTCAAAGGAATCGTCGATGGCCGCTGCAACCGCACCCATCGACTCGGCAGTCGCGCAGGCGTTGCCTCCGCCGGCTGCAGAAGAAGCCCAGGTGGCCGCTGCCGGCACGGATCACGAGCCGCAGCGCACCGATTCCACCCGTGAAGGACCCGCGTCTGCCCCGCCCGTGTCTACACCTGCATTCAAGGCCGGCGCCTTCACAACCATCCCCCTGGCGCTGCCGGAAAACGGCTATCCGGTCACGCTGGACTACACGGGCTCCGGTCAGGACCTGCCATCAGCCGCGGCACTCAATCTGATCGTGGATCGCGGCGACACGCTGGACCAGCTGTTTCGTCGCAATGGACTGAGCATCGCCGATCTGCACGCCATGGTGAATCTGGACGAAGCATCCCGTCACCTGCGCAACCTGCAGCCGGGCAACCGCATCGGCATTACGCACGAAGATGGACGCGTGCTCAGCCTTTCGCGAGAGCTGGACGAGATCCGCCTGCTTACGATCACGCGTGGCGAATCCGGCTACGCAGCGCAGACCATCGACAGGGATGTGGAAGTACGCGTCGTTGGTGCCCACGGGGTTATTCGCAGTTCACTGTTCGGTGCGGGCGTCACCGCCGGCGTTTCCAATTCGGTCATCATGAACATGGCCAATATCTTCCAGTGGGACATCGACTTCCATCTGGACGTGCGTGCAGATGACGAGTTCACGGTGGTCTACGAAGAACTCTGGCGCGACGGTGAAAAGCTGCGCGACGGGCAGATTCTCGCCGCCGAGTTCATCAACCGCGGGCGTTCGGTCCGCGCCGCCCGGTTCGTCGACCCGAACGACCGGGCGCACTATTTCACGCCCGAGGGCCGCAGCATGCGACGCGCATTTCTGCGCGCGCCGCTGGAGTTCACACGCATCAGCTCCAATTTCAATCCGAACCGGCGTCATCCGGTGCTCAATACGATTCGCGCCCACCGCGGCGTCGACTACGCCGCACCGACCGGCACGCCTATTCGCGCCGCAGGCGATGGACGCATCCAGTTTCGCGGCGTGCAGGGCGGTTACGGCAACACCATCGTCATCGAACATGGCGGCGGCATCACGACCCTGTATGCGCACATGTCCCGCTTCGGCGAGTTCCGTCAGGGCAGCCGCGTTCAGCAGGGGCAGATCATCGGCTACGTCGGCATGACCGGCCTTGCCACCGGCCCACACCTGCACTACGAATACCGGGTCAATGGCGTGCACCGCAACCCCACGACAGTACCATTGCCCGATGCGGACCCGATTCCCGCCGCCTACAAGGCCGCATTCGAAAGCGAGACGGCACCGCTGTGGCGCCAGCTGGAGCTGTATCAGCGAGCCACGCGCCTTGCATCGCTGGACTGATCCTGAACCCGCCTACGCCGGCCATCGCGGCGCACGGCGTGACCTGTGTCGCAGATGCCCGGCTGTCTCTACGTCGGGCTGATCTCGGGTACCAGCATGGACGGCGTCGACGCCGTGCTGGCCGCCATCGATGACCATCGCTGCGTCATTCGCGATGCCGCCACCACGCCCTATCCTGTCGAACTCGCCGATCGGCTGCGCAGGGCCCTGGGTCCCGGACCGCAGTCCGTCATCGAACTGGGACGGCTGGATGTGGCGCTGGGCCGGTTCTTTGCCGACTGTGCGCTGGCCCTGCTGAAAAAGGCCGGCTGCGCCACAAGCGACGTCGCGGCCATCGGCCATCACGGTCAGACGCTGCACCACGCACCCGACGGCGACGAACCGTTCAGCTGGCAGATCGCCGACCCCAATATCGTCGCGGCGCGCACCGGCATCACCACCGTGGCCGACTTCCGACGGCTGGATGTCGCCTGCGGCGGTCAGGGCGCGCCACTGGTGCCGGCTTTCCATCAATGGTGGCTGCGCAGCGATACCCGGACCCGGGTGGTAGTGAACATTGGCGGCATCAGCAATATCACCGCTCTATACCCTGGCGTGCCGGCGATCGGTTTCGACACCGGCCCGGGCAATACACTGCTGGATGCATGGAATGCCCGCCACAACAGTCAGCGCTTCGATGTGGACGGCGCCTGGGCGCGCACCGGGTCGGCGCACGAAGGCCTGCTTGGCCTGCTGCTCCGGGATCCTTACTTCTCCCGGCCATGGCCCAAGTCGACCGGGCCCGAGTACTTCAATCTCAGCTGGCTGCAGCGCAGCCTTGACGCGTTGCCTGCCACCCCGGAACCGCAACATGTTCAGGCCACGCTGGCCGAACTGACCGCGGCGTCGATCGCCGCGGCCATCGCCGCGGCCGCTTCCGACTGCCACGGGGTCGTGGTCTGCGGCGGCGGCGCGCACAACAGCGACCTGATGACGAGACTGGACCGCAGGCTGGCGCCGGCCACGGTTGAAAGCTCGGACGCCCACGGGGTCGCGCCGGACTGGGTGGAAGGCGCGGCATTCGCCTGGCTTGCACGCCAGCGCCTGCTGGGCCATCCCGGCAACCTGCCCAGTGTGACGGGCGCACGCAGGGCCGCCGTACTGGGCGGCGTATACTGCCCCGACCATGGTCACAAGTTTTCGTCATAGCCCGGCTGCCATCGCGGCGGCACCCTCAGCGCCATCAGCTGCCGACAACGGTGCAGGCGAAGCGTCGAACCTGAAGGCGCCGGAGTTCTACATCAATCGCGAACTGTCGCAGCTGGAATTCAATCTGCGCGTACTGCAACAGGCGAAAGACGAAAGCATTCCGCTGCTGGAGCGGCTCAAGTTTCTCTGCATCTCCTCGACCAACCTCGACGAATTCTTCGAGATTCGCGTGGCCGGCCTCAAGCAGAGGCTGGAGGTCAGCAACACTCCCAGCGGACAGGACAATCTGCCACCGGCCGAAGTACTGCGCATCGTGCAGGAGAAGACGGCCGCGCTGGTGGAAGAACAGTACAGGCTGCTCAACGACGATCTGATACCGGCCCTGCGCGCACAGTCCATCAGTCTGATCCGCCGCGACGACTGGACCCGGCAACAGCGCGAGTGGCTGCAGGATCACTTCGAAAGCAGCATCGTGCCAGTGCTCAGTCCCACCACCCTGGACCCGACCCGGCCCATTCCCCGCATTCTGAACAAGAGCCTGAACTTCATCGTCAGCCTGCAGGGCCGCGACGCCTTCGGCCGCCCCTGCCACCGCGCGCTGGTGCAGGCGCCAAGGTCGCTGCCACGCCTGATACAGCTGCCGGAGAGTCTCGTCCAGCCTGGCGAGACCGCATTCGTGTTCCTGTCTTCGGTCATACACGCATTTGTCGACCAGCTGTTCTCCGGCATCGACATCGACGGCTGCTACCAGTTTCGCGTCACCCGCAACAGCGACCTGTACATCGACGACGAAGACACGGACGACCTGATGCGGGCACTGGAGGGCGAACTGTTCGAGAGCCGGTATGGTGCCGCGGTACGCCTCGAGACGGCCCACGACTGTCCCGAGGAGCTGGCTCAGTACCTGCTCAAGCACTTCCGACTGACTCGCGCCGATCTCTACCAGGTACCCGGCCCGGTTAATCTGAACCGGCTGCTGGCGGTCTATGACCTCGTCAATCGCGATGAACTGAAGTACCCGCCGTTCACGCCCGGCCTTCCCAGGCAGCTGGCGAACATGCCCATATTCGACGCCATCGCCAAGGAAGACATCCTGCTGCACCACCCGTACGAGTCGTTCGCGCCGGTCATGGATTTCGTGTATCGCGCGGCCACCGACCCGAACGTGCTCGCGATCAAGCAGACGCTCTATCGCACGACACCCGATTCACCGCTGGTCGAGAATCTCGTAGCGGCGGCCAAGGCGGGCAAGGAAGTCACCGTGCTGATCGAGCTGCGCGCACGATTCGATGAAGCCGCCAACATCGAACTCGCCAGCAAGCTTCAGGAGGCCGGTGCACACGTGGTGTATGGCGTGGTCGGTTACAAGACCCACTGCAAGATGATTCTTGTTGTGCGCCGCGAGGACGGCCGCCTGCGTCGCTATGTTCACCTGGGCACGGGCAACTACCATCCGAAAACGGCACGTGCTTACAGCGACTACGGTCTGCTGTCGGCCAATGAGCAGCTGGGCGAAGACGTGCACCAGATATTCATGCAGCTGACCAGCCTCATGAAGACCCGTGAGCTGCAGCTGCTGTCGCAGTCACCATTCAACCTGCATGATCGACTGATCGCAAAGATTCGCCGCGAGATGGAGCACGCGCGCGCCGGCGGTACCGGCCACATCATCGTCAAGATCAACGCGCTCGTCGAACCGGAAGTCATCAGAGCGCTGTATGAAGCCTCCGCAGCAGGCGTCTACGTGGATCTGATCGTGCGCGGAACATGCTGCCTGAGGCCGGGCCTGCCGGGCGTATCGGAGAACATCCGCGTTCGCTCCATCATCGGCCGTTTTCTCGAGCACTCGCGTTGCTACTACTTCCACAACAACGGCCACGAGGAAGTCTTCTGCGCCAGTGCCGACTGGATGGACCGGAACTTCTTCCGGCGCATCGAGCTGATGTTTCCGATCCTGAACCCGGATCTGAAGCGGCGCCTGCTGGCGGATCTGGACACCTGCCTTGCTGACAATACACAGGCCTGGGAGCTGCGTTCCGACGGCGGTTATTCGCTGTTGCAGCCACAGGACAACGAGGAACCTCGCAGCGCGCAGCTTATGCTGCTGCGTCAGCTCGCTGAATCGTCCTGATCGCCGGCCTCGACTTCCAGCGCAAAGCCACGCACCGCAAGCAGCTGCCGCTCGCGGCCAAGGTCGGCCTCGGTGAGCGGATTCTCATCCAGCCAGGCATCCGGAAAACCCAGCTGCAACCGCTGTGAACCCGGCACCAGTTCCGGTATCGGTACGTCGGCGACGTTGCGTGACCGGTTCAGTAACACGGCCAGCCGCAGCAGCACGATCATCCGGAACATCGGAACATGCCACTCCGGTCGCAGCTTCTCGAACGACATGCCGTCCAGCTTGCGCCGGTGAAATCCGACCAGCAGCGCGAGCTGCTGCTGCTCGAGCTTTTCGAATCCCGGGAGGTCGGCATTCGCCAGCAGGTAGCCGCCATGCTGGTGATACCGGGAGTGGGCGATGTCCAGACCCACCTCATGCAGGCGCGAAGCCCAGGCCAGCAGGCGGCCGAAGCGAGGGTCATCCAGCGCCCAGGCCGCCGCCACACTGCGCCACAGCTGCGTCACGGTGACTTCGACCCGTGCCGCCTGTTCCTCATCGACGTGATACCGGCGTTGCATGGCGCGGACGGTGCGCTCGCGCATGTCCTCGTCGTGAAGACGTCCGACCATGTCGTACAACAGGCCCTCACGCAGCGCGCCGTCGCTGACCTGGAGCTCGGCAATGCCCAGGCTGTTCATCACCTCCACCAGAATCGCAAGCCCACCCGGAAAGACCGGTGCACGCTCGGCGCCCAGCGCCGGCAGATTCAGCGCATCGACGTGACGTGCGGCAACCATCTCACTGATGATGGTCTCCAGCGCAGCTGTACTCACGTCCTGATCCACGAGTCCGAGTTCATGCGCGATCTGTGCAGCCGCACGCACGGTGCCGGATGAACCCACCGCTTTCGACCAGCCGACGCGCTTGAAGTAGGCGGCTATGGGCTGCATCTCCAGTCGTACGGCGATGCGCGCCTTGTTGAACCGCTTGCGACTGATGCGGCCGCCCGCGAAATAGCGCTGGCTCACGCCGACGGCGCCAATCGACAGGCTTTCCAGATGACGTGGCTCAAAGTGTTCACCGACGATGAGTTCGGTACTGCCGCCGCCGATGTCGATGACCAGTGTGGCGCCATCGTGGCGTTCCACATGATGGGAAACGCCAAGGTAGATCAGCCGTGCTTCCTCGATGCCGGACACGACCTCCACCGGATGACCCAGCGCATTCTCCGCCGCAGCCAGAAACCACTCGGCGTTGCGCGCGCGACGGAAGGTGTTCGTACCTACGACACGCACCTGATGCGCCTGCATATCACGAATCCGCTGCCCGAAGCGTTTCAGGCAGACCAGCGCCCGCTCCTGGCTGCCACTGTCGAGATAACCGTATTGATCGAGGCCGGAGGCAAGGCGCACCATTTCGCGCAGCCGGTCAATCACGATCAGCTGCCCTTCCTGCTCACGGGCGACGATCATGTGAAAGCTGTTGGAACCAAGATCCACCGCGGCGAGGACCGGTGCCCTGCTGGCGCCGGCAACCGCCTCATCCTGCGCAGCTGTGCCGCCTGGCGAAGGATGCCCGGTGGCGTCGGCGTTCAAACCGTGAAGGAAGACCCGCAACCGCAGGTGGTGGAAGCGTTGGGGTTGCGGATGATGAACTGCGCGCCGGACAGATCCTCGCGATAGTCGATCTCGGCACCGGCCAGATACTGAACGCTCAGAGGATCGATCAGCAGTGTCACGCCGCCGTTCTCAACCTCCGTATCCCCGTCCTGGATTTCCTCGTCGAAGGTAAACCCGTACTGGAAGCCGGAGCACCCTCCGCCCTGGATGTAGACACGAAGTTTCAGCGCCGGATTGCGTTCCTGTTCAATCAGCTGCCCGACCTTGCGCGCTGCCGCATCAGTAAAGTTCAGCGGTGCATCCTGCGTACCGCTACCGACATGTTCCATTGTCTCGCTCACTTTGAATCTCCAGCAACGGCTGCGGTGCGTGATTCGCCCGCAGCACCCGATTCCCTGGCTGAGTCCGTTGCGGCCGCCTCGCCACTCCGGTCCGCATCGTGTATCAGCTTGCCGTTGACCTCAGCCCCGATGGCCATTTCGATCAATCTGTACTGCACGTTTCCAATGACCCGGGCATTGGCGCCGAGTTCCACGCGCTCGGTGGCATGCACGTCGCCCTTGACGGTGCCATTAAGCACGACATGGGGCACGAATACCGAACCTTCGACACACCCGCGATCACTGATGCTGAGCATCGCCTGCGGATCCTTGACGGACTGGACGTTGCCCTTCACGTAGCCGTCCACGTGGAATCCACCCTGGAACTCGATATCGCCATGGACTCGGGTCTCGGGCCCGACCAGCGTACCGATGGCCGCCTGCCTGCGTCTGCTCTTGCCGAACATGCTGCTCCTGAACTCCCTGCGTGGCCTCTGAACCCTGTGAACCCGCGCCACCTCATGCCATCGGGCGGGGGCCAGACCGGCCCACACTGTGCAAGCCGAACTATGTGATGATATCGGACCACAGGAATTCATGTGTGACGCGTTCCGCACGCGGTTCGGCGGGCGACAGCTCAACGATCAGTCGCTGCGCGTCAAACCCGCCAGGCAGGCGGATTCTGACGTCCAGCCCCTGAAAGTAGCGAAATCCGTACGGCAGTCCGTCGGCCGCGACGCCCGCCGCAAGATCCTGGATTGCGTACTCGACCTCTTCCCCATCGACGGAACCGGCGACGCGAAAAGCCATGACGCCAGCCACCTCGTTGGTATGCACGATGGTCTGCACCAGCACCAGCTTCACCAGGTAGCCGCCCTCACGGTCCAGCGAACTGACCTCCGCGCTCTGAACCCGCAGTCCGGCTGCTGCATCTTCCGGCGAGACGATGCCGCGATAGAACTCCAGCTCCTCCTGTTGTACCTGGATGCGTGCCTGCTGCTCGGCCAGATCGGCCTCGACCTGTGCATAGGTGGCACGATCAATGCCCCGCGACGTCTCCAGCATCGCCACCTGGCGCTCCAGCTGGGCCACTGCCTGATCGCGCTCTTCCAGACGTCGCTGATACTCCGACAGCTCGCGACGCACATCAAACATCGCATAGCCACCCTGATGCCTGCCCAGCTCGTAGGTGAGGTAGCCACCAGCCGTCAGTACGGCGAGCAGCAGGATGCCGATTGCAAGCGGACGGATACTGGGTCGTGTCATAGGCTGCTCGGGCGGTCTGTCGGGTCTGAATTCTCGCAAGTCCGTCAAGTCACGCCAATGTCCGGCGTCACGACAGAATGCTAGGAACCTGTGTCTTCGCTGCGCGCGTTGCGCCGGACTCCGCCAGCCACGCTGCGCAGCGCGCGTGACCACTGACGCGGCCACCACGGTGGCGGCGGCGGCGGACCGGTGTCCGGGAAGGCCAGCGGCCCCAGTTCGCTCAGCGCGCGCACGTAGACCTGACGCTTGAAATACACCACCTCCTTGACTGGCCGCCAGTAGTCGACCCAGCGCCAGCGATCGAATTCCGGTTCATCGGTGGCATCCAGCCGCACACGATCGGCGCTGGAAGTCAGCTGCAGCAGGAACCAGCGCTGCTTCTGGCCGACACAGACGGGATCGGATGCCCTGCGTACGAAGCGCTGCGGCAGGCGGTAGTGCAGCCAGTCGCGCGTGGTGCCCACCAGCTCCACGTCACCAGGCTCCAGACCGACCTCTTCACGCAGCTCCCTGTACATCGCCACCTCGGTCTGTTCCTCGAGATGCACCCCGCCCTGGGGAAACTGCCAGCCGCTGCGCCCGCGGCGACCGGCAATCAGTACGCGGCCGGCGCCATCCGTGAGAATGATGCCGACATTGGCCCGGAATCCCTGTTCGTCGATAAAGTCCATGGTCTGCTCGCGGGGCGTTTGCCTGTGCATAGCCCGAGGCACGATCCTGATCGCGCCGCAGCCGTTTAACCGCCATTATAAGGGCTTGATCACCGGCGATCGCCAAGATACTCACGACCGGCCTCCATCAGTGCCACGAACCCGGCCTGATCACCGCGCTCCACGAGGTCCGCAACCTTCTCCGCCGCTGCGCGCAAGGCGGACAGCGAACTCCGGCCGTAGGCGTTCAGCGACTGGATCTCGAAGTACAGGCGCGGATTATCCTGCGCGACCAGACTGGCCACCCGCAGCTGCGCGTCAAAGGTGGTGCTGGACAGCTCCTTCAGGCGCGGCAGCAGCTCACCGCTCTCGGCCAGCGCCGTGAAGAAAACCAGGTTGAGGGCGTGCGACAGCCCGAGCACATAGGCGATCAGCCGATCGTGATCGTCCAGGCTCATCTCGATCTGTTCCGCCATTGTTGACGCGAACAGGCCACGCGCCTCGGCCGTGGCCTGCGCCACGCCGGCATCACAGAAGATCACATGGCGGCCCGACAGCAACCGGGTATCGGGCCCGAACATCGGGTGGATGGAAGCGACCCGGCAACCGGCTCTGGCCAGCGCCTCAAGCCCCGAACGCAGAGGCGACTTCAGCGAACCGATGTCGATGACCAGCCCCCGCGGCGCCAGGGCTGCAAGTTCCGTCAGCACCGCCGCGGCAACATTCATCGGCGTGGCTACAATGATGACGTCGTGGTTCAGATCCAGTCCGCGCCAGTCGTCGCTTCGCGGATACGGCAGACTGGTCGGGGCCGGATCGGCGATCTGAACCTCATAGCCCTGCGACGCAAGGAAGCCGGCGAACCAGGCGCCCATCTTGCCGGCACCGCCAATGACCAGAACCCGCTTCCCGGCGCCCGTCGTCTGCGCTGCAACGCGAGTCTGCTCCTGACGGGTAAGTGAGGAGCGGATCAACAGCCGCATGATCTCTTCGGCGAGCCCCGGATCCAGCCCCAGCGAACCGGCCTGGCTGCGCGCGTTGCGCAGCACTTCCCGCTCGCGTTCGAAGTCACGGGTAGGCACGCCGGTTTCGATCTTGTGCGCGCCGATGGCGGCCACGACGCGTTCGCGCGTCGCCACCAGCTCCATCAACTCCTGATCCACCGCCGAAAGACGTGCTCGCAGTTCCGTCAAGGTCATCCTGTCATCCCGTCACAGCGGCCAAGATCCGCAGGAGCGAACTTTGCGCCAGGCGACCGGAGCGCGCAACGACGCAGGCGGTTAGAATGCTCGCCGACCCGACACAGAAGGACCTCATGATGGCTGACGTTGAACTGGTGTCCGAATCAAGATGTTTCGGCGGACGACAGCAGACCTGGCGGCACTACGCCGAAACCTGTGCCTGCCCGATGCAGTTCGCCGCCTTTCTGCCGCCAGCGGCCGAGCATGGACGCGTGCCGGCACTGTACTGGCTGTCGGGCCTGACCTGCACGGAGGAAAACTTCAGCGTGAAGTCGGGCGCACAGCGCTATGCGGCGGAACTGGGCATCGCCCTGATCATTCCCGACACCAGCCCGCGTGGCGTGGAGGTTCCCGGTCAGGACGAGCATGTGGACCTTGGCAGTGGCGCCGGATTCTATGTGAACGCCACCCAGGCGCCCTGGGCGCCGCACTACCGCATGTACGACTATGTGGCCCGCGAACTGGTGGACACGGTCAACGCCACCCTGCCGGTGGATGCAGGCCGCAAGTCGATCAGCGGACATTCCATGGGTGGACATGGCGCGCTCATCATCGGCCTGCGCAATGCTGCGGCCTACCGCTCGATTTCCGCATTCGCACCAATCGCTGCCGCGAGCCGGTCGGAGTGGGGACGCAAGGCGTTGAATGCCTACCTGGGTCCGGACGAGCGTACCTGGCTGGACTACGACGCCAGCGAAGTACTGCGCCGCTCAGCGCACCCGCACGAACTGCTGGTCGATCAGGGAATGGGCGACCCGTTTCTGGAAAAGCTGCGTCCGGCCGACCTCAAGGCGGCCTGCGAGGCCTCCGGCCAGGTGTTGCGCTATCGCGAGCAGCAGGGCTACGACCACGGCTATTTTTTCGTCTCGACATTCATCGGCGACCACCTGCAGTTTCACGCCCGCGCGCTGGCCTGAGGCCGGCACCAGCCACTGTCGCAATGCTGTCCGATGCCGCACCCGCCGATCCGCTACCCGTCATCAAGGCATGGCTGGATGAGGCGACGGCGTCCGGCCAGCACAATCCCGACGCGCTCGCGCTGGCCACGGTGGACGGCCGTGGCGCGCCGTCGGTGCGCATGGTGCTGATGCGAGGCCTGTCACTGAGTCACGGCTACGCCGTGTTCTACACCAACTACCAGTCACGCAAAAGCGCGGATCTGGACACCACCTCCGTCGCGGCTGGCGTGATCTACTGGTCCGGTCAGGGTCGCCAGGTCCGCGTCGAAGGACGTGTGGTGCGCTCTCCGGCTGCCGAAAGCGATGCCTATTTTGGAGGACGCCCGATCGGTGGCCAGATCAACGCTCATGTCAGTGAGCAGAGTCGCCCGCTGGTTGATCGTGTGCAGCTGATCCGGCGCGCGGAGGCCATGAGACGGGATCTGGCGGCGCAGCCGCAACCGGCCGGCCTTGCAAGACCGGAGCACTGGGGCGGCTACCGCCTGTGGTTTGCCGCTGTAGAACTGTGGCAGGAAGGCGGTGACCGGTTTCACGACCGCATTCGCTACGAGAGGGAATTGATGCCGTTGAAAGATGGTACGGGCTTCAGCGCCAGTCAGTGGCGCCATCAGCGACTGCAACCGTGATGGTCTGTCGCCGCCAGTTCGATCGCTCGAAGCAGACATCCGTGCGAGGCGCGGCACGAAGGTTCACGCCGCGCCTGTCCGGTATCGCTTTGGCCGCACTGCTGGCCTTCGCCGGCCCGCTCACGCATGCCGAAGAGCGTATCGCCGACGTTCGCCAGGGCACCAACCTGTCGCTGGCCATCACCCCGGACGGCTCGACTCTGGTGGTCGGGCTGCTCGGACGCCTTTGGCAACTGCCCGCCAGCGGTGGTGGTGCCACACCGCTGACACCCGCCACTGAACGCGCAAGACACCCCCGAGTCAGTCCCGACGGCACCAAAGTCGTCTACCAGCGGCATCTCGAAGGACGCTGGACGCTGTGGCTGCTCGACCTCGCCGACCACAGCCGGGTGGCGTTGACCGACGGCCCCTACAACGATCGCGAACCGGACTTCATGCCCGACGGTACCGCAATCGTGTTCGCATCCGACCGCGGCGGCCAGTACGGACTGTGGCGGCTGGACATGGCGGCCGGGCATGTCATCTCGCGGCTGACGGCCGAACCCGGTGACGCATCTTTTCCGGCAGTATCGGAACGCGGCGAGATCGCCTACCTGCTGGCGCACAACGGACGCTGGCAGCTCAAGGCGCTGACACCGACCGGCTCGACCGCGCAGCTGCACGATTCCGCGTATCCGCTGTCGGTACCAAGCTGGCGGCCGGGCGGCGGTGTGATCATTTTCAACGAGCATCAGGCCGGACGAGCCACGTTCTCACACATGCTGATACTGGCCGATCCGCCTCTGCTGCGTCAGCTCAGTCAGGGAGAGGATGTCTTCGCGTCGCGCGCCGCCTGGCTGTCAGCGGCGGAATACCTGTATACCGCCGATGGACAGATATGGCGACGCGGGCTGGCGCAGATCGCCCGAAGACCGGTCCATCTCAACGCCGCGGTAGCAGTACCCGCATACGAGCCACCGCTGATTCGCACGGTGCTGGACGCCGTCGGTCCGCATGCGGCTCGCGGTCATGCCGGGCAGGCAATCAGCGCCGACGGCCAGCGCAGGGTGTTCGCGGCGCTGGGCGATCTCTGGCTTCAGGACGCGGGCGCCCCGCTGCGCCAGCTCACCGACGACATACACCTCTACGCCCATCCTGCGCTGTCGGCCGATGACCTTCGGGTCGCCTTCGCCAGCGACCGCGACGGGTCGTTGAACCTGTGGCTGATGGACCTGGACAGTCAGGTCACGCAACAGCTGACAACCGGGACGGGAAAGCATTTCGATCCGGCGATTTCACCAGGAGGCGGGCAGATCGCCTTTCTGCACACGCAGGGACTGGGCCCATGGGCGCCGGCGACGCTGCAGATCATGGCGCTGACCGATACCACAGGCACGCGACGCACGCTGGCCGACGATCTGATCGATGCGGAGGCCGTGCGCTGGAGCGCGGACGGTGGGCGCATAGGCGTCGTAGCGAGGACAGCCGCCGCCGGCTCGCGCGACCTGCTGTGGTTCGACGCCGTTACCGGTTCGCTGCTGTCATCCGAACCACCTCCGGAACCGCCTGACTGGCCGAATGGCTCGATGGCCATCGAGTGGCACCAGCCCGGTGCGGCGGCCTACGTCGTTCAGGCCGGCAGGGTCTTCGACGGCGTGCGCGGCGACTATCTGCGGCACATGGACATCCACGTCCAGGGACAGCGCATCACCGCGATCGTCGGTCGCGACATGCTGCCGCTGCCGGACAGGGTCATCGACGCAACGGACCTGACCGTACTTCCCGGCCTCATCGACCTGCACGCTCATCAGTCGGTGCTCACCGGAGAGCGCCTCGGACGCATCTGGCTGGCGTGGGGAATCACCACGGTACGCGAGCTGACGACCCGCCTTCCCGAGGCGCTGGAGCGCAGCGAATCCTGGGCCAGCGGTCGACGGCCGGGCCCGCGACTGATCGTCAACCCGGCAGCTGCCATCAGCACCGTCTCGACCAACGGCATCGGCTTCAACGTCGAGAATGACTACCCGATCGTCGTACAACAGTACGCGGGCATCGCCGATGGCCTTGGCCACAGCCTTTCGGCACAGGCTCACATGCTCAGGATCACGCCCGGGCACCAGCCAGTACTGCCGGCCACCCTGCAGCACTGGCGCGGCAGGCCGGACGACCTTCATGCCATCGAGATCTCACCGCTGAGCTTCACCTACCAGGATGTGCTGAGTACGACAATCGCCTCCGGCACCGTACTGACTCCCAACCTCGGTGCGCTGGGCGGACTGAATGCGCTGGGCAGCAGCTGGCGGAGTGCTGTCAGCGATCCGGCCTTTGCTGCGCTCTACCCCGCCTCGGAGCGCGACCTGTGGCTATCGACCGATGCTGCCGTCAACGGATCGTTGCACGGACTGCAGAACAAGGTGGCGGAAGTCGTCCGCGGCGGCGGCAGAATCTCCGCGGGAACCGGTGCGCCGGCCGTGCCCTATGGACTGGGACTGCACGCCGAGCTGGCGCTGCTTGTGCGCGCCGGCATTCCCAATGACCAGGTGCTGCGCATCGCCACTGCGCAGGCCGCGCTGGCACTGGGGCTGGAAGACCAGATCGGTACGCTGGAGCCGGGCCGGCTGGCTGACTTCATCGTCATCGATGGCAATCCACTGGAACGGATCGAGGACATCGGACGCATCACCGCGGTGGTGAAAGGGGGCCAGTGGATGGAACGCACCGCGCTCTGGCAGGCTCCCGCCATAGCCGCGCAGGCTCCTGGCAGGCCCCATGACGACACACTGCGTGCCTGGCGTTGAAACACCAGGCACGCAGCCCGAAATTTGCGCACTCTTATAATTCAGCAAGTTATAGTTTCTATCTGAGAAGTCAGTAGAAGTGGTGGCGGCAAATCGTCAGTCGAAATTTCTTACAGACGACTCACCGATCATCGCGAAGGCCTCAAAATCCCAACCCCATTCAACTGATTTTTATAGAAAAACTTTCCCATGGCACAGCTCTTGCTTGTAACTCTTCGCCTCCGGAATGGAGGTGTTGAGTGCACAAGCAACAGAAAAACTGTGCGAATCTGCGCAGGGTTCTGTTAAATTTTGAACCACAATAGAAGAACAAGAAACAGAATAAGAAGAAGACAACGCAGGCTGCATACAACAACACCAACAAGCGGTAGTACTTTGACGCATACAAAGTCTGCCAGCAGCCGGGCCGCATACTAGAAACCGTAAAACTCCGATAACAAGAAAGAGCCTGACCCGGCGCTCCCACCGCCGGGTTTTCTTTTTTTGCGCGACAAACGCACAACCTGGCAGCGAGCACGCACCTGCTGTAATAGACTCTGCCCTACGCGCAGGGTTCCGCAGGTTCCGTAATTTCCTGCTTGGGTTCCGCGCACCCGCGTCGACAAACCCTTTCGCCACGCTGCAATCGGAGCATTCATGGGCAATCGTCTGAGCAGGATTTACACACGTACCGGCGACGACGGGACTACAGGCCTGGCAACCGGTGAACGGGTTGCCAAGACCGATCCGCGCATCGACGCGTGCGGCGACATCGACGAAACCAGCTGCGTGATCGGCATGGTGCTGGCCGAGCGGGAACTGTCCGATGACATCCGCCGGTGCCTGATCGGTGTCCAGCACGACCTGTTCGAGATCGGCGGGGAGATCGCATACCCGGATTACGCCGGGATCAGCGACGCGTCGGTGGCACAACTGGAACAGGCGCTTGACGGTCTCAATGCCACACTGCCGCCGCTTCAGGAGTTCATCCTGCCGGGCGGCAGCCGCGCCGCCTCAGCCTGCCACCTCGCACGAGCGGTATGCCGGCGCGCCGAGCGCAGCCTGTGGGCGCTGGCTCACACCATCCCGGTGAATCCGGTGCTGACTCGCTACCTGAATCGTCTTTCCGATCTGCTTTTTGTCGCCGCGCGGGCTATTGCCCGCAGCAACGGCGGGCAGGAAGTGCTGTGGAACCACGAGCGCAGGCAATGACGCGCCGCAGTCAATGAGCCCAGGTCCGGCCGGCGGCTAGACCGCCCAGCCGAAGATGGTCATCAGCGCAATCACCGTGATCCAGATGAACAACGTACGCGTCACCAGCTTGAGCGCGTTGCGCGCGGCGGCACTGGAATTTTCCGGCTCGGCCAGCGCACCGCTCATTGCCGCCTTGCCCACCAACGCAACCACTTCATCGTTGGCCCGATGCAGTCCAACCCTGCCGCGTGCGCGCAGCTGTCTCCAGGCACTCAGCGCGTCGTCGAAACTGCCGCTCAGCGCGTAGCCCATCGCTGCCAGCCTGGCAGGAACGAACACCAGCACACCGTGCACCTTCTCAACCGCGTCAGGGACGGCGGCGCCGTGCGCTGCGCCACGGGCAAATTCGAACACTGCACGGCGACGAAACAGATCGCTGATGCGAAACAGCCAGGCACCGACCGGCCCGAGGAGAACAAACCAGAAGACCACGCCGAAGACGCGATTCGTGGCCTGGATGAAAATCGCGTCCTCCACGACATCGATCTCGTTGGCCCGCAGACGCTCCAACTCCGACAGCTCGACGAGCACCCGACGCGCGGTCTCCGGGTCATCACGATCAACCGCCTCACAGTATTCATTCACCTCGCTCACGAGATCGCGGGGCCCGAGACAGAAAAACACCACGAGGATGGCGAACAGCAGATAGGGCAGATCCCACGGGAAACCGGTCTCCTGCAACAACAGGCTGACCCAGAGTACCGGCACGAGCGGCAGTGCCAGTATCAGAATGATCAGCGCGTAGCGGGCAAACCGGCTCGCCCGCGCACCGTGTCGCAGCCCCAGGTCGAACCAGCGATCGAACCAGCGCAGCTCACGCAGATGCAGGAGACTGGTGACACCACGCTCCAGCGCAAGGCCCAGCAGAAGCGCCAGAAGTTTCATCCGCGAACCGCCGCGCGCCCGAGCAGACGCTCCAGCCGATGCCACTGAAATGCCTGACCCGGATCGGTCTTACGGCCGGGTGCCACATCGCAATGGCCCACGACATCGCAGCCGCGCAGCGACGGGTATGCCTCCTCCAGCGCCGTGATCAGCTGTGCCAGCACCCGATACTGCACATCTTCGTAAGGCACATCGTCGTCGCCTTCCAGCTCTATTCCCACCGAAAAGTCATTGCAGGCATCGCGGCCTTGATGCGACGACACCCCCGCATGCCAGGCACGCATCTGGAACGGCACGTACTGGGTCAGCGAACCATCGCGCCGCACCAGCACGTGCGCACTGACGCGCAGATCGGCGATCGACAGGAAGTACGGGTGTGCATCCGGGGGCAGCTCGTTGCGGAACAGCCGATCTATCCACGGTCCTCCGAAGCACCCCGGCGGGAGGCTGATGCCATGCACGATCACCAGTTCGGGCAGCACGCCGGTGGGACGCTGATCGCAGTTCGGGGACGGGACACGCACCACCTCGCGCAACCAGCCTGTTGCCGGATCGATTTCCGGTCGCCCGGCCGCCGTGACGCTACCCTTCATACTGCCCGCTCATCGACGATTCCGCGAAACCTTTGCCCGACCGCCGTTCAGCGGCGACTATATACCACCCGCATGCACGCTCCGCAGCACACCTGCCGTCGGCCCTGACCATGAACGTACACCGCACGCCCCGCCTGTTCGTAGATCACATTCTGGACGCTGACCACGTACCGCTGGATGAGCGCGCCGCGCATTATCTGGGCAAGGTACTGCGGCTTAAACGCGGTGATCGCGTAATCGCCTTCAACGGCCGGGGCACGGAGCGTCATGCCGGCATCAACATGCTCGGCAAGCGCGGCGGACTGCTGGACCTGCTCGACGCCAGAGCACCAATGCCCGAATCCGCTCTGGATCTGGTGCTGCTGCAGGCGCTGTTGAAGTCCGAGCCCATGGACATTGTGATCCAGAAAGCCACCGAACTGGGTGTACACACCGTCATACCCGTGCAGACCGAACACAGCGTGACCCGGCTGGAGGGGCAACGCGCACTAAGACGACTGGAACACTGGATGCTCAAGGCACGAGGCGCCTGTGAGCAGAGCGGCAGGCACCGCCCCCCGCAGATCCTTGCGCCACGCTCGCTGTCCGATGCAGTGGCCGGTATCGCACCATCATGTCTGAAGCTGCTGCTGCACATGGAGGGCGGCGACCAGACCCTGCCGGTCAGTGTCGATCACGGCGTGTGTCTGGCGGCGGGCCCGGAAGGCGGATTCAGTCCGGCCGAGCTGGCGCTGTTCGCGGGCCACGGCTTCACTGCCGTGCAGCTGGGTCCGCGCATCCTGCGTGCCGAGACGGCGTCCGTCGCCGGTTGCACCTATGCACAGCTGCGGTGGGGCGACCTGGGTTAGCAGACTGTCAGATTCAGACTTCTAGACGTCGAGTCCGGCGATCATGGCTTCGATGCGCTCCAGGTCCGGAATCAGTGGATACTCGTGAATCATCCTCACGCGGCACAACGCCGGTGGCGATTCCGGCAGCCCCTTGTCGGCATCGGTCTGCAGCACATCGCGATTCACACGCACCAGCTGCGGGAAGCCCTGCGTCAGCAGGCCGTAACAGCCCCCGCGCAGGGACTCGCCGATGGACTGAAACACGACGATGCGTGTCCGTCCGCGCTTGCGCGGCGCGGACGCGCCTTCAGCGGAGTCAAAACTCACGACCGGCAGACGACGACCATTCCACACGATGGATCCCAGGTACCACGACGGCTTGTCTTCATCACCGGACGCCCTTTCCGCTTCGGTAAAGGTGATGACTTCGGCCACGCACACTCTGGGCACGAGCAGCCGCTCGCTGCGCAGCGGGATCAGCAGACTGTAGAGCTCGGTCTGTTGCATGCTCATAGGGTGCGCCCGAGCAGTGCCTCCACGGCACCGATCAGCTGATTTTCCTGGTAGGGCTTGCTGAGATAGTCGTTGACGCCGATCTCTATCGCCCGGGCGCGATGCTTCTCGCCCGAGCGCGATGTGATCATAATGATAGGCACATCGGCGATCCGCGGATCGTTGCGCACGTGCTTGGCGAACTGATAGCCGTCCATGCGTGGCATCTCGATGTCGAGCAGGATGATGTCCGGCTCGGCATCCTGCAGTGTCGCAATCGCGTCCAGCCCGTCACGGGCTGTAACAACGCGCACGCCACGCCGCTCCAGCAGTCGCTGGGTCACGCGGCGCATCGTGATCGAATCATCGACCACCAGTGCGGTCAGCGGCCGGCTCACGGGTTCGGGCATGGGAGCCGGCGCCGCTGTCGCGCCGCCCTGCTGGGTACGCACCAGTGTGCCGATATCGAGGATGACGATGACACGACCGTCACCCAGTATCGTTGCGCCGGATACACCTGCGATTCCGGACAGGTGCGGGCCCAGCGTCTTGACGACGATTTCGCGGCTGCCCTCGAGCGAATCGGTCAGCAGCGCGGCAGAGTACTCGCCTGCCCGCACCAGCACCAGCGCCACGGCACCCTCTTCATCAGGCAGCGCGGCCGGCGCACCGCCTACGAATGTGCCCAGGTGCTGCAGGCGATAGCTGACACCGCCATAGTCCATTCCGGGTTCATCTTCCGTCAGCAGCTCCAGCAGGTGCTCGCGCGGCACCCGGGCAATGCCCTCGACTGTCGGCAGCGGCAGCGCGAAGGTCTCGTCTCCGACTTTCACGATCAGTGCCTGTGTGATCGCCAGCGTGTAAGGCAGGCGTATCAGGAAGCGCGTGCCCTGACCGGCCGTGGACTCGATACGCAGCACGCCGCCCAGTTTCTTGATCTCGTTGTCGACCACATCCATGCCGACACCGCGGCCGGCGGTCTGTGTGAGCTCACCTGCCGTGCTGAATCCGGGACGCAGAATCAGTTCCCGAGCCTCGGCATCCGACAGCTTCTGCCCCGGCGAGAGCAGGCCCTGTTCCAGCGCCTTGCGTTGAATTGCTGTGACATCCAGTCCGCGGCCGTCATCGGCGACTTCTATCGCCACTTCCGAGCCTTCACGATGGATGCGAAGCGTGACCTTGCCGATCGGTGGCTTGCCCGCCGCTGCCCGATCATCGGGCCGCTCGATGCCATGCACGACGGCGTTACGCAGCAGATGCTCGAAAGCCGGCAGCATGCTGTCCAGCACCTGACGGTCGATCTCGCTGGTCGCACCTTCGACACTGAGCTCTGCCTGCCGACCCGAGTCGGCGGCGGCCTGTCGAACGATGCGCGCCAGCCGCGACACATGGCGCTGGAATGGCACCATGCGCGTCTGCATCAGTCCGTCCTGCAGCTGCGCGGTTGCGCGTCCCTGCTGGGTCAGCAGCGTGTCCGCTTCCGCGGTGAGACCACGCAACAGCTCATTGATGCTGGCGACATCGTTGGCGCTCTCGGCCAGCCCCCTGGACAGCTGCTGAATCGTGGAATAACGGTCCAGCTCCAGCGGGTCGAAGCCCTCATCGGCTGTCAGATCGCCCTGATGACCATGGAGAATCTGCGCCTCCGTTTCGGATTCGAGTTTGCGCAGCTGCTCACGCAGGCGCGTCACGGTCTGTCCGAGCTCGCCCAGATGGAACTCCACGGAATGGATCTGCTGATTCAGGCGGGACTGGAAAATGCTGATCTCGCCGGCACCATTCAGCAGCGTGTCCAGCAGCGCGGAATCAACACGCGCATACTCCGTTCGGTCGCTGATCCGCGATTCGGGCCGCGCCGGCGCCGCAGGCGCCGGAGATGGCGAAGCTGCGACGCCCGCTGCGAGTGCCGGTTGCAAGGCCTCGTCGGAAGGTGCCGGCATCCGCGCCATTTCCTCGGCCTCGCCTGCATCGGCCTCATCCGACGGCTCGTCGGTCGGCGCAGGCGCATCGTCCCCGGCCTGCCCCTCGACCTCGCCTGCGAACCGCGGGTCGGCCTGTGCTTCGGTCTGTGCCTCGCTCCAATCCACTGACGCGACTGGAGTTTCCGCTGCAGCAGCGAGGCTGTCAGCGCCTGTGCTGGCCGGCACCTGCGCAGGCTCCTGCGGCGCAGGCGGCTCGAACGCGGCGGGTGCGGGTTCGCCCGACTGCGCCTCATCACTGTCATCGTCACTGCCGTGTCGCGCTATGCGATCCAGCAGCGCTGCGTCCACGGCCGGCACGCCACGCCCGGCGGCAACCCGGTCGCGCATCTGATGCAGCGTATCCATTGATTCCTGCACCAGCGCATAGGCCGCCGCCTGTTGATCGCGATCCCTGCGCGCAACCACTTCCAGCAGGCTCTCCAGTGCATGACTGAGATCGCCCATGGCAACGATACCCGCCATGCGGGCGCCGCCCTTCAGCGTGTGCAGAACGCGCTGCAGCTCTCCTCGGCGCACCGCATCCTCCGGATCCGTGCGCAGATCAACCACGGCGGACTCGGCGCTCTCCAGCAGCTCGGCGGCTTCTTCGACGAATATCGCCGCGATGTCGGGATCAAAGCCCGGTTCCGGCTCCGGGTCGACCGAGTCATCACCGACCTCCGGCGCAGGATCGCGGCCGGCCTGCGGCTCCACCCGCCGATTCGACAGTGAAGCCAGTCTGCCGACGAGATCGACATTGGCCTCATAGGGTGTCGATGCGTCCAGCGCATCGGCCATGAGTCCGATTTCAGCCGCCGCCTCGCTCAGCAGCCCAAGCTCCCCGGAGGAGATGCCAGCACCAGCTTCGTAGCAGCGACCCAGGTATTCACTGACAGGACCGGCCACGGCCAGCACCGGCTCGAAGTTCGCCATTCGCGCACTGCCGAGCAGCGTATGCCAGGCCCGGTAAAGGTCTTCGTCGACTTCATGCGGAGGGAAGCCGCACTCGGCCGTCGCGACGAATTCGCTTACCGCCTGCAGATGTCCGTGTGTCTCCTTGATGAAAATTTCCGCCAGCACCGGATCCATACGCCGGGTCCCGGACTGCGTGCCGGCATCGGAGCCGCTGTCCGGAATACCCGCCATCGGCAGGTCCGACCATGAGTCCGCAGCGGCAGGCACCGATGGTGCTTCAGTGGCGGGCGGCACAGGCTCATCTGCCGTGATTGCATCCGATTCACCATTCACGAACGCTTCCGCACGCTTCATCAGCAAATGCACATTGACCCTGGGCGCCAACCCTATCTCAAGCTGCTCGATCAGTTCCGGCAGCGCGTTCGCGGCCTCGGTGACGAATGCCGTCAGCTCTGGCGTCACAGACAGGGTCTGATTGATCAATCGATTGAGCAGGCTTTCGATGCTCCACGCGAACTGACCGATCAGCTGCGCACCCACCATGCGCCCACTGCCCTTGAGGGTGTGAAACGAGCGTCTGATCGCGATCAGCGCATCGCTGTCGTCAGGATTGTCGCTCCACAGGGGCAGTCGACGCCGGATACCGGCCATCTCCTCCCGCGCTTCCTCGATGAACAGTTCCAGCAGTTCCGGGTCGGAACGCCCCTCGCCCGGATCCATGACCGGCGCGTCGGACTTGGGCTTTGCAGCCACAGGTGGCGGTATTTCCGCCGGAACGGGTGCCGCTGGCGGTTTCTGCGACTTCGCGGCAGGCAGATTTTCCAGCAGCGACAGACAGCGCTCGGCATTGTCCAGCATGTACAGCGGATCGTTGCGACCGGCGCTGACCGTCTCCATGAAGTACTCGACACTGACGATCGCGTCGGCGAGACGTTCCAGGTGCTCGGGTCGCAGCGGCACGGCATCGGCCACCAGACGGCTGGCGATCAGATCGCCGATACGTTCGACGACCCTGACGGCCTTGACCTTGTCGAGCATCAACAGACCGGCCGTGATGCCACGCAACTGCGGCTTCACCTTGTCCAGTGCCCTGACGTTGGACGGATCGTCCACCAGATCGACGACCGCTTCCTTGATCCTGGCAAGATTGACGATGCACTCGCCCATGACGGCCTGCGCAACATGCCGGTACTGGGTTTCACCACCCGCTTCGCGTGATGCCGCACCGGCCGGCATCACCGCCTTGACCAGTTCCCGGTCCAGCGCCTCCTCGACTGCGAGCAGCGTGCCGGCAACCTGTTCCAGCACCGACTGATCCGGTTCGCTGCGACCCGCCGCGATCGCGTCCAGCGTGCTCGCCTGTTGGTGTATTTCCTCGCGCGCGCCTGTCAGTCCGAGCACGCCGAGCGTCTCGCTGATCTTGCGCAGCATGTCCGCCTGCGGCGCCAGCTGCTCGGCGCTGGTGCGTCCCGTGCGTACGAAGATGTCCAGCACATCCTTGACCGTACCCATGTCCTCCTTGATCGCCTGGGCTACGGTCTGCATCAGTCTGGCGCTGGGACCGGCCAGTCCCTCTCTTGCCAGCTCCAGTTCATCGGCTTGCGGCACCACGCTGTGCAGATCGAAGGCGGTACGCACCGCTTCAACGCGGGCATGCTGACTGCCGGAGCGCGCCACGTAGTACAGGAGGTTGTTCAGCAGCTCGTCGGGCGGGGCGTTGGCAAACACCGCCTCGCCACCTTCGGCCAGTCGTTTCAGCTGCCTGTCGGCCTGTCCGACCAGTCGCTTGACCGCAACCGTTGCCTCAAGCGCGCCCTCGCTCACAGCGATCAGGACCGCACTCAGCACATCCCAGAACTGCTGCACCGCAGGCATCGTGGACGTTTTCAGTACCGCATCGCTGACGCGAACCAGCTCAGTCAGCGCGTTATCGGTGTCGTGACCGCGAATCCATCCCAGCAGCGCCGTCTGGAAGGCCGGGCGCAGCTTGTGCACCGTGCTGCGGAAGCCGCCCGGCATATCGGCCAGCGAAGCCGCTTCCTCCGACTTGCGACCGCGATAGGCATACGACCGCTGTGCAGAACGCTGCCCGACGTCCAGCAGCAGCAAGGTGCCTTCGGACATCAGCGGCTTGCCACGCACGGCGCGCAACTCGTTCAGCAGCGGCAGCAGTACGAGTGCAATGTCAGAACCACCGGTCAACAGACGGTCCAGATAGGCGGGCAGCTGGACCATCGCACGGGTCAGCGACTCCATACCCTCGTCGGTTCGGTCACCGTCCCTGAGTTCAAACAGGTGACGGCACGCAAGTTCCATCTCTTCCGTGAGCAGGGCACCGCCCTGGACATCGACGATCTTCAGGGCGCCACAGGCCAGGTGCAGCAGCTCCGCACATCGAATCAGCGCCTCCCGACCAGCCTGCCCGTCGACGTAGGCTTCCAGCTGTGCCCGTGCGGCATCCAGCGTTGTGCCGAGCTCACGACTCACCAGCTCCAGCGACTGTGCGGCCAGATCATTCATGGATTGGGAATTCACCGTCATGGCAGTGCGCATGCGCGGACTCAGCCGGACTGCAGCCGTCGCTCCCGATGCGGCTGTACCCGGGCGTCGCCGGCCGCGGCGATCTGTTCATCGGCCTTTCTTGCATCTTCCAGCGCCGCGGTCACCTGCGACCGGGAGAGTACACCCGTGTTGCCGGGCAGTTCGGGCAGCGCGAATCCACTGACTGTGTTGCGCAGCTGCGAGGCCAGCTCCGACAGCTTGCTGATCGCGCTGGACGTCGCTGCGGTGGAGGCCGTGGTACGCGAACTGATCTGCTTGAGTACCTGCATGTTCTGCGTAATCGCCGTCGCCACGCCCGACTGCTCGCGCGCCGAACCGGAGATGTTCTGCACGAGGCTGGCGATCTGGTGGGAAACCTGTTCGATCTCTTCCAGGGCCGCACCGGCATTCTCGGCCAGCAGCGCGCCGCCGACCACGTCCGTGGTGCTGCGTTCCATGGAAACGACCGCTTCGTTGGTGTCCGATTGGATGGTGCTGACCAGCACTTCGATCTTGCGCGTAGCGTTGGTTGATCGCTCCGCCAGCTTCTGCACTTCGTCGGCGACCACGGCGAAGCCGCGTCCCGCCTCACCGGCCCGCGATGCCTCGATCGAGGCGTTCAACGCAAGGATGTTCGTCTGCTCGGCAATCTCCTCGATCAGCTCGACAATATTGCCGATTTCCTGCGAGCTCTCACCGAGGCGCTTGATACGCTTGGACGTATCCTGAATCGTTTCACGAATGGCGTTCATGCCTTCGATCGTGCGGCGCACGGCTTCGCCGCCCTTGTGCGCTACTTCCACCGCATGACGCGCAACGTCGGAACAGCGCTCGGCATTCCCTGACACCTCCTCCACCGACGCAGCCATCTGCGCAATCGACTCGGAGGCGGCGGCAACCTGCTTGGACTGGGTTTCGTTGGACTTGACCAGCTGCCTGGCCGTGGCCTCGCTCTGCTTGGCAGCCGAGTCGACCAGAATCGACGTCTGATCGATGGTGGTGACCAGTTCCCGCAGTGCCTCGATTGCGTAGTTGATCGAGTCGGCGATCGCGCCGGTGATGTCTTCCGTCACGGTAGCCTGAACGGTGAGATCGCCATCAGCAAGGCTGGACAGTTCGTCGAGCAGCCTGAGAATCGCCTGCTGGTTGCGTTCGTTCTGTTCGGCATGGATGTCGGCCGCACGTCGGAAATCACGTGCCCGGTAGTAGCCCAGCATCATCAGTGCCAGCAGGCCCAGTGCTGCGGTGAGCAGGATGGCCGTGGTACCGGAAACCGTAGCGACGCCGGATGCGCCTGCGCCGACGTAGGCGGCCTGACTGTCCAGCAGGCGCTGCGCCGCAGCATCCACCCGTTGCAGCGCCTGCGTCGACGGTGCCAGCGCACTGCGGGCCGCGACAATGCCGTTGATCGCTTCAATCGCGCGCTCGAAGTAGCCCGTTGCAACCTGCAGCTCGGCCTCCGCTGCGGCCGTATTCACCGCCGTCAGGCCCAGCGTCGGATCCTCGCCGCGCAACCCGCGGATGAACTGGCCCAGATACTGGGCTGCGCTGTTCAGCCGACGCGTCAGTTCCGCCGTGTCCATGCCGGCGGCCAGCGCGTGCATGTTCTGTTGCAGGCCCTCAACCGTGATCTCCAGGCGCTCCAGTTGCATCTCGTTGGCAGCCAGTCCGGCGGGGGCGGCGGCGAGCAGATTGCCGGTGGCACCGAGCAGTTCGGGCAGCAATGACTGCAGGCTGCTGCCCCTGGCGTCCAGTTCGAGCAGCTGCGGCGCGGCAGCCGAGATTTCCTCAAGTCCGCCGAGCAGATCGCTCCAGGCGGTATCGTTCGCAAAAGTTCTGGCCTGGCCGGATTCCGCCCCCTGAACCGTGCGCCGCCGGGTCTCCAGCTGCGTGCGCAGTTGACTCAGTTCGGCAGCCCGGTCAACGTCACCGCCAAGGACCGCATGAGCCTCGGCGCGCGCCGCATGAGCCAGTGCTGCAAGCCGGCCGACTCCGGGATCCTCGGCGCCACGCGGGCCGGCAAACCACAACGACGCGATGGCCGTCACGAGAACCACTGCCAGCGCCACGCCGATAACCGGTAGCAGGCGCATCCACGGACTGGACCTGATCATGCCGCTCTTACTCCACTGCCGGTTGCATCGGCAGCCAGAAACTGATCATCCGCCAGCAGCTGCGGCAGACTGAACCGGGGAGCCACTTCCGAGCCGCGACGGTAGCTGCCTTCCAGATAGCGGTCACAACGGATGATGGTAGCGGGCGTATCCTCGCTGTGTTCGCTGTTCGAAAACCTCCGGAAACCGACCACTTCATCCACGATCAGCCCGGTTGGTATTTCGCGGCTGGCCGGCACCAGAATCCGCCCGCGGCGATCCGGCAGTGTTGTGCCGCCACCCAGAAACGCTTTCAGATCGACGATGGTCAACAGCTGTCCACGCACGTTGGCGACACCGCGCAACCAGACCTTGGCGCCGGGAACACGCGTGATCTGTTCCGGCACTGGCATCACCTCACGAACATCATGGCGTGCCACGACGAAATGCTCGGCGCCCAGTCGAAATCCGATGCCGACCCAGTCCTCCGCAGCCTCGTTCGAGCCCTGCCTGACGATACTGGCCGCGCGCGCGAGGCGCTCCAGCTCCAGCAGGAGATCGAACGGCCGGTCCGTGAGTTCAGTCAGGTTCAAACGCCACGCTCCAGGTCGCCGGCATCCGAGCCGTCACAGACTCGCTCCAGCACCTCCTGTGCCTTGGCAATCAACGCACTGGCACTCACCGGTTTGGTCATGTAATCCACGGCGCCCTGACGCATGGCCCAGATACGGTCGGTTTCCTGGTCTTTGGTGCTGATCACTACGACGGGTATCGCAGCAGTCTGCGGATCGCGTGACAGCGTGCGTGTAGCCTGAAAGCCGTTGATTCCGGGCATCACGACGTCCATCAGAATCAGGTCGGGGCGCATCGACTTCGCCATGTCCAGGCATTCCGAGCCATTGGCCGCCGACACCGTATCGAAACCGTGCTGTTCCAGCGCAGTCTTCATGACATGCACTTCGGTGGGGGAATCGTCAACAATCATGATCAGGGCCATCGCAATCTGCTCCCGGTCATCGGACCACGTGACTCTGGATCGCGCCGAGCAGCTCGTCTCGTGTGAACGGCTTGGTGAGGTACTGCTCCGAACCGACAAGGCGGCCACGGGCGCGGTCGAACAGGCCGTCACGACTGGACAGCATGATCACCGGCGTGTCCTTGAAGTTCCGGTTGTGCTTGATCAGCGAGCAGGTCTGGTAGCCATCCAGCCGCGGCATCATGATGTCCACGAAAATAATGTCCGGATGGTGATCGGCAATCTTCGACAGCGCATCGAACCCGTCGACCGCGGTAAAGACCTCGCAGCCTTCCCGGGCCAGCAGGGTCTCGGCGGTGCGCCGAATCGTCTTGCTGTCGTCGATGACGAGGATTTTCAGCCCCTGCAGCCCCTTGGCGGGGCTTATCGTCTGGCTGGTGGCATTGCCGCTAGACACGCGGTCCTCCGTTGATCGGATTCATTATCTTATCCCGCTTGCGCGCCGGCCGGACGCGCCGACAGACGCGATCTTTTAACATATTGGCGGGACGCCTTCCAACGACTTCATCATGCCGTGCGTTCCCGCTGCTCAAACGCGACTTTGAGGGGCTCATGACTGGCGAAAGTCACGACCTGCCCGCACTGCTGGATATGGTAGCTTTGCGCTCGCCATTGAAACTGAGAACTCCCGCCCAAATCCGGCGCTGAAAGCGAGGCATACATGACAGGTTCCATTCCCGTACAGCTGGGTGTGGTCATGGACCCCATAGAGGGCATCAACCCGGCCAAGGACTCCACACTGGCCATGCTGCTGGCCGCGCGCCGACGCGGCTGGAACACGGTCTATTTTCGCCAGCGCGACCTCTACGTGCGCGATGGTGTGGCCTTTGGCAAGGGCCGCGTCGTCCATGTCGCCGACCGCGCCGAGGGTTGGTTCGAGTACGGTGAAGACTGGCATGGAGAGCTTTCCGCGCTGGACGCGGTGCTGATGCGCAAGGATCCGCCGTTCGACATCGAGTACATCTACACCACGTATATCCTGGAGCTAGCCGAGGACCGCGGACTGATGGTCGTCAACAGGCCGGCAAGTCTCAGGGACATCAATGAAAAGGCTTACACGGCGTGGTTCGCTCACTGCACGCCACCCAGCCTGATCACCCGATCCCGTGAGCAGATCCTCGCGTTCCTGGAGGAGCAGGGGAAACTGGTCCTCAAGCCCCTCGACGGCATGGGTGGCCGTTCCATATTCATCGTCACCAGCGGCGACCAGAACACCAACGTGATCGTTGAAACACTCACCGACTATGGATCGCGTTTCATCCTTGCGCAGCGCTATATTCCTGAGATCAGCGATGGCGACAAACGCATCCTGCTGGTCGACGGAGTACCCGAAGACTTCGCGCTGGCGCGCATACCGGCACCCGGCGAGAGTCGGGGCAACCTGGTGATGGGTGCCAAGGGCGAGGGGCGGCCACTGACCGAACGTGATCGCTGGCTGTGTGCGCAGGTGGGCCCGGTATTGCGCGACAAGGGCGTGTTGTTCGCGGGCCTGGATGTGATCGGCGACTATCTGACCGAGATCAACGTCACCAGCCCCACCGGCATCCGTGAACTGGACGCGCTGTTTGGTCTGGACGTGGCCGCCAACCTGATGGACGCCATCGAGGCCCGCCTGGATCGCCAGTAGCGTGTTCGCTGACCATCCGGCGTCGGCTTCCGGGCGCTCGATCACCTTCTGCCCGCCAGTGGAACCAGACCTGCAACCGGAGCCGGAGCCGGAGCGACGGGTGGATAACGAAAATGTCGATGAATTCCTGGCATTGTTGCGCAGTCGTGGTATAGAGGGCGCCATGATCTACGCAGGCAGAAACCAATGAGCGTCGCGACGCCACGATCGTCGGTTACCGACCGCTTCGGGTCGACGCTGTTCCTGGCCGCGCTTGCGCACGGCGTGCTGCTGCTGGGCGTGACATTCACCGCCACGCCCTTCCCATCCGGCGATGCAATGCCCGCGCTCAATGTCACTCTGCTGCTGGACAGCCACGAGCGCAGCGAGGCGCCGGAGCACGCCGACCTGATCGCCAACCGCAGCCACACCGGCAGCGGGGACGTGAGCGAAGGGCAGCGGCCGCTGTCGGCGCCAGCAGCCGATCACAGTCTGAGCGTTCAGGGCGACATGCGTGCCGCCGATCTCAGGGATGGCGCACCACGCACGCCGGCACCAGCCGCGGAACTGCTGATCACGCGCACCGCGGCTGATCGGCGCGTTGCCGCGGCACCCCAGGCGATCGAACATCAGGCGGACGTACCCATGCGTGCGGCTGCCCTGCTGGCTGACAATTCACCGTTGTCCCTGGTGGCCGAAACCGGGTTTGCCAATGAACTGCCGCAAACGGACCGGCGCGAACTGCTGGTAACGCCAAGTACACGAGAATCCGCGCTTGCGCCCTGGCTGGACGGCTGGCGCCGCCGCGTTGAGAGCATCGGTACCGCGAATTTCCCCGAGCAGTTTCGTGGACGGGCGGGCACGGGCAGACCGATGCTGGAGGTGGCCATCGACAGTCGCGGCCGCCTGGAGGAGATCATCGTCCGACGGTCGTCGGGCGATACGGCGCTGGATCAGGCGGCATTGCAGATACTTCGGCTGGCGGCGCCGTTCGATGCGTTCCCCGACGAGTTGCGCGGCCAGTACGACGTCCTGCGTTTCGCCTATGAGTGGGACTTCTTCGGCGGACGCGATCTGGCGGCCGGCCGGTAGCCACTCCACCCGCTGCACCGGACAGGAAAAGCGGCTAGGATAGTCTCGAGCGTCGCCACCCGGCGGCCAAACGGACCAATCCACATGCGGACACTGGAAGACCACTTCCTGATTGCCATGCCTGCGATGGGTGATCCGAACTTTAATCAGACGGTCACCTACCTGTGCAAACACGACGCCGAAGGCGCGCTCGGCATTGTGATCAATCGCCCCGGCGACATGCTGCTGGGCGAGGTGCTGCGCCAGCTGGGACTCTCCATTCAGGACGGGCAGCTGGACGAGCCGGTGCTGTCAGGAGGGCCGGTACAGCCCGACCGCGGCTTCGTGCTGCATCGCGGTGAAAAGGACTACGAGTCCACGATTGCCGCGCCTTCCGGTATTCGTGTCACCGTTTCGCAGGACATACTCACCGAAGTTGCCGCCGGCAGCGGACCGGAACCCGTGCTCATCGCGCTGGGTTATGCCGGCTGGAGTCCCGGGCAGCTCGAGGCGGAGCTGGCTTCCAATGCATGGCTCAGCGCACCGGCGGATGCCGGTATCGTCTTTGATACGCCGTTCGAACAGCGCTGGGCCGCAGCGGTTGGTCTGCTGGGCGTGGAGATCGGTCAGCTGAGCAACTACGCCGGACACGCCTGATCATGACCGACGACCGCTCGGCAGCAGCAACGCCGGATGCGCAACTGCTACTGGCTATCGACTTCGGCCTGCGACGCATCGGCATCGCCACCGCGAACCTGCGCACACGCACGGCGAGTCCCCTGTCGACACTGCAGACAGGCAGGACATTCCCGTGGCAGGCGCTGGACCGCCTGATGGCGGAATGGCAGCCCGGCCGCCTGATCGTTGGCATGCCCCCCGACCCGGATTCGGCCATCGGCAGAGGCGTGCGCACCTTCATCGAGGAACTGGGTGCACGTTACCGGCTTCCGGTCGACTGCGTGGATGAGTCACTGACATCCCGTGCAGCGCAGTCCGGACTGCGTGACGGGCGCCGCGCCGGATACCTGCGCCGACGCATCGGACGGGACCGGATCGACAGGCTGGCAGCCTGCCTGATAGCCGAACAATGGATGAACACCAATATGAACACCAATATATGAGTCACAGCCTTCGCGCAGTCGATCCCAGGTCCGGCATCGGGATCGGGACATGAACAGCCACCCGCATCGCGGCACCATCTGCCTGGTCGATGCACAGGTGATCTCGCAGCGCGCCTACGCCGGCAGCCAGTACCGGCTTCGTGTTCATGCGCCGGACGCGGCGGGCCGCGCCGTGCCAGGCAGCTTCGCGCACATCACATGCGATCCGGCGATTCCGATGCGCAGGCCACTTTCAATCATGCAGACCGACGCTGACGAGGGCTGGCTCGAATTTCTGTACAAACCCGTTGGCGCCGGTCTCGCCCGATTGGCCACTCGCAGGGCCGGCGACCGGATCAGCCTGCTGGCGCCCATCGGACGCGGCTTTGCTCCGGATCCGGCGCGACCCAAGGTCCTCGCGATCGGCGGCGGTGTCGGCATTCCGCCGATGGTTTTCCTGGCCCGGCACCTGCGTGAACACCCGGTATTCAGTCCACTGGTGCTGATGGGTTCGGAACTGCCATATCCGTTCGAACTGCAGGAAGCCGGGCTCCGGGTGCAGGGCATGCCGGCCAGTGCAGCCAGCAGCCTGGGCCTTCTGGAAGGCTGGGGCGTACCGTCCCGGCTGGCCAGTCTGGCCGAGCTGCCCGGCACTTTCCGCGGCTATGTCACGGCACTGGCCCAGTTGTGGCTGGATGCGCTACCCGCCAGTGTCCTGAATGAGGTCCAGATCGCGGCATGCGGGCCGGAGCCGATGCTCAGGGCCACTGCGGACCTGGCGCGACGCTTCGGACTGCCATGCGCCATTGCGCTGGAGGAGTTCATGGCCTGTGGCGTCGGCGGCTGCGCGGGCTGCACGGTGGCGATCCAGACCGCGGACGGCCCGGCAATGAAGCGTGTGTGCGTGGACGGCCCGGTTTTCGATGCGCGCGAGGTGTATCCGTAGTTCCGGCTTCGGGGCGACGGGACTGCGGCGATATCAACTTCGGCTGAATGGCACTGCAGGCTGCCTGCAGTGC
>JBJHBP010000026.1:0-28280 GCA_050485545.1 Gammaproteobacteria bacterium
TTCACTGATGCTCTCCCGTGCCCTGGCGGGCGTGGTTTGACGTGCTGATTGACCGGCGCTAGTTTAGCGTGCCTTTGTGGCCGTTTTGATCCCCTGGAGATTGGCGAATGCGAATAGTGATGCTGGGCGCGCCCGGTTCGGGCAAAGGCACGCAGGCCAAGCGTCTGGAAGCCGAGTTCGCCGTGCCGCAGCTGTCCACCGGCGATCTGCTGCGTCGCGCGGTCGCCGATGGTACGCCGCTGGGCCTGGAGGCGAAGGCGGCAATGGATGCCGGCCGCCTGGTGTCCGACAGGATCGTGCTGGGCATGATCGAGGAGCGGCTGGATAGCGATGGGGCGCGCAATGGCTTCATTCTCGACGGTTATCCGCGCAATGTCGTGCAGGCGCAGGACCTTCAGCAGGTGCTTGATGCCCGCGACATCGGGTTGGATGCCGCCGTGCTGATGGATGTCGGCACCGACGTTCTGATGAAGCGTCTCACCGGGCGGCGTACCTGTTCGAAGACAGGGCGGCTGCTGAACATCCATTTCTCACCGCAGGCGGAAATCGATGCCTGCGTGGAGGCGGGCGGCGAACTGCTGCGTCGCGACGATGACAACGAGGCCACGATCCGCACGCGTCTTGAGGTCTATGAACGTGAGACCTCGCCGCTGATCGCGCACTACCGCGACCTGGGGTTGCTGAAAGAGGTGAAGGCCGAAGGCGAGATGGACGACGTGTATGCGCGGCTGAAACAGACGCTGGCCTGAAACAGATGCTGGACGTTGCCGCCTCAGGCTGAGCTCGCAAGCAGCGCCGCAAGCTCACGCGCCCGCCAGCTGTCGGGTGCCCATGGCGACTCGCCGCGTGCGATCCGTTCGATGTCGCGCCGTGTCGCCAGCACCTCCGGATGAACGCCCAGCGCTTCGGCATGTGCCAGCAACTGCGTCTTCAGCGCCTTGACGCGTTGCCTGTCGGGTGGCTCGGCGGGCGCGCTGTCGGCGACGCGTTCACGAAAGTCGGCATCGCTGAATTCGGATATGGCCGCGATGATGGCCGGCCCCGACCGCTCAGGCAGGTGCCGTCCCAGGTCCGGTACGGCGGCCAGCTCGGCGACACTGCGGGGTAAGGCGCGCGCAATCCGGACGAGCGCGTCGTCCGCCAGGATCCAGCGCCGCGGCCGGTTGGCCGAACGCGCGCGGCGTTCGCGCCACTCCACCAGCGCGAAAGCCGCGCGCTGCTGCTCCGCCGGCAGCGGCGGCACCCCCTTCAGCCGGGACCAGACTGTCGTGGTGTCGGTTTCCGGCGGCACGGACAGCAGCGTGGCGCATTCTTCCTCCAGCCAGTGCCTGCGGCCCAGCTCGTGCAGCTTCTGCTCAAGCTGTTGCCACATCGGGATCAGATAGCGCACGTCGTCGATGGCGTAGTGCAGTGCGTCCTCCGGCAGTGGTCGCCGGCTCCAGTCCAGGCGCGTGAACTGCTTGTCGAGATTGACGTTCAGCGTCTCGGCCAGCAGCGACTGCAGTCCGATCTGCGGCGGATAGCCTGCCAGTGATGCCGCGATCTGCGTGTCGATGAGACGTGCGGGCATGCGCCCGATGGACTGCCAGATGACCTCCAGATCCTGGCGCGCGCTGTGCGCCACCCAGCATTGTCCATCGCCTGTGAGGAGCGCCGTGAGGCTTTGCGGATCGACATCGGCAAGGCAGTCGACACAGGCGGCGAAGTCGGCGGACGCAATCTGCACCAGACACAGTTGGGCGAAGTAGGTGCTCTCGCGCACGAACTCGGTGTCTATCGCAATCAGCGGTTCATCGGCCATGCGCGCCCTGATGGCGGCCGCGGCGTCGGCGTCGGTTGCACAGATCAATGCGGATGTCGGTGTCGGGTCCATTCGAGTCGTTCTTGAGTGCCGGTGGGTATTCGCCGCTACGAAGGCGAAGGCGAACGCGCCGCAGCGGCGCGTAGGGTATTATCGCGCGCCATGAGCTGGGAGGCAGAAAAACAGTGTGGCAGCTGATCAGGCCGTTTGTCGATGTCGCGTTCCGCAAGCGCGGCCCCGCGGACTTCCCGGCGTCGCCGCTGCTGCTGCGGATTGTCATCGTCGCCTATCTGCTCGGCGGTGTCATCGCATTGATGTTGAGCAATACACCGCTGGTGGCCGTACACAAGGCGCTGGTGGAAACGCTGGTTCTGTTGGGCTACCTGTGGGTGATGCTGCGGCTGTTCGGTGGCGTGCAGATGTTCACGCAGGCCGCGATTGCCATGCTCGGCGCTCATGCCCTGCTCTCCGTGGTGCAGATTCCGCTCTATGTGATCGCACAGGGCTATGAAGAGCTGCCCCCGGCATTGATCGTCGCCATACTGGTGATGCTGTTCTGGTCGATGGACATCGGTGCCTGCGTGGTGTCGGCCGCACTGAAACAGCCTTATGTTTTCGGATTATTCCTCATGATAGTGTACCTGCTGGGGATCATGTCCCTGAACCATTACATGTTTCCGGCGACCCCCTGAATGCGCGTTCACATACTAGGCATCTGCGGAACCTTCATGGGCGGCATCGCGGCGATCGCGAAGGCCGCCGGTCACCAGGTATCCGGTTCGGACATCAACGTCTATCCGCCGATGAGCACGCAGCTGCGCAAGCTCGGCATACGCCTGCACGAAGGCTACGACGAAGCCCAGATCGATAAAGGCTACGACTGTGTCGTGGTTGGCAACGTGCTCAGCCGTGGCCTGCCGGTGGTGGAGGCGCTGCTGGATTCGGGGTTGCCGTATTATTCCGGCCCCGAGTGGCTGGCCGACAACGTGCTCAAGGACAAATGGGTACTGGCCGTGGCCGGTACGCACGGCAAGACCACGGCCACCAGCATGCTGGCGTGGATCCTCGACTACGCGGGACTTGATCCGGGCTTCCTGGTGGGCGGCGTGCCGGCGAATTTCGGCATCTCCGCACGCCTGGGCAAGTCCAGATACTTTGTGGTGGAGGCCGACGAGTACGACACGGCGTTCTTCGACAAGCGCGCCAAGTTCGTCCACTACCGTCCGCGTACGCTTGCGATCACGAACATCGAATACGATCACGCTGACATCTATCCGGATCTTGGCGCCATACTCTGGCAGTTCCATCAACTGGTCCGCACCGTTCCGCGGCGCGGTCTGATCGCCACCAACGGTCACAATCAGAACATCGAGGAACTGCTCGACAAGGGCGTATGGACGCCGGTGGAGACATTCAGCGCGCGTGATGAGGGATCCGCCACCTGGGCGGCACGCTACGACCTGATCGGTGCGAAATCCCGGTTCAGCATTTTCCATCAGGGCGAGGAGGTCGGTCAGAGCGGCTGGGCGCTGCTGGGTTCGCACAACCTCGAAAATGCCCTGGCCGCCGTCGCCGCGGCGCGTCACGCCGGCGTGAGCACCGACATCGCGCTGGAGGCGCTGTCGCGCTTCAAGGGCGTTCGCCGACGCCTGGAGAAGCGCGGTGTCTTCAACGGCATCACGCTGTACGACGATTTCGCCCACCATCCCACGGCGATCGCCGCAACCCTGCAGGCGCTGCGATCGCAGCACGACGACCGGCGCATCATTGCCGTGTTCGAGCCGCGCTCCAACACGATGCGCATGGGCGTACATCGCGATGCATTGCGCAAGGCCTTCGATGAGGCCGACCGGGTGCATGTGCTCGCATCCGACCGGCTCGACTGGAATCCGGAGTCCGCTCTGGCGACGCTGGGTGGCAAGGTGTCCGTGTGGACCGACGTGGATGCTCTGTGCGAGTCACTGCTGGCAGAGCTGGTCAGCCAGGACCACGTGGTGATGATGTCCAATGGCAGCTTTCAGGGACTGCCCCACAAGCTGCAGCAGTCGCTGAAGAGTCGGGAAGCGGCGCAGAACGCGGACGACTGAGTCCTGGCACCGGGTAATCACAGAGAAGTAACAACGAAGTAACAACAGGGAGCGTCCGGACGTTGCGTCCGGCGTTGGCGAAAGAACGCCGGGGCATGGATTGACTGCTATGAAAACGTATATGTGTCTTATCTGCGGCTTCATTTATGAGGAAGCCGCCGGGCTGCCCGATGAAGGCCTCCCGCCGGGTACGCGCTGGGAGGATGTACCGCTGTCATGGCGTTGTCCGGACTGCGGGTCCGGCAAGGAAGACTTCGAGATGGTTGAGGTCTGATCAGGATGATACGAACGTCGCCTGCAGCCACTCCACCTGTGTATCGATTCGACCGTCCGGGCTGAGCTGCAGCCAGCGCATACCCGGCGGGCGTTCATCCAGCGCAAAGAACTCGCTGCCCGGCAGAAACTGCGCGCAGGTGGATGGCGTGCTCAGAAATCGCACGTTGCCCACCCTGCGATCCGAGGCCTGGTGCACGTGTCCCCACAGCACGCAGCGCACATTGCGATGTGCTTCGACGATGGCGAGGAAATCGCTGGCGTCGCGCAGGCCGACACCGTCCAGCCATACGCTGCCCATCGGCAGGGGCTGATGATGCAGTGCAACCAGCACATGCTGACCGGCCTGTTCGCGCAGGCACTGTTCCAGTGCGCCCAGTCGCTGCGCACCCAGGCCACCGGCGTCCTCGCCCATCAGGAAAGTGTTGAGCAGCACGACGCTCCAGTCGCCCAGGCGCATGGTGCCACCGAACTGGAACGGCGCCTGTGTCAGCAGCTCCTCCATGAGTACCGGGTCATCGTGATTGCCGGGCAGGCAGAGCACGGGAAGGCCCAGAGGCCCCAGCGTCTGGCGGAAGCGTTCGTAGCCGGCGCGACTCTCGTCCTGAACGATGTCGCCGGTGACGAGGATGGCGTCGGGTGGCCACTGCGCTGATGCCTGGGCCTGCGTCAGCGTATCGAGGAATGTGCGGTAGGTGGTCACACCGCGCATGCGACTGTCGGCGGCCGCATGCAGATGGGTATCGGTGAATTGCAGCAGCGTGATTGTGCGCCTGTGGGGCGTAGCGATGTCGGCATCCTGTGTCATACGCTGGCTGGACCGGAATACGGGGGTTGGCAGATCATAACGTTTCCGTACCGGGAACCAAGCTCGATTCCTTCACAGATCGCCCCGGCGCACTCGGTTGCGTGACCTTGCGCCAGTAGGCGACAATGCTTCGCCAGATTTCGCCCCCGGAACCGACCAGCCCGATGTCACTGACCTCCGAGAACCTCACGACCGGCGTGCGGCCGTCACGTCGCACGCTTGCCAATGCCATTCGCGTCCTGTCCATGGACGCGGTGCAGCAGGCCAATTCCGGCCATCCGGGCATGCCAATGGGCATGGCCGACATTGCCGAAGTGCTGTGGAACGACTACCTGCGTTTCAATCCGGGCAACCCGCACTGGTTCGACCGCGACCGATTCGTCGTTTCCAACGGCCACGGCTCGATGCTGCTGTATTCGCTGGCGCACCTGTCCGGGTACCCGCTGGGCATCGACGAACTGCGCAATTTCCGTCAGATGGGCTCACGTACGGCCGGTCATCCGGAGCGTGAACAGGACATCGGCATCGAGACCACCACCGGTCCGCTGGGCCAGGGGCTGGCCAATGCCGTGGGTCTGGCGCTGGCCGAGAAGGTACTGGCTTCGGCGTTCAACCGGCCGGACGCGACCATCGTCGATCACTACACCTACGTATTCCTCGGCGATGGCTGCCTGATGGAAGGCGTGTCTCACGAATCGTGCTCGCTGGCCGGCACTCTGGGCCTGGGCAAGCTGATCGGCTTCTACGACGACAATGGCATTTCCATCGACGGCGAGGTGGAAGGCTGGTTTACCGACGATACGCCGGCCCGCTTTCGCGCCTATGGCTGGCATGTCATCGACAAGGTCGACGGTCATGATCCGCAGGCGATCACCGCGGCCATCGATGCCGCCCGCGCTGAATCCGCCAGGCCCACGCTGATCTGCTGCCAGACCGTCATCGGCTGGGGTGCGCCAAACAAGCAGGGCACAGCATCCACCCATGGCGAAGCGCTGGGTGAGGCCGAAGTGGCCGCGACGCGCAAGGCGCTGGACTGGGCGCTGCCGCCGTTCGAAATCCCCGCAGACGTACGTAGCGCATGGGATGCGCATGCGCGCGGTGCCAGGCACGAGGCCGCATGGCAGTCCGTATTCGATGCCTACACCCGGCAATACCCGGAGCTGGCCGGCGAATTCACGCGGCGCATGCGCGGCGAGCTGCCGAAAAGCTGGGCCGATGACGCCACCGCGGCGGTTCGGACGATCATTGCCGAGGGCAGCCAGGCCGCCACGCGCAAGTCGTCACAGCGGGCGCTGGAAGCCTTCGTGCCGCTGCTGCCGGAACTGCTGGGCGGGTCCGCCGACCTGACCGGCTCCAACAACACCCGCGTCGGCGGATCACGCGTGATCAGTGCGGAGCAGTCCGCGGGCAATTATCTGCACTACGGCGTGCGTGAGTTCGGCATGGCCGCGATCATGAACGGCCTGGCCCTGCATGGCGGCTTCATTCCGTATGGCGGCACCTTCCTGGTGTTCTCCGACTACGCGCGCAATGCGCTGCGTATGGCCGCGCTGATGCAGATCCGCAGTATCCTGGTGTTCACCCATGACTCGATCGGTCTGGGTGAGGATGGCCCGACTCACCAGCCCGTGGAACATCTTGCCAGTCTCAGGGCAATGCCCAACATGCATGTGTGGCGGCCCTGTGATGGTGTGGAGACCGCGCTTGCATGGCGTGCCGCCATCGAACGCAGCGACGGTCCCACCAGTCTGGTGCTGACGCGGCAGAATCTGCCGCACATGGATCGTACCGACGATCAGGTCGCGGCCATCGCGCGCGGCGGCTACGTGCTGTTCAACAGCGATCGCGACCCTGAGCTGGTGATCGTGGCGACCGGATCGGAAGTGGCGCTGGCACTGGCGGCCGCACGCGAGCTGGCTGACGCCGGCGCGGCTGTCCGCGTGGTATCGATGCCCTGTACGCAGGTCTTCGACCGGCAGGATGCCGACTATCGCGATCACGTGCTCGGCGGAACAAAGGCCGCACGCCTGTTCGTCGAGGCCGGCGTGCCCGATGGCTGGTGGCGCTATGCCGGCGCTCGCGGCGACGTGATCGGCATGCCCGGGTACGGCATGTCGGCACCTGCCGGCAGGCTTTTCGAACACTTCGGATTCAGCGCGGCGGCGGTTGCAGCAGCGGGCCGCAAGCTTCTGGGCTGAGCCGCCGCGCGTTTTTCGATCATGGCTGTCCGCACGTCCCCCGGCGCGGCAGCCTTCCTGCCGTGAATGAACACAACGAGGAGTCTTACGATGCCGGTGAAGGTTGCGATCAATGGCTACGGCCGCATCGGCCGCATGGTGTTGCGGGCGCTGTATGAAAGCGAACGTCGCAAGGACATATTGGTGGTCGGCATCAACGACCTGGGTGATGCAAAAACCAACGCCCACCTGACCCGATACGACACCGCGCACGGCCGCTTCCCATTCGATGTGACTGTCGACGGCGATCATCTTGTTGTCGATGGTGATCGCATCCGGGTCTGTGCCGAACGCGACCCCGCCAGATTGCCCTGGAAGGATTTGGGCGTGGACATCGTGCTCGAGTGCACGGGGCTGTTCACGTCCAAGGAGAAGGCATCCGCCCATCTGTCCGCCGGTGCACGCAAGGTGCTGATTTCAGCGCCAGCCGGCAAGGACGTGGATGCCACCGTGGTCTATGGCGTCAACCACAAGACACTCAGAGCGTCCGATGTCGTGGTCTCCAACGCTTCCTGCACCACCAACTGTCTGGCGCCGCTGGCCAAGGTGATCCACGAAACCGTGGGGCTGGAGCACGGTCTGATGACCACCGTGCATGCCTACACCAACGATCAGGTGCTCACCGACGTCTACCACTCCGACCTGCGTCGCGCGCGTTCGGCCACGCAGTCGATGATTCCGACCAAGACCGGTGCGGCGTCGGCGGTGGGCCTGGTGCTGCCGGAACTGAATGGCAGGCTGGATGGCTTCGCGATTCGTGTACCGACGATCAACGTGTCGCTGGTTGATCTCACCTTCCACGCCGGTCGCGACACCACCGCCGAGGAAATCAACGCGGCGGTGCTCGCCGCGAGCAACGGCGACCTGAAGGGTGTGCTGGAGTACACCGACGAGCCGCTCGTATCGGTGGACTTCAACCACAATCCGGCGTCATCGGTGTTCGATTCCGGTCTCACCAAAGTGTCGGGCGGTCGCCTTGTGAAAGTCTGCTCCTGGTACGACAACGAATGGGGCTTCTCGAACCGCATGCTCGACACCACGCTGGTACTGGCCTCACTTTGACCATACTGCGCATGACCGACCTGCCACTCGCCAACCGGCGGGTGGTGATTCGTGAAGACCTGAATGTCCCGATCCGGGACGGCAGGGTGGCCGGTTCCGGACGTCTGGAAGCGGCGCTGCCGAGTCTGCGCGCGGCGCTGGATGCCGGTGCCGCGGTGATCGTGCTTTCGCACCTGGGGCGTCCGGTGGAGGGCGAGTACGACGAGAAGTTCTCGCTGCGGCCGGTGGCGCAGCGCCTGTCCGAACTGCTCGGCAGCAAGGTCGGCTTCGCATCGCAATGGCTGGATGGCGTTGCGTGTGCGCCGGGCGAGATCGTGCTGTGCGAGAACGTGCGCTTTCAGCGCGGCGAGAAGTCCAACGACGCGAATCTTGCCAGGCGCATTGCGGCACTGGGCGACATATTCGTCATGGACGCCTTCGGTACCGCGCACCGCGCCCAGGCAAGCACGGCCGGCGCCGCCGAATATGCCGAAGTGGCCTGCGCCGGGCCGCTGCTGGTCGCCGAGCTGGACGCGCTGTCGCGCGCCCTGAGTGCGCCGCGCCGCCCGCTGGTGGCGATTGTCGGCGGCTCGAAGGTGTCGACCAAACTGGAGGTGCTGAAGTCGCTTGCTTCCAGGGTGGACGTCCTGATCACGGGTGGCGGCATCGCCAATACGCTGCTGGCCGCGTCCGGCGTGGCGGTCGGCCGTTCCCTGGTGGACGATGACGGCATGGACTTCTCACGGCAGTTGCTGGATGGCACCTTTGGCGGCGCGGAAATTCCGCTGCCCGACGATGTCGTCGTTGGCCCGGGCCTTGATGAGTCCGCCACGGGCCGCGTCGTCGGCATCGATGCGGTGGGCGATCAGGACATGATCCTCGACATCGGACCGGCAACCGTCGCGCACTACGGTGAACGCCTGAAGTCCGCGGGGACGATCGTCTGGAACGGTCCGGTGGGCGTCTTCGAGCATCCGCAGTTCGCGGCCGGCACGCGCGGCATTGCCATGGCAGTGGCTGCGAGCGGAGCGTTCTCGATCGCCGGTGGCGGCGATACGCTGGCCGCGCTGGAGCAGTTCGGCATCAGTCAGGACATTTCATACGTCTCCACCGGTGGAGGCGCATTCCTTGAGTTTCTGGAAGGCAGGACGCTGCCGGCCGTTGCCGTTCTCGAGCAGCGCGCAGCCGATGCAGCAGCCAGTCGCGATCAGCAGGCCGATTGACCCATGAAAATCTTCAAGCAGGATGCCGAACACGCTCGGCGACGAACCAAGATTGTTGCGACGCTGGGCCCGGCTACCGATGACCCGGCTGCGCTGGAGCGCATGATTGCTGCCGGCGTCGATGTCGTACGGGTGAATTTTTCTCACGGCACGCAGGCCGAACACGCCGAGCGCATCGGGCTGGTGCGCCGCATCGCCGAAAATTCTGGTCGCTATGTCGCAATCATGGGCGACCTGAGCGGACCGAAAATCCGCATCGAGTCGTTCCATGAAGGCGGCGTAATCCTTCATGAAGGCTCGATGTTCACGCTCGACACCGCGATGAACCCGGCCCACGGCGATTCACGTTCCGTGGGCGTGGCGTACCACGATCTCGTCAAGGACGTGAAGGCCGGTGACGTGCTGCTGCTGGATGACGGTCTGATCGCGATGCAGGTCACCGATGTGCGCGATACGCAGGTGGACTGCGTCGTGCAGGAGGGTGGCAGGCTCAGCGATCGCAAGGGCCTGAACATTCGCGGCGGTGGTCTTTCGGCGCCGGCGCTCACCGACAAGGACAGGGGCGACCTGATTACCGCCGCGAAACTGGAGCTGGACTTCGTGTCGGTGTCTTTCGCCCGCGGCCCCGACGACATCGAGGAGGCGCGCGCACTGCTGCGCGCCGCGGGCGGCCAGGGACACATGGTCGCCAAGATCGAGCGCGCGGAAGCGGTGGAGAACATCCGCGCGATCATCGATGTCAGTGATGTGATCATGGTCGCGCGCGGCGATCTGGCGGTGGAGGTCGGTTACGCGGCCATGACCGGATTGCAGAAGGGGGTGATTCGCCTGACCCGCGCGCGCAACAAGGTGTCCATTACCGCCACGCAGATGCTGGAGTCGATGATCCAGCAACCCATGCCGACCAGGGCGGAAGCTTCCGACGTTGCCAATGCGGTAATGGATGGTACCGATGCCGTGATGCTGTCCGCGGAAACGGCGGTCGGCCGCTTTCCGGTGCAGTCGGTGCGGACCATGGCGGAGCTGTGCGTGGGCGCGGAGCGACATGAAACCTTTCGCCGCGCCGCGAACTATCGTCTCGAGGACGTGTTCAGCCATGTCGACGAGGCCATTGCAATGGCCGCGATGTACACGGCCAATCACCTGGCGGTGAAGGCCATCATCGCGCTCACCGAGTCCGGTTCCACAACCCTGTGGATGTCCCGCGTGCGTTCGGACATTCCGATCTACGCCTTCACGCGACACGGCACCACGCGTCGCCGCGTGACCATGTATCGCGGCGTTTACGCGGTGCCTTTCGACATCGTGGATGTTGATCCGGCGGTCGTGCACCAGGCGGTGTTCGATACCCTGCTTGCCGATGGTGCCGTCAGCCCGGGTGACCTTGTGCTGTTTACCAAGGGTGACATGGAAGGTGTGGCGGGTCGTACCAATACGCTTCAGATTCTGACCGTGCCTGGTGGCACAGCCGCGGAGCGTGGCTGATCCGGTTCGCAAAGCGCTGATACTGCCCGGCGCCGGCGCCCGCGGCGCCTATCAGGTGGGTGTGCTGAAGGCGGTGGCCTCGCTGCTGCCGGCCAATGCTTCCAATCCGTTCGCGGTGATCTGTGGCACGTCCGCCGGGGCGATCAATGCCGCGGTGATCGCCAGTCGCGCGGCGCGCTTCCGGCGGGCGGCGGCGGAGATGGAGCAGGTCTGGGCCAACTTCACCGCATCGCAGGTGTTTCGCACCGACAACCTTGCGATGCTCAAGTCGAGTCTGCACTGGCTGGCGGCGCTGGTGGTCGGCGGCCTGGGTGTGCGCAATCCGCTGGCGCTGCTGGACAACACCCCGCTGCGTGCACTGCTGGCCGACAAGGTGCGCTTCTCGCGTATCGCACAGGCAATCGATCGCGGCTATCTGGACGCCATCGCCGTCACTGCGTCGGCCTACACGTCGGCCCGGTCCGTGACCTTCTTCCAGGGCGGGGAAGCCGCGCAGCCCTGGTCTCGCGTACGGCGTGTGGGTCGACCGGCGCGTCTGGACATCGATCATCTGATGGCCAGTGCCGCGGTGCCATTCATCTTTCCGCCGGTGCGCATCGGCGGCGAGTATTACGGAGACGGATCCATGCGGCATCGGGCGCCGCTGAGTCCGGCCGTGCATCTGGGCGCCGATCGCATGCTGGTGGTGAGCGTGCGTGACGAACATCCGGATCCGGAGCCGCTGGAGCCGGCGGAGCGTGGTGATCTGGCCGCGCCGACGCTGGGTCAGCTGGGCGGCTACATGCTCGATGCACTGTTTCTGGATGGGCTGTCCACCGACCTGGAGCGCCTGACTCGCGTCAACAGGATTCTGGAGCAGACCGGCGGCGCCAGATTGACGGGGTCGCTCGCGCAACTGCGCCCGCTGCATGTTCAGGTGGTGTTGCCCTCCGAAGACCTTCGCGACATCGCGGCCCGTCACGCGCATGAGCTGCCGCGCGCCCTGAGGATGCTGCTGCGCGGTGTCGGCGCGATGAACCACGACGGTATGCAGCTGGTGAGCTACATGCTGTTCGAGTCAGGCTTCACGCGCGAGCTGATCGATCTGGGCTACCGCGATGCGATGAACGTCAGGGACAGACTGGAGAGCTTCCTGTTCGATCGCGATGTTCCGGCGCTTGATGCGCCTGAACATCTGCGCCGGGACCTCGAGGACTGAGTCTGTCGCCACGGGCTTGTGGTGCGCAGGTCGGGTGCTCAGACCGGATCGGGCAGTTCATGGTGTCGTGTCTGGATGCGGCCATGCCGGGATCCCAGTCTTGCCGCCAGCGTCTCGACGATATAGACGGATCGGTGCTGGCCGCCCGTGCAGCCGATTGCCACGGTCAGGTAGGAGCGCTGGAAGTCCTGATAGCGCGGGATCCAGCGATCCAGAAAGTCATGGATGTCGTCCACCATTTCCTGCACGCGTGGCTGATCGCCCAGGAATGTCTGTACCGGTTCATCCCTGCCCGACAGCGGACGCAGCTGAGGCTCCCAGTAGGGATTGGGCAGACAGCGCACGTCGAATACGAAGTCGGCATCCGGCGGCAGGCCGTGTTTGTAGCCGAATGACTCCAGCAGTATCGACAGTGAACCGGGATCGCGCGGACCGATTCGTGCACGCACCTGCTCACGCAGGTCGTACACGCTGGTGGTGCTGGTATCGATGATCAGGTCCGCGGTGTTGATGATGGGACCGAGCAGCTCGCGCTCCTTGTGGACAGCCTCGAGCAGGCTCACGTCATCGCTGGTCAGCGGATGCCGGCGCCGGGTTTCGCTGAAACGCGTGAGCAGCACATCGTCCCTGGCCTGCAGGAACAGCACCTCGCAGGTGACGCCATCAGCGCGCAGCTTGCCGACCAGGTTCGGAATCTCGGCGATATCGGCAGGGCGGTTGCGCGCATCCAGTCCGACACCGACGTTGTCGTAGGTGTCGTCGCTGTGGTCGATGAAGTCTTCGATGAACGACCCCAGAAGGCGCACCGGGATGTTATCGATACAGTAGAACCCGAGGTCCTCGAGCACGTGCAGGGCAACGCTTTTCCCCGACCCGGACAATCCGCTGATGATGACCAGGCGCATCGTCGCTGTCCGGTTCAGGCGACGCTGCTGCCGTTACGCGGTGCGTTGTCGATCAGCAGGTGATGCAGCGCTTCGGGGTCATCGGTGGAACGCAGGCCCTGCTGCAGTGCCGGGTCCTGCAGCCAGTCCACGAGCTCGCGTATGGTATCGAGGTCTTCCCTGGCGCAGTTGGCCGGGACCAGCAGACCGAAAAGCAGATCGACCGGCTTGCCGTCCGTGGAATCGAAGTCGACCGGCTCGTCGAGCTTGAGGAACGCGGCAACGCTGTGCTGAATACCGGCCAGACGTGCGTGCGGAACAGCCACGGAGCGTCCCAGCGCGGTGGAACCCAGGCGTTCGCGGCCGGCCAGCCCTTCGAGGACTTCGCAGGCGCTGGACGCGCCAGCCGCGTCGGCCAGGGTTTCACTGAGCAGGTCGAGGGCACGCTTCTTGCTGCCCGCCTGCCGTTCGCAGCGGATGCTGCCAGGTTTGAGAATTCTTGCTACGTCCATGGTCCGGATCTGGTGGTGAAAGGTGCTGTACACGCCGCGGCTGAAGTCAGCTGAAGCTGGACTTGTCGACATCGCGGGCGTGATGGTCGGTGAGCTTTTCTTTGTGCTTGATGATCTGGCGGTCGAGCTTGGCGACCAGGCCGTCGATGGCCGCGTACATGTCGCCTTCGGTTGAATCGGCGAACAGTGTACCGCCCGCCAGCTGCACAGTCGCCTCCGCCTTGTGGGCCAGCTTCTCCACCGTCAGCACGCAGTGCACGTCGGTGACGTTGTCGAAGTGGCGCTCCAGCTTGGCCAGCTTGCTGCCGACGTACTCGCGCAGTGCCGTTGTCAGATCCACGTGATGGCCCGTTACTGTCAGTTGCATTTTTGACACTCCTTGCGTTTGCTTTGTTCCTGATCCGGGGACGCCGTGGCGCCTACCCGGCCAACTTGCTGCGTTTTCTCTCGCTGGACGACAGAATCTTCATGGCTTCCCGGTACTTGGCGACGGTGCGGCGCGCTACGTTGATGCCATCGTCGGACAGTATTTTCGCGATCTGGTTGTCGCTCAGCGGCTTCTCCGGGTTCTCCCCGGCGATCAGTTTACGGATCTTGGCGCGTACCGCGGTGGACGACTGATCGCCTTCCTCTCCGGCCACGTGGCTGGAAAAGAAGTATCTGAACTCGAAAATGCCGCGCGGTGTAAGCATGTATTTGTTGGTGGTTACCCTGGAAACCGTGGATTCGTGCATTTCTATGGCTTCCGCCACGTCGCGCAGAATCATGGGCTTCATGTGTTCCTCGCCAAGATCCAGGAAATCGGTCTGTCGCTGCACAATGCTCAACGCTACCTTGAGCAGTGTTTCGTTGCGAATCTCCAGGCTGCGGATCAGCCAGCGCGCCTCCTGAAGCTGGGTGCGCAGCACGTCGTACTCCGCGCCTCGACCCAGCGAGCTGACGTAGGTCTGGTTGACCTTCAGCTGCGGAGCAGCGGAGTTGTTCAGCTCGATGACCCAGTTCCCGTCGACCTTGCGTACGAACACATCCGGAACGACGTAGTCGGCAGCCGGCGCGTTGATCGCGGCGCCCGGTCGTGGATGACAGGAGCGGACCAGCGCCACGGCGGTCTCCAGTTCCTCGTCGCTGATGCCAAGTCGCCGCTTGAGTGTGCTGAACTGGTGGTCGGCAACCAGCTCCAGATGTTCCTCGACGATGCGCCGCGCGATGTCCAGCGCGGGCGTATCCGGCGCCAGTGCCGCCAGCTGCAGCAGCACACACTCGCTGACCGAGCGCGCACCGATACCGGCCGGATCCAGCTGCTGCACGATGTGCAGCACCGCTTCGATTTCATCGACATGCGCGACGATGTCCGGAGCCAGAGTCGTTGCGATGATCTCAAGGTCATCGGTGAGATAGCCGTCGTCGTTGATCGCATCGATGATGGTCTGGCCGATCGCTGTGGTGCGGGGATCGAGGTTTTCCAGCTCCAGCTGCCACAACAGGTGTTCCTGAAGCGATTCCCTTGAGCGATCGGCCTGCTCCATGTGTTCGCGGTCACCGGAGCCGCGCGCCGCCTCCGACGGGCCGGCATGCTGAGTCTCTTCCCAGCTGCTGTCGTCGGCGACACTGACATTGTCGAAGTCGGCGTCGCCGGAATCGTCGCCGGCGGCGTCGATGACCGTATCGGTGGTGGCTTCACTCTCCGCCGCAGCCGATTCACCGGCGGCAAAGTCCGGCTCCTCCGCCTCCAGCATGACGTTCTGTTCCAGCGCTTCCTGAATCTGCGTCTGCAGCTCCATGACAGGCAGCTGCAGCAGGCGAATGGCCTGCTGCAGCTGCGGCGTCATCGTGAGCTGCTGCGCGAGGCGCAGCTGTAGGGAAGGTTTCAACATCGTTCAAGCCCGGCGCTACAGTGAGAAGTCCTCGCCCAGATACACCTTGCGCACGCTCTGGTTCGAAAGAATCTCATCCGGGGTGCCGGACGCCATCAGTTCACCGTTGTTCAGAATATACGCCCGTCCGCAGATTCCAAGCGTCTCGCGTACATTGTGGTCCGTGATCAGCACGCCGATGCCACGCTGCGTGAGGTGGCGGATGATGCGCTGGATATCCAGTACCGACAGCGGGTCGACACCCGCGAACGGCTCGTCGAGCAGAATGAAACGCGGTTCGGCCGCCAGTGCCCTGGCGATTTCCACGCGCCTGCGCTCGCCGCCGGACAGACTCACGCCGAGGCTGTCGCGCACGTGCCCGATGTGCAGTTCCTCGAGCAGCGTCTCCAGCATCATCTGCCGTGCGGCGCGATCCAGGTCGCGGCGCGTCTGCAGGATGGCGCGAATATTGTCGGCCACGCTGAGTTTGCGGAACACCGACGCCTCCTGCGGCAGATAACCCACACCCCGCTGCGCGCGGCTGTGCATCGGCAGGCGGGTGATATCCACGCCGTCGAGCAGGATGCGCCCCTGGTCGCAGCCCACCAGTCCCACCATCATGTAAAACGCGGTGGTCTTGCCAGCGCCATTGGGGCCGAGCAGGCCGGCGACCTCGCCGCTGGCGATGCTCAGCGACAGTTCCCGGACGACCTGACGTGCGCGATAGCTCTTGGAGATGCCCACCGCCTCGAGCGTGCTGCTCATGGCGTCTGATCGCCATCGCCGGCGCCCGGAGGCACGCGTCTGATGCGTATCGATTCGCCGCAGTCCGAGCCGCCGTAGGTGACGCGTCCGAGTCTGATGTCGTAGAGCACGTCGCAGCCGGTGAACTCGCTGCCCGGACTGCCTTCCGTGCGCGTCGTGATTCGGGCGACGCCGGGCAGGCGCATTGTGCCGGCTTGCTGATCGAACTCGATGCGCTCGCCACTGCCATGACTGATCGTGCCGCTCCGGGTATCGACGTGTTCGAACCGCGCCGGCGAGCCACTCAGCTCGGCCAGCGTCAACACCTCGCCCTCGGCGAAGAAAGTCGCGCGATCGGCCGATAGCGTGGCGCCATCGAGCCGCATCTCCACGTTGCCGGACAGATGCCATTCAGAGCGCGGCTCGCGCATGCCGAGCAGTTGCAACTCGTCGGCCGTCAGCGACGCCGACGCACTGCCGATGCGGATGTTGCCGCTCATCTGCAATTCGCGTTGCGTATCGTCAATGCCGGTGGCTCGGTCAGCTTCCAGCCGCCATCCCTGACACTCGCTGATAGCGCCTTCGAAGACGAATACCTGGCTGCCATCAGGTTCGATGCGCAGCGATCCTGAATCCGCCCCGAATTCGCAGTCGTCGGCCACACTGCCCTGGCCGCCGGTTCGCGTGACTTCGTCCTGGGCGTGGATGGCGTTCGCGAGCAGCAGCCCCGGCGTCGCCAGGACGGCCGCGCGCAGCACGGCCGAGACGGCGCGCAGGGCGGCGCCTGCCGCGTGCGGCTGACGTGTGGCGGTTCTGCGGGGAAACTGCGTCATGGCCGCGTCATTCGGGGCTGGCCTGCCGCAGCCGTGAGCGCAGCTCAGACCTGAGTTCCAGGTCCAGCACGTTGTCCTGCAGCCGCGCTTCCAGCCCGACGGCGCTCAGTTGCAGGCCGCCCGAGGTCACCAGAACCTCGGCATCGGTCGTCGCGATCAGATTGTGCGGATCGAACCGCAGGATCGAGGTCTCGATGGTCATCGGCTGGCGATTGCCGGTCAAGCCGCTGAGCAGCACATGGTCGTACAGGTCGAGAAACTCCAGATCCGCAGGGCCTTCGGCCACGGCCGCGCTGATTGTCCACAGTGAGTCGGTCTGCGCGGCATATTCGATGGCCACGTTGTTGAATGTCAGCCCGGACTGATCCGGCCGCTCGTCGATCCGATCGGCATTGAGCCGGTAGCGCAGGTTACCTTCCTCATCGGTGCCGAGCACCATGGCATCGATCAGGTAGTAACCGGGATGGATGCTGACGTCATCCGGCAGCTGCAGCAGGGCGGTATTCGTCTCGAACCGGCTCCACAACCACGAGCTTCCCGCGAGTGCGGCCAGCAGCAGGATGCCTATGGCGTTGCGGGGGCGGATCGGCATGAAATCTGAATCTCGTCCATGGTGGCTCATTGTAAGCGCCCCGGGCCCGTCATGTCCTGCCACCGGTCCCGCAATCAGTAAGGTTGCGCTAGACTAGCCGGCCCCCCGCCATCCGGATCAGCCACCATGGACCCGAACGAAATTGCCGCCTTGATCGAACAGGGCCTGACAGGCGCCAGCGCCCGCGTGGTGACCGACGGCCAGGGGCACTACGAGGCCACCGTGGTCACGCCGGCATTCGAGGGCCAGCGCAGCATCAAGCGTCACCAGATGGTCTACGGCACGCTCGGGGCCCGCGTCGGCCGCGAGATTCACGCGCTGGCGCTGCGCACCTACACGCCCGACGAGTGGCAGGCGGCCGGCGGCTGAGGCCGCTGCTCCCCGCGTCACCGCTACACGCAGATGGACAAACTGGAAATCACCGGCGGCGTGCGCCTGGAAGGCGATGTGCACGTGTCCGGCGCCAAGAATGCCGCGCTGCCGATCATGGCGGCCACGCTGCTCGCCGATGAGCCGGTGTTTCTGGAGAACGTTCCCCATCTCAATGATGTGACGACAACCGTCAAGCTGCTGCGCTCCATCGGTGTCGACATCATCTTTCACGACGGCGTGCGTATCGAGGCGCATGCCAATCAGGTCACCGACTGCGTTGCGCCCTACGACCTGGTGAAGACCATGCGCGCATCCATCCTCGTGCTCGGCCCGCTGGTGGCGCGCTTCGGTCGCGCCGACGTCTCGCTGCCCGGTGGCTGCGCGATCGGTGCCCGTCCCGTTGATCTGCATGTCAGCGGGCTGCGGGCGCTGGGTGCGAACGTCACGATCGAGAACGGCTACATTCGCGCACGCGCCGACCGGCTGCGCGGTGCACGGCTGGTGCTCGATACCGTCACCGTCACAGGCACCGAGAATCTGATGATGGCGGCGGTACTCGCCGAAGGCGAAACCCTGATCGAAAACGCCGCGCGCGAGCCGGAGATCGTGGACCTTGCCGATTTCCTCAACAGCATGGGTGCGCGCGTCGCCGGTGCCGGCACGGACACCATCACGATCAACGGCGTGTCGCGGCTGCACGGCACCACCTACACCGTGATGCCCGACCGCATCGAATCGGGCACCTACCTCACCGCCGCCGCGATTACCGGCGGTCGGGTACGGCTGCGCAGGACGCGGCCCGAGCACCTGGACTCCGTGCTGCAGAAACTGGAGCAGGCCGGTGCGCACATCACCCGCGGCACGGACTGGCTGGAGCTGGACATGCAGGGGCGCAGACCGCGTGCCGTGGATCTGAAAACGGCTCCGTACCCGGGCTTCCCCACCGACATGCAGGCGCAGTTCTGCGCGCTGAATGCGATCGCCGAAGGCACGGCGACCATCTCCGAAACCATCTTCGAGAATCGCTTCCAGCATGCGCTGGAAATGAACCGCATGGGCGCGGATCTGGCAATCCAGGGCAACACCGTGATCAGTCGCGGTGTCGATCACCTGACCGGTGCGCCGGTGATGGCCACCGACCTGCGCGCATCGGCGTCGCTGGTGCTTGCCGGACTGGCCGCCCACGGCACGACCCTGGTCGATCGCATCTATCACATCGATCGCGGCTACGAGTGTCTGGAGGAGAAGCTCGCGCAGCTTGGCGCGCGCATCCGACGGCTGGCCTGAGGGTCGCGCTGGCGGGGAGCGGACCGCGGCGAAGCCGCGAGTTCAGACGCGGAAGCCGCCGAAGCAGTCAGCGGCGGCGCTGGTCGTCGATCCACTCCAGCGGCGGTCGCTCGGCGAGAATCGCCTCGGTTTCGAACGACTGGCCTCCCGGGCGGGCGATGCGTATCCGCATGCGGTCGCCGGGCTGTCCGCTGGCGACGATGTGCAGCGCCTGTTCGGCGCTCAGAACCGCCACGCCATTGAGATGCGTGATCACATCGCCATTGATGACACCGGCTTCGGCGGCCGGGCCGGTGACGTTGGTGACCATCACGCCCGAACCGTCCAGGCCCAATGCGCGGGCGCGCTGCATGGACAGCGGTCCCGGTGTGGTGCCCAGGTAGCCGCGTATCACACGCCCGTGTTCGACAAGCTGGTCGATGACGCCGCGCACCATGTTCACCGGAATCGCGAAGCCGATGCCCTGCGGCACCGAGAGGTCGCTCCCCAGACCGCTCAGGCCGGCGGTATTGATGCCGACCAGCTCGCCGCGTGTATTGACCAGAGCGCCGCCGGAGTTGCCCAGGTTGATGGCGGCGTCGGTCTGGATGAAGTCCTCGAAGGTGGCGACATCGAGCTGTCCGCGTCCGGTGGCGCTGACGATGCCCATGGTCACGGTCTGACTCAGGCCCAGCGAATTGCCGATGGCGAGCACCACATCGCCCACCTGCAGGTTGTCGGATCGGCCCATGCGTATGGCCGGCAGTTCGCTGAGGTCGATTTTCAGCAGCGCCAGCTCCGTGGCGGGATCCGCACCCACCAGTCGCGCTCGCGCCGTGCGTCCATCGGCCAGCTGCACGTGAATGTCATCCGCACCACGAATCACGTGCCAGTTGGTGACCAGATAGCCGTCCTGGCTGATCACGACGCCCGAGCCGAGTTCGCCACTGCGCACGGAAATGCCGAAGGGGTTGGAAGATGGAGCGACGCTGCGCTGTGTGTAGATGTTCGCGACCGCCGGGGCGCTGGCACGGACGGCTTCGGCGTAGCTGGCCGGTGAGGCCTCGGGAAGCGGCGCGCGCCGGTCGATCAGATCCGGCCTGATCAGCACCGCCACAAAGGCCAGGGCCAGTCCCGCTGCGACGGACTGGGCGGCGAACGCGACGGACCTGCCCATTGACCACATGGGTGAAGTTTAGCAGCAGCGCGGTCGCTTGCGATGGCCAACCTCCGTGGCCGCTGTGTATAATGCGCCGCTGCGGCACGTCGCCGCCGGATCACATCAATACATGTCGAGCAGTCAACCAGTGCGGGCGGGCAAGAAATCCGGCCGGCAATTCCGGAAGAGTGCTCGCGGAATCTTTGGTCGGATGGCTGTTTGATATGGCTGAGAGCGCGGGTGTCAGTAGACGCCATTTCCTTACGGTAGCGACCGCCATCGTCGGCGGCCTGGGGGCTGTCGGGGCTGCGGTGCCCTTTGTGGCTTCATTCCGGCCCAGTGCAAGGGCGCAGGCGCTGGGTGCACCCGTCGAGGTGGATATCAGCAAGCTGGAACCCGGCGCACTGCTGCGTATCGAATGGCGCGGTCGTCCCATCTGGGTGCTGCACCGCACGGACCGCATGCTGAATGCGGTCCGGGAAACCAACCCCCGGCTCGCGGATCCGGATTCACGCGAATCCATCCAGCCTGTCTACGCAGAGAACGAGTTCCGCGCGGTACGTCCACAGTTCCTCGTGCTCGAGGGCGTGTGCACCCACCTGGGCTGCGCGCCGCTGGCCCGTTTCGAGATCGGTCCGGCCGATCTGGGTGCGGACTGGCGCGGAGGGTTCTTCTGCCCCTGCCATGGCTCCACATTCGACCTGTCCGGTCGCGTCTTCGAGGGCGTTCCGGCCAGGACCAATCTGCCGGTGCCGCCGTATCGATTCATCGGCGACAGCACCATTCTCATCGGCTCTGACACCGGATCGGCGTAACCAGATGGCGAGTACCGAAACTGACGTTTTCGACCGTTTAGGTCGTGGTTTCAACGCTTTGCGTGATTGGATAGACGATCGCTTCCCGATGACGAAGCTCATCAGGGAGCACGCCACCGAGTACTACGCGGCAAAGAATTTCAACTTCTGGTACGGCTTCGGCGTGCTGGCCATGTTCGTGCTGGTGCTGCAGATCGTCACGGGCATTTTCCTGACGATGAACTACAAGCCGTCCGCGGACGAGGCGTTTGCCTCCGTCGAGTACATCATGCGTGACGTCAGCTGGGGCTGGCTGATCCGCTACCTGCACTCCACCGGCGCATCGGCCTTCTTCATCATCGTCTACCTGCACATGTTCCGCGCCATGCTGTACGGCTCTTACAAGAAGCCCCGCGAGCTGGTGTGGATCGTGGGCATGCTGATCTATCTGTGTCTGATGGCCGAAGCCTTCTTCGGTTACGTGCTGCCCTGGGGCAACATGTCCTACTGGGGTGCGCAGGTGATCGTGTCGCTGTTCGGGGCGTTCCCGGTCTTCGGCGAGGGTCTTGCCGAGTGGATTCGCGGCGACTACTACATTTCCGACATCACGCTGAATCGCTTCTTCGCGCTGCATGTGATCGCCATGCCGCTGATGCTGCTGCTGCTCGTGGTGGTGCATATACTGGCGCTGCACGAGGTCGGGTCCAACAACCCCGACGGCATAGAGATCAAGGAAAACAAGGATGCCAGCGGCAAGCCGGTGGACGGCGTCGCGTTCCATCCGTACCACACGAGCAAGGACCTTGTGATCCTGATCGTGTTCCTGATCATTTTCTCCGCCGTGGTGTTTTTCGCGCCCGAGATGGGCGGTCTGTTCCTCGAACACGCCAACTTCGAGCCGGCGAACATGCTGCAGACGCCTGAGCATATCGCGCCGGTGTGGTATTTCACGCCGTTCTACGCGATTCTGCGCGCGGTCCCGGACAAGCTCATGGGCGTGCTGCTGATGGGTGGCGCCGTGATGCTGCCGTTCTTCCTGCCCTGGCTGGATCGCTGCAAGGTGAAATCGATCCGCTACCGTGGCTGGATCTACAAGGTTGCGCTGGCCATCTTTGCCGTGAGCTTCATCGCACTGGGTTATCTGGGCCTGATGCCGGCCACCGCGCTGTACACGCGCCTGGCCCAGCTGTTCACCGTGACCTACTTCGCGTTTTTCCTGCTCATGCCGTTCTATACCAGCTGGGAAAAAACCAGGCCCGTGCCAACCAGGGTGACGTCATGACCCCGCGCCGCATGCTGTTTTCTCTTCTGGCGGGATCGCTGCTGCTGTGTGCGGCGGGCACCGTCCAGGCTGCGACCAAGTACCCGCTGGAGTCGGCTGACAACAACGTGGCCAGCACCGCGTCGCTGCAGCGTGGCGCGCGCTACTTCGTCAACTACTGCCTGGGCTGTCACTCGGCCCGCTATGTGCGCTACAGCACGCTGGGTGCGTATCTGGGACTCACCGATGCACAGCTGGTCGAGAACCTGATGTTCACCGGCGAACGGCCGCACGACACCATGGACATTGCGATGCGTGCGGAGGATTCCGCACGCTGGTTCGGCATCACGCCTCCGGACCTGTCGCTGATTTCGCGCAGCCACGGCACCAACTACGTCTACAGCTTCCTGCGCGGCTTCTATCGGGACGACAGCACGGTCAACGGCTGGAACAACCTGTACCTGGAGAACTCGGCCATGCCGAACGTACTCTGGGAACTGCAGGGCATTCGCGACGCAACCTTCCAGCAGGACGGCGACGACAGCCGCAGCTTTCTCGGATTCCAGACCGTGTCCGAGGGTCGCCTGTCCGAAGCGGAATTCGATCAGGTGGTTCGCGATATCGTCAATTTTCTGGACTTCATCGGTGAGCCCATGCAGCTTGAGCGCCAGGCGCTGGGTATCCGGGTGATTGCCTTCCTGCTCGTCTTCCTGCTCTTCGCGTTTCTTTTGAAGCGCGAGATCTGGAGGGATGTAACATAGCAACGGTAATACAGTGTCCGCGACTTCCATCAAGCACCACCCAGGGGGGATTCCAGACATGGCGGTAATCGCCAATCGTCGGTCGGTCATGACGCTGTTTTCCCGGCCCGTCGATCCGTGGAGTCATCGCACCCGCCTGGTTCTCGCAGAAAAGAACATCAGCATCGATATCGTCGATGTCGAAGAAGGCAATCTTCCCGAGGACCTTCTGGACCTCAATCCCTACAACACCGTTCCCACGCTTGTGGATCGCGACCTCGTGCTGTACGACTCGCGGGTCATCATCGAGTACCTGGACGAGCGGTTTCCCCATCCGCCACTGATGCCCGTGGATCCGGTCACTCGCGCTCACTTTCGCCTTGCGCTCTACCGGATCGAGAAAGATTGGTATCCGCTCACCGAAGAACTGCAGGTTTCCGACCGCAAGTCGCCGGCGCGCATGGTCAAGGCGCTGGAAGAAAGCATTCTCTCCAGCGTCGAAATTTTCTCCGCGAAACGTTTCTTCCTCAGCGATGAATTCTCGCTGGTCGACTGCACGATCGCGCCGGTGCTGTGGCGACTGCCCGTGCTGGGCATCAAGTTGCCTGCGAATGCCAAGCCAATCCAGCGTTACATGGACGACATATTCAGCCGTCCGTCGTTTCAGCTCAGCCTGACCGAGTTGGAACGGGAAATGCGCCAGTAGCATGACGCCCGTCGCATGACGGAGTTCAGTTCCAGACGCCCCTACCTGTTGCGTGCGATGCATGAGTGGATGTCCGACAACGGACTGACACCGCACATCGTCGTCGATGCCGGCGTTCAGGGTGTGGTCGTGCCCGCCGAACATGTGGCCGAAGGCAGGATCGTGCTCAATGTCAGCCTTGCGGCAACCCGCGCGCTGACGCTGAGCAATGACGACGTCAGTTTCGAGGCCCGCTTCGGCGGCGTTGCACGTCAGCTGTATATTCCGGTGCCCGCCGTGCTCGGCATCTATGCCCGCGAAACCGGCCAGGGCATGGTGTTTTCGGATGCCGATCCCACCGATCCGGGCGGCCCCGGAGCCGGGCCCGATAACGGTGAAGCCACCAACAGCGGCAGCAATACGCCTGGCAGCGGGGACAGGGGCGCCGGCGCCGGCGCGAAAAAGCCCGGCGGCAGACCGCGGCTCAAGGTTGTGAAGTAGCCCGGGTTGTGAAGTAACCCGGCGCGCTCACTCCACGCCGAGCAGCTGTGCGTCGATCAGATCGCACAGGCAGTGAATCATCAGCAGGTGCACTTCCTGTACGCGGCAGGTGCGATCAGCCGGCACGCGCAGCTCCAGATCCTCGTCGGTCAGCGCGCGTCCTATCGTGCCACCGTCGCGGCCCGTCAATGCGATCACGCACATGCCGCGTTCGTGCGCGGCTTGCACTGCGCGCAGCACGTTGCTTGAATTGCCCGACGTGGATATGGCCAGCAGGATGTCGCCAGCGTGTCCCAGCGCGCGGACCTGCTTGGAAAAAATTTCCGCAAAGTCGTAATCGTTGGCAATCGAAGTGAGTGTCGAACTGTCGGTGCTCAGCGCGACGGCAGGCAACCCGGGACGTTCCATTTCAAAGCGATTGAGCAGTTCGCTGGAAAAGTGCTGCGCGTCGGCGGCTGAACCGCCATTGCCGCAGCTCAGGACCTTGCCGTCCTGCAGCAGGCAATGCGTGATCCGCTGCGCCGCGGTGCTGATCAGCGGTGCCAGCGTAGCGGCGCGCTGCTTGACCTCGATGCTCTCCAGAAAGTGGCTTCTGACACGCTCGTCCATGGGTTCTCCGGGCAGTGATGACAGGATTCAGCCGGCGTCGAATGCGCCGCGAATCCAATCCAGGGTGGGTCGCTCACGATCGACGCTGTCGATGGCCACCACATCGAAGCGCACCGTACGATTGCGCCACTGAGGGTAGCGCATCAGAAAATGACGTGTGGCCTGTATGATGCGCATGCGCTTGCCGTAGTCGACACTTTCAGCGGCACGCACCCGGGCCGTGCTGCCGCGTGCCCGCACCTCGACGACAACCAGCGATGGCCCGTCGCAGCAGATCAGATCCAGTTCACCCATCCGGCAACGATAGCGACGCGTCAGCACGGTCAGCCCTTCCCGCTCCAGATAGCGGCCGGCCACCTCTTCCCAATGCCTGCCCGCGACGATCCTGGTTCTGTCTGTCATCGCACTCAGGGTGACACGAAGCCCACGGACTGCTGCATCGTGCCTCGTGGCGATTCGATTGCCACCGGCCGGCCGTTGCGGAACTGCGCCAGTGGCAGTTCGCGTCGAATACGTCCGCGGTCGTCCACCGTCAGCGTGCCGGACATGCCGGCGATCGGCGCGAAGCCGCCAGTCCAGTCATGCAGTGGCGCAATCAGCTGGTAGGCATCAAAGCCCATCGCATACAGTCGCGTTACGTCGCCCTCGCTGCGATTCGGCCAGTAGGTTTCGATGTCACGCCGCAGGCCCGCGGAAGTCTGATCGGGCGCCAGCAGCCACGGCAGATCGGCGAAAATCAGCCCGTTGAGATCGCTCTCCGATGTCCTGCTGCCGGGCACATGCACATCGGAAATCGCGTAGGTGGGCAGGTCGCCGGCATCGAGCGCGCGCAGCTGCGGCGTGAGCATGCGGCCTGCCTGGGGCGCCGCGATCATGAAGATGAACTCCACGTCCTGCCGGAGCCGCGGTTCGAAAGCCAGCGTCGTGCCGAGACTGTCCTGCAGGCGTGTACGCCGCTGTGTGCTGCGATTGATGTTCAGCAGGGAGGCCACCTGACTGGAAAAGTCGGTGGCCGTAGGCTCGTAACGATCGAACACCAGCAGGCGTCCGCCGTGTCGCTCCAGCTCTGCGCGGAATTCGGCAATGATGCGATCGGAACGGTCGTTGCCCGGTGTCAGCGGCGCCAGCGCCGCGGCATTGCGCACGCCCGATGCAATGGCGTGGCGTGCGATCGCACGGGCTTCATCCTCCGGTGCCAGTGCGAACTGATAGAAGCCCGGTATGTAGCCCGGATCGGACTGGGTGACGTTCAGCGCCAGCGTTGGAACCGTCCCGGCATGCGCGGCCACGGCGTCCACATCCGGACGCAGCAGCGGGCCGACGACAAACTCCGCGCCTTCCTGGAGCGCCTGCTGGTAGGCACCCTCGACGCCCAGTTCAGCGGTGTCGTAAATCCGTACGATGGTGTCGGCGGAGCGTTCACCGGCGCGCAGATGCGCGGCCATGAAGCCATCGCGAACCGCGAGTGCCAAATGGCGCACCTGCGAGGTCAGCGGCAGCAGCAGCGCGACGTTGCGGGGCCAGGCTTCGCGCGGGCGAGCCGGCTCAAGCAGATATTCGGACAGCAGCCCGGTGACCGCGGGATGGTTCGGATACTCACCGCGCCAGCGCGTCAGCCGCTGGCGAAACTCGGCGCCCGGTATGCCGGCGGCGGCCAGTGGTGCCAGCGCCAGCCAGCCGTCGACGACGCTGTCGCCGGTGCGCCCGGCTTCTGCGCCGGCCAGACCCATGCCGTCCCAGATCATGCGCTGATTGGCGAGGATGTCGGCGGAACGGTCGAGCCAGTGTTCGCGTTCCACCAGCGCGGCCACGGCGTCGGCGCTGCGGCCGACGCGAAACAGCGCCTGACCGCGCACCGCGGCGGCCGCGGTGGCCACCGCCACCGAGGCTGGCCTGCCCATGTCGGCAATCAGCTGCAGGGCTTCCTCGGCCTGGCTCTGGCGCAGGGCCTCCGCGGCGCGGGCGATGACCGCCTGCTGCTGCGCTTCGGCGCGCGGTGCTTCCGTGCCCCGCGTGGCCGGCTGCATGGCGCACCCGCTCAGGATCACCAGCCAAGTGATCAGCAGGGCGGTGCGCAGCGGTCCGCGTAGACGGCGTCGGCTGCCTGTAAACTCGTGTCTGCTTGTTGGCATATCTTAAGGTTCTGCAAATTGGAACCCGGCATCATGGCGCCTGAAAATTGCGGCACTCTCTACGTGGTGGGTACGCCGATCGGCAACCTCCAGGATCTGAGCCCGCGTGCGCGTGATGTGCTTGGCCGGGTCGCGCTGGTCGCTGCTGAGGATACTCGCCGGACCCGAGGATTGCTATCGAGTATTGGCGTGAATACGCCACTTATCGCCTGCCACGATCACAACGAATCCGACTGTGCGCAACAGCTTGTGGCGCGCCTGACGGGCGGTGAATCGGTGGCGCTGGTCAGCGATGCGGGCATGCCGCTGCTCAGCGATCCCGGGCTGCTCGTGGTGCGGGCGGCGCGGTCGCAGGGCATCACGGTGGTGAGCATTCCCGGGCCCTCGGCGATCACCACCGCGCTCACGGCAGCCGGCCTTGCCGCCGACCGATTCGTATTCGAGGGCTTCCTGCCGCGCAGGAGCAGCGCCCGCCAGTCGCGACTGGCCGAGCTGCGCGACGAGTGCCGCACACTGATTTTCTTCGAGGCGGTGCACCGCATGCCGGAATGCCTGGACGCGCTGGTGGCTGCGTTCGGACCGGACCGCAGCGCCGTCATCGCACGGGAACTGACCAAGCTGCACGAACAGGTCGTCGACGGCACGCTGGCTTCGCTGCGCGAGCGTCTGGATGTGCAGATCCCGCTGAAAGGGGAGTTCGTGGTGGTGGTGGCCGGTAACGATGCGGCGACATCGGCCGACGAGTCCGAAGCGCGGCGCATATTCGAGCTGCTCGCCGGGTCGCTGTCAGCGCGCGAGGCCGTGGCGCTGACAGCGCGCATCACCGGCCTGCCACGCAATACGGTGTATCGCCTCACCCGTCTGTCTCCGGCGGGCTGAAGTCGATTTTCTCACGCCAGGTCTGAAGAACCGCTAACCTTGCCGGTTGCGGGAGTCGGCCGGGCAGTCGCGGGGACTTTATGTCCCGGAGGAAAGTCCGGGCTCCTTGGGCAGGGTGCCAGGTAACGCCTGGGAGGCGCGAGCCTACGGAAAGTGCCACAGAAAATATACCGCCGGTCGCAAGGCCGGTAAGGGTGAAATGGTGCGGTAAGAGCGCACCGCGCAGCTGGTAACAGCTGTGGCAGGGTAAACCCCACCCGGAGCAAGACCGAATAGGGGAGCGCTGTAGTGTGCCCACACGAGCTCCCGGG
>JBJHBP010000027.1:0-26552 GCA_050485545.1 Gammaproteobacteria bacterium
GAGTTAACTCAACTCCGGCGCGTTATACACGACTTGAGGTTCCGTCCACAATGGCACGTCTCCCAATTATCGAGTATCCCGATCCGCGGCTGCGAATTCGTGCCGAACCGGTCACAAAAGTCGATGATGAAATAAAAAAACTCGTGGCCGACCTGTTCGAGACCATGTACGCGGCACCAGGCATAGGGCTGGCCGCTACCCAGGTCAACGTACACAAGCGCCTGCTGGTTGTCGACGTTTCCGAGGAGCGCAACGAGCCCCTGTGTCTGATCAACCCGGAAATCATCGCCGCCGAAGACGAGATCCGCCACGAAGAGGGTTGCCTGTCGGTACCCGGCTTCTACGAACTGATCCGCCGTTCCGGGAAAATCCGCGTCCGCGCGCTGGACCGCGACGGGCAGCCGATCGAATTCGAAGCCGAGGGCCTGCTGGCGGTCTGCATCCAGCACGAGATGGATCACCTGGACGGCCGGCTGTTCGTCGATTATCTGTCGCCGCTGAAGCGCGAGCGATTCAGAAAGAAGCTGCTGAAACAGGCCAGGCGCGGCGCTGGTGAGGACGCTGAGCCAGCCGCGCAGACGTCGGTCCCGGTCATCTGAATACTACGCCGAGCGTTGTATTCGCCGGCAGCGCCGACTTCGCGGTGCCGGCGCTGAAGGCACTGGTGGCGGCCGGTGTAGCAGTCTCCTGCGTACTGACACAGCCGGATCGGCCTGCCGGCCGCGGCCGGAAGCTCACGCCGCCGCCGGTGGGGCAGGCGGCCGCCGAACTGGGTCTGTACGTACAGCAGCCTGAATCCCTGCGCGCGTTCACGGCACCGCCGCCCGAATGGGGCGGACAGCCGGACCTGCTCGTCGTTGCAGCCTACGGCCTGCTGCTGCCGCAATGGATGCTGGACTGGCCGCGGCGCCCCTGTCTCAATCTCCATGCGTCGCTGCTGCCACGCTGGCGCGGCGCGGCACCCATGCAGTATGCGATTCTGGCCGGAGACGGGCAGACCGGCGTGAGTCTGATGCAGGTGGTAGCGGCGCTGGATACCGGGCCGGTGTATGCGCAGCGCGGGTTGGCGCTGGCGCCGGATGAAACCACCGGCAGCCTGCACAGCCGTCTTGCCCACCTGGCCGGCGAGCTGTTGATCGACCATCTGGAGGCGCTGTTGGACGGCAGCCTGACCGCTACGCCGCAGAACGAGGCGCAGGCCACCTACGCACCAAAGATCCACAAGAGCGATGCGCGCATGGACTGGCGCGAGTCGGCGATGCTGCTGGAACGCCGGATACGCGCTTACAACCCGTGGCCGGTGGCGGAAGGCATGCTCAGTGACGGGCGGCGCCTGCGCGTCTGGCGTGCGGTGGCGATGGACAGCGCGTCACTGGCACCGCCGGGCGCCATTGTTGCGGCGGACGCCGAGGGTCTGGTTGTCGCGGCCAGCAACGGCATGCTGCGCATCCTCGAGGTACAGCCGCCGTCGGCCCGACCCATGCCGGTGGCGGCCTATCTTGCCGCGCATCCGGTCAATGGTGTGTCCTTTGTCGAAAGCTACTGAGAAGGCCGCGGAGCCGCCAGGCGCCACGCTGCGCGCCGTTGCCGCGCAGCTGCAATTGCGGGTGCTGCGCGATCATGTGCCGCTGGAGGTGCTGTTCGCCAGGCCGCTGGGCGTGGCCTCACGCGATCAGCCGGCATTGCGGGCGCTGGTGTCCGGATCACTGCGCTGGCACTTCCGACTCGAGTGGCAGGTAAGCCGGTTGCTGCTCAAACCTTTGGGGGCGCGCGACGCCCTGTTGGGCGCGCTGCTGCGCATCGGCCTGTTCCAGCTGCAGTGGCTGCGCATCCCCGATCACGCCGCCGTATCGGCGACCGTGGATGCCGCGCGTGAGCTGGGTATCGCACGCGCCGGCGGACTCGTCAACGCCGTGATGCGCCGATTTCTGCGCGAGCGCGCCCGCCTGGACGCGGCCATGGCGGGGGTCCCCGAAGCGCTGCACGCCCATCCGGACTGGATGCTGGCGCTGCTCGCCGCGGACTGGCCCGATCGCTGGCCGGACATCGTCGCCGCCAACAATGCGCCGCCGTCAATGTGGCTGCGCGTGAACCTGCGGCGCAATACGCGCGAGCAGTATCTGGAGCGGCTGCGGGCCGAAGGCCTCGGCGCACAGCCGCACGCGGCCCTGCCGGCCGCCCTGCTGATGGATGAGCCGGTCGCCGTCAGGGATCTGCCAGGTTACGCGCAGGGTCTGGTGTCGGTGCAGGACGGTGCGGCACAGCTGGTGGTGCCGCGGCTGAATCTTCGGTCGGGGCTGCGGGTGCTCGATGCCTGCGCCGCACCGGGCGGCAAGACGGCCCATATACTGGAGGCCTGTCCCGAGCTGGCCGAGGTGGTTGCCGTGGACCGCGACAGTCGACGGCTGCGTACCTTGCAAGGTAATCTGCATCGGCTGGAGCTTGCGGCCACCGTAATCGAGGCGGACGCGGCAGAACCCGGCGAGTGGTGGGACGGACGCCGCTTTGATCGCATTCTGCTGGACGCGCCGTGCAGTGCGCTGGGGGTTATTCGCCGCCATCCGGACATCAAGCTGTTGCGGACACGGCAGGACCTGGCCACGGTGATCCATCTGCAGCAGCGCCTGCTGAAGGCGTTGTGGCCATTGCTCAATCCCGGTGGCAGGCTGGTCTACGTAACCTGTACCGTCCTGCGACGCGAGAACGGCAAGCAGGTCGAAGGGTTTCTGGCCGCCACCGACGATGCGGTGTCTGCGCAGGATCAGCCCGAATTGCAGCTGTTGGCGGGGGAAGCGAGTATGGACGGCTTTTATTTTGCTTGTCTGGACAGGCCGGGGCCTTAGCGATCCGCCGTGTATCCCTTCGCAGAAATCCTGTTTCGCCGGCTGCGCCGGTTGCCGTGGTCCGTCTGTGCATTCCTGTGCCTGTTCGCAATGGCACCCGCCTCCCAGGCGCAGAACGACCCGGGCCGATTCGAGGTGCGTTCGGCCAGCGCGACGCTCAGCAGCGGCGTGTACTACCTCGACGGCCGGATCGAATACCGGCTTTCCACGGACATTCGCGAGGCTCTCGACGCCGGCGTACCGCTGACATTCCGTATTGATGTGGAAGTGATACGCATCAGGCGCTTCTGGGGCGACGTCATCCACGCGTCGCTGCGCCAGCGCTTTCAACTGGAGTTCCACACCCTCAGCGCACGGTACATCGTCGTCAACCTCAACAGCGGCGAGCAGACCTCGTACGCAACGCTGTTCGCCGCACTCAATCATCTGGGGCGCATGGACAAGTTGCCGATCATCGACTCGGCGCTGCTCGATGCGGGGCAGGATTTCGATGTGCGGGTGCGGGCCGTACTCGATGTGGAGCGGCTGTCGGGCCCGTTGCGACTGCTGGCGTTCTGGAGGCGAGACTGGTCGTTGGCCAGTGAGTGGTACAGATGGCCGTTGGTACGCGACTGAAACGAATTGCCCTGATCCTGCTGGCCGCCGCGGGCGTGCTGCTGTGGCTTGCCGCGCTCGTACTTTTCAGTCGCATCGCCGAAAACTCCGACGACTTCTCCCGTTTCCAATACTGGATTCTGCTGATCAACACGGCCGGCATCGTGATCCTGGCCATCCTGATCGTCACCAATCTGGTGCGCATGATTCGCGAGTTCCGGCGACACATCCCCGGTTCCCGACTCAAGGCGCGCATGGTCGGGCTGCTCGTTGTTCTCGCCGTGACGCCGCTGGTCGCCGTGTACCTGTTCTCCGTGCAGTTCATCAATCGCGGCATCGACAGCTGGTTCAGCGTCGACGTGGAACAGGGACTGGCGACCGCCATGACCCTGAGCCAGGCGGCGCTCGACATGCAGAAGCGCGAGAACCTGGGTCTGCTGCAGCGCCTTGTGGAGTCCATAGCCGCCAGTGACGGCCAGGATCTGGTCAGTCATATCAGCAGCCTGCGCCGTGAGCACCGCATCGTGGAGCTCACGCTGTACGGTCCGAATCTCCAGATTCTTGCCACGAGCACGGACGACGCACGACTTTCCGTACCGCGCCCGCCCAGTGAGGAAGTGGTGTTCCAGGTCGCGCAGGGTCCCTACGTCAATGTCGATCCTCGTCCCGATGGCCGGTTGCAGATTGTTGCGGCAACGCAGATGTCGGGGGCCGCAAGAGGCGGTCAGGGGCGTCTGCTGCTGGCCGTGTTTCCGGTGGAGGGGGGGCTTACGGTGCTCGCCAATGCCGTGCAGGAGACACACAGCCAGTACACGGAGCTGTCCTATCTGCGCGCCGCATTGAAATCCAGCTTTACCCTGACACTCAGTCTGGTGTTGCTGATCACGATGCTGGCGTCGGTGTACGGCGCGTTCTACTTCGCGCGGCGCCTGGTCGTGCCCATCCAGCAGTTGATGCACGGCACCCGCGCCGTTGCGCGCGGAGACTTTCGTACCCGCGTACCGGCGCCGGCAAAGGACGAGATCGGGTTTCTGATCAACTCGTTCAATGACATGACGCAGCGTCTGGCAACCGCGGACGAACAGATGCGTGGCAGTCAGCAGCTGATCGAACGCGAACGACGCAAGCTGGAAGTCATCCTGGCCCGCCTCACCACCGGGGTGATCTCGGTCGAATCCGACCTGAGCATCAGGACGGTCAACGAGTCGGCTGCCAGTATCCTGGGCATCGACATTGCCACGCATACCGGCGAATCGCTCGTCGATCTTGCGCAGACACGGCCTTTGCTGTCACAGTTCCTCGACGTATGCAATTCACACCTGCAACAGGGGCGGGGTGAGTGGCGGGAACAGATAATACTCAGGGGGGACGCCGGAAGGCGTGTGCTCATGTGCGCATGTACCGCACTGCCTGGCGATGGTGAGAATGCCGGCGGATACGTGCTGGTGTTCGACGACATCACGGCACTGCTTCAGGCGCAGAAGGATGCCGCCTGGGGCGAGGTCGCGCGCCGGCTGGCGCATGAGATCAAGAATCCGCTGACACCGATACAGCTGTCGGCAGAGCGTCTGCGCCGCCGCTATGTCAGTGCCGGTCAAGGCGACTTCGAGCTGCTGGATCGTGCGACACACACCATCATCGAGCAGGTCGAGGCGATGAAGGAAATGGTTAATGCATTCAGCGAGTATGCTCGTACGCCGGAAATGGACCGCACCAGTTTCGATGTGAATGCCCTGGTGTCGGAAGTCACCGAACTGTATCGCCATCTGGAACGGCCGGTGGCCATCGAGCTGCTGCTCGACGGGCAGCTGCCCCCGATTGAAGCCGACCGTGGCCGCATGCGACAGGTGTTGCACAACCTGCTGCGTAATGCGCTCGAGGCGGTCGAGGCGCAGCCTGATCCACGAATCCAGATCATCACAAGGCAGGTGCTGCGTGGCGATGTGGATATGGTTGAGATCAGCGTTGCCGACAACGGTACCGGGTTCGAGCAGCAGGTCATGGATCAGGCGTTCGATCCGTATGTCACGAGCAAACCCAAGGGTACGGGGCTGGGGCTTGCCATTGTGAAAAAGATGGTCGAGGAACACGGCGGGCAGATCACGGCCCGCAATGGCACGGAGCAGGGTGCGGAAGTCACCATCCTGCTGCCGCTGATACATGAGGGCGGTGCCGGGGTACATCACCGCCGCAGCCTCGAAGGCAGGAGGGAGCGTGCATGAAAAGTCCGCGAATTCTGGTGGTGGATGACGAATCCAACATCAGGGGACTGATTGAGGAAATTCTGACGGAAGAGGGCTACAGCGTCACCACCGCGGCGGACGCGTCCGAGGCACGCGAAGCGCGTCGTCGTCGTGACTACGATCTCACGCTGCTGGATATCTGGATGCCCGATACGGACGGGATATCGCTGCTCAAGGAGTGGTCTGATGAGGGCTCACTCGGTGCGGTCGTGATGATGTCCGGTCATGGCACCGTGGATACGGCAGTGGAGGCCACCCGGCTGGGTGCGCTGGATTTCATCGAGAAACCGGTGTCGCTGGCCAAGCTGCTGCGGACCGTGGAAAAGGCGCTGTCGCGGCGTCGCTCGCGCGACATGCGCAAGTCCATGGTCGAACCGATACTGACCCCGGTGGGCAAGAGCGAGTCGATGCGCGCGCTGCGTGAGCAGGTTGCACGGGTTGCCCGTCATGATGCGCACGCGGTCATGGTGGGTGAGCCGGGCAGTGGTCGACAGACGGCGGCGCGCTTTCTGGCAAGTCGCAGCGAACGCAGCCGTGACTCGTTCGTGGCGGTTTCCGGTGCCGACCTGACCGAAGTCGACTTCAAGCGCCGCCTGCTGGGCAGCGGTGAGCGGCCTGGTGCGCTGGAGCGCGCATCCGGCGGCATCCTGTTCATCTCCGATGTCAGCGAAATGTGCGAGGGCGCGCAGCAGCTGATGCTCAGTCTGCTGGAGCAGGGGCGATTCGGGTCGGCCCGCGGTGGCGCCGGGGAGCAGCTGGACGTGCGCATCATCGCCAGTGCGCCACCCGGCTTCGAGCGCGACGAGATGACGCGGCAGGACTTTCTGGCGCGACTGGATGTTGTGGTGATACGTGTCCCGCCGCTGCGTGAGCACCCCGAAGACGTGCCGGAGCTGCTGCGCTATCACGCGGACCTGCTCGTGGATTCCGAGGATCTGCCGTTTCGACGCTTCAGTGTCGCGGCGCAGAATCGTCTGCGTAACTATCCCTGGCCCGGCAACATCCGCGAACTGCGCAACCTGGTGAATCGGCTGCTGATTCTGGGTGGTCCGGAAGAGATCAGTCTGACGGAGGTGGAGTCCCAGCTCAATGCGGAGGCGCCGGAAGGTGAGCCGCTGATCAAGCAGGATCTGCTGGCGCTGCCTCTGCGTGAGGCGCGCGAACACTTCGAACGCGCCTATCTTCAGCAACAGCTGATTCTGTGTGGTGGCAAGGTCGGGCAGCTGGCAAAGCGTGTTGGCATGGAACGCACGCATCTGTATCGCAAGCTGCGCGCACTGGGTGTGGATTTCCGCCAGTCGGCGAGCGACGACTGACGCTGTCTGGCTGAGTCGGTGAGCTGATCGGTAAAGGCGCGCGCCTGTTCGCGGGCCAATTCGCGCGTCTTCGCGTCTATTCCGGGACGCGCATGATCATCACCTCGATGCGCGCGTCGTGCAGCTGACGGCGAATGCGGTTGAGTTCGTCGAGGTCCGCCATCGGACCCACACGTACCCGATGATAGACGTCATCATCGATCGTGACCCGCTGTATTCGTGACTCGATGCCAAGCAGGGCGAGACTGGCCTGCATGCGGTCGGCGTCCGGGTGAGAACGGAAAGAGCCGGCCTGGAGAACATACTGTCCCGGCGCGGAAACGCTGGTGGGTGATGTATCGACCCGGGCACCCCGTTCGATCTCCGGAATCACCACCTCGAACTGCGGCAGGATCTCGTAGAAGTCGAAGCGGCTGGCAGGATCGTTGCGGACGGCCGCAGCTGGTGGATCCGTTGGCGGAGACGTTACCGCCGGCGATTCGCCCTGCTGCAGGCGTCTTTCCATCGTGGTGGTTGAGGCCGGCGTACGATCAGGTCCGACACCGGACGGCGGACGCGTGTCACTGATATAGACGACGATTGCGATGGCCAGTCCGATACCAAGTCCGGACAGCAGCCATACCCAGCCCGGTGCCTGACGGGACTGCGCGCGCGAACGTCGTCTGCGGGATCTGTTCATTGGCGTGCAATTCTACCTGAGCAGGCAGCCCGGCGGTGCGGGTATCCGGGCACCTTCACAGGTCCAGTGGATCCATGTCGACGGACCAGCGCAGGCGTCGTGCGGCAGGCGACTGGCGTACCTGATGCAGCGTCTTCGCAACCACATCGTGCAGCAGCGCGCGTCGTTCGCTGCGACACAGCAGCTGCGCGCGGTAGAGGTTGTTGCGTCGCTCGATCGTCGCGGCCGCAGGGCCAAGTATCTGCACGTCGCTACCTGCATAGTGCTCCAGCGTCCGCTTCAGCCCGCTGAGAAAGCCGAACGCGGTATCGCGGTTTGCAGCCTCGGCGCGCCACACCGCGAGATGCGCAAAGGGCGGCCAGCCGGCGAGCTGGCGTTCGTGCAATGTCATCCGCGCGAAGGCATCGTAGTCTTGGCCGAGCAGGCATTGCAGCAGCGGGTGCTCGGGATAGTGCGTCTGTATCAGCACCTCGCCGTCCCAGTCTGCGCGGCCGGCGCGGCCGGCCACCTGAAGAATGGTCTGTGCCAGGCGTTCATCGCTGCGAAAGTCGGTGCCGAACAGCCCCTGGTCCGCACTGAGCACGCCGACCAGCGTCACGCCGGGAAAGTCGTGCCCCTTGGTCAGCATCTGCGTACCGATCAGGATCTGTGTCTTGCCGCTGTGCACATCGTTCAGCACCTGATCCAGCGCGCCGCGACGCGTCGTCACGTCGCGGTCAAGACGCGCCGTGGCCGCGTCCGGAAACAGCGCCTGAATCTCCTCAGCCACCCGCTGCGTGCCGGCGCCCACGGCGAGGCGTTCGACGCCGCAGCCGCCGCAGCTCCAGGTGATGGCCTTCTCCGCACCGCAGTGGTGGCAGCGCAGACGGCCGGCGCGCGCGTGGATGGTCATGTTGGCATCGCATCGCGTGCATCGTTCGATGCTGCGGCACTGCGGACAGAACAGCGCCGGCGCGAAGCCGCGTCGGTTCAGGAACAGCAGCACCTGGCGACCGCGAGCCAGATGCTGCTCCATGGCCGCGATCAGTGGCGTGGACAGTCCCTGACGGTCGGCATGGCGATTCATGTCGATCACCCTGAGACGCGGCTTGCCGGCCGTGCCGACCCGCCGGGGCATGTCCAGCCTGCGATAGCGTCCACTGGCAGCGTGATGCCAGCTCTCCAGCGACGGCGTCGCTGATGCGAGCAGCACCGGAATGTTCAGCCGGCTGGCACGCAGTACCGCCAGATCGCGCGCCGAGTAGCGGAACCCCTGCTGCTGCTTGTAGGACGGGTCGTGTTCCTCGTCGACCACGATCAGGCCGGGCGTCGCCAGCGGTGCGAAGATCGCCGAGCGCGTGCCCACCGCGATCGCGGCGCTGCCGCTGCGTACCCGGCACCACGCATCAAAGCGCTGCTGTTCATTGAGCCCGGAGTGCATCACGGCCAGCCGATTGCCGAAGCGGCTTTGCAGGCGTGCCACCAGTTGCGGCGTAAGTCCGATCTCCGGTACCAGCATCAGTGTCTGGCGGTTGGCTTCCAGTCCGGACTCCATCAGCCGCAGATAGACCTCCGTCTTGCCGCTGCCGGTCACACCGTGCAGCAGCCAGGCAGCATAACCGCCACCGTGGCCGGCCATCTGCGCCAGTACCTGTTGCTGGTCCGCCGTCAGCTGCGGCGGTGTCTCCTGGCGAACAACGCCGTTGTCCGTGCCGGGCATGGCCACCGCCTGATCGAACGAGGCGATCCAGTCCTTCTCCGCCAGGCGCAGCAGCGTTGCGCGACTGATGTCGCGAACCAGCAGCGCGTGCTCGGCAATCTCGCCGGACTGCACGATAGCCGCCAGTGCATCGGCCTGCCGGGCGGCCCGGCGGGCGAGGGCGGTGACGTCCTGCGCGGTGCCCGTGTCGGTGGGCTTCCACCAGCGTTCGAACAGTCGCATCTCGGCCGTGTCACCGCGTCGCAGCCAGGCCGGCAGTGCGTGCTTGAGCACTTCACCAATCGGATGATGGTAGTAGTCGGCCGCCCAGCGCAGCGTCTGCAGCAGTTCCGCGTTGATCACCGGTTCGCGGTCCAGTACCGCGGTTGCCGGTTTCAGGCGCGCTGACGGGACCGGCGATTCATCCGGATGTTCGAGCACGATGCCGACCTGCTCGCGACGTCCGAACGGCACGCGCACGCGGCAGCCGACGGCAGGCGGATCGCCGCTGCCGCACAGATAGTCGAAGGCACCGGCCAGCGGGACCGGAACGGCGACGCGGATCAGCGCCCGTGAAGCGTTCATGGCATCGTTGAAGCGTCAGACGGCCTTGACGGCCTGCACGAGCTGCGCAGCCATATCCTGACCGTCGCCATACAGCATGCGCGTATTGTCCAGATAGAACAGCGCATTCTCGATGCCGGAGAAGCCGGTGCCCTGTCCGCGCTTGATCACGATCACATTCCTTGCGCGGTCGGCATTGAGTATCGGCATGCCGTAGATGGGGCTGGATGGATCGGTGCGCGCCGTGGGATTCACGACATCATTGGCGCCGATCACCAGCGCCACATCGGTGCTCTCGAACTCCGGGTTGATTTCGGCTTCGTCGTGAATCAGGTCGTAGGGGACTCCGGCCTCGGCCAGCAGCACATTCATGTGCCCCGGCATGCGGCCGGCCACGGGATGAATGGCGAACTTCACGTTGACGCGCCGCTCGCGCAGGGCCTGGCACAGCTCCCACACCTTGTGCTGAGCCTGCGCCACCGCCATGCCGTAGCCGGGCACGATGATCACCTTGTTGGCGAAGGCCATCATCACCGCCACGTCGTTGACGTCGATCGGCTTCATGGAACCCGTGGCGGTACCGCCGTCCACCGCGGCCGTTTCTCCGAAACCACTGAACAGCACATTGGCGAGCGATCGATTCATGGCCCGGGCCATCAGCTGGGTCAGCAGGGTGCCGGCTGCACCGACCACGGTGCCGGCGATGATCATCGCCGCGTTTTCGAGCACGAAACCCTTGAATGCCACGGCAAGGCCGGTCATCGCGTTGTACAGGGAAATCACCACCGGCATGTCGGCGCCGCCGATCGGCAGCGTCAGTGTGATGCCCAGCAGCAGCGCCATCACGAACAGTGCAGTGACCACAGGGTGCGTGTCCGTGCCGCTGAGAATGAGCACGCCGACACCGGCAACGATCAACAGGATCAGCAGATTGACGACATTCTGGCCGCGGTAGCGCAGGCTGCTGCGCAGGATGCCCTGAAGCTTGGCGAAGGCGATCAGGCTGCCGGTGAACGACACGGCGCCGATCACGCCGCCAAGCACGGCCAGCGTCAGCACCACCGGTCCGTGCGAGTGCACCTTGAACAGCTCCACCGCCGCGATCGCGCCGGCGGCGCCGCCACCCATGCCGTTGTAAAGCGCGATCATCTGCGGCATGTCGGTCATGGCCACGCGCCGGCCGGTGAGCCATGCGATGCCGCCACCGATCGCTATCGCCGTCGTGATCAGCCAGAAGTTGTGCATGTCCGGCCACAGGAAGGTGATCAGCGTGGCGACCAGCATGCCTACGCCCGCCCACACCACGCCGTCGCGCGCGGTCTTCGGCGAGCTCATGCGCTTCAGACCGATGATGAAGAGCAGCGCCGCGACGAAGTAGGCGATCTGAATGACCGTATCGGTGGACACTGCGTTCATCGGCCGGCACCCGGGCCGCGACCGTCGGCCGCCCTGTCACCGCCATCGCCTGAACCGCCGCGCCGGTCTGCGCTGGAGCGGAACATCTCCAGCATTCGCTCGGTGACGACGTAGCCGCCCACGGCGTTGCCGGCCGCCAGCACCACGCCAATGAAACCGATGGTCAGTTCCAGCGTGGTGTCGGCGCGGCCGAGCACGACCATCGCACCCACCAGCACGATGCCATGCACGAAGTTGGAGCCGGACATCAGCGGCGTATGCAGGATGACCGGTACGCGGGCGATGATTTCATAGCCGGTGAACGCCGCCAGCATGACGATATACAGTGCCGTGAACCCGTCAATCATCCGCTGTGCTCCGCGGTTGGTACCTGCCCGGCCAGCGTGGCAATGCCCGGATGCGCAATCCGGCCATCGCGGGTCAGTGCCGAGGTGGCGTAGACCTCGTCGTTGAAGTCGATGACCAGTTCACCATCGCTGATCGCCGGTGTGAGAAAACTCAGCAGATTGCGTGCATACATCTGACTGGCATGTCGCGCCAGTGACGAGGGCAGGTTGCGCGGTCCGACGACACGGACGCCGTTGTCGGACAGCACGGTTTCACCGGCGCGGGTCAGTTCGCAGTTGCCACCGCTTTCCGCTGCCAGGTCCACGATCACCGAACCCGGCTGCATGCGCGCCACCGCCGCGGCACTGATGACCCGTGGCGCCTGGCGGCCTGGAATCGCCGCCGTGGTGATGACCGCGTCGGCACGGGCGATGTGCTGATCCAGCACTTCCTGCTGACGCGATTTCTCGTCGTCCGTGAGTTCGCGCGCATAGCCGCCTTCACCTTCCGCGGCCACGCCGGTGTCCACGAAGCGCGCGCCCAGTGATTCCACCTGCTCGCGGGTTGCGGTGCGCACGTCGTAGGCCTCCACCACCGCACCCAGCCGCCGTGCTGTGGCAATGGCCTGAAGACCGGCGACACCGGTGCCGATGATCAGAACCTGCGATGGCCTGATCGTGCCAGCCGCGGTGGTCAGCATCGGGAAAAACTTGTCGAGCGTGTCGGCGGCGATCAGGGCGGCCTTGTAGCCGGCAATGGCCGCCTGCGAGGACAGTGCGTCCATGGACTGCGCCCGGGAGATGCGGGGTACGAACTCCATCGCGAAACTGGTGATGCCGCGCGCCGCCAGCTGGTTGACGACCGGCAGCTGGCTGTGCGCCTGCATGAAGCCGATCACGACCGCGCCAGTGGCCAGCGCCTCGATCTCGGCGGGTGTTGGCGGCTGGACCTTGAGCAGCACCTGCACCCGCGACAGCACATCCTCGGCCTGCGCATGCAGCTGCACGTCTGCGTAGTCGGCGTCGTTGAGCCAGCTGCGTGCGCCGGCACCGGCCTGCATGTGGATCTGCGCGCCAAGCGCGGCCAGTTTCGTCGCAACCTCGGGGGTGAGTGCGACGCGAGCTTCACCGGCTGCGGACTCCCGCAGCACACCGACAGTCAGTGGCATCCAGGACTCCCTGTTTCATGAGCCTGCACGTTGAGGTCTGCTCTCCAGGCACAAGGTCAGGTTGTTTTGTCGCCGGCCGCCGACCGGAGCGGTCCGGTGCCAGGGCCGGCAATCAGGGTAGAGTTCGATCATGACATAAAAGCAACCACACAAGCCATTGAATGTTGGCGCGGTCTCGGTGAAACTTGTCGCGCTGACGCCAATCAGCGGTGCACCATGAAAACCGACCTGAGCAGTCTCAATCAGGAAGTGTTGCGCACCGATGTCGCGGGCATGCCGTTGGAGTGGATCGATTACCGCGCGGCCGCAACGCTATATCACATGGGCCAGGTGGCTTATGCCTGCGGCTCCCTGCTTTACCGCGTGCGCGGCGGTTTCAATGCACGTACCGGTGCCCGCAGCATCATCGAGGTGAGTTCCATCATCGCCACCCAGGGCGATACGCGCACGGTCGCGCGCAACCGTGATGGCTACACGCCGCCGCTCAACAACCGCACACTGTTTCGCCGCGACGCGAATCTGTGCCTCTACTGCGGCGAGCAGTTCCGAACATCCGACCTCACGCGCGACCACGTGACGCCGATCAGTCGTGGCGGTGACGACATCTGGACCAATGTCGTCACCGCCTGCCGGCGCTGCAACAACCACAAGGGTGGACGCACGCCCGAAGAGGCGCTGCTGCAGCTGATCGCGGTGCCGTTCACGCCCACGTACGCAGAGTACATCTATCTCAAGGGACGCCGGGTGCTGGCCGACCAGATGGAGTATCTGCTCAGCCACTTCCCGCGATCCAGCCCGCTGCATGCCCGACTGCTCGACGACCTTCAGCGTGCCCGGCCGCGGCCGGCGGTCGGGTCGCGTGCCATCGTCTGACTGCGGCGCAGTCACCGACAGACAGGAACGGTCCGCTGTCACCGTCGATCGGATCGCAGTGACGACACCCGTGTCGACTGGCGCAGTTGCGGTGCGATCAGGGTTACGGTTCGATCAGGTAGAGCGCAGTGCCTTCCGGCGCCATCAGCGTGGCGGCCGGTCGGTCGGCGCTGGCTGTCGGCGCGCCACGGGTCACCGCATAGCCCCTGGCTTTGAGGAATTCGATGCGGGCGGCGAGATCCGCTGCGACGAATGTCAGGCCGGGCGCAAACCAGGCCTCGTGGTACCCCAGCGTCAGACCGTAGCCGCTCAGTCGCGTCCGCGGCGGCGGGCCGTCCTCGAGCAGCACGACACTGCACCCGAGGCGTTCCCAGAACGCGCGGCAATCCCTCATCGAGCGCGTCGGCAGGCTGAGTTCGAGAAACTCCCCGCACAGTGACACGTTGCCATTGCTCCACGCAGCCGGAGACCAGGTGCGTGCCTCCAGCAGCAGAACCTGGCGGTCGTTGGGCTCGCGAAAACCCGCCTGGTGAAACTGGTCATCGGCCAGGCGTGCAAATTCCAGCGCGACGCCGGCATGGCGCAGGGCCCGGGTATGCGCATCCAGCTCCGGGCGCACGAACATTGGTGTCGGGCCGTCCAGTTCGCGTTCATGCAGGCCGATGGCAACGCCCGGCGCGATGACGACGGCGGAAGGCGAATCCGGGATGTCGCCGACACTCACCTGCTGGAAACCCAGGCCGCAATAAAACTCGAGCGCCTCGGCTACCGGGCGGGCCGCGACGGCAATTTCAAGTAACTGCCCCAGCATGGTGGCGGTTGCCTTTTTCGGTTCAGGCCGCTTCCAGAATCGCGGTAACGCCCATGCCACCCGCCGTGCACACCGATATCAGACCGCGGCCACTGCCGCGCTCGGCCAGCAGTTTCGCCAGCGTTGCGAGCAGCCGGGTGCCGGTAGCTGCGAAGGGATGTCCGATGGCCACGCTGCCGCCGCGGACATTGAGGCGGGAACGGTCGATGGCACCCAGCGGTGCGTCGAGTCCGAGTCTGTCGCGGCAGAAGGCTTCGGACTCCCAGGCCTTCAATGTGGCCAGCGTCTGCGCGGCGAAGGCTTCGTGAATCTCATAGAAATCGAAGTCCTGGAGTGCCAGCCCGGCCTCGGCGAGCATTTCCGCCACCGCGTAGGCCGGCGCCATCAGCAGACCTTCCCGGTTCACGAAGTCCACACCCCGTTCGCGGGCAAAGGTCAGATAGGCCAGCACGGGCAGGTTGTGTTGCGCGGCCCAGGGCTCGGAGGCCAGCAGCACGGCGGAGGCGCCGTCGGTCAGCGGCGTGCTGTTGCCGGCCGTGAGGGTGCCTGCGCCGCTGCGATCGAACGCGGGGGGCAGCTTGCCGAGTTTTTCCAGACTGGTGTCGGCGCGCAGGTTGTTGTCCTGCTCCACGCCGCGGAAAGGCATGATCAGGTCCTCGTAGAAGCCGTCGCGCATGGCGGCGACCGCGTTGCGGTGGCTGGCCAGCGCCAGCTCATCCTGCTCCTGGCGGGTGATGCCCCATTCCTGTGCGGTGACTTCCATGCTCTGCCCCATCGACAGTCCCGTGCGCGGCTCCACCACATGCGGCAGCGTCGGTTTGAAGTGCCTCGGTCGCAGACGCAGCCAGGGCTTGATGCGATCCGTCAGGGAGCGGCCGCGGGCGCTGTCCAGCAACAGCCGGCGATAGCCGTCGGGATAGACGATCGGCAGGTCGGAGATCGTGTCGGTGCCACCGGCGATGCCGGCCTCGATCAGCCCGGCGGAGATCTTCGCGCCAATGGCTATGGCGGCCGACAGGCTGGTGCCGCAGGCGCGCTGGACATCAAAGGCGGGCGTGTCGGCCGCCAGTCCGGACGACAGCGTTGCCTCGCGTGCCAGGTTCCAGTCGCGCGAGTGCTTGAGCACCGCGCCCACCGCCACGTCGCCCAGTGACTGGCCGGTGAGACCGCAGCGCTCCACCAGCCCGGCCATCACGGCGGACATCATGTCGAGGTTGGAGCAGTGGCTGTAGGCGGTGTTGGCCCGGCAGAACGGGATTCTGAGGCCACCGATGACGGCTACGCGGCGCGCAGGCTGGTTTCGCATGGTGATGAGGCTCCGTGTCCCTGCGTACCGGGCCGCAGGCTTGCCCGGTGGCTACGATATCGCCTGTGGCCTGTGTGGGCCAGTGCGGGCGATGGCTCGCCTTGCAGCCCGGGCACTGTCTGTGTGCGGCAGCGAGGCATACAATGCCGGGCGTCTGCGCGCTGCGGCTGTACGCAGGTGATGTCGCGGTCCGGCGCACTGTGCGCCGGATTATTGGAAGGGAGGACGGCAAGTGAAGGACGGATTCGGCGAACGGCGTCGATCGGTGCTGCGGGGTCTGGTCGCCGGCGGTGTGCTGGCGGGCGCGGGTCTGGCCGGTGCGTGCAGCAGTCTGCCGCGCGTGCTGACACCGCCGGATGTGCAGCTCACCGGTCTGTCGCTGCTCAGGGCCAGCAGCGACCGGCAGGATTTTCGCGTCACGCTGCGGATCGTGAACCCGAATCCGATCCCGGTTCCGGTCGAGGAGCTGCGATTCAATGCCCGGATCGGTGGCGAGGGGCTGCTCGCCGGTGCCACCACTTCGCGGATTCTGCTCCCGGCGCGTGGCGAGGAAACCCTGCGGCTGGAGGTGTCCACCAACCTGATGTCCTCGATCCGGCGCCTGCTGTCGCTGGCCACCGGCGCGGACGATTCCCTGCCCTACGAGCTGGACGGCTACCTGGCGCTGGACCCGCGTCACCGGCGCACGCTGCCCTTCCGTACCCGCGGCGAGGTGCCGCTGAGCGCGACGATGGGGGTGCTGTGAATTACGCCCGAATTTGACGCCGTATCGGCCCAGTTCTTATAGTTGATCGTTCGGCAACGGCCGGCTGAGGACACGGGCGCGATTCCAGCCGCCTCCGTCCAGACGAGTCCGAGTCGGCGGCCTGCCAGATAGCGGCGGCGGCGCGCCGGTAGCCCATCGAGGATAATTTGACATAAGCGACGCCGTCCAGCGTCGTTGAGGGCTGTCATGACCCCTGGTTCAGACACACTGTATCGACCCGCATTCGAGCGCGACAGCTGCGGGTTTGGCCTGATCGCGAACATGGATGACCGTCCCAGCCACTGGCTGGTCGAGACGGCGATCCGTGCGTTGGAGCGGCTCACACACCGCGGTGCCGTTGCCGCCGACGGCAAGACGGGTGACGGCTGCGGCCTGCTGCTGAAGAAGCCCGACGCCTTCCTGCGCGCCGTGGCCGACGAGGCGGGAATCGCGCTGGCGTCGCTGTATGCGGCCGGTGCCGTGTACCTCAGTCCCGACAGCAGCCTGGCCGGTCAGGCACGCAACGCCTTCGGCGAGGAGCTGGTTCGTCAGGGGCTGGAAGTGGCCGGCTGGCGTGAGGTGCCGGTGGATACCGAGGCCTGCGGCGAGGAGGCTTTGCGCACGCTGCCGCGAATCGAGCAGCTGTTCGTGAACGCGCCCAGGGGTATGGACCTGGCCACGTTCAACCGCTCGCTGTTCGTGGCCCGGCGGCTGGTCGAGAAGCGCATGGACGGTGCGGACGATGTGTTCTACGTGGCCAGCCTGTCGGCGACCACGCTGTCCTACAAGGCGATGGTCATGCCCGAGTTCCTGACCACGTTCTACAAGGACTTCCGCGATCCGCGTCTGGAGTCGTCGGCCTGCGTGTTTCACCAGCGCTTTTCCACCAACACCTGGCCGCACTGGAAGCTGGCGCAGCCGTTCCGTTATCTGGCACACAACGGCGAGATCAACACCGTCCAGGGCAACCGCAATTCGGCACTGGCCGGGCCGCGCAAGTTCGCCTCGGCGCTGCTGCCGGATCTGGAGCAGCTGCAGCCGCTGGTGTCGCTGAGCGGCTCGGACTCGTCCAGCCTCGACAATGCCCTGGAGCTGCTGCTCGCCGGCGGCATGGACGCATTGCAGGCGATGCGGATTCTCATTCCACCGGCCTGGCAGGCCGTAGACGGCATGGACCCCGATCTGCGCGCGTTTTATGAGTACCACAGCTTTCATCTGGAGCCGTGGGACGGACCGGCTGGCATCGTGTTTACCGACGGTCGTTATGCGGCCTGCACGCTGGACCGCAACGGCCTGCGACCGGCGCGCTACGTCATCACCGACGACCGCCACATCACGCTGGCCTCGGAGATCGGCGTATGGGACTACGACCCTGAGTCGGTGATCGCCAAGGGGCGCCTCGGACCGGGCCAGATGGTGGCCGTGGATCTGGCGACGGGCGACTTTCTCCAGAGCCAGGCCATCGACGAGATCCTCAAGCGCCGCCATCCCTACAAGCGCTGGCTGAAGCAGGGCGTGCGCTATCTGGAGTCCGAGCTGGTCGACGTGCAGACGGCGGCCGAGCCCATGGACAAGGACACGCTGCGCATCTACCAGAAGGCCTTCGCACTGTCGTCGGAAGAGCGCAGTCAGGTGGTGCGTGTGCTCGCCGAAGCCGAACAGGAAGCCGTCGGCTCGATGGGTGACGATACGCCGATGCCGGTGCTGTCGCAGCACACCCGATCGCTGTTCGACTACTTCCGCCAGCAGTTTGCGCAGGTGACCAACCCGCCGATCGATCCGCTGCGTGAACGCATCGTGATGTCGACGCAGACCGAGATCGGCCCGGAGTGCAATCTGCACGATCCGCAGCCGGAGTACGCGCGTCAGATCGTGATGAACTCACCGGTGCTGTCACAGGCCAAGCTGCGTCAGCTGGTGAATGAGCGTACCGGTATCAGTCACGAGTTCATCGACCTGAACTATCCGTCCGACGTGAGCCTGACGGACGCGCTGTCCGACATCTGCGCACGCGCCGAGCGCGCGGTGCGCGAAGACGGCAAGCTGATGCTGCTGCTCAGTGACCGCTATCTGAAGGCCGATCATGTGCCGGTTCATGCACTGCTGGCCACCGGCGCCGTGCACCATCATCTGGTCGCGGCGCGCCTGCGCGCGGAGTGCAACATCGTTGTCGAGACCGGCGTTGCGCGCGATCCGCATCATTTCGCCTGTCTGATCGGTTATGGCGCCACGGCGGTGTATCCGTACCTGTCCTATCAGGTGCTCACAGAGATGCGCCGCAGCGGCGAGATTCCGGTCGACGATGGCGAGAAGCGTCAGCTCGGCCGTTCCTACCGTCGCGGCATCCGCAAGGGTCTGTTCAAGATCATGTCCAAGATGGGCATCTCGACCATTGCCAGCTATCGCGGCGCGCAGCTGTTCGAGATCGTGGGTCTGGCCGATGAAGTTGTCGAGCGCTGCTTCAGGGGCACGGTCAGCCGCATCCAGGGCGCCAGGTTCGCCGATCTGGAGCAGGACGCGCGCACGCTGATTGCGCGCGCTTTCGATTCCCTCATCGAAATCGATCAGGGCGGTCTGCTGAAATACGTGCACGGCGGCGAATACCACGCATTCAATCCCGATGTGGTCGCGAGCCTGCAGGCGGCCGCGCGCACCGGCATCCGCGAGCATTACGACCGCTTCTCGGAGCTGGTCAACCTGCGACCGGTGTCGTCGCTGCGTGATCTTCTGGCCATCAAGCCGGGCCGCAAGCCGATCCCGCTGGACGAAGTGGAGCCGGCCGAGCGCATTCTGTCGCGTTTCGACAGCGCCGGCATGTCGCTGGGTGCACTCTCGCCGGAGGCGCATGAGGCGCTGGCCGTGGCGATGAACCGGCTGGGCGCGCGCTCGAACAGCGGTGAGGGCGGCGAGGACCCGGTGCGCTTTGGCACCGAGAAGGTCTCCAGGATCAAGCAGGTGGCATCGGGTCGTTTCGGCGTCACGCCGGAGTATCTGGTCAACGCCGAAGTCATACAGATCAAGATGGCGCAGGGCGCGAAGCCCGGCGAAGGCGGTCAGCTGCCCGGCCACAAGGTCAACGAGATGATCGCGCGGCTGCGGTACTCGAACCCCGGCGTGGGACTGATCTCCCCGCCGCCGCATCACGACATCTACTCGATCGAGGATCTGGCGCAGCTGATTTTCGACCTCAAGCAGGTCAATCCGAAGGTGCTGGTGTCGGTCAAGCTGGTTGCCGAGCCTGGCGTGGGCACCGTCGCCGCCGGTGTGGCCAAGGCCTACGCGGACCTGATCACGATCTCCGGCTATGACGGTGGCACCGGCGCGAGTCCGCTCACGTCGGTTAAATACGCCGGCTCGCCGTGGGAACTCGGACTTTCCGAGGCCCGCCAGGTGCTGCGCGCGAACAATCTGCGCCACAAGGTGCGCCTGCAGGCCGACGGTGGCCTGAAGACCGGCCTGGATGTGATCAAGGCCGCGATGCTCGGTGCCGAGAGCTTCGGCTTCGGTACCGCGCCACTGATCGCGCTGGGCTGCAAGTATCTGCGCATCTGCCATCTGAACAACTGCGCAACGGGTGTGGCGACGCAGCACGACGTGTTGCGTTCGAAGCATTTCATCGGACTGCCGATGATGGTGATGAACTACTTCCGCTTCGTCGCCGAGGAAGTGCGCGAGTTGCTTGCATCGCTGGGTATGCGGACTGTCGATGAGATCATCGGCCGCACAGACCTGCTCGAACGCCGCCCCGGCGAAACGTCCCGCCAGGACCAGCTCGATCTGCAGCCGCTGCTGGCCGATGGAGGCCTGTCACCGAAGCTGCCACAGTTCTGTGTCGATCCGCGCAACGAACCGTTCGACAAGGGCGAGCTGGCCGAGCGCATGGTCAGGGATGCACTGCCGGCCATCGAGGCCAGAACCGGCGGCAGCTTTGTGTACGAAGTCCGCAATTTCAACCGTTCCATCGGCGCCCGCCTGTCGGGCGAGATCGCACGCCGCTGGGGCAACTACGGCATGAGCGGTGCGCCCATCGAGATACGGCTGACGGGTACGGCCGGGCAGAGCTTCGGTGCCTGGAACGCCGGTGGCCTGCGCATGATCCTGGAAGGCGACGCCAACGATTACGTCGGCAAGGGCATGGCTGCCGGCGAGCTCGTCATCAAGCCGCCGGCCGGCAGCAGATTCGAGACCCGGCAGACGCCGATCATCGGCAACACCTGTCTGTATGGCGCCACCGGCGGGCGTCTGCTGGCGGCGGGTCTGGCCGGCGAACGTTTTGCGGTGCGCAATTCCGGCGCCGTAGCGGTAGTGGAAGGTACCGGCGATCATTGCTGCGAGTACATGACCGGCGGTGTCGTCGCCGTGCTCGGCCGCACCGGCCTGAACTTCGGTGCCGGCATGACCGGCGGGTTCGCGTACGTGCTCGACCTCGAACGCGATTTCGTCGACCGCTACAACCATGAGCTGATCGACATACACCGGATCCACACCGAGGATCTGGAGTCGCATCTGCAGCACCTTCGCGAACTGATCATCGAGCACACCGAGCTCACGGGCAGTGCCTGGGGCCAGGCCATCCTCGACGATTTCCGTTCGTTCCTGGGCAAGTTCTGGCTGGTCAAGCCCAAAGCGGCCGAACTGCATGAACTGATCGATTCACTGCGCCGTGCCGCCTGAGCGGCGGATCTGACATGACCGATAAACGTCCACTGCAATTTCTCGAGATTCCCCGTCAGGACCCGGAGAAATCCGCGGCCGAGGCGCGGATTCGCAATTTCAAGGAGATCTACGGCCACTACACCGCTGGGCAGGCCGCCGATCAGGCCGGACGCTGTCTGGACTGCGGCAACCCGTACTGCGAGTGGAAGTGCCCGGTGCACAACTTCATTCCGAACTGGTTGAAGCTGGTCGAAGAAGGTCAGCTGTTCAAGGCGGCCGAACTGTCACACCGCACCAATTCGCTGCCGGAGATCTGTGGCCGCATCTGTCCGCAGGATCGACTCTGCGAGGGTGCATGCACGCTGAACGATGGCCTGGGCGCCATCACCATCGGCAACGTCGAGAAGTACATCACCGACGAGGCGCTGAAGCAGGGCTGGAAGCCGGACATGTCCGGGGTGAAGGACACCGGCAGGCGGGTGGCTGTCGTTGGCGCGGGCCCGGCGGGTCTTGGCGCGGCCGACGTGCTGGTGCGCAATGGCATCAAGCCGGTCGTATTCGACCGCTATCCGCGCATCGGCGGCCTGCTGACCTTCGGCATTCCGCCGTTCAAGCTCGAGAAGGAAGTCGTTGACCGTCGCGAGGAGCTGCTGCGCGGCATGGGCGTGGAGTTCGTGCTCAATACCGAGATCGGCCGGGACGTGCCGTTCTCGGATCTGATCGACGAATACGACGCGGTGTTCCTCGGTCTTGGCACATACACCTATGTGCGCGGCGGCTTTCCGGGTGAGGAACTGCCCGGCGTATACGAGGCGCTGCCCTACCTGGTCGGCAATATCCGCCGCCAGCTCGATCTGGAACCGGAAGGCCGGGGATTCATCAACCTGAAGGGCAAGCGCGTGATCGTGCTCGGTGGCGGTGACACCGGCATGGACTGCAATCGCACCGCGATCCGGCAGGGCGCGCGGCGCGTCACCTGCGTCTATCGTCGTGACGAGGAGAATATGCCCGGTTCACGCCGCGAGGTGATGAACAGCAAGGAAGAGGGCATACAGTTCCTGTTCAACCGGCAGCCCATCGAGATCGTCGGCAAGGACGCGGTGGAAGGCGTGCGCGTGGTCGAGACGCGACTCGGCGAGCCGGGACCCGGCGGTCGGCGTCGACCCGAAGTGGTGCCTGGCACCGAGAAGGTGCTGCCGGCCGACGCGGTGGTCATCGCCTTCGGTTTCCGTCCCAGCCCCGCGGACTGGTTCGATGATTTCGGTCTTGCGATTCACCCCAACGGCCGCATTCGCGTGAATCGCACCGGCGAAAGCCGCTTCCAGACCACAAACCCCAAGGTGTTCGCGGGCGGCGATATGGTGCGTGGTTCGGACCTTGTGGTGACGGCAGTGTTCGAGGGGCGTGAGGCCGCAATGAGCATTGCCCGCTATCTTGGTGTCTGAACGGGGTGTCTGAACGGGGCGAATGCAGTTGTGGCGACCATGCCGGACAACCCGCACACCATTGAGCTGAATACCGGACCGCATGTGTTCGCACCGCATGCGGTGCTGGGCTCGGGTATTACGCCACCGTTTCCCGACGGCACCGAATGCGCCGTGTTCGCAATGGGCTGCTTCTGGGGACCGGAGCGCCGTTTCTGGCAGCAGCCTGGAGTGTACGCGACGGCCGTGGGTTACGCCGGCGGCCACACGGCCAATCCCGACTACCGGCAGGTGTGTGGCGGGGAGACCGGCCACGCCGAGGCGGTACTGATCGTGTTCCATCCGACCGTGGTGAGTTACGCCAGCCTGCTGACGGCATTCTGGGAATTGCACGACCCGACCCAGGGCATGCGTCAGGGCAACGACCTGGGCAGTCAGTACCGCTCGGCGATTTTCACCGTTGACGCGCAACAGCAGGCGCTGGCCGAGCGAAGTCGTGAGCACTACCAGCAACGGCTGAGTGAGGCCGGACGCGGTCCGATCACCACGCAGATCGCTACGGCGCCGGTGTTCTACTACGCCGAGGACCATCACCAGCAGTATCTGGCGAAGAACCCTGCCGGATACTGCGGTATGGGTGGTACCGGCGTGTCATTCGATGGCGCCGGCGCGGTGGCCGGCGGCTGACGGCCCTTCGAAAACCGCGCTGACGATCACACCCTGACCGTCGTCACGGTTCGCCGCATCGAGCCGGCCATGATGAAAGCGCGCAATCAGCGCGGCAATGTACAGCCCCAGGCCGAGATGCCGGCCTGATCGATGCTGCTCGCTGCGCACCGACACCAGTGAATCGAAGAGCTGTGTCTGCATGTGCTCCGGCAGCGGCGGGCCTTCGTTGCTGATGGACAGTGTCAGGCTGTGGCGCTGCCGCTGCAGAGCGATGACGATGTCGGTGTCGGGCGGGCTGAAGCTGACGGCGTTGTCGACCAGTTTGTCGAGCATCTGCGCGATCAGGTCAGGTGACCCGCTGACCATCGCGCTGTCGACTTCGCTGTCGAAGCGGAACCGCCGTTCGCAATGGACGTCGCGATAGGCGCTGACGCAGCTCGCGACGACCGCGGCCAGATCGAAAGGCTGCCGTGCCGTTTCGGTCACGGCCTGTTCGATGGCGGTTGCCTCGCTCATGGCCGTGATCAGTGCGTCGAGCCGCAACGTTCCCTCGCGGATGCGGTCCAGGTAGGGCGCCAGGTTTGCGGGCGGCTGCTCGCGCTCGATGTTGTCCAGCGACGTGGAGACCACGGCCAGCGGTGTACGCAGTTCATGCGCGAGCTTGCCCTTGAGGCTGCGCAGGTATTCCGTGTAGTCACGCAACCGGCGCAGCAGGTCTCCGACGCTGCGTGACAGCGCACCCAGCTCGTCACCGGCCTTCTGACCCGGCACCGACGCCCTGATGTCGCCTTCAGGCCCGAGCGCGGTAGCGGTTGCGCCGGCGAGCCGATGGATGCGCAGCGACAGCAGGGTGGCGTAGCCGAGCAGGGCGATCGCGGCGATCATGCTGGCCAGAATCGTGAAGCCGAGCAGCCGTACCAGCGCATCGTTGGTCAGGGTGAGAATGGAATCGGTGCCGGTTTCCAGCAGCAGCGCACCCTGCACATGCGGTGCGCCGGCTTCGTCGCGCAGATGGATCGGAACCGCGGCGACAACGATGGAGTTGGCATCCGTGGCGCGCCGGTACCAGCCGGTAAGCGCCTCGCCGTCCAGCGCGGCGCGCAGGTTCCCGTCGTGCAGAAAACCGGGCGGTTGTTCGAAGCCGGTGTACGGTGCATCTTCGCGGCGCAGTATCAGGCGTAACAGGTTGTCGAAGAAGCCGCGCTCCTCCGCCGCGGTTGCGCCCGACGCCGTGAACGCAGACACCGAGCCGCCGTCATACAGCACCCAGCCATCGACATCGACGATGCGCAGTCGCCGCCCCGGCTGATCGAACTGGGCCGCAATCGCGGCCAGCGCCGGCTGCCGACGAATCAAGTGGCCGGGCAGCTCGGCCGGATGATTCCACGAGGTGGTCAGCGATGCGTCGAAATCGTCGTTGGCGGGTGTCACGTCGACGACGGCGATACCCAGCAGCGGGATCGGTCCGAGCATGTCCAGCGGCAGCCGGATCTCGGCCGCATAGCCCTCGCGCGTCGCCACCCATACGGCGTAGACGCGTTCCTCGAAACTGTCGGCCGGACGAAATGCCGGCGGATCGGTTTCCCGGGCCGGCACCACGCCCGGCGCTGCGGTGTTGAGCACCAGCCAGCGCTCGTCCTGGCCGCCCACCTGCAGCAGCAGGCGGTCGCCGTACGGTGACTGACCGGGTATGCGTGGATACACGACCTGTGCATCAACGATGTCTATATACAGATACAGATGCCGCTCGTGCACGCCGGCCCAGTAGCGGCCCACATCACCCAGCGGTCGGGCATGGCTGTCGGAGAGGCCCCAGTCTTCGCGATAGCCGTCCACGCGCGGTGCGGCCGGCAGTGGGTGCGCGTAGACGGTGGCATCGGTGTCGGCGCCGGCAATCTGCACCTGCGCGAGCTGTAACGGCGAGAACGCGCCGGCCATGGTCATGGCACTGGCGGTCAGCGACTGTTCAAGACCGGCGCGCAGCACGCCTTCCATTTCCGTGACGTAGCGCCAGCCCGCCCATGGCAGAACCAGCGTCAGCAGCGCCACCAGCAGCAGTTGTGTGCGCAGCGACATGCGGTCAGCGCCCGGACAGCGCGGCGATCACGGCACCCGCCAGCGATAGCCCATGCCATAGACGGTCTCGATGGCATTGAAGTCGGGGTCGATTGCGGTGAATTTGGCGCGGATGCGCTTGATCTGCGACGTTACGCTGTTGTCGTCCATCACCGTGTTGGCCGCCGCCATCAGCTGTTCGCGGTTGCGCAGGTGGCCGGGGTGCTGCACCAGTGCATGGACCACCCAGAATTCGGTGAGTGTCAGGCCCAGCGGCTGATCCTGCCAGGTGGCCGCCATGCGGTCGCGGTCCAGCGCCAGACTTCCGCGTATGAGGAGTTCCGCCGCCGCATCGTCGGAACTGAGCACGTCCACACGCCGGAACAGGGTGGCCACGCGCGCCAGCAGATGATCGATGCTGATGCGTTTGGTCAGGTAGTCGTCGGCACCCAGCCGCAGCCCGGAAACCGCGTCCAGTTCGCTCTCCCGCGCTGTCAGGAAGATGATCGGCAGTCGCGCCGAGCGCGCGCGCAGCTCCCGGCACAGCTCGAAGCCGCCTTCCACCTCGCTGCCCAGGTTCACGTCGATGATCACCAGATCCGGCAGCCGGTCACGAAACGATGCCAGCGCTTCCTGGCGCGACGCGAAGCCGTTCACCCGGTAGCCCTGGCGCCGCAGCGCGGCGAGGTAGTTGTCGCGTATGGCCGCCTCGTCCTCGACGACGGCAACCAGTCTTGTGGCGCTCATGGGCCGATTGTCGTGCGTGCCGGCGCGTCGGTCCACTGCTCCACGGCCAGTCGCAGGATGCCGGCGACGGTGATCGCGTCGGTGATGCGGCCGGCCAGCACATCGGCCATGACGTCCGCCAATGGACGGGCGGTGACCGCCAGATCCTCGGTGGCCTCCGGTTCCTGCGCGCCCGGCGTCAGTGCCTCGGCCAGATACACGATGCCCAGTTCGTCGGTCACCGAGTTCGAGGTGTGCACACGCATGAGTTCGCGCCAGCGAGCGGCCGTCAGCCCGGTTTCCTCGCGCAGTTCACGCATGGCGGCCTGCAGTGGTGAGATGGACTCCCCTTGCCATGCACTGAGGGCATCATAGTGCCTGAAGTGTGTGTTCATCGGCATAGAGGAGTCCACCATGACGCAGTCTACGATCATCGGAGTTGATCTTGCAAAGGCGGTC
>JBJHBP010000028.1:0-25537 GCA_050485545.1 Gammaproteobacteria bacterium
GGAGCAAGACCGAATAGGGGAGCGCTGTAGTGTGCCCACACGAGCTCCCGGGTAGGTCGCTACAGGTGCGCGGTGACGCGCATCGCAGATGAATGACTGCTCTCGACAGAACCCGGCTTACAGGCCGACTCCCGCACTCACTTCCCCACACCCGGGCCGCGCTCAGCGTCCGGGTCGTCACAGGACCCTGTCCCGGGGTCGGATTTGCACCCGTTTGGTGCATTGTTATGGTGCATCCTGTCGCCAAACGCCGTCACCGGGAATCCGCAACCGCACGCTAACCCCCTGTCATCACAAAAAAAACCTTCACCGAGCCGGTTGACAGTGGGCCATCCTGCTCCCTATAGTGTCGCGAAGTGGTAGAAAGTGGGAAGAAATGGGCCAACTGGTCCAGAACAGAGTCCCGATATGTTCCGCGGCGCTTCAAAAGTTACCCTCGATGCGAAAGGGCGGTTGGCCATTCCCAGCCGCTACCGTGATCGTATTCAAACCCGCGCCGACGGGAACCTGGTCGCGACCGTGGACCGGGACTATTGCCTGCTGATCTATCCGCTGCCTGACTGGGAGGAGATCGAAGCCAAGCTCGTTCGACTGCCGACCCTGAACAAGCAGGTGCGGCGACTGCAGCGTCTCATGGTGGGCTATGCCACGGAACTTGAGATGGACGGCAACGGAAGAATTCTGCTGCCGAAGGAACTGCGGGAATTCGCCGGCCTCGACAGGCAGGTGATGTTGATCGGACAGGGCAACAAGTTCGAGCTCTGGGACGAGGAGCGGTGGAATGCCCGCCGCGATGAGTGGCTGGCTGACGAGGCGGGCGAACACACGGATCTGCCCGAGGAACTGGAATCCCTGTCGCTGTAGCGTTGGTCGCGATGTGCCGGCGGCCGGTTGCGCAATGAACGGGGAGGGTGTCGCAGCCATGCCCGAACACAGTCCCGTCCTGGTCACGGAAGTGCTCGAGTGTTTGGCGTTGAAAGCTGACGGTTGGTACGTCGATGGCACCTACGGACGCGGGGGACACAGTGCGGAAATTCTCGAACAGCTCGGTCCGCAGGGGCGCCTGCTGGCGCTCGACAAGGATCCGCAGGCCGTGGCTCACGGACGTGAACGGTTCGCAGGCGATCCGCGCTTCTCAATCCGTCATGCCGGCTTCGAAAACTTCCGCGACGAAGTCTCTCCCTGGCTGGACGCGCAACCGCTGGCAGGCATTCTGCTCGACATCGGTGTTTCATCCCCGCAGCTCGACCAGCCGCAGCGCGGTTTCAGTTTCGGGCGTGACGGGCCACTGGATATGCGTATGAACACCGAGTCCGGCATCACCGCGGCCGATTGGCTGGCCGGGGCGTCCGAAAGTGACATGACCGGCGTGTTTCGCCGCTACGGCGAAGAGCCGCGTGCCCGCGCGATCGCGCGGGGCATTGTTGCCGCGCGCGCGCAGAAGCCGCTGACGACAACCGCACAGCTGGCTGAAGTGATCGCTGCGTCCGCCGGTCGCACGCGCGGTCACGGACATCCCGCGACGCGCGTCTTTCAGGCGATACGCATTTTCATCAACAACGAGTTGGGCGCGCTGGAGAAAGCGCTCGGTCAGTGCGTGGCACTGCTCGCGCCGGGCGGCCGTCTTGCGGTAATCAGCTTTCATTCCCTGGAAGACCGCATCGTGAAGCGATTCTTCGCGCACGCAGCGATTGGCGATCCGGTCTGGGCCGGCATGCCCGGTGCGCCGATCGAAGCGCGTCCGGAACTGCGTCGCGTCGGCGGCCTGATCAGGCCGGACGAAGAGGAGATCAGGAGAAACCCGCGTGCACGCAGTGCACGAATGCGGGTTGCCGAGAAGCTGGATCGGAGCGCGCCGTGACCCGTCCGCAGCGAGTTGAAATCGCCGCTGCACTGGTGCTCGCGGTGCTCGTGACGGTATCCGGTCTGTGGCTGACCTGGGCCAAGCACGAGGCGCGACGGCTGTTCGTCGAACTCGAAGAGCTGAATCGCGAACAGGACCGGATGCTGATCGACTGGGGACGGCTGCAGATCGAGCAGAGCACCTGGGCCACGCACTCACGCATCGAGTCGCTGGCGCGCGAACAGCTGGATCTGGCGGTGCCGCGTGATGCCGATGTCGTTGTCGTGGCGGAGCAGTCGCGATGACGCAGCGCGGCATGATCCCCGACCTTCGCTCGCACCGGTGGCGCAATCTGCTGCTGGGCGCACTGCTGGCCGTCGGTGCCGTGAGTCTCGTCGCACGTGTGCTGTACCTGCAGATCGTGCATCAGGATTTTCTGATCACCCAGGCCGACAGTCGTCATCTGCGCACGGTGGAGATCGCTGCGCATCGCGGACCGATCACCGACCGTCGCGGCGAAGCGCTGGCGGTGAGCACACCGGTGGACAGCATCTGGGCGAACCCGCGCGAACTCAAGCATGCGCTGGACCGGCTCGGTGAGCTGGCGCGCGCACTGGACATGGAAGAGGATGCACTGGCGCGTCGCGTGACCAGCAACCTCGAGCGCGAGTTCGTCTATCTGCGCCGCCACCTCAGCCCAACGGCGACGGCGGCCGTGCTGTCACTGGGCATCCCCGGCGTGGCGACGCTGCGCGAATACCGCCGTTACTATCCGGCCGGCGAGGTGGTGGGCCATCTGCTGGGCTTCACCGACATCGACGATGCCGGTCAGGAAGGCATGGAGCGCGCATTCGACTATTGGCTGCGCGGCGAGAACGGTGCCAAGCGTGTGCTGCGCGACCGTCTGGGACGGACGATTCGCGACGTGGAACTGATCCGTGCCGCGCGCCCGGGGCGCACGCTGCGCACCAGCATCGACCTTCGCATCCAGTACATGGCGTATCGCGAACTCAAGCGGGCCGTCAATGACAGCGGAGCATTGGCCGGATCGGTGGTGATCATCGATCCGCGCACCGGCGAGCTGCTGGCGGCCGTCAACCAGCCGGCGTTCAATCCGAACAACCGCACGCAGCGCGACGCCGCGATTTACCGCAATCGCGTGGCCACCGACATGTTTGAGCCCGGCTCGAGCATCAAGCCGTTCGTGCTCGCCGCAGCGCTGGAGAGTGGGCGCTACCGCCCCGATACGATTGTCGACACCTCGCCGGGTTTCCTGCGTGTGGGTGGTCGTACGTTGACCCAGGATCGCTCCAATCTCGGCGAAATCTCGCTGACCACCGTGCTCGCCCGCTCCAGCAATGTCGGCATCGGCCGTGTCGCGCTCGATCTGAACCCGGCGGATATGTGGCAGGTGCTGTCGGGCTTCGGCATCGGTCGGACCACGCTGAGCGGCTTCCCTGGCGAATCCGCCGGCGTGTTGAACGAGCACCGTCACTGGCGTCCGGTGGGTCAGGCCACGATGTCGTACGGCTACGGACTGTCAGTCACCGCACTGCAGCTGGCGCGTGCCTATGCGGCCATTGCCGCCGGTGGCGAAATCCGTCCGGTATCACTGCTGGCCGTGGACGAACCGGTGCCCGGTGAGCGGGTGGTTTCGGCGCGCACGGCCGCGGAACTGACGCTGATGCTCGAGGCCGTCGTGTCGTCTGAAGGCACCGCGCAGCGCGCCGCGGTGCAGAACTTCCGCGTTGCCGGCAAGACCGGAACCGCCTGGAAGTCCGCCGGCGGCGGTTATTCGCGCGACCGTTTTACTGCGGTGTTCGGTGGCTTTGCGCCATTGGACGATCCGCGCCTGGTGGTGGTCGTCGTGATCGACGAGCCACAGGGTGACGAGCATTACGGCGGGCAGGTCGCGGCGCCGGTATTCGCGCGCATCGCCTCCGAGGCGCTGCGCCTGCTGGCGATAGCGCCCGATGCCCTGCCTGATCCGCCGCTGTCGGTGATTGCGCATGCGGAGGTCCACTGAATGGCCGCGGCGCTGCGTACCATCGGCATGACGCTGGGTGAACTGATCGGCACGGCGGCTGGCGCGCAGGCCGATGTCGTGGTCACCGATCTGGTGCTCGACAGCGAGTCGGTGACATCGGGCGCCGCCTTCATCGCGGTGGCCGGCGCGCGCACGCATGGACTGACCTACGCCCGACGCGCGCTGGCACGGGGTGCGCGCGTGGTGCTCTATGAACCTGCCACCGACGGCACCGTGCCGGCGGTGCGCGGCATCGCAGTGCCCGGTCTGAAAGCGCGCCTGGGTGAACTGGCGCAGCGCTTCTATCCCGCGGTCGCCTCGCTGTCGCTGACCGGTGTGACCGGCACCAATGGCAAGAGCACGGTTGCGTATCTGGTGGCGCAGGCGCTGGATGCGGCCGGCAACGATTCGCGGGCTTCGCATCGGCGTTGCGGCTACATCGGCACGCTGGGCTACGGCGTGCCGCCACAACTGGTGAGTCACGCGCTGACAACACCGGACTGCCTCACGCTGCATCGCGAACTCACGCACATGCATGTGGATCAGCACGCGGACAGCGCGGCACTGGAGGTGTCGTCGCACGCGCTGGCACAGGACCGTGTTGCCGGGCTGCGCTTTCGCACCGCCGTGTTCACGAACCTCACCCACGATCACCTCGACGCGCACGGCGATTTCGCCGCCTATGGTCGCGCGAAGGCGCGACTGTTCAGCTGGCCCGGTCTTGACGTCGCGGTGCTCAATCTCAACGATGCGTTCAGCGCCACGCTGCTGGCATCGCTGCCGGCCGGGGTCGCCGTGATCGGCACGGCGCTCGATGGCGCCGACGTTGCCGTGCCGGCCAATGACGTGCTCGCCGGCGAGTTGCTGGCCACCGATCCGGGCGGCACGCGCATGGCGGTTGTCTGGCGCGGCCGCAGGGCGCAGCTGGTGTCGCCGCTGATCGGCCGCTTCAATGCCGAGAATCTGCTGTCGGCACTGGGTGCGCTGCTGGCCGGCGGACTTGATCTGGATGCGGCCTGTGCCTGGCTGGGCAAGGCGCTGCCGCCACCCGGTCGCATGGAGACCTTCGGTGGCGGCGATGCGCCGGTTGTCATTGTCGACTACGCCCACACGCCGGATGCGCTGGAGCGCGTACTCGCCCAGACGCGTGCGCTCACCTCCGGCTCGCTGATCTGTGTTTTCGGCTGCGGCGGCGAACGCGATCGCGCCAAGCGGCCGCTGATGGGCGCCGCAGCCGCGCGCCATGCCCACCGCATCATCCTGACCGACGACAATCCACGCGGTGAAGATCCGCAGACGATCATCACGGACATCCAGGCCGGCATCAGCCCGCGACAGTCCGTCACCGTCGAACGCGATCGCGCCGCCGCGATCATGGCGGCGGTTGCCGCGGCCGTGCCCGGTGACACCATCGTCGTGGCCGGCAAGGGCCACGAGAGCGAACAGCTGATCGCGGGGGAACGCACACCGTTCAGCGATCGCGCCACGGTTCGTGAGGCGCTGATGCAACGCCGGGTGCAGTCATGACGGCCGCCGCGATGACACGGTCGCTGGCCTCGGTGGCCGAACACATCGCCGGCCGACTGTTCGGCGAGGACCGCGCGTTCGGCGTGGTCAGCACCGACACCCGCACACTGCCGCAGGGCGCGCTGTTCGTCGCCATTCACGGCGAGCGATTCGATGGCCACGACTATGTGGCCCAGGCCGAGGCGCGCGGCGCCGCCGGCGCACTGGTCGACCGCCAGATCGGATCCACGCTGCCGCAGGTGATTGCCTGCGATACGCGTGATGCCTTCGGGCGCATGGCGCGCGCATGGCGCGACACGTTCCGCATTCCGGTGGTGGGCGTAACCGGCAGCAGCGGCAAGACCACGGTGAAGTCACTGATCGGCTCGATACTGGGCCGCGCGCGATCGGTCTGTGTCACCGAAGGCAGCCTCAACAACGACATCGGCGTGCCGCTGACCCTGATGCGTCTGGACGCGGGGCATGAAGCGCTGGTGGCCGAGCTGGCCGCCAATCACGCCGGCGAGATCGACTACCTGGCGTCGCTGGTGCAGCCCACGGTGGGTGTGCTGACGAATGCCGGCCCCGCCCATCTGGAAGGCTTCGGTTCACTGCAGGGCGTGGTGCGGGCCAAGGGCGAACTGCTCGACCACCTGCCGCGCGCCGGCACCGCGGTGCTTAATGCCGACGATCCTTTCCATGGCGAATGGCGCGCACGCGCCAGCTGCGAATTCCACGTCAGTTTCGGATTCGCCGCCACGGCCGACTGCACGGTGGCCGGCGACATGGCGCTCGGCGCGGACGGTTCGCGCTTCCGTCTGCGTCTGCCGGACGGCGTGGAAATCGACATCAGCCTGACGCTGCCGGGCCGACACAATGTACTCAACGCACTGGCTGCAGCTGCAGCGGCCCATGCGGTGGGCGCCAGCGCGGACGACATACGTGATGGCCTTGCGCAGGCTGATGCCGTGCGCGGTCGGCTCAATGTGCTCGCTGGCCGTGGCGGTGCACGCGTCATCGACGACAGCTACAACGCCAATCCCGCATCGGTGCGTGCTGCACTGGATTATCTGTCGACGCTGCCCGGACACCGTGTGCTGGTACTCGGCGACATGGCCGAACTGGGCGAGCAGGGTGCACAGCTGCACCGCGAGGTCGGTGACTATGCGAACGGACGCTGTGACCGGCTGATCGCCGTGGGACCGCTTGCCGCACAGGCAGCCCGTGGCTTTCGCGGCGACGCCAGCGAATGCGACGACATCGATCAGGCGCGCGGTGTGATCGAGCCGCTGCTCGACGGCGACCTGACGGTGCTGGTCAAGGGCTCGCGGGTGATGCGCCTGGAAAAGCTCGCTGCCGCACTCGTCGATGCCGCGGAGGACGGATCATGCTGATCTGGCTCGCCGAATACCTGACGCGGTTCCACACCGGCTTCAACGTGTTCAGCTACCTGACCATGCGCGCCATTCTCGGTGCGCTGACGGCGCTGGTGCTGTCGTTCGCGATCGGGCCGTATCTGATCCAGAAGCTGTCGCTGCGTCGCGTCGGCCAGCCGATCCGTCGCCTGGGTCCGGAATCGCATCTGCCCAAGGCCGGTACGCCAACCATGGGCGGCGCGCTGATTCTGCTGGCGATCGCGGTCAGCACGCTGCTGTGGTCGAACCTCGGCAACCGCTTCGTGTGGATCGTGTTGCTGGGCACGCTGGTGTTCGGTGCCATCGGCTTCGTCGACGACTACAAGAAGCTGGTGCTGGGCAACGCCGCGGGTCTGTCGGCCAGATCCAAGTATCTGTGGCAGTCGCTGGCGGCCATCGCGCTGGCGCTGGCGCTGTACTACACGGCCGAGGATCCGGCCGTCGAGCACGCACTGCTGATTCCGTACTTTCCGGATCTCGCCATTCCGCTGGGTCTGTTCGCGTATCTGCTGCTGACCTACCTGGTCATCGTCGGCAGTTCCAACGCCGTGAACCTGACCGACGGCCTGGATGGTCTGGCGATCATGCCCACGGTACTCGTCGGCGGCGCGCTGGGCGTGTTCGCATGGGCGGCCGGCAATGTGGTGTTCTCCAACTACCTGGATATCCCGTATGTCGCGGGTGCCGGTGAGTTGCTCGTTTTCTGTGCGGCCCTGGCTGGCGCCGGCCTGGGCTTCTTGTGGTTCAACACTTACCCGGCCCAGGTGTTTATGGGCGATGTGGGCGCGCTGGCTCTTGGCGCGTCGCTGGGTCTGGTAGCTGTTGTTGTCAGGCAGGAACTGGTGCTCTTCATCATGGGCGGCGTGTTCGTCGTCGAAACCGTCTCAGTCATCATCCAGGTTGCCTCCTACAAGTTGACAGGCCGGCGTATTTTCCGGATGGCGCCTCTGCACCATCACTTCGAGCTCAAGGGCTGGGCCGAACCCAAGGTGATCGTCCGCTTCTGGATCATCACCGTCATTCTCGTACTGGTCGGGCTTGCGAGCCTGAAGCTTCGATGATGGTGGTCACGGATCGTGTCAATCAACACACCAGCGAGGCTGCGATGAGGGCGGACAGCGGCTGCACGCTGGTCGTCGGACTGGGTGCGACCGGACTTGCGGTGGCACGCCATCTGGCCGCGCGTGGCGAATCGCTGCGGGTGCTCGACAGCCGCGCGAATCCGCCCGGGCTTGCCGCGCTCAGCGCCGAGCTGCCTCACGTGCCTGTTGAACGGGAGTCGCTCGACGAACGCTGGCTCGACGACGCCGCCCGCGTGGTCGTATCGCCCGGGCTTGCGATGGACATTCCGCTGCTGGTGGCGGCGCGCGCGCGCGGCATCCCGGTGATCGGCGAGCTGGAACTGTTTGCACGCGCCGTTGACAGGCCGGTCGTGGCGATCACCGGTTCCAACGGCAAGAGCACCGTCACGACGCTGACGTCCGAGCTGTTGAACGCCGCGGGCATCCGTGCGCCGGCCGGCGGCAACCTCGGGCCGGCGGCGCTGGATCTGCTGCGCCTGCATGCGGCCCAAGGTTCGGCGCATGGTGCGGCCAAGGGTGCGGCCGACGCCTACGTCCTGGAAGTGTCCAGTTTCCAGATGGAAACGACGCAGTCGCTGCATCCGGTGGCGGCGGCGCTGCTCAATATCGCGGCCGACCATCTGGACCGCCACGGCAGCCTGGCGCATTACGCGATGCTGAAGACGCGTCTGATCGCCGCGGCCGATGTGGCCGTCTGCAATATCGACGATGACATCGTGCGCGAAGCCGCCGCGCATCATCCGGCGCGTGTGATGTTCTCTGTCGGCAGACCGCTCGATCACGGCTACAGCGTCGTGATCCGTGATGCACGGCGCTGGTTGGCCCGCGACGGTGAGCCGCTGGTGGCCTGCGATGAACTGAGGATGCGGGGGACACACAACGAAGCCAATGCGCTGGCCGCACTGGCGCTGACCGATGCGCTGTGCGCAGCGCTGGATCGGCCGTGTGCCTCCGACGATCCGGCCGTGCGCGTTGCGCTGGCGCAGTTCGCCGGCCTGCCGCATCGCTGTCAGTGGGCCGGAGAAGTGCGCGGCGTTTCGTTCATCAACGACTCCAAGGGCACCAATGTCGGCGCGACACTGGCGGCGCTGGCGGGCTTCGATTCGCAGCTGGTGCTGATCGCCGGCGGTCTGGCCAAGGGCGCGGATTTCTCGCCACTGGCGGCGGCCGCGCGTGATCGCGTGCGTGCCGCGGTGCTGATCGGTGCTGCCGCGCCGCAGCTGCGCGGCGTGCTGGCGCCGGTCTGTGAAGTGCGTGATGCATCGACCATGGCCGAGGCGGTGGTCACGGCGTTCGCGCTGGCTCAGCCGGGTGACACGGTGCTGCTGTCGCCGGCCTGCGCCAGCCAGGACATGTTCGTGGACTACCGCCATCGTGGCGATGCGTTCACGGCCGCGGTCGCGGAGCTGGACCCATGAGCGCCGCGCAGATCACGACGCAGCGTCCCGTCATCCGGCTGGCGTTCGATCCGGTGCTGATCGCCGCCTGCATCGGCCTTCTTGTGCTGGGCACCGTGATGGTGGGATCGGCATCCATCTCGCTGGCCGACCGCAATACCGGTCAGCCGCTGTATTACCTGTGGCGCCATCTGACGGCGCTGGTGATCGGCGGCGCGGCGGGTTACTTCGCGGCCGTGCTGCCGACCGCGCTGTGGTATCGCCTCAGCTGGCTGGTGCTGGCGGTCGGGCTCGGTCTGCTGGTGCTGGTGCTGGTGCCCGGATTCGGCCAGACCGTGAACGGCGCCACGCGCTGGCTGGTGATCGGACCATTCACGCTGCAGGCCTCTGAGCTGTCCAGAGTCTGTCTGCTGCTGTACATGGCCGGCTATGTGGTTCGCCACCACGCGGATCTGTCGAGCAGCTTCAGGGGCTTCATCAAGCCCGTCGCGGTGATGGCCATCGCCGCCACGCTGCTGCTGATGGAGCCTGATTTCGGTGCCGCGGTGGTACTGAGCGTCACCACCTTCGCCGTGCTGTTCGCCGGTGGCGCGCGGCTGCGCGACTTCCTGCTGACAGGTTCGGTGGCAGGCTCGGCACTGGCCGTCCTGGCATTCTCGTCGTCATACCGGCTCGAGCGGCTGACCACGTTCATGGATCCCTGGGCCGACCCGTTCGCCAGCGGCTTCCAGCTCACGCAGTCGCTGATTGCAATCGGCCGCGGCGACTGGTGGGGCATGGGCCTGGGCGCGAGCGTGCAGAAGCTGTTCTACCTGCCCGAGGCGCACACCGATTTCATCTTCGCGGTGCTGGCCGAGGAACTGGGCCTGATCGGTTCCACCGTGGTGATCGTGCTGTTCGCGGTTGTCGTGTATCGCGCCCTGCTGCTGGGACAGCGTGCCATCGCCGCGGGTCTGCCGTTCCAGGGGCTGATCGCCATCGGCATCGGCGTCACGCTCGGTGTGCAGGCCTTCATCAATATTGGTGTGAACACCGGCCTGTTGCCCACCAAGGGCCTCACGCTGCCGCTGATCAGCTACGGCCGCTCCAGCGTGCTGGCAACGATGATCTGCCTGGGGCTGCTGATACGCATCTACCACGAGGTGGCGCTGGCGGCGGACAGCCCGCCCCGGAGGCGCGCATGAACGCTGACGCGCCCGTGCTGATCATGGCCGGTGGCACCGGGGGACATGTGTTTCCGGCCCTGGCGGTTGCCGACGAACTGCGCGCCGCCCGCCGCGCCGTGGTGTGGCTGGGTACGCAGCGCGGCCTGGAAGCGCGCGTCGTGCCGGCGGCCGGCATCGACATCGAATGGATCACGATCACCGGTGTTCGCGGCCGCGGCGTGCTGGCCATGCTGATGGCGCCATTCCGGATCATCCGCGCCACATGGCAGGCGCTGGCGGTGCTGCGTCGCCGTCGCCCGGTCGCCGTGCTGGGCATGGGTGGATTCGTGGCCGGACCCGGCGGGCTGGCCGCGTGGCTGACGCGCAGGCCGCTGCTGATTCATGAACAGAACGCGGTGGCCGGCACCACCAACCGGCTGCTGGCGCGCTTCGCGACGCGCGTGTTCGAGGCGTTTCCGCAGGCCTTCGCCGCCGGCCACGACGCGCAGCTGATCGGCAATCCGGTGCGCCGCGAGATTGCCGCGATCGCACCGCCGTCGGCGCGCTTCGCGGCGCGTGCGGCAGGTCCGCTGCGGCTGCTGGTGCTGGGCGGCAGTCAGGGTGCGCGGATTCTGAATCAGACGCTGCCGGCGGCCATGGCGCTGCTGCCAGCGGGCGAACGGCCCGAGATTCGTCATCAGGCCGGCGCCGGCGCGCAGGAGACGCAGGCCGCCTATGCGCAGGCCGGCGTCGTCGCGCAGGTGGATGTCTTCATTGATGCCATGGCCGATGCGTATGCCTGGGCCGACATCGTGGTGGCACGGGCCGGTGCGCTCACCGTCGCCGAACTGTGCGCGGCCGGCGTCGGTGCGGTGCTGGTGCCGTTCCCCTACGCCACCGACGATCATCAGGCGCGCAATGCCGAGCACTTCGCGGCCGCCGGCGCCGGTCATGTGATCTCGCAGTCGGTGCTCAGCCCGGCCGTGCTGGCCGAAGTGCTGCAGCCACTGCTCAGCGATCGCGCCGAGCTGCTGCGTCTGGCCGCCAATGCGCGTGCAACCGCGCGGCCGGACGCGGCGCGAATGCTGGCCGAGGCCTGCCTGCATGCCGCCGGAGGTGGGGCATGACCGACCGCTTCGGCCGTACGCGTCAGATTCATCTCGTCGGCATCGGCGGCGCCGGCATGGCCGGCATCGCCGAAGTGCTGCTGAATCTCGGCTATCGCGTGCAGGGATCGGATCTGCGTCCGGGCGCGGCCACGGAAAGACTCGCGTCGCTGGGCGTGCAGGTGTTCTCCGGCCACGACGCCGACAATCTGGGCGATGCCGATGTGGTCGTCGTGTCCAGCGCGATATCCGCCGACAACCCGGAAGTTCACGCGGCGCAGCAGCGTCGGATCCCGGTGATCCGACGCGCCCAGATGCTGGCCGAACTGATGCGCTTCCGTTACGGCATCGCCGTCGCCGGCACGCATGGCAAGACCACCACGACCAGCCTGGTCGCCAGCGTGCTCGCCGAAGGCGGTCTGGATCCCACCTACGTGATCGGCGGCCGCCTGCTCAGCGCGCACGCCAATGCGCGGCTGGGCGCGGGACGCTATCTGGTGGCCGAGGCGGATGAGAGCGATGGTTCCTTTCTGCACCTGCAGCCGATGATCGCGGTGGTCACGAATATCGATGCCGACCATCTGGGCACCTACGACGACGATATGGAACGGCTGCAGCAGGCCTTCGCCGACTTCGTGCACAACCTGCCGTTCTACGGACTGGCGGTGATGTGCCGCGACGACGAGCGCACCCGCGCGCTGATCGGCCGGTCGGGACGTCGCGTGATCAGCTACGGACTCGATGACGGCGCGGATGTGCGTGCCATCGATGTGCAGCCGCAGGGTCTGCATACGCGCTTCACGGTGGTGTCGCGCGATGGTGCGCCGAACATGGAGGTGGACCTGGCGCTGCCCGGGCTGCACAACGTGCGCAACGCGCTGGCCGCGATCGTCGTGGCCATGGAGCTGGAAATCGAACCGGCGGCGGTGCAGCGCGCACTGGCCTCGTTCGCGGGCATCGACCGCCGTCTGCAGGTGCTCGCCACGGTGCGCACGGCGGCGGGCGAGGTGACCTTCGTCGACGACTACGGTCATCACCCGACGGAAATTGCGGCCAGTCTTGCGGCGGTGCGCGCGGCATGGCCGCAGCGACGCATCGTCGTGGTGTTTCAGCCGCATCGCTATTCGCGCACGCGGGCGCTGCTGGATGACTTCGCCAGCGTGCTGGCCGCTGCCGACGTACTGCTGCTCACGCCGGTGTACGCCGCCGGTGAGGAACCGATCGCCGGCGCCGACGGCAAGGCGCTGGCGCGCGCGGTGCGGGCGCGCGGCCTGGTGGAACCGGTATTCGTCGACGATGTGCAGCATCTCAACGACGCACTGGCGCATGTGCTGGCCGAAGACGACGTCGTACTGACGCTCGGTGCCGGCAGCATCGGCGCGGTGGCCGCAACCCTGCCCGCTGCGCTGACGCTGCCCGCGACGGAGATGCGGGTATGAACGCCGCACTGAACGACATGCGCGAGGGGCAGGTGCTGCATCGCGAACCGATGGCGCGCCACACGTCGTGGCGAGTTGGCGGCCCGGCCGATGTGTTCTTCCGGCCATACAGTCTCGACGGACTGATCGCGTTTCTGCAGGCGCTGCCCGCCGCCACGCCGGTGCACTGGGTGGGACTGGGTTCGAACCTGCTGGTGCGCGATGGCGGCATCCGTGGCGTGGTGGTTACCGCCGGCTTTCTGAAGACGCTGGAACGTATCGACGACACCACCGTGCGCGCGGGCGCGGGCCTGGCGTGCGCCACCTTCGCGCGTCGCTGCGTGCGCTGGGGTATCGGGCCGGCGGCGTTCTTCGCCGGTATTCCGGGCACCATCGGTGGCGCGCTGGCGATGAACGCCGGCGCGTTCGGTGGCGAGACCTGGGCGCGCGTTGCCAGTGTGCAGACGCTGGACCGCGCCGGCCGTGTACACACCCGTCAGCGCAATGCCTACGACGTGGGTTACCGGCAGGTGCAGGGTCCGCGGGACGAATGGTTTCTGTCGGCCACGTTCGCCTTCGAACACGATGGCGACACCGACATGGCGGCGATGAAGGCGATGATGGCGCGCCGCAGCGCATCGCAGCCCGTGGGCCGACCCAGCTGCGGTTCGGTGTTCCGCAATCCGCCCGGCGATCACGCCGGCCGCCTGATCGAGAAGGCCGGCCTGAAGGGTACCCGGATCGGCGGTGCCGAGGTGTCGGACAAACACGCGAACTTCATTCTCAACGTCGGCGACGCCACCGCGGCCGATATCGAGGCGCTGATCGAGCACGTTCGCGCGACGGTGCTGGCCGATTCCGGCGTGGCGCTGCAGCCGGAGGTGCGCATCATCGGTGAACACGCCACCGGCGCCGACACGGACGGTGACGCATGAGCCGCGGCCGACACAATCGTCGCAAGCAGCCCAGGCGCGAGATCCGGCTGCCGCGGATCCGCATCAACTGGGCGGCGGTGCTGATTCCGCCGGCCACCGCCGCCGTGATTGCCGTGCTGCTGCTCGGCGCCGTGAAACTGCTCGATCAGCCGGTACGTACGCTGGTCATCGAAGGCAGCTTCGAGCGCGTGAGCGTGGTGCAGATCGAAGCCGCCCTGGCCGGATCGCGCGGTCAGGGCTTTCTCACCATCGACCTGCGCGCCCTGCGCGATGAGGTGCAGGGGCTGCCGTGGATCGATCGCGCCGAGATTTCGCGGGTCTGGCCGGACAGGCTGGTGGTGCGCGTGAGCGAACAGCAGGCCGCCGCGCGCTGGGGCGCGGAGGGTCTTCTGAATGTGCGCGGTGAGCAGTTTGCCAACGACAGCCGCGATGCCTTTCCCGAGCTGCCGCAGCTGGCCGGTCCGGATGGGGCGCAGCAGGAAGTGGCCGCCCTGTATCTGGCCGTGCGCGGTCCGCTGACCGAGCTGGGACTTGCGCTGGCGTCGCTGACCATGGATGAGCGGGGCGCCTGGGAGCTGGTGCTGTCCGGTGGTCAGCAGATCCGTCTGGGTCGCGACGAGGTCAGCCAGCGGCTGGGACGATTCTTTGCCGTGGTTGCGCCGACGCTGATCGATGATCTCGACAGCGTTGTCTATGTGGATCTGCGTTACACCAACGGGTTTGCCGTTGGCTGGGCAGAGGCGTCGCAGCGCGAAGCGCCGGCGCTGGCCAGTTCAGTGGAGAGTGGAAATCGTGGCTAGGAAGGACGAGCGCAAGCTGCTGGTGGGGCTGGACATCGGGACATCGAAGGTTGTCGCGATTGTCGGCGAGCTGTCAGCGGAGAACCGGCTCGAAGTGATCGGCATCGGCAGCGCGCCTTCGCGCGGCCTGAAGCGGGGCGTCGTCGTCAACATCGAATCGACGGTGCAGTCGATACAGCGTGCGGTCGAGGAAGCCGAGCTGATGGCCGGCTGCGAGATCAACAATGTCTATGCCGGCATCGCCGGCAGCCATGTGCGCAGTCTCAATTCGCACGGCATCGTTGCGATACGCGAGAAGGAAGTCAGCGCCGGCGACGTCGAGCGCGTCATCGATGCGGCGCGCGCGGTGGCGATTCCGGCCGACCAGCGTGTGCTGCACGTGCTGCCACAGGAATTCATCATCGATGCGCAGGAAGGCATCCGCGAGCCGATCGGCATGTCGGGTGTGCGTCTGGAGGCCAAGGTGCATCTGGTCACCGGTGCGGTCAGCGCTGCGCAGAACATCGTCAAGTGCGTGCAGCGCTGCGGTCTCAATGTACAGGACGTCGTGCTCGAACAGCTCGCATCCAGCTATGCGGCGCTCACCGAGGATGAGAAGGAACTGGGCATCTGTCTCGTGGATCTGGGCGGCGGCACCACCGATATCGCCGTGTTCTGCGGCGGTGCGATCCAGCACACCGCGGTGATTCCGATTGCCGGTGATCAGGTCACGAACGACATCGCGGTGTCGCTGCGTACGCCCACGCAGTATGCGGAGGAAATCAAGATCAAGTACGCCTGCGCGCTGTCGCAGCTGGCCAATCCCGACGAGACCATCGAGGTGCCCAGCGTCGGTGATCGGCCCTCGCGGCGGCTCGCGCGCCAGACGCTGGCCGAGGTGGTGGAGCCGCGCTACGAGGAGCTGTTCCAGCTGGTGCGTGACGAACTGCGTCGCTCCGGATTCGAGGAGCTGATCGCGGCCGGCATCGTGCTCACCGGCGGCAGCGCCAAGATGGAAGGCGCGATCGAGCTGGCGGAAGAAGTCTTTCACATGCCGGTGCGGCTCGGCGTTCCGCAGTTTGTCGATGGCCTGTCGGATGTGGTGCGCAACCCGATTCACGCCACCGGCGTCGGGCTGCTGCTTTACGGCCGCAACGCGCTGCAGGTCAGAGCTGAAAGTCCCATGCCGAAGCTGGGTCTGACCGGTGTGGTGCAACGGATGAAATCCTGGTTTCAGGGGCATTTCTGAGTTTGTTTCTTATTTTTTGTTGGTGTGCACGGTAAAACTTCCAAGGAGTCTGCGACATGTTCGAACTGATGGACGGCTACAGCGAAACCGCTGTTATCAAGGTGCTCGGCATTGGGGGCGGCGGCGGCAACGCTGTGGCTCACATGGTGAGTGTTGGCATTGAAGGCGTGGAGTTCATCTGCGCGAACACCGACGCGCAGGCGCTGAAGAGCGCCAATGTGCGTACCAACCTGCAGATCGGCTGCAACATCACCAAGGGCCTGGGCGCGGGCGCGAATCCGGAAGTCGGCCGTCAGGCTGCGATGGAAGATCGCGATCGCATCCAGGAGGTGATCGAGGGCGCCGACATGCTGTTCATCACCGCGGGACTGGGCGGCGGTACCGGCACCGGTGCGGCGCCGGTGGTGGCACAGCTGGCCAAGGAGCTGGGCATCCTCACGGTCGCGGTGGTGACCAAGCCGTTTCACATGGAAGGCGGCAAGCGCATGCGTATGGCGGACCAGGGCATTGCCGAACTCGGCCGCTTCGTCGACTCGCTGATCACGATTCCGAATGAAAAGCTTCTGTCAGTGCTAGGACCGCAGACCTCGCTGCTGGATGCTTTTCGTGCCGCCAACGAAGTCCTGCAGGGCGCAGTGCAGGGCATTGCCGAGCTGATCACACGGCCCGGGCTGATCAACGTCGACTTTGCCGACGTGCGTACCGTGATGTCGGAGATGGGCATGGCCATGATGGGCTCCGGTGTTGCATCCGGCGAGGATCGGGCGCGTACCGCCGCCGAGGCAGCCGTCTCCAGTCCACTGCTGGAGGACATCAATCTGGCCGGCGCGAACGGCATTCTCGTGAACGTGACCGCGGGCATGGATCTGTCCATCGGCGAGTTCCAGGAAGTGGGCGACACGATCAAGCAGTTCGCGTCTGACGATGCCACGGTTGTGGTCGGCACGGTCATCGATCCGGAGATGAAGGACGAGATCCGCGTGACGGTGGTGGCCACCGGTCTGGGAAAGGCACCGGCCCAGCAGGCTGAGCCGCCGATGCGGGTGGTGCGACGTCAGCCGGCCACCCGTGAGCCCAACTATGGTGAGCTGGACAAGCCTGCGGTGCAGCGTCGCCGCGCGGTGGGTGACGGCCTGGTGGAATCGCAGGAAAACTACGAGGAACTGCTGGATATTCCGGCGTTTCTGCGCCGGCAGGCCGACTGATTCCGGCCTGCCCTGAATGGCTGCGGTTCCTTGAACCGCCGCCTGGCGTTATGCTAGTTTGCGCGGCTGCGCCGAACCGGGGGGCGGGTTCGGCGCGAGGCGCAGCCGATCAGCCGGCGCCGCAACGGGGAGTTCTGGACGCTTGAAACAACGCACTCTGAAGGATTCGATCCGCGCGACGGGCATCGGCCTCCACAGCGGCGCAAAGGTCTACATGACCCTGCGCCCGGCCCCGGTCAATTCCGGTATCGTTTTCCGCCGCATCGATCTGCCCGAGCCGGTGGACATCCCGGCGACGGCCACCAATGTCGGCGAAACCATGCTCGGCACGACGCTGGAACAGGGTGATGTGCGCGTGGCGACCGTCGAGCACCTGCTGTCCGCGATGGCCGGTCTTGGTATCGACAATGCCTTCGTCGACCTCACGGCCGCCGAAGTGCCCATCATGGATGGCAGCGCGGCGCCCTTTGTGTTTCTGCTGCAGTCGGCGGGCATCGAGGAACAGAATGCGCCCAAGCGGTTCTGCCGGATTCTCGAGCCGGTGGAAGTGCGTGATGGCGACAAGTGGGCGCGGTTTACGCCCTACGACGGCTTCCGCGTCAACTTCGAGATCGATTTCGACCACCCGGTGCTGCGCAGGCACCGCCAGCGGGTCAGCCTGGATTTCTCCACCACGGCCTTCCTGAAGGAAATCAGCCGCGCCCGCACCTTCGGATTCCTGAAGGATTTCGAATCCCTGCGCGCCATGGATCTGACCCTGGGCGGCAGCATGGACAATGCCATCGTCATGGACGGCTACCGCGTGCTGAATGAGGAAGGACTGCGTTTCAGCGACGAATTCGTCCGTCACAAGGTGCTGGATGCGGTGGGCGACCTGTATCTGCTGGGTGCCAGCCCGATCGGCGAATTCTCGGCCTTCAAGTCCGGCCACCGGCTGAACAACCTGCTGCTGCGCGAGCTGCTCGCGCATCCGCATGCCTACGAGGAAGTCGACTTCGCCGACGACCGGCCCTCGCCGGTCTCCTATCAGCTGGTTCCCGGCTGACCCTTACCGCTGCGCCCCGTCGCCCGGCCGGCCCGCGGCGACACCTGCACGCGGATTCTGCGCCCGACCAGCCCGCGCTCCGCATCCGCGGCCTCCCCCGGCTGCAGCGCCGTAAGACGCTCGGCGTAATAACGTACCCGCGCCGCCCAGGCCGGTGAATCCATGGCTATCACCAGTTCTCCGGCGTCATTGATGCCGGCGCTGACCAGGTGTTCGGCATCCTCCGGCGGCAGCACCGTCCGGATCCGGTCGGCCAGCTCAGCGCGCCGCCGCGCCTCGGACGCCAGCGATCCCAGGTTGCCGTGGGTCAGCAACTCTGAGAGACTCCGGGGGTCGCGGCGTTCGGTTCGTGACACAGTTCAGGTTTCCGGCAGGTGGACTTGATGCCTTCGTGGTAGCGCAGGCATTGTATTCCCTGGCGCTCCGATCTGCTTGCGGCAGGTCGTGCGGGAACGGGTGCGCGGCACCGGTTTTCGTGTTCGGAATCCTGTTCCGGGTTGCGGAACGCCAGTCACCAGTTCGATGGATCGATGCCCAAATTGGCGGGGTTGCCGGATGTTGTCTGAAAATTCGTGTTCATGGTTCACCGCCCGCGCATCGTACAGGCCCAGGTTGGGACGCAATAACAACAATAACTGTCGCAAACGGGGCCGAACTGCATGCAGCTGATCATAATTTCCAGAGGCCGGGGAAAACTCGGCCAGATTCCCCTCAATTCACGACGTCTGTGGCTTGCGACAGCCGGCTGCTTCGCGCTTCTGCTCGGCGGTGCATTCACAGCTGGTCTGTACGTGGCCGGCGTCACCGGTTTTTCCGGTGCGCAGGCGCAGCTGGCCTCGTGGAAGAACGATCTGGCGGAGCAGCAGGCGCTGGTTTCGGCCACGCGTGAAGCGCTGCAGAAACATGTGGATGCGCTGGCCCTGCGCCTGGGGCATCTCAATGCCCATGTGGTGCGGCTGGATGCGCTCGGTAACCGGCTGACGCAGATGGCCGGCCTTCAGGACGGTGAATTCGACTTCAGTGCGCCGCCAGCGCTCGGTGGTCCGGAAAGCCCGCTGTCTGAAGATGCCAGCATGCCGGTCAGCGGCCTGCTCACCGCCCTGGACGTGCTCACCGAGCAGCTGGACGATCGTCGTCAGCAGCTGGCGGTACTGGAAGGCTTTCTGCTGAATCGCAGGCTGCGCGATGAGGTCCATCCGGAAGGCCGCCCGGTGGCCTCAGGCTATGTTTCTTCCAGCTATGGCAGCCGTACCGACCCCTTCTCCGGCCAGCGTGCATTTCACCAGGGTGTGGACTTCGCCGCGCGGGCCGGCACCGACATCATGGCGGTGGCTGCCGGCATCGTGATCTGGTCCGGCCGGCGTGACGGCTACGGCAAGCTCATCGAAATCAATCATGGCAACGGCTATGTGACGCGATATGCGCACAACTCCGAGAATCTGGTCGCGGTGGGCGATACCGTCCGGCGTGGGCAGGTGATCGGCCGGGTCGGCAGCACCGGGCGCGCAACCGGCCCGAACCTGCACTTCGAGGTGCTGCACAACGGACGTCACGTCAATCCGCTCAGCTACGTACGCTGATATACAATACGCGGCTGTATCCGTGCCTCCAAGGACGTACATTGCTGAGTTTCGTCTCGAATCTGTGGACTGACATGGTCGGCAGCCGCAACAAGCGGCTGCTCAAGCAATACAATGCGCTGGTCGCTGAAGCCAATGCGCTGGAACCGTCGCTGGAAGCGCTGAGCGATGAGCAGCTGAAGGCAAAGACCGCCGAGTTCAGGGAGCGCTATCAGCGCGACGGCAACCTCGATGCGCTGCTGCCGGAAGCCTTCGCGGTGGTCCGCGAAGCCGGCCGCCGCACGCTGAACATGCGGCACTTCGACATGCAGCTGGTCGGCGGCATCGCCCTGCACCAGGGCAAGATCGCCGAGATGCGCACCGGTGAGGGCAAGACGCTGGTCGCCACGCTGCCCGCCTATCTGAACGCGCTCACCGGCAAGGGCGTGCACATCGTCACCGTCAACGAATACCTGGCGGCGCGCGATGCCGGCTGGATGGAGCCGGTTTACAGCTTCCTCGGCCTCACCGTCGGTGTAATCAAGAGCGGCCAGAGCGTTGAAGAGAAGCGTGCCGCCTATGCCGCCGACATCACCTACGGCACCAACAACGAGTTCGGTTTCGACTATCTGCGCGACAATCTCGCCTTCCGGCTCGAAGACCGTGTGCAGCGCGAGCTGTCGTTCGCGGTGGTCGACGAGGTCGACTCGATCCTGATCGACGAGGCCCGCACGCCGCTGATCATTTCCGGACGCTCGGAAGAAAGTACCGAGCTGTACGTGCGCATCAATCAGCTGGTGCCGAAGCTCAGGGTTCACGTGCCGCCGGAAGACCGTTGCAACGAAGACATCGAAGCACCGAAGGTCGAGCTGCTGGACGAAAGCGGCAAGAGCCTGGGCGTCATGGATACCGCCGATGCCATGGACCGTGCGCGCGCCGGTCACTTCCACCTGGTTGAAATCGAGCCCGGCGACAAGCCGCCGAAATGCCAGCTTGTGTCTCCCGGCGACTACACGGTCGACGAAAAGACCAAGCAGGCACACCTCACCGAGGAAGGTCACGAGCGCGTCGAGAAGCTGCTCGCCGGTGCCGGCCTGTTGAATGCCGGTGAAAGCCTGTACGACGCCGGCAACATCCGTCTGATGCATCACCTCAACGCCGCCCTGCGTGCGCATGCGCTGTTCAAGCGCGAGGTGGAATATATCGTCCAGGAAGGCGAGGTGGTGATCGTCGACGAATTCACCGGCCGCACCATGCCCGGTCGACGCTGGTCCGATGGCCTGCATCAGGCCATCGAGGCCAAGGAAGGCGTCAGCGTCAAGGAAGAGAACCAGACCGTCGCGTCGATCACTTTCCAGAACTACTTCCGCATCTACAAGACGCTGGCCGGCATGACCGGCACGGCCGACACCGAAGCCTTCGAATTCCAGCAGATCTACGGCCTGGAAGTGATGGTGATTCCGACGCACAAGCCGATGATCCGCAACGACGCACCGGATCTGGTCTATCTCAGCCAGTCGGACAAGTTTGAAGCCATCATCGAAGACATCGCCGACTGCCACGAGCGCGGTCAGCCGGTGCTGGTGGGCACCACCTCGATCGAAACATCGGAATTCCTGTCGGGCCTGCTGAAGAAGCGCGGCATACGCCACGAGGTGCTGAACGCCAAGTATCACGAGCGTGAGGCCGAAATCGTCGTGCAGGCGGGGCGCCCCGGTGCGGTGACGATCGCGACCAACATGGCCGGCCGTGGCACGGACATCGTGCTCGGCGGCAATGTCGAGGCCGAGATCGCGCGGCTCGATAATCCGGATCCCGCGGTGGTCGAGAAAATGCGCGAGGAGTGGCGTGAACGTCACGCCGCGGTACTCGAAGCCGGCGGCCTGCACATCATCGGCACCGAGAGACACGAATCGCGGCGCATCGACAATCAGCTGCGTGGCCGGTCGGGCCGCCAAGGCGACCCGGGTTCAAGCCGCTTCTATCTGTCGATGGAAGACAACCTGATGCGTATCTTCGGCGACCCGGAGCGCACCAAGCGGCTGCTGTCGCGCGCCGGCATGAAGGCCGGCGAGGCCATCGAGAGCAAGATACTGTCGCGGCAGATCGAACGTGCACAGCGCAAGGTCGAAACACACAACTTCGACATCCGCAAGCAGCTGCTCGAGTACGACGACGTGTCCAACGATCAGCGCAAGGTGGTCTACCATCAGCGCACCGAGCTGATGGAAGCCGAAGACGTGGCTGAAGCCATTCGCGGCATCCGTGTTGAAGTCATCGACCTGATCGTCGACGAGCACATCCCGCGCGAAAGTGTGGAGGAGATGTGGGACAAGGAAGGTCTCACCAAGGCCATCGAGGGCGACTTCGGCGTGCACATCGATGTCGAGAAGCTGCTCGAGGAAGACGACAAGCTCGACGAGAACGGTCTGCGCAAGATCGTGCTCGAGCGCGTCGAGTCCGATTACGAGGCCAAGGTGCAGGAAATCGGCGAGAAGCTGATGCGCGAGCTGGAGAAGGGCATCATGCTGCGCCAGCTCGACATGCACTGGAAGGAACATATCGCGCAGCTGGACTACCTGCGTCAGGGCATACACCTGCGCGGTTACGCGCAGCGCAATCCCAAGCAGGAGTACAAGCGCGAGGCATTCGACATGTTCAGCGCGATGCTCGACAGGGTGAAGCGCGACACCGTGAGCCTGCTTGCGAAGATCCAGATCCGCCGTCCTGAAGACGTGGATGCGGTCGAAGCGCAGGGCAGCCGTCCGCAGACCCTGAGCTTCCAGCATGCGGCGCCACCAACGCTCACCGCACCGCCGCCCCGTGTGCCGGCCGGTATGGGCGGCGCAGCCGGTGGCGCGCGCGCGCCGCAGCCCGGCGGTGGCCAGGAACAGGCGGCGCCATTCGTTCGCGATCAGCCCAAGGTGGGCCGCAACGAACCCTGTCCCTGCGGCTCGGGCAAGAAATACAAGCAGTGCCACGGGCAGCTCACCTGACCGCCACGCCCGACACGCTGCATGTGATGGTCGGCATCGTCGCCGATGATCGCGGCAGGATCCTGATCAATCAGCGACGCGCCGGTACGCATATGGCCGGTCATTGGGAGTTCCCGGGCGGCAAACGCGATACCGGCGAACCCCGCTTCGATGCGCTGGCACGCGAACTGGCCGAAGAGCTGGGCATACGGGTGCTGGAAGCCGAGCCGCTGACCGAACTCGTGCACGACTACCCTGATCGCCGGGTGCACCTGGACGTGTGGCGGGTTCTTCGCTACGAGGGCGAGCCCGCGCCGCTGGAAGATCAGCCGTTGCGCTGGGTGGCGTCGGGCGCGCTGGGCGAAGCCGGGCTGCTGCCGGCAGACAGGCCCCTCATCGAGATCGTGGTCAGCACAGCGCGAGCAGGAAGCTGACGTCGCCGGTCACCTGTGCCGGTCGGCTGTCGACGCCGTTCCAGCGCAGGAAACGCACGCTGAAACGGTGCTGTCCGGCGCTGATTTCCGGGAACATGCCGCTGGCGGCCGGCAGCTGCACGCGCAGCAGATTCAGATGTTCGGCCCGACCCAGGCTCTGCTGAAAGAATCCTGCCGTTGCCATCTGCGCGGCCGGCTCGTTGGCTTCGCGGGTCAGCCAGAGCACTTCGGCCACCGCCTCGCACAGCGGTCTGAGTTGCGCCATCCAGGTTTCGAACTGCTGTGCACGCTGATCGGCCGGCAGCCGCAGCCAGTAGCCGTAGTCCGGAATGTCGAAGGCGCAGGTGCCGCCGGGAATCGCGCTGCGATGGCGGATGTTTTTCAGAAAGTCGCATTCCTTGAACGAACTCATCAGCTGCGGACCGGCTTCGGCAAGCTGCGCCTTGAGACGGCTTACGTCGCCCAGCAACCGGTCGAGCCGCGTCGGGTCGACGCCGGGCTGGCGGCGATAGCGGGCGAGCAGGGCGCCGTGGCGGTCCAGCTCCTTGCCCACGTCGGCGCGCACGTCGGCGCGGCCCAGGATGGTGAGAATTTCCAGCAGCGTGCTGACCGCCGCACGGGCGCCGAATTCCTCGTGCACGTTGTCGAGATGGAAGTGCGCCTGGCGGTGCAGAAACTCGACGCGCAGAAATGTACGCATGCGTTCGTTCAGCGGTTGCTCGAACTCCAGCACACGTTCAGCCGATTCGGGGTTCATGAACTCTGCTGCCGTCTTCGCCATGCCGCTATTCTGCGCGAGGCTGTCGCGCTCGGCAAACCCGTGCCAGTTTGCCCGTGCCAGTTCGAGGTAGTCCTGATGCAGTGCCTCCACCTGTTGGCGGGCGGTTTCAAGATCGCCGTCGTTGTCGAGCACGTCGTTGGCAATCGCCAGGCGATCTTTTCGCGACGCCTGCGCGCTCAACATGCCTGTCGCCAATTCGCGACTCACATCATCGCGCTCCATCAATCGCTGAATCTGCGTTTCGGGTTCACAGTCCACGACGAGTACCCTGTCCACCAGTTCGTAGAACCCGGTTTCCAGCAGCAGTGGTACGGCCACGATCACGTACGGCGCGTCGGTGTCGTGCAGCTGTGCCAGCGCACGGGCACGGATCAGGGGATGCAGGATGGATTCAAGGCGACGGCGCTGGGCGGGATCGCTGAACACCCGCTCGCGCAGGCTGGCGCGATCGAGCCTGCCGTCTTCGCTGAGGACTTCGTCGCCGAAGGCGTCGCGTACCGCGGCCAGGCCGGGTTCGCCCGGCGCCACGACATCGCGGGCGAGGACGTCGGTGTCGATCAGCGGCACGCCCAGCGACTCGAACATGCGAGCAACGGTGCTCTTGCCGCTGGCGATACCGCCGGTCAGACCGACGCGGAAGGGTCGTTGCGCAGGGGCTGTGTTCATGCTCCGTCGTTCATGCTCCGTCCGGTTGAACCTGCCGCGGATGAAGACCGGTCAGATGAACGTATACATTCCCAGATACCAGTCGACGATATCACGTCCCCACAGCAACGCGATCCATCCGGCTCCGGCGAGATACGGGCCGAACGGCAGCGTTGCATGGCGCGATCGCCCCTGTATCGCGATCAGCGCGATACCGACCACAGCGCCGACGGCGGCAGACAGCAGAATGATCAGCGGCAGCATCTGCCAGCCCAGCCACGCGCCCAGCGCCGCGAGCAGCTTGAAGTCGCCATAGCCCATGCCTTCCTTGCCGGTGATCAGCCTGAACGCGTGATACACCAGCCACAGACTGAGATAGCCAGCGGCGGCGCCGATCACGCTGGATTCCAGACTCACGAACAGCGGCTCGCCGTTGACCGTGAACAGGCTGAGCAGAATGCCGGCCCACATCAGCGGCAACGTGAGCGAATCCGGCAGCAGCTTGTGATCGATGTCGATCAGCGACATCGCCAGCAGCGACCAGGTGAAGCCCAGCGCCGCCACCGTCTGCCAGGTGGGACCGAACACCAGCGCGACGACCACGCCGGTGAGCGCCGCGGCGGCTTCCACCACCGGGTAGCGGCGCGGAATCGGCGTGGCGCAGGATCCGCAGCGCCCGCGCAGCAGCAGGTAGCTGAGCACCGGGATGTTCTGCCAGGCAGCGATGGCCCTGCCACAGCCCGGGCAGGCCGAAGGCGGCCACCACAGGCTGAAGCGGCGGTCGGCGCCTGTATGGGGCGGATCGGCGGAGGCGGGTAGAGCGGTGATGTCGGCGCACTGTTCGCGCCAGGCCCTTTCCATCATCAGTGGCAGGCGATACGCCACCACATTCAGAAAGCTGCCGGCCAGCAGGCCGAGTATGCCGATCAGCACGAACAGTGCGATCGGCCACAGTTCAAAGACTTCCACGCGGCGTGTCCGCCAGTGTCCGG
>JBJHBP010000029.1:0-25229 GCA_050485545.1 Gammaproteobacteria bacterium
TCCCCGGGGTGTCCGCGGCCATGGATGGCCGCGGCCAAGGCGCAGGGACGCTCTTCCGCCGTCCCCGGGGACAGGGGGACGCCCCGCAACCGCCCGGCTCGGCGGGGGCGAGGGTCATGAATCGGGCACAACCGGCACACCAGCCACATCCACCTGATGCAGCCTCGCCAGCAGCGGAAAATACAGTGCCACGCGAACCGGCATCCCCGGCTCACGCAGCTCGAGCAGGTTCGCATAGCGCGCCAGCGCAGGCCGATAGCGATCCGCTTCCTGAGCGAGGAATCCTTCGATATCGCCACCGGCCCGATAGCCGGTCTTGTAATCGATGATCCAGCGCGTACCAGTGTCGTCCACGAACGTGCGGTCGATGATCGAGGTTCTTGGTCCATCCGGCTCCATGCTCGTCAGCGCCAGCTCATTGCGGGCGCCCTGCCATGGCGCGAGTATCCATCGACCTGTGGCGTCGGCCAGTACGTTGGCAACCGCTTCGAGCACGCGCCGCTGAGCGGTATCCAGCGTCACGGGATCGGCGCCATGGCCTGTCAGCATGGCGCGCACGATGGATCCGCAGCGGGCCAGGCGCTCGTCATCCCATGCGGACAAGCCCTCCTCGGCAATCTGCTGCAGCAGACGGTGTACGACGAGGCCGACCTGCCGGGCCATCTGCCCAGCCCACTCGAACTCTATGTCGGTTTCCGCAGTGTCGGTTTCAACGACGCCACCCAGCCAGGCCACCGTGGACGGTGCAGGCGGTGGCTGCCAGTCGCGAACCAGTCGGCGAAGCCGTGGCGGTTCGGCAAGCGTGTCATCGGCGAATGCAGCGCCGGCCGGCGTCTGCGACAGGTTCTCCTTCAGTGCCGCGACAAACGTCGGCTCGACGAACGGCCACAGGCGCCCGAGCATCGAACCTGTCGGCGGGCTGCCCGGCTGAACATCGGCGCCATCCCCCCTGATGCGGGCGAAGCCGACGAGATCCAGACGCCTGACGGCGCGCGTGACTGCCACATACAGCAGTCGACCCTGCTCGTGCTCGCGCTTTTCCTTCTCCAGCGCACCGATCAGATCGTAGATCGGGTCGTGGCTCGCTTCGCCATCAGCACGCACCGGTGCCAGCAGCAGATCGATCGCACCGTGACGTGGACGCTGCATCCATCGCAGCAGCGGCGTGGCATCGCTGCCCTGACCGGCATGCAGCCCGGGCAGGATCACAGTGTCGAACTCCAGGCCCTTGGCCTTGTGAATGGTCATCACCTGAAGCCGATCGTCGCCGTCCGGATCAGGTCGCGCGAACAGACTCGCCAGCGCTTCATTCAGCGCGTTGATGTCATCCAGGTCGCCGCCGCTTTCGGTGGCCTCCAGCAGCGACAGGAACGCCTCGGCATCTTCCAGTGCCGCACGGCTGCCGGCTGCGGCCGGTCCGCCCAACGCATACCACGCGGCCTCCACCCGCTGACGCACGGTGCCACGACGACGCAGCGCGATCGCCGCATGCAGCGCCGGCTGTACACGTTCCATGCGGGCACGCCCGTCTTCGCTCAGCCGTTCGGCAACAGCCGCGTCCATGAGGCGCTCGCTGATCGGCACGTGCCTGTCTTCACCGGCGACAACGAGCATGTCCTGCAGCGACAGCCCGCACCAGGGCGCCCTGAGCACGGCCAGCCACGCGGTACGGTCGGCCTGATGCACCAGTGCACGCGTCAGTGCGATCAGATCCTGCACCACGGGCCGGGTAGCCAGCGATTCGATGTCCACCGCCTGATAGCGTATGCCCGCGACGCGCAGTGCCGGCAGGATGGTGGCCACATCCTTGCGACGGCGCACCAGTATTGCCACCGTGCCCTGATCGGTTTCTGCCAGTCGCCGGCGCACGAGTGCCACGACCGTCGCCGCTTCGGCATCGGCATCGGGCCGTTCACCGATCAGCGGATGCACGGCCACACCACCGTCGCCGGCATCACGAAACGCCGCCGCCTGTTCGAAACGCACCGCACCCGACGCGGCATCCTCCACCGGCGACAGGACTTCGGGGAACACATCGTTGACCCAGTCCACCAGCTTCGCCGACGAACGGAAATTCACGTTCAATCGCAGTGGAATCAGCGGCAGACCGGCCAGACCTTCATGCCGTGCGTTGATGAACAGGCCGACCTCGGCCTCGCGAAAGGCATAGATCGACTGCATCGGATCGCCAACCACGAACAGACTGCGGCCGTCACCCGGCGTCCAGCCGCGAGTCAGCGCTGTGAGCAGCAGATACTGACCCGTCGCCGTATCCTGAAACTCATCCACGAGGACGTGCTGGATGCGGTGATCCAGAGCAAGCGCCAGATCGGTGGGCTGCTCGTCATCACCCAGCGCGCGCAGCGCGCGCAGCGCAATTTCGGGGTGGTCAACTTCACCGCTGCCGGCGAATACCAGTTGCAGCTGAGCCGCCGCCAGGCGCAGCAGATCGGCAAAGGCCTCGATCAGGCGCCACTGTTCATCGTCGTAGCGTGGCTGCGGCAGCTGCCGCAGACGTGACAGCGGTGCGGCCAGCGACACATGCTCGGCCAGGCTGTCCAGCAGCTCCAGCATGCGCGCCTTCTCGTCGGCGCGGCCTGGCGGAAACCCGTTGTTCACACGCACCGTCTTGCGCCAGCTGCCAGTCCTGGTCAGCAGCAGCTCGGCTATACCCTGCCATTGTGCGAGCTGTGATGGATCCGCATCCGGCAATGCCGTCATGTCGATGCAGGCCCGCAGTGGCGACTCGCGACCGGATTCTTCGAGCTGTCGGGCCGCGAAGGCCGCCATGGCAACGATTTCATCGTGAAAGCGTGTCGGCAATCGATGCACCACCGCTGCGATCTGCAGGTGCAGCTCGGTGGCGATGGCCTGCTCCAGGCGACTGCGATCCCTGGCGTGCGTCTGCTCGCCATCGGCGCGTTCGCCGCTGACGCTGGGCAGCAGCACGCGCAGCCATTGTTCGCGTTTCGCCAGCATGCCGGCCAGCATGTCCCGGGCCCGATCCATGCGGTTGTCCAGATGCAGCAGCAGCACGGTGATGGCATCCGTCCATGCCGGCGTGTCGGACTGCTCCAGCAGTGCGATCGTGTTCCCCGCTGCCTGCGCATACAGCGCTCGTGCATCATCGGTGATGGCTGGCGGCGCACCGAGTCCGGACAGCAGAGGCATCTGCCGGGTCAGTGACGCATTGAAGGCGTCGATGGTCTGGATTCGCAGGCGCGCCGGATAACGCAGCAGACCCCAGCCCAGTTCCGCATCGCGGACCAGTACCTGTCGTGCCAGCTCCCGCGTGATCGCCTGATGATCGTCGGCCGGCGGTTCGTCGGCGGCAGCCAGTGCCAGTGCACCGATGATTCGTTCACGCATCTCACCGGCGGCCTTGCGCGTGAACGTAATCGCCAGCACTTCCTCGGGTGCGTCGACCAGCGCCAGCAGGCGCAGATAACGCTGCGTAAGCAGGCCGGTCTTGCCAGAGCCGGCCGGCGCCTGAACGATGAACGACTGCGCGGGATCCAGCGCCGCCACTCGCGCATCGCGGTCGGCTATGCGCTCAGCGCTCATCGTCGCCATCCCTGGCCGTTGCCGGGTCACGCGCGAAGCCGCCGCGCAGTTCGTCGATGCGGCACAGCGCCGACAGCTGACAGTAGTCGCAGGCACCGCGCAACGGGTCGGGCGCCGCGGCGCCCGAGAGAAACGCCGCAGCCAGCGACTGCGCCGCGGCGCGCCATTCGGCGCGCAGATCGGCCCAGCCCCGCTCCTGCGCCGCCTTCCACTCACCGGCAATAGCGACGCCCGGCAGTTCAGTATCCTCGCGGGCTACGCCTCGCCACTCACAATGGCCGATGCGCACCCGTGCATAGACCACAGCGGCCAGTTCGTCGCCGAACAGCGCGGAATACAGCGGCATCTGCGGTTCATCCGGTCGCAGACCCAGCCAGCTCGACGGGTGTGTACCGCCTGTCTTGTAGTCGATGAGCACACGGCGACCATCCGCAAGCTCGTCGATACGATCGACACGGGCCCGTACCGTGATCGTTGCCGCGCCATCGCCATTACCTTCGCCCCCGCCATCGCCGCCCACGGCTGCCTGTGAGTTCGCAGCCGCCGCCGGTGTGGTGATCAGCACGCTCTGTTCCGTTGCCACCACGCGAAAATCGTCGCGGGCCAGCTCACGTTCGCGCCACTGCATCAGCAGCGTCACCAGGCACTGCCGCTCCACCGCAGTGAACCGCGGCGTGAACACCAGCGGCCGGTCACGTGCCGCCCGCTCCAGTTCACCATCGATCCAGGATGTGAGCAGGTTTGCGCAGTCGTCTTCACTCAGCTCGGCAAGCGCGGCGCGGCTTTGCAGACGCGTCCACATCGCATGCAGGACGCGGTGCACGATGCCGCCGCGATCCAGCGCGTCCATGCCCGGCGTCGGCGAAGACAGCTCGCTGGCGCCGAGGCGATGGATGGCAAAGGCACGGAACGGACACTTCGACTGATCGCGGAATACCAACGTGCCACCGCGCAATCTGCCGCCAGCGAGCAGCGGTGGACCCTGAACGTCGACGCAGTGTTCGAACTCACCCGCCGCCAGCAGCGACACGCGCCAGGGTGCCACGGTCCACGTTCGTGGCGTGATCTCCGGCAGATGCGTCATCAGCGGACTGACGCGCAGATTCCTGTCATCGCGCCGGCGCGCCCAGCTGACCAGCACCTCGGGTGCAACAGCCAGCAGCTGTTCGGTCACGACTTCGGCGTGCGCCAGCTGACCGGATGCCGACGCCTGTGGCACACCGGCTTCGCGCTGCACATCCGTGGGAAGGAACGGATTGGGCCGCGGTGCCGGCGGCCAGGTTTCGTCGTCCATGCCCAGCAGCCACGCGCCGTCGAAGGACTGCCCGATAGCGTCGTGCAGACTGAGCACCTGCACCGGCGCCGCCAGACTCTGCGGCTGAAAGATCTTGTCCGCGGCAATCCGGCGCAGTATGCGCATCGCCGCTTCACGCGGCAGGCGTGGCGACACGCAGGCCAGCGCGGCAAACTCCGCAAGCACTTCCTGCCAGCCACCCAGCGCCTGATGCTCGCGGCTGTCCAGTCCGCGTTCACCCGGCCATCCGGCGGCGCGCAGCTGCGCCGCAAAGTGCTCCGCCCAGGCTGCCACGCCAAGACGACCACTGGCCGAACGCGCCGTATCGAGCAGCGCCGACACGCGCGCTGCCAGCACATCCGCGGTCTCGTGCAATGCCTCGCCATCGACTGCCCGGCGGGCCAGCTGCGACAGCGTGCATTCCGCCTCGCGGCGGTCGCGAAGCCACTGCTCCAGCGCCAGTCGAGGGCCGCGCTCACCCTCCGCTCCGCCGACAAACGGTGATCGCAGCAGCCGGCTGGCGGCGGCGAATTCGAGCGAGCCGGCACCCACCGTGGCGCCGAGCAGGCTCAATGCGTCGTGAATCATGGGTTCGTCGGAAAGCGACCAGCCCAGAGCAATATTCCACGGACGGCGCAGGCGCGGTGCGCTGCTGGACAGGACCGATGGATCGAGCGTGGCATCCAGTTCGCGGGCCAGCGCGGCACGCGTGCCGGCCAGATCGGGCACGATGATCGCGAGCCGCGCACCGGAATCGCTTTCCAGCCGCGCCCGCGCCCAGCGAACGGCGGCCGACCGTTCTCCATCCGGATCGGCGCATTCGAACCGCCCGACCATTGCGGTGCCGGGCCGATCGCCGGCCGCGGCCTGCTCCACCATGAACACGGCAACACCAAGTGCATCGAGTTGCTCCAGCAGCCGCTGCTGTTGCGGTGTGATCACGTCCAGACCCACAAGGTACAGCGCCTGCGGACGCAGCTCCGTACGGCGCGTCATCCACGGCAGCAGCCACTCCGGCAGCTGCGCGGCAACCAGCCAGCCATTGCGCGCCAGCGTGTGTTCGAACGCTTCCGCCCATTGCAGAAAGACGTCTGCATCATCGTGATAGCGTCCGGCGCGCAGGGTCTGCACATCGATATGCCAGGCCGCACACAGTGCATGCGCTTCCGCCGCGTGACGGGCCGCGACGGTGGGCTGAAGCAGGCCGTAATCGGCAGACCCCTGCTCGATGACCCGTTGCCATAGCGCATCCGCCTGCGTCGGGCTGAGCAGCACCGACGGTGCATCCGGCTCGATGGCGCCGCAGGCCAGCGCATCGGCGTGCTGGCGCTTCAGCCAGGCCGACCAGGCCAGTGCATCGCCGCGTTCCCATACCTTCTCGCCCGCACCGGAACGCGCGATCGCCTCATCACCAAGCACACGTCTTGCAAGCCTGGGACTGCCGGTGAGCACCGTTGCGCCATCCGCCAGAGCAGCGACCGTCGTCTCGTAGGTCGCCGGTGAAATCACACCGCCCCCCGCGGTGGCTTGCGCCGCCATGCGTTGATGCCGGCCCGGTCGGATTGATGCATCACGGCGCACTACCGCCCGGTGCCGCTACATGCTCACCACGCTGCCTGTGGCGCACCACCATGAACAACGCGAGGCCGGCCAGCGCAACCAGCACGGTATAGGGAGAGTCCTGCCCCAGCCACACGGTACTGCTGCCCACCCCCAGCGCAACCAGGCACAGCGAAGCGCCCATCAGCAGCCTGCCGGTGTCCTGCCAGCGCGCAGTCTGAATGCCGCGTCCGATCAGCACGGCGGCCGCCACCGCGGTGAGGATGGCGAACACGACGGCCGCCGGTGATCCTTCGAGAATCAGTGCTTCGTTGTAAACCCAGAGGAACGGCAGCAGATAGGCCACCGCTGCGAGCTTCACACCTTCCCACGACGTCTCCCACATGCCGCTGCCGGCAAGGCCTGCGGCCACGTAGCTGGCCACGGCCACCGGCGGTGTCAGAAATGACAGCAGCCCGAAATAGAAAATGAACAGATGCGCGGCCATTGGCGAGATGCCCATGCCGACCAGCGCCGGCGCCAGCACCACCGACAATACGACATAGATCGCCGTGGTCGGCATGCCCATGCCTAGCACGATGGAGATTGCACCGGTGAGCAGCAGCATCACGAACAGGCCCAGGTTCTCGCCGATCTGGCTCAAAACGAGCGACAGCGAGAAACCCAGGCCGGTGAGATTCATCACGCCAATCACGATGCCCGCACCGCCGGCGATCATCAGCAACGGCAGCATGTTCGCACCGCCACCGACTATCAGATCCTGCCAGGCCTTCATGCCAGGCAGGCGACGGTCGCGCACGATCGCCAGCAACAACAGCGACCCGGCCGCGAGCAGTGCCGAGAGACCCGGATCAAACCCGCGCCAGAAAAGCAGATAAACGAGCACGCCCAGTGGCAGCAGGAACATCCAGCCACCCGCCAGCACACGGCCGGCTCGCGGCAGCTCGGAGCGGGGAAGCCCGTGAAGACCGTAACGTGCCGCAATGGCATCGACCTGAAGGAACAGACAGAGGTAGTACAACAGTGCCGGAACCAGCGCAGCCTTCACCACCTCCACATAGCTCACCTGAAGGAACTCGGCGATCAGAAACGCCGTGGCACCCATGACCGGTGGCGCCAGTTGTCCGCCGTTGGAAGCCACGGCTTCGATCGCACCGGCGAAACGCGGCTTGAAACCGGATCGCTTCATCAGCGGTATGGTCACGATACCGGTGGACATGATGTTGCCAATCGCGGTGCCGTTGATCGAACCGAAGATACTGGATGCAATCACGGCCACCTTCGCCGGCCCGCCCCGACGATGACCCATGGCGGACAGCGCAAGGTCGGTGAAGAACTTCGTGGCGCCGGTGACCTCCATCAGTTTGCCGAGCATGATGAAGGCAAGCACCAGCGTGCCGACCACGGTGAGCACCAGACCGGGTATGCCATTGCTGTCCGCATACACATACATCACGATGGCGGGCACCGCCTGACGTTCGGCCTGAAAAGGTGGCGGCAGCAGGTTTCCCAGCAGACCGTATCCGATCAGGATCCACACCAGGATCGTGATCGGCAGACCCGCCGCCTTGCGCATCGCCTCCATCAGCAGCAGTATCGCGAGCAGACCGGGCACGAACTTGTCGGCGGTGTAGCCACCGATGTCGATGATCCATTCGTTGTAGTTCAGCGACATCCAGCCCCAGCACGCGATGGCGACAATGCCGGCCAGCAGTTCCGGCCAGCCGGCGCTGCGGCCTCGATCGGCAAGATAGGGAAAGCGCAGGTAAGCCGCCGCCACACCCACACCCAGCAGGGGCCCCATCCACTCAGCGGGCACGAGATAGATGTCGATGCTGCGCGGCAGATCGAGAATCCAGGCCACACCGAGCACAACGATAGCGCCCAGGTAGACCTTCTGCAGAAAGTTCAGGAAGTGCGGCACGACGTCAGCTGTCGCGGGACGACAGGAAGGGCACCGCGTGACCGGCAATCGCCGCCTCACCGCCCTCCATGTGCAGATGGTGGCTGCCGGGCAGCCGCAGCTCCAGAAGGTCCGCGAACAGCGGCACCATCCGACGATAAATCGGCCAGCTGCTGAACGGGCTGTCCTCGGCAAACACGATCATCGCCGGCGCACGCACCCGCGTGACGAATGCCTCGATCTGTGCCGGCGTCAGTTTCAGTTCCGATGCGCCCTTGAGGCGCGGATCCACCCGCCATTGCCAGCCGCCCGGCACCTCCTGAAGCGATCGTTCGGCCAGCTTCCGCGCTGCGGCCACACTGACCTGCGACAGCCCGCGCGTACGCTCCTGCACGGCTTCATCGCTGGTACTGAAGACTCTGCCGGTACGTGCGGCGACCCGTGCGCGTTCCGCCACCGACTTCGCCAGCGTTTCCGGCGCTTCCTCCGGTTCCGACGGGAACGGGATCCCGCCTTCGATCATGACCAGATGTGTGGTGCGCTCGGGGAACGCGCTGGCCGTCAGCATTGCAATCGCTGCGCCGCGCGAGTGTCCGAGCAGCGCAAACCGCTCCCAGCCCATGGCATCAGCCAGATTGATGACATCGGCAACGTCCTGCCAGATCGCGTAGCTGCTGTCAGCTGAACGCCAGCCACTCTGGCCATGACCGGCCAGATCCGGAACGAGCAGGTGGCAGTCGGGGAGTAGTGGCGCCAGGAGATCGAAGCTGCCGGCGTTGTCCAGCCAGCCGTGCAGCGCGATGACCGGCACGCCACCGGCACGCCCCCATTCGCGGGCGCACAGCGCATAGGCAGGCAGATCGAATGACCGGTCGCGATGGTTCATAGGTCGCGGACTTTAGCATCCGCAGCCACGCCGTGTGCCGGTCGGACCGCAAGATCCCGAGGACTCTGGCGTGCGCTGATCCGACGTGCGCTAACGTACCTCTTCCGTACCACCCAGACGACGGAAGTATTCGGCCACGGCTTCCTCGTAGCCCTGGGTCGCCTGCGCGGGCGCTTCGGTGCGCACTGACCGGCTGGCGCGCGCGTTCTCCGCACGCAGCTGCAGCTCCAGCTGATCGGTGAGATCCACCAGCGCCTGAAACTCCCGAGCCAGCAACTCGGGATTGCCACGGAATCCGCCACGCAGCTGATCGCCGAGCTGACGCACCCACTCCAGCTGTTCATCTGTCAGACCCTGGTCGCGCAGCTGATTGCCCAGACGCAGCAGATCCCCGCCGGCTTCGGCCAGACGCTCACGCATTTCCTCGACACGCTGCGGGTCTTCCCAGATGCGCGGATCGTAAGGTCCGAACTGGCCCCAGCCGCGTTCACGCGGATCCCAGTAGCCACCGCCACTGGCCCAGGCATTCCAGCCGCCACCACCGAACGCACCACCACCCTGACCCTGCTGTTCACCGGAACCGCCGGCCTGCTGGCCACCTTCCTGCGGCTCTCCGCCAGGCTGCCCGCCCTGCTGACCGGGTTGCCCCTGCTGTGCCTGCGCACCAGGATCGCCACCCTGACCGCCTGCACGCGACAGTTCCGCCAGCTCGCGGCGCAGCATGCCGATCTCAGCCAGCAGTTCCTGATTGGGATCGACCTCGGCCTCGCCCGAGACGGCCTCGCGTGTCGCAGTTGCCAGCGCTCGCTCCGTGTCGCGTTGCAGGTCACGAAGTGCCGATGTGGTGACGGCTTCGGTTGCGGCCACCTGTGGCGCCGCACCCCCGCGGATTGCGCTCACGGCCGCGTTCAGGCGTGCGATTGCCTGCGACCTTTGCAGGTTGGCCAGCGCATCACCAAGCTCGTCGGCCGCACGTGGTGTGCGGCGCTGGAAATCCTGTGCGACCTGCTGGAGATCACGCTCCAGCTGTTCGAGCTCCCTTTGCAGATCCTGACGGCGTTGCGCAAACTCGATCGCGGAATCCACATCCAAGCCACCGATCAGACCGCTACGATCCTCGATCTCACTGCTGGCACGCAGCTGTGCCTGCAATTCGGCCGCCAGTTCGCGCTGCTCTGCATACAGGTCGCGGGAACGATCGGCGAGCTCGGAGAACGCGGCTTCCGCCAGCTGCTGTCGCTGCTCGGTCATCTGTGCCAGCGCACGATCCAGCTGTCGACGCGCCTGCTCCGCCGCTCGACTCGCCTGCTCCGGGTCGCTGGACATGCCAGCCTGATCCATCGCGTCCAGCGCATCCTGGATCTGCTGGATGGCCTCCTGAAGCTGTCCGGCCTGACCACCGGCCTGGGCAAACTGTCCACCCATCTGTCCGGGCTGACCGGGCTGACCGGGTTGGCCTGGCTGGCCTGGCTGGCCACCCTGCTGAGCCTGCTGGCCCTGCTGACCCTGCTGACCCTGCTGACCTTCCTGACCTTCCTGGCCTTCCTGACCCTCCTGACCCTGCTGTCCTTCCTGCTGCTGCGCCTGCGCCAGCTGCTGCTGGAGCTCTTCGAGCTGCTGTCGCAGCTCTTCCGTTTCGCGACGCAGCGATTCCTGACGCCAGCGTTCCTGTTCGGTGAGGTTGTTGCGACGGTTCGCTTCGCGGGCCAGCCGCTCCTGCCGACGCGCAAGCTCCTGCAATCGCGCAATCGCTTCATCGACCGCATCCTGAGGCGGCTGGTCGAAAGAAACCTGCTGTTCGGTTTCGTACTGGTTGCGCTCAAGATCCATTTCCAGCTCGAACAGCTCGGCAAGGTCACGGCCTGCCATGCTGCCACCGCCACCGCCGCCGCCGCCGCCGCGCTCCATCGATACCTGGATATCGGTGAACAGGGCTTCGGCGCGCAGCAGATACTGCAATGCCTCCTGCTCGTAGGGCACGGCATCGTCGAGATCGAGATTCGCCAGTCGCTCGGAGGCCGGACCCATCAGTTCCGCCGCGTCTTCGAGATGGTCGACGAACAGCGCGATGCGTTCGTCCTGCGTATCCAGCAGCCTTGCGCGGGAACGCTCGGCCAGTGTGCGCGCCTGATCGGCCAGTGTGCGCTGCAGGTCGGAGAGCATGATGGCGTTGTCGCGCATCATCTGCCTGTCGAGGAAGCTTGCCTCCTCGGACTGTTCACGGATCAGGTTCCAGGTAGCGACCAGAATCTCGCGCTGACGCTGTGAAATCTCGTCCTGGTCGCCACCACCACCGCCACCTTCGCCGCCGCCGCCGCTCTGCATGGACTGCGAGAAGCTGCGATCGAAGGGCTGAACGTCGATGAAGAACAGATCCGTCTGCACTTCCTGCCCGCGATCCGCAGCCACGACGTAATAGGAAATCAGATCCCCCGGCTGCAACACGCGATCGGTGGGCGGCTCTTCGTCCAGCACCTCAGCCAGCGCTTCCTGCATCGCAGACTCGTCGTTTGCATCGCGCAGGCGCCGCAGATCGTCCAGGCTGCGAATCTCTCCCGGGCTGCGCAGCGGGAATGTCAGCGCGCTGTCGTCGCCTCGCGCACTGGCACGTGTCCGGCGCAGCGGCGCTCGCAGGTCTTCCAGGCTGAGGATGTGCTCGGCGATCACCTGATCACCTTCGGCGTCGAGCTGCGCGGACTGCCACGGCGCGCCATTCACCGAATACCGCAGTTCCAGACGTTCGAGGCCGAAGTCGTCACTCGCATCCACGCGTATCGTGACTTCCTCAATACTGCTCGCGCGCCAGTCGCGACCCGGCTTGACGAGGCGCACGACGGGTTTTTCATCGGCGATCAGTGAAATGAAGTAGTCGTCGGTGACGCGCACCAGATCGGTATTGAAAAGTGTCGCGATGTGATACTCGCCGTCTTCGTTGACGTCGAGCCGCGCGGTGGCTGTGTTGCCGTCCGTGCTCATCGCGATGCGCTCGTTGTTGGCAACCAGCGCCGGATCGTTCAGCGGCGCATCGGTCGTCACTTCCAGACGCACCTGCGTACCTTCGACGGCACGGATATCGCGACCGGGATCCACCGTGCGCGGATCCATGCCGGTCCATTCAGGATATTCGTATTCGAGCTTGATATTCGTGACCCGCGGCAGGTCGACGACCTGGACACGGTACTCCGAGCTGCGCAGCCCGGCTGTCTGAACGTAGTAGCGCAGCGGCTCGCGCAGCGCGAAGAACGTGAAGTCGAACTGCCCGCTCTGGCGGTCGCGGCTCATCGGTACCCGCTCCCAGCCGTCACTGCCTTCGAACAGTGCAAACACTTCCATCTGCGGTGGATCGAAACCTTCCGCGCGGGCATTGATGGCCAGATCACCACCACGGCGGATGGTCAGGTCGCCCGGCGTCACGTTGATGCGCTGCGGCGGCAGCGTGTCGCTGAACATCCAGCCTGCCCACAGATGCCGAACGCCATAACGCCAGTTATCCGGACCAAAGGCGGCAAACCACACGAGACCGATCAGCGCGATCGCGGCCGCAGCCGCCGGCAGAGATATCTGCCAGGAAGGAATCTTCAGCGCGACAGGAATGCGGCGGGCGAATCGCAGCGCGTCTTCGGCAAGCAGCGACAGGAACGGGGTTGGTGGCTGATCCGCCCGCGTGGGATGCGTGAGGCCGTCATAGGTCTCCAGACGCCCGTCGAAATCCGGCGCACGCTGCTCCAGGTCGCGGATGCCGCGATTGCGCCTGAGCAGGTATAGCGGATAGGCGATCAGGCCCGCGGCCGCTGCAATCAGCGCAAGAACAAGCACGAACCGGGCCGATACCATGAACGCCGGATCGAATGCGCGGCGCGTCCCCATATAGACCGCGAGCAGAGTGACAACCAGCGCAATGCTGGCGGCCAGTGCTGCGCCTCGGGCAACGATCAGAACCTTGAGGCGCTGGCGGAATTCACCAAGATAGGCTTCGAGCTGCGACTGTGCGGACATGTGCTCTGTTCCCTTTGAAAAGTGCGCGGCGCCCTGCCGGTCGTCGGGCTACAGGGCCCGACGTACCCTAAGATGCCAGTTTCCGGCCCAGGATTCCATGATCGCTGCCGCAACCAGCAGCAACAGCAGCCACGGCCCCAGGGCCCAGGGGATGCGGCTGGCTGTTTCGTCAGCGGCTGTCAGTTGACGGCCATCGGCCCGCTGGCCCAGCGCCGTCCAGCGCGCCAGCGTCGCCTCGTCCAATGTCGTCAGGTCGGACTCGCGGGCATCGAAGTTCACCGCAACCAGTTCCGTTCGACCGCCACCAACGACTTCGTAATACCCGATCTGATCCAGAAGAACGTCAGCAGTTCCCCCGCCGAGGCCAAGGGCGGCACGTCCGCGGGGGTCGAAGATCTGCCCGCCAGCCATGCCCATGGCGCGCAGCGCCAGCGTACTGCCCAGGGCGGCCTCGCTGCTGAAGCCGGCGCCACCGAGCAGATGATCGGAGAAATTCGCCACCATCGGCACGAACACCGGCTGCAGCGGCAGGTCGTTCCAGGCCCGATCCACCGAAGAGGCGAACAGCAGCACACGCCCGTTCCCGACCGTGGATTCCACGACAAGCGGCGTGTCGTCTTCCAGACGCGCCAGGACCCTGTCCTGTTCCGTTGTCTCCAGTGCCACATAGCGGTGGAAACGCGCCGAACGCAGGCCTTCCAGGCCGCGCATGGCCGGATGCGTGATATCCAGCACGCCGGCTGCGGTGAACTCCGCCGACCCGTCGGCAGTGGGCGGACGTCCGAGTACCCGGAAGGCATGACCGGTGACCGGCACCTGGCTCAGTGCGGTCGACCGCTGGCTGAACCCCATGAGCAGCACACCGCCGCCACGCACGTATTCGGTCAGACGCGTGGTGGCCGCGGTATTCAGCAACCCGGCGTCGGTCACGACCACGAACCCGTATCTGCCAAGGTCACTGTCGATCACGGCATTGAACGTGGCGCCCTCCGGCTCCAGCGACAGCGCATCCAGGGTCCGCATCGCCGAACTCAGAAACAGCACACCGGCGCCGCCGGGATCAGTGCCGACGACCAGGACCGGACGTGGTTCAGCGCGCTTGAGCGCAAGAAAGCGTTCGTCATCCAGCGGCAGGCGGTCGCCGGGCTGAATGAAAGCGCGCACGCGGTTCACGCCGGCGGCCAGCTCCAGCGGCTGAAAACTGACCTGTGCGCGCCCGCCCGCCGGCAGGCTGACTGTCTGCTGCTCCACCGTACGACCATTCAGCTCCAGCGCGACCGTGCGATCAGCATCCTGAGCGGCAAAACTGCGCACACCGGCCTGCAACTCGCCGGTGACCGCCGAGCCACCGAAGCTCTCCAGCGCCCAGTTGTGTTCCCCGTCGGCAGCGATGCTGCGAACCTGCAGCTCCATCGGTCGACGCGGCGCAAGTTCGGCAAACCTTGCCGGCATCGCCGAGCGCTGCGCATCGGTTACGAAATGCAGCACCACCGGCAGGTCCGCATTGCGGGTAATGGCTTCGGTGGCACGGGTCATCTGCCCGTAGTCGGCTCTGAATACGCCAGGCTCCAGGGTGTTGATGCGCTGCCGCACGACGGCCCGGTCCACGGTGACCTCGGTGAGCACCTCCGTTACCCGCCCGCTGGCCAGCAACTGAACCTGATCAGCGCCATCGACCTCATCGAGCACCGCGAGCGCTTCCTGGCGCGCACGCGCCCAGCGATCGCCATAGGTCATCGAGGCGGAGACGTCCATGACGATGACGTGAAGTCTTGCCGTCGCGCCCGCACCCGCATCGGCCGACCGCCACCAGGTGGGCTGCGTGAATGCGAGCGCAATCAGCACCAGCAGCGCAATACGCAACGCCAGCAGGAGCAGGTATTGAAGCTTCCTCGCCAGCACGCGCTGCGGCTCACCGGGCTCCAGAAACATCAGCGAACTGAATTTGCTCCGATTGGGGTTGTCCGACGACAGCCGATGCAGCCACAGCGGCAATGCGATCGCCAGCAGTCCGGCAAGAAACGCGGGGGCGAGCAGGCTCATGCGTCATCCCCCGGGGCCCGAGCTCTAAACGGCCGCGCCATCATCCGCGCCTCTTGCGGAACATCAGATAATTGCGCATCGCCGCATCCAGAGGCTGATCGGTTCGCACCAGCATGTGTTCAGCACCTGCGCGCATCGCCGACTTCTTCAATGCTTCAATATGTTCCTGAATCCGCTCGCGGTAGCGCGAACGCATGAATACCGGCGACACCTCCATGGCCTCGCCCGTTTCCATGTCTTCCAGAAACATCGATTCCCTGACCACCGGCTCCAGTTCCTGCGGGTCGAGCAGCTGGAAAAGCGCAACGTCCTGCCCCTGATAGGCAAGCGGCTGCACGCCCTTGAGCATCGCCTCGGGGTCACAGTAAAAGTCGGAGATCACCACCACCAGGCCACGCCCGCGTTCATACTGGTGGAAGCGTTCAAACGACGCCGCCAGATTGGTCTTTCGGCCCGGCTCGGCGCGGTCGATTGCGTGCAGCACATTGCTCAGACGCCCGGTGCGCGAGGAAGCCGGCCGATGTTCGCGCACCTCTTCGTCGAACACGATCAGGCCAACGGCATCGTGCTGGCGGGCGCCGAGATAGGCCAGCGTGGCGGCAAGAAATTTGGCGTACTTCAGCTTGGTTACCGTACCGGATCCGTAACCCATCGACGCGCTGGCATCCAGCAGGATCACCAGTCGCGTGTTGGTTTCTCCGATATAACGTTTGACGTAGGTACGCTCGGTGCGTGCATAGACGTTCCAGTCGACGAATCGCGGATCGTCGCCTTCCGAGTAGGCGCGGTACTCAGCGAACTCCTGACTGAAGCCGAAAAACGGCGAACGGTGCATGCCGGTGAGCACGCCTTCAACCACAACGCGCGCGACCAGATCAAGGTTGGACAGGCTCGCGAGCACCTCCGGGTGGAGCAGGCTCCTGCCCTGTGCGAGGGCACTCATCGATCACGCCCGGACGGCGACCGGCCTGGTACCGCGCCGGATGTCATCCGGCACTGGCCCGCCGTGCCGACGACTCTCCCTCAACCAGATTCGTCAGCACCTGATCGGCTGTGATGCTGTCGGATTCAGCGAAGTAGTTGGTGAGCACACGATGGCGCAATACCGGCAGAGCCAGCGCCGCAATGTCTTCGCGCGTCACGTGATAACGCCCGGCCATCAGTGCACGCGCCTTCGCAGCCAGCGTGATGAACAGCGTGGCGCGCACGCTGGCGCCATACTGAATGTAGCGCTTGACCATGTCCGTTGCGCCGGGATCACCCGGCCGCGTGGCACGTACCAGGTCAACCGCATAGCGGTTGACGTTCTCGGCAACCGGCACCTGACGCACGAGTTCCTGAAAACGAACGATCTGCTCGGGCGTGGTCCACGGCTGAATATCCGGCATGGCCATCGTGGTCGTGAAGCGGTTGACGACCTCCAGCTCATCGTCGGCGGTGAGGTAGTCCAGGACGACATTGAACAGAAATCGGTCGAGCTGCGCTTCGGGCAACGGATACGTGCCCTCCAGCTCGATGGGGTTCTGCGTCGCGAGCACGAAGAACGGCCGTTCGATGCGGTGCAGGTTACCGCGTACGGTCACGGTGTTTTCCTGCATGGCCTCCAGCAGGGCGGACTGTGTCTTGGGCGGTGTGCGATTGATTTCGTCCGCCAGCAGCACATGCGCGAACAGCGGGCCGGGCACGAAGGTCCAGGTGCGATGGCCGGTGGTGATGTCTTCCTCGATCACGTCCGTACCGGTCACGTCGGTGGGCATCAGATCAGGTGTGAACTGGATACGTTTAAAACTGAGTCCGAGCGCCGATGCCAGAGTGCGCACAAGCAGCGTCTTGGCTGTGCCCGGCATGCCGGTGATCAGGCAGTGTCCGCCGACCAGCAGTGTGAGCAGCAGATGCTCGACTACTTCATCCTGGCCAACGATGACCTTGCGGACTTCGCTGCGGATTCCGTTCAGGGCGGTCTGGAAATCCCCGATCAGCGCACGGGTCTCCTCGGTATCGAACTGATTAGCGGATTGAGAACTCAACGTACGGTCTCCATTAACAGCTGTTGTGCTTCCCGGTAGTGGGGCGCAGCCTCCAGAGCATACAACAATTGCTCCCGGCCACGTTCGCGGTCATCGATCGCCAGATAAGCGCGCGCCATGCGCAGATGCGCGGCAGGCCTATCCTGCGGATCCATGGCCATCATCGCCTGATACTCGGCCAGCGCATCATCGGCGCGACCGGCCCGCATCAGCCAGTCCCCGAGTCGCGTATGCAAAGAGACCTGCATCGGTGCAACCCAGATCACGTCGCTCAGCACAGCCAGCGCCTCATCGTGGCGTTCGGCCTCATCCAGCCAGTCCGCGAGCCGCGTCAGCGCACCGGGGTTGTGGCCACCACGCGCGTGATAGTCGGTGAGCACCTCGATGGCCCGCTCCCTGTCACCGAGTTCATCCAGTGCGCGCGCACTGATGAGATACGCGCTGCCCTGACTCACGTACTCGGGATAAATGGCAATCGAACTGCGGGCGGCGTCGCGCGCCGCGGGCCAGTCTTCGTTCTGTGCCGCCTCCTGCGCGATACGCTGGGCGTTCTGCCAGTCCTCCAGGTTGTCCAGCAGATGTCCCAGCTCCTGCTGCACATAGGCGGCAAACTCGCGGTCGAAAGCCTGCGGCGCGATGTCCAGCGCCATTTCGACCGCCTCCCCCGTGTCACGGCCATTGCGGTACAGACGCAGCATCTCGGCCAGCGCATCCTGACCCCAGCGTGTGGCGATGAACTCACAGATCAGACCTGCCTGCATATACGAGACGATGACCTGTCCGCGATAGGTCGGCCGAACGAAGCCCTGGTCCAGCTCCACCACCGGCAGCATCAGCCCTTCTTTCATGGCGTCGAACACCTGCGGGGGCAGGTGCCGACCAGGCAACGGGCCGGTGCTCCACTCCTCGAATACCGAGATCCCTTCGCTGAACCAGCGCGGCACCAGATGATCGGTCGCACCGAGCGTGAAGATGTGCGCAATCTCATGCCACAACGTCGTACCCCAGTGAAAATCGCCTTCCCCGCGTGCGGTCGGGCTGTTCATCGCCACCAGATATCCAAAGGCCACACCGAGCAATCCGATGCCCGGAAGACCGGCGGTCCGCACGGCGAAATCGTCATCCTGCGGATACAGCTCTACGATCACCGGCTCTTCGAGCTCGAACTCGTAACGCTGCGTGAACGTTTCGATGCTGCGCCGCGTCAGATCGATCACGTAGGGGGTCATCACCTCGGCCTCGGAACGATGCAGGCGTAGAATGATGGCCGCCGAAGCCGGGCGCGGTTCCGCCGGACCGGTGTCGGAGGCCTCGGCATCGGCATCGGCAGCCCAATCGATGTCCAGATCCACTTCGTGGCGTGTGACGACGAAGTTGTCGAAGCTGTCGATCAACCGCAGCGTGTTCGTGATTTTCGCGCTGAACGGATCGCCGCGATAGGCGATCGCCAGATGGCGCTGCGCCGCGTCCACCTCGTTGTGACGCAGCAGATTCACGCCCAGTTCGGCATGTGCCGAGTACAGATCGGGCTTGATGTCGATGGCGCGATTCAGGAGCTCAATGGCCTCGCGATAGCGCCGGGTGATCACATAGAAATAGGCGAGCGTTTCGTAGACCTCGCCGTAGCGAGGGTTGTAGGCCAGCGCCCGATCCGTCCAGGGGCTGGGTACCGTGCCGGTCAGCAGGTCCAGCGACGCCTTCAGGGCATAGACTTCAAGCGGCGGATACGAGCGCCTCTCGGCGATCTCCAGCGCCCGGTCCAGTCGTGCCTCGGCCCTGTCGTAGGCGCTCTCTTCCAGGTCCATCTGCGCAATCAGCAGATGCGCCGCCAGCGCATCGGGCTCAAGGTCCAGTACTTCCGCCGTCCACTGCCGTGCCCGGTCCTCGAAGCGACCGGCTGCGACCTTTGCCAGACCCAGCGTAGCCGGCCAATAGTCGGGCGCCAGCGCCAGCGCCTCCTGAAACAGACGCACCGCATCGTTGTTCTGGTGGGTGGTGATGAACAGTTCACCCCAGCGGGTCAGCACCGCGGGATCGTCGGGATACTCCCGGCTCGCGGTCTGGAACAGCGTATTCGCCCGGCGCGGATCACCCAGCGCTCGCGCAGCCTCGGCGCGAATTCGCGGATCATTATGATTGTTCAACAGCGCGCCATAACAGCGCGTGGCCTCCGCCTGGGCGCCACGATAGAGGTGCTGGTCGCATTGGGCGAGGTCCTCGGGACGGTCCGGCCCGTACTCGATCGCCGCCCAGAGCACCGGCGCCGCGAACAGCGTCAGGGCACTCAGTGCGGCGCGGCCAAACATGATCCGCCTACTCCGCCTGCGCCGCGTCTATGTCGTCCTGCAGCGTTGCCAGCCGCAGCAACAGCGGTTGCAGTTCGTCGAAGTAGTCGCTGGTCGACATGGTCTCGCGCCGGTCACGAAGTTCATCGATGGCGCGCTCGATCTCGTCACGCTCACGATACATTCGCTCCAGTGTCGGTGTCATCGTCACCCGCGCCGACAGACGCGCGATATCGAATCGCGCCGCACCCTCGCCCGTGATCTGCGGATGTTCGGTGGCCAGATTGCCGGCCGACTCGTAGCTGTCGGCTACCCGGCGGGCCGTGTATTCGAATGCTTCCTGCACGGTGATCACGCCGTTGCGGTTGGCATCGGCAGCTTCGGACGTCAGCGCGGCTGCCCAGTGTTCGGCGAAGCGCGTCGCGTTACGTTCGTTACCGCTGCGGGTGGCGGTGATCACAATGCGCCCTTCAGCCTCCCATGACTCCAGTACCGCACCGCTGGCACTGGAGGCGTTGACGACCAGCTGCGTACGCGCCGGCAGCGTGTCCAGCAATTCCGCCAGCTCCTCGCCGGTCGGATCGGGTCCGGGCAGATTGTACTTGTAGTGTTCACCATCGTAGGTGCCGTGGCCGATCAGAAACACAGCCACGCTGTCGGTTGAGCTGAGACTGGCGGCCAGGTTGTCGATGGCTTCTACCAGCGCTTCGCGGGTCGCACGCTCGCCACTGAGCACGGTGACGCGGCTGTCGCTGCCGGCAGTCAGGATTGCCGCCGCCGCCATCGCGTCCGCATGCGCTGCAAACGCCTGCTCATAGCGGGGTTCGCCGCCCAGACCGCTGACGATCAGATAGTGAACCTCGGCGTGGGCCGGCGACGCGGTCACGCACAGGGCAGCAATAATCGCTGCGGCGGCGGAAAGGATGGCGTGGCGACTCACAGTCGCCCCCAGGCCAGTCGCAGCACCCACTCTCCGGCTTTCAGCAGCAGCAGCAGCAGGAAGGCAAACGGCATGTTCCATAGATCGAGTATCTGTCGCTCAACGATGCCGGCTTCCGAGTAGCGCACGGCCTCAGGCAGGTTGTGCAGATCGGCGAGTGCGAAATAGCGCCCGCCAGTGGCGTCGGCCAGACGCTCGAGCAGCGCGCGGTTCTGCTGGAACCGGAAGTGTTCGGAGACGCCTGATTCGCGGCGTACCGCATACTGCGCCGACCCGACCTGTTCGCCGTCAACGCTCGCGCTCGCCGAGAAACGGAATACCCCCGAGCCGGACGGATCGTACACAGCCGCGAACACGCCACGCTCACCCGCCACCGGCTCCATCGCCAGGGTCACCGAGGGGCCGGTACCGGTGTCCACCGACAATGTCACTTCGGCCGTGTCGGCCGGGTTGTAGGCGCGGTCGCGAACCTCGGCGCGCAGCTCGATGACACTGTCGTCGCCATAGAATGTGCGTTCACTTGTCAGCGTCACCGGACGCGGGCTTTGTGCCACCAGCGCCTGCATCAGCTGACGCCAGAACGTCTCGTGACGCTCGTCGGTATGCGGCAGCTGCATCTGCCAGCGCCATGTGCCCCCCGTCGCCAGCACATAGGCGCTGCCGGCGCCGTAACGCTGATGTGTCAGCAACGGATAGACGCTATTCGTATTTCGTGCTTCGGGGCGCGCCTCCAGCAGCACGACGGCACCAGGCTTCAGCGCTCCGGTGGTCTGGAAATCGGCGATGTTGGGCATTTCACGCCACAACGCGGCATTCGCGGCGTCGTCCACATCCAGGCGCGTGATCAGCGACTGCGCGCCCTCGGCCGTCAGCACCGGACGCGCGGGCTCTCGCACGAAGGTTGGCGCCATGGGCTCGGGCAGCAGCACCGGCAACACATCCGCCACCGAAGTGGAACCCCAGCCGCCGTCGGCCAGTCCGCGCTGTCCGCCCAGCATCAGCAGGCTGCCGCCGCGGCGACTGACGAAGTCACGTACCATGCGCCGCTGCGCGGAGGTCAGGGCCGCCGCCTCGAAACTGCCGATGATCAGCGCGTCATAGCCGAACAGTGTTTCCTCGTCGTCGGGGAAGCCGGATTCGAGTTCCTCGGGCGACGCGATGCCCTGACGGTAGAACTTGTTCGGCGTCGTTCGCAGCAGTGTGGCCAGGCGCACCGCCGAGCCTTCCGTCAGCGCACGACGCATGAACTTGTAATCCCAGCGCGGCTCGCCCTCCACATACAGCACCTGGCGACGAGTGGCGGGGACTTCCACCGGCCGGAACTGGGTGTTGTTGATCAGATTGCGTTCACCGGGCAGCGGATCCAGCGAGAATCGCAGGTCCATCAATCCAGGTTCATCCACATCCAGTTCGATCCAGCGCGTGGTGACACCAACGCGATCAGGCAGGTTGATGGTGCGCGAGGCGATGATCGCATCACCGTTGTAGACGCGCAGGTTGGCCTGTGCCGCGCGGGCGTGGCGGACGCTGACCTGGGCACTGATGCTGGAACCCGGCAGCACCTGCGGTGAGATGACGACGTTCTCGAGCTCGATATCTTCGGGAATGACCTCGCGGCCAACGCCCACGGCGTGCACCGGCACGCCGTAGCCGGCTATCTCGGCGATCCGCGCGGCATCCAGGCGGTCGGAATTGTCGGCACCGTCGCTGACCAGAATGATCGCGCCCAGCGAGCCTGACTGCGAGGCGCGCAGCACGTCGAGCAGGCCGTCACCGATATGGGTCACCGCGCCTGGAGGGGGCACGTCGTCGAGCGATGTCATCGCAATCGCATCGCCCGCGAACGCGAACAGCTCGACGTCGAACTGTGACTGGAGGTCCGGTAGCGCGCGTTCGTTCAATGCCGTAACCGCCTGCTCCAGGCGGGAACGATCGTTTTCGCCGTAGCCCATACTCGCCGAGGTGTCGAGCAGTACGGCAACGGAATTTTCCTGGGCACGCAGCGTCTGGGTCATCAGCGCCGGCTGCCAGGCCAGCACCAGCACCACGGCGACCATCAGCGCCTGAAGGACGCCTATCACCGCCAGGCGCCCCGGGCTGAGCAGCCCCCGCCGACGCGCCAGCGTGATCGTCACGGCGATGGCTCCGGCAGCGATCAGCAGCGCCAGCAGCCAGACCGGCCAGCCGCTCGCGAAGAGGAACTCGCCCCTTTCGTAGGTTGTACGGGAGTACTTGAATAAAAACTCGAACACGACGGCCCTTAGTGCGTATCAACCAGACAATTGACACCAGCAAGGCGCACAAGTGCCGCAGTCGCAGCCGTCACCGCACGCTTCGCCATCACCACCCCTCCCTGGCACCGGCTCCATGCGGGCGTAATCGCATGGCACCGGATCCGGCGACGTCTATCGTCGCTCAGTCAGCATTCAGGGCATAGTATCATTTTCGTGCCGGCGCGCAGCAGACACGCAACAGCCCCGCCAATTTGCCTCACAGGGCCTTGCGGACACAACGCCGGAGGCAGGCCCGTTATCGACATCCGTCCCGTATGACGCTGAATGAAAAAAAAGCCGTGGTCGTCCGATTCCTGCGACAGTGCAACGAGTACGCTGGCAACGAACTGGCGCGTTATCGCACTGAACTGAATCAGGCCGAAGGCCGCCAGGCACTGGCGCTCCAGGACCGCATCGGCCATTGGACCGCCTACATGGCCTTCAACGAATACACACTGGAAGAACTCGACGGCGACACGCTGGACTCGTGGTTCGACGAACCGGACACGGCCGCGACCGCGACCGCGACCGGCAAGGGCCGCAGTCCGGACAGTGGGCGCTGAACCCGCCGGCATCTGGAGCACCCGCATGACCATCAACAGCACGGCGACCGCCGCCGTCACCGTCGCCGAGACCTTTCTGCGATCCCTCCGGCATCGTGGCATAGACCATGTATTCGCCAATGCCGGCACGGATCACGCGCCGATCATCGAGGCCATGGTCAAGATGGCGGCGCTCGGCGAGCCGCTGCCGAGGTTTGTCACCGTGCCACACGAGAACCTCGCGGTCGCGATGGCACACGGCTACTACCTGGTGTCCGGCAGACCGGCTGCGGCGTTGGTGCATGTCACGGTCGGCACCGGCAACACGGTCTGCGCAATCATGAATGCCTGCCGCGACAACGTGCCACTACTGCTGATGGCCGGACGCACGCCGATCACCCAGTCCGGACACATCGCCTCGCGCACACACCCGATTCACTGGGGCCAGGAGGCGTTCGACCAGGGTGCGGTGCTGCGTGAATACACCAAGTGGGACTACGAACTGCGCGGCGGCCAGCCAGTGGACGAGGTGCTGGGACGGGCGCTGGATGTCGCCATGGCAGAACCGCGCGGGCCGGTCTACCTGACGCTGCCCAGGGAGGTGCTGGCCGACCAGGATACGCATCCGGCCCTGGGGGCCGTGGCGCCACCCGCCGCCAGGCCGCAGCCCAGCGCCGACCACCTGGCCACCGTCGGTGAGTGGATCGCACAGGCCGCCTGGCCCGTGGTCGTCACCTCGCACCTGGGCCGCGATCCGGCCGCGGTCGCGGCACTTGCGGCATTCGCCGATCGCCATTCGATACCGGTCGTCGAAGCCAGTCCCACCTGCCTGAATCTGCCCTGGGGCCACCCGCTGCACAGCGGTGTCAGCGGCACCGCACTGCTGGAACAGGCGGATCTGATCCTGGTCGCCGAAAGCGACGTGCCGTGGTTTCCTCGCGCGTTCACGCCGGCGCAGCGCACGCGCGTCGTGCACCTGGGCATGGACCCGCTGTACCAGCGCTACCCGATCCGCGCGTTTCCGGCCGACCTGGTCGTGCCAGGCTCAGCCGCCACCGCATTCGCGCTGCTCGATCAGATGGTCAGCACACGAACGCCAAACCACCCGGACGCGGCTGGCCGGCGACGACAGGCCGTGGCGGACATTGTCACGGCGCGCGCCCAGACGTTGCAACAGGAGGTTTCCTCGGCGCGCCACAGCAAGCCGATCCGCTACAGCGTGCTGGCCGACTGCCTGCGCGCCGCAATGCCCGATGACAGCCTGCTGGTGTCCGAACTGGGCGTCTCACCGGCCCACCTGCAACTGAGCCGCCCCGGTTCACTGCTGGGCGTGGGCATGGCCGGCGGCCTGGGTTTCGCACTGGGCGCCTCGCTGGGCGCGAAACTCGCCGCACCCGAACGCACCGTGATCACAACGCTGGGCGACGGCAGTTACATGTTCGGCAATCCGACACCGTTCCATCTCGTCGCCCGCGCGGCCGGATTGCCGGTACTCACCATCGTCTGCAACAACCAGCGCTGGCAGGCGGTGGATTCGTCCACACGCATCATCTATCCCGATGGACTGGCCGCTGCCGAACCGGTAATGCCACTGGTTGAACTGCAGCCGTCGCCCGAATTCAGCCTGGTCGCACAGGCATCAGGCGCGTTCGCCCGCCGCATCGATGACCCGGACGAACTGCCCGAAGCACTGCGTCAGTCGTTCGCCGCCGTGGCCGAAGGCCAACAGGCCCTGCTGGACGTACGCATGGAGCACGGCCGGCGATAGGCGCCCGAACGACGAGTCCACAACAGGCGCCCGCCAGCCGCGCAGAGGTCAGCGCGGATGGTTCCTGAAGGGGTGGCGCGCGGTGGTGGCCGGTCTGCCGCGGAGCATCCCCCTTATCTTCGGGGACGGCGGAAGAGCGTCCATGCGC
>JBJHBP010000030.1:0-14580 GCA_050485545.1 Gammaproteobacteria bacterium
GCTCCCTTCGGTCCGCTTTAGTTCCGCCAAAGGCAACCGCTGGCAGCTTTGAACAAGTGCCACTACGATCAGTCCGCCAATGGTGCGGGCTGCCGGCGGCTGCGGTCGTCTGACTTTCCTGCTTCCCGGCAATCCTCCGGTACGCCGCCACAGATCTCGCAGTCCTGTTTCAGTCCTGCGGCACCCAAGCCCCCACAGGAACCCTTCATTGGCTTGTTGGCAAAGATCACGCCAATCGCCATCACGGCAAACAGAATGGCCATCAGAACAATGCCGGCAACGATCGTCGTAAACATCAGCGTGCCTCCTCGGCGGTGAGCCGCGTAAACTCGGCGGTAACGCGTTCGCTCAGCTCCTCATCTTCTCGGACCAGAATCAGTACCGCAAGGTTCCGAACGCGTGCGAACGCATAACCCTCCTCGACACCGAGCGCACCAAGCGCAGTCGCAAGCGCATCGGCCTGACGCGCACTGGGGTGAAGCACCGTGATCGAGACGAACTCGTCGCGCACCGGATAGCCGGTACGCGGATCGATCGTATGCGAATAATGCCGATCGTCGACGAAAAAATTGCGGTAGTCGCCGGAGCTTGCCACGGCGATGTCCTTCGGCTCGATGACCGTATACACCTCGCGGGTACCCGGAAGGGGTCGTTCAATGCCGATACGCCAGGGACTGCCGTCCGGCTTGATGCCACCGGCGCGCAGATCGCCGCCGATGTCAACCAGATAGCCGTGCACGCCCATGACCTCGAGACGCTCGGCAATGCGATCGACGGCATGCCCCTTGGCGATCGAAGACAGGTCCAGATAGACGCCGCCTGGCTGGGTCAGCTCGCGGGTAACCGGATCGAATGCCAGGCGATGCCAGCCGACACGGCTGCGTGCGGCTTCGACCTCTTCCGGCACGGGTGCCCGGTCGCGAATCCCGTCAGGACCAAAGCCCCACAGGTTCACCAGCGGACCTACCGTGGGATCGTAGGCACCACCGGTGTCGGCAGCCAGTTCGAGCGCCGCGCCCAGTACGAGCGCGAAGTCTTCCGGCAGCGTTATTGTTTCGCCAGCGGCGGCCCGGTTGAAACGCGTGATGTCCGAGTCGTCGCGGTAGGTGCTCATCTGGCTGTTCACGAGCTCGAGTTCCACCTCGATCGCATCGCGCAGCTGTTCGAGCGACATTGCGGGGGGCAGATTCGACGTCTGCACGCGCCAGACGGTGCCCATCGTCTGGCCAGCCAGCGCATGAACCCGTGGCGGAGCTTCGCAGGCCGTCAGCAGCAGGCCGACGAAGCACAGTATCCAGGCGCAGGTCGTCAGGGCCGGGAAGCGTTGTGCGAATGCGGTGTCTCTGTCCACTCGCACCGGGGTCGGTCAGCTGCCGAAATCGTCGAACAGGACGTTCTCGGGCTCGACGCCCAGGTCATCCACCATGGCCAGCACGGCCTGCAGCATCGCCGGTGGTCCGCAGATGTAGTACTCGCAGTCCTCGGGTGCCGGATGATCCTTCAGATATTCATCGTGCAGCACCTGATGGATGAATCCCGTCATTCCGGTCCAGTTGTCTTCCGGCAAAGGATTCGACAGCGCCAGGTGCCACTCGAAGTTCTCGTGCTCCTCGGCGAGTTTGTCGAATTCGTCGACGTAGAAAGCCTCCTTCAGCGAGCGGGCGCCGTACCAGAAACTGATCTTGCGTTTGGAATTCAGGCGGCTGAGCTGATCGAAAATGTGCGAGCGCATCGGCGCCATACCGGCACCACCACCAATGAAAACCATCTCCGCATCGGTGTCCTTGGCAAAGAATTCCCCGAAAGGACCGAATACCGTCAGTTTGTCGCCGGGCTTGAGGCCGAACACGTAGGAGGACATCCTGCCCGGCAGCACACCGCTGACATTCGGGGGTGGTACCTCGACGCGGATGTTGAACAGCAGAATTCCTTTTTCCTCAGGATAATTGGCCATCGAGTAGGCGCGCACGACCTCCTCGCTGCTGTGAGCCTCCAGGTCGAACAGCTTGAAATTCTCCCAGTCCGTACGAAAACGCTCATCGATGTCGAAATCGCTGAAGCTGAGACGAAACGGCGGCACCTCCATCTGCACATAGCCACCGGCGCGAAACGCGATGTCCTCAGCGTCCGGAATCTCAAGCTTCAGTTCCTTGATGAAGGTTGCAACATTGCGATTGGAAATGACCTTGCATTCCCATTTCTTGACGTCCAGCGCCTCGTCCGGCACCTGAACCTTGAGCGGTTCCTTGACCGAGACCTGACAGGCCAGACGAAAGTTTTCACGCAGCTGCGCGCGGCTGAGGTGCTGCTGTTCGATCGGCAGGACGCCGCCTCCACCGTCAAACACCTGACACTTGCACTGTCCGCAGGTGCCGCCGCCGCCACAGGCTGAAGCCAGGAAAATGCCATCGGAGGCGAGCGCGCTCAGCAGCTTCGTGCCGACCGGTACTTCAAGACGTTTGTCCGCATCGTCGTTGACGAGTATGGACACCTCGCCCTCGGGCACCAGCCTGGCGCGTGCAATCAGAATCAGCAGCACCAGCGTCAGCACGATGCCGATGAAAGTGGCCGAACCGATGAAGATCTCAAATGCCATGATTCAGTTGATATCCGTCACATTCGTCATCCTGCTCACAGCTGCACCCCGGCGAACGACATGAACCCCAGGGACATCAGGCCAACAACAATGAACGTGATGCCCAGCCCCTTGAGCCCGTCCGGAACATCGCTGTACTTCAGCTTCTCGCGAATGGCCGCCAGCAGCACGATCGCGAGCGCCCAGCCGACGCCGGCGCCAAAGCCGAAAACCACGCTTTCACCGAACTCGTACTGGCGCTCCACCATGAACAGGCTTGCACCCAGAATCGCACAATTGACCGTGATCAGCGGCAGAAAGATGCCGAGCGCCTGATAAAGCGCCGGCACATAGCGGTCGAGCAGCATCTCGAGGATCTGAACGAAGGCCGCGATCACGCCGATGTAGGTGAGCAGGCCGAGAAAGCGCAGATCGAGCGACTCCAGCGCCGCAATGCCCGTCCAGGCCAGAGCGCCATCGTCGAGCAGTCTGCTGAGCACGATATTGTTCAACGGCACGGTCAGCGTCAGCACTACGACGACCGCGATACCCAGACCCAGCGACGTCTCCACCCTCTTTGAGATCGCCAGAAAGGTGCACATGCCCAGAAAGAAAGCCAGCGCCATGTTCTCGACGAACACCGCGCGAATGAACAGGCTGAGATAGTGTTCCAGCATCCTCGCCCCCGTCAGAACGCTTCGCTGACCCGCGTATTCGGTACGATACTGAACTGATCCTCTTCGACCTGCTCGGCCTTCCAGGCCCGCAGCGCCCAGATGAAGAATCCGATCAGGAAGAAGGCGCTGGGCGGCAACAGCATCAGGCCGTTCGGGTAGTACCAGCCGCCCTCCGTCACCGGCGTCAGAATGCTGATGCCCATCAGTGAGCCGGAGCCGAAAAATTCCCGGTTCAGGCCGACAAACACCAGTACCACGGAGTAGCCCACCGCATTGCCGACACCGTCCGCCGCCGACAGAACGACGGGGTTGTGCATCGCGAAGTTTTCGGCGCGCGCCATGATGATGCAGTTCGTGATGATCAGCCCGACGAAAATAGACAGATCCCGGCTGATCTCAAACATATAGGCCTGCAGCACCTGATCGATCACGATCACCAGCGACGCGATGATCGTCATCTGCACGATCATGCGAATGCTGTCCGGAATATAGTGGCGGATGAAGCTGATCATGACGTTCGAGCAGGTCAGCACCGCGATGACCGCCGCTGCCATTGTCAGCGTTGGCGCCAGGGCAGTCGTAATCGCGAGCGCCGAGCAGATACCCAGAATCTGCAACGCGATCGGGTTGTTGTCGAAGATCGGCCCGAACAACGCGTCCTTGACCCTCATCGTAGCCATCGTCTGTTCCTCACTTTCACTCAGCCGCCACGCCGCGCTCGTCGCGCAGACGTTCCAGATACGGGCCGAAGGCCTGTTCGCCGGCCCAGAACCGCACCATGTTGGTGACACCATTCATCGTAAGCGTTGCGCCGGCAATACCGTCGAGGCGGTGCCTTGCCTGCGGGTGATCCGGATCCACGGCGCCCTTGACGACCTGGAAGGCGACATTGCCATCCTCGTCAACCAACTGCTTGCCCTGCCACTGATTCTGCCAGCGGACATTCTCGATTTCCCCGCCCAGACCCGGCGTTTCACCGTGGTCGAAGAAACTTACGCCGGTAATCGTGTTGGCATCATCGGCGAGAGCCAGAAACCCGTACATCGTCGACCACAGGCCGTAGCCATAGATCGGTATGACGATGCGTTCGAGCGTTTCGCCGTCTCCGTACACCAGATAGACCTCGTTGACACGCGCCAGACGGCGAATGCCCGCCGGATCGCGGGTCAGCGGGTCGCTCATCTCCGGCTCGCGCGCCGCAGCCACCGCATCGTAGTTCGCCGGCATGTCAACGTAATCGCCGCTCTCCAGCTCGACGAAACGTCGCTCGATGCGCTCGAATGCAGCCTGCACGTTCATGCCGGGCTCGAAGATGCCGGCTGCCCGCAGGATGTTCACCTGACGGAACTGCAGTCGGTTTTCCTCCTGCAGTGGCCGCAGCATGACGGCAGCGCCGGACACCAGCAGCCCACAGAACAGGCAGACGAAGAACGCCACCGATATGACATAGCTGATGCTGTGGCCAGGCTTAGACACGGGTGCTCTCCAGCGCTCGTTTCTTGCGGCGACGCATGTTGGCCTGTATCACGAAGTAGTCGATCAGCGGCGCACACAGGTTTCCGAACAGAATACTGAGCATCACGCCCTCCGGGAAGGCGGGATTGACAACGCGCACAAGCACGACCAGTACGCCGATCAGCGCACCGAAAATCAGCTTGCCGGTGTTGGTCATCGATGCCGACACCGGATCGGTCGCCATGTACACCATACCAAATGCGAAGCCGCCCAGGGCCAGGTGCCAGTACCACGGCATCGCGAACATCGGGTTGGTTTCGCTGCCCGCCCAGTTGAGCACGGTGGCCATCGCGACCATGCCGAGGAACATCGACAGCATGATCCGCCAGGATGCGATCTTCGTGACCAGCAGGATCAGCGCACCGATGCCAATCGCTATCAGCGACGTTTCTCCGATCGATCCCTGTATACCGCCCAGCGCCGTCTGCATCCAGCTGAGATCGACACCGCTGCCAACCATCGCGTTCGCGGCCAGACCAACGCCGAAATCGAGCTGTCCCTCGGCCGCGAGAGCCAGCGGTGTCGCGCCCGAGAAGCTGTCGACAGCCGTCCAGACCGAATCGCCAGAATTCTGTCCCGGATAGGCGAAGAACAGGAATGCGCGCCCGACAAGCGCCGGGTTCAGGAAGTTCTTGCCAGTGCCGCCGAACACCTCCTTGCCGACGACGACGCCGAAGGATATACCGAGAAACGCCTGCCACAGCGGCAGCGTCGGCGGAACGATCAACGTAAACAGGATGCCAGTCACGAAGAAGCCTTCGTTGACTTCGTGGCCGCGCTTCCAGGCGAACAGGCCTTCCCAGATGAAGCCGCCAACATAGACGACAATGAAGATCGGCACGTAGTAGACGGCACCGTGCAGAATGTTCGACGAGAAATTCGCAGGGTCGAATCCAGCCAGCGCAAGAACGATGTCGGTGCGCCAGCCGGGAATCGGGTCGTAGCCAAACTGCGCGATCTGCAGGTTCGCCTGGTAGCCCGTGTTGTAGAGACCGAACAGCAACGCGGGCAGCGCAGCGAACCACACGGTCATCATGACGCGCTTCAGATCGATACCGTCGCGCACATGCGGACTCGCTCGCGTCACGTCCGGCGGCGAGTACAGCATCGTGTCGAACATTTCATAGAAAGTGTAGTAGCGCTCGAGCTTGCCACCTTTCTCGAAGTGCGGGGCGACGTTTCGGTCCAGCCATTTTCGCAGGCTCATGATCAGCCTTCCTGCTCGATGCGGGTTAACGCGTCCCGCAGTATCGGGCCGTAGTCATATTTCCCGGCACACACGTACGAACACAGCGCGAGATCTTCTTCAACGAGCTCGAGTGCGCCGAGTCCGCGAGCCGTCTCGTCATCGCCGACGACAATGGCGCGCAACAGCTGCGTCGGCAGGATGTCGAGCGGCATGACGTCCTCATACTGCCCGAGTGGCACCATGGCGCGTTCGCTGCCGTTCGTCGACGTGTTCACTTCGAACCGCCTGCCGCGAAGCAGCTTCGACAGATAAATGTTGAATATCGAGTGCCGATCGACACCGGGGGAAAGGTATCCGAAAAAAAGTCTTTCATTGCCTTCTTTCAGCACCGTCACCTGGTTGGCGGGCAGGCCAAGATAGCCCATCGGGCCTTCGCCGGCATGGCCGTTGAACACCGAGCCGGAAATTATCCGCGTCTGTCCGGCTTTCAGCTCACCGGCCGTCAGGTCGACGAGCGATGCTCCCCTGCGCGTGCGCAGCAGCCGGGGATTCTCAACCTGCGGCCCGCCCAGCGCGATGACGCGGTCGGTATACAGCCGCCCCTGCGTAAACAGCCGGCCGATCGCAATCACATCCTGGTAACCGACCACCCAGACGGTCTTTTCCATGCCGACCGGATCAAGAAAGTGGATGTGGGTACTGGCGTTGCCGGCAGGATGAATACCGCCGAAAATTGCTTCCCGCACCTGCCCGCCTTCGAAGGACGGAAAGTCGCCCCCGGGCGCGCGGCACAGCCACACCGGACCGTCCGTCAGGCGGCCGAGAACGGCCAGACCATCGCGAAAACCCTGTTCCTGCTCGCCGATCACCACAGCGGGATCCGCCGCCAGTGGATTCGTGTCGATGGCCGTCACGAAGATCGAGTGCGGGATCGTGCCAGGCGCAGGTACCTTGCCGAACGGGCGTGTGCGTATCGCGGTCCACTGACCGGACTCGATCAGCTGCGCCTGCACCGCCTTCCGATCCAGCGTCGCCAGGCCACTCGCACTGTGGCTGGTGAAAGTGATCTCGTCCCCTTCGTCACCGACGGCAATCACAACCGACTGCAGCACGCGACGGCGTCCGCGGTTGATCGCGGTGACCGTTCCGCTCGCCGGTGCCGTGTAGATGACGCCTTCGGTTTTCTTGTCCTCGAACAGCGGCTGGCCCTTGCGGACCTGATCGTATTCGCGAACGAGCAGCGTGGGTTTCATGCCCGGGAAGTCAGGCCCGAGCACGGCGACGTGTTGAATACGCCCGCCCTGCTCGATCCGTTGCGCCGGCACACCGGCGATCGGAAGATCGAGACCACGTCGTATCCTGAATGTTCTGGCCCGCATGTTGGAGGTATTGCCCTCGCTGCGTAGCCCTTCCAGATTCTGCACCGTAAAGAGACGTCCGTTTGTCAACACGCCCGGCCAGCGTTTCGCTCAGCACTCTGCCACAAACGTTGAGTCTATGTAAGGCTCTGTGGTCCCGGCGATGTCGGTTGGCGCCCAGGGCGTGGCGCGACGGACGCACGGCCAAGGATACCAGCTGGCTCAGACTGGCGGCGACCGTCCCTCGTCGCTATGCTAGGGAAAACGAATCAACACAGCCTGGGGGACGGACCACTGGAAACACGGCTACACACGGTGCTGGCCGAAAAGGCGCGCCGATTCGGGGACGGCAGGGGCCAGGAGGTATACAGCGTCCAACCGGATACGAACGCTGCCGACGCCATCAGACGCATGTGCCAGGCCAATGTCGGCTGCGTGCTGGTCATCGAGGACGGCACGCTGCTCGGTATATTCTCCGAGCGCGAAGTGCTGAAATCCATCGCCGACAAGGGTCGGACACCCGATCAGTTCTCCGTGCGCGACGTGATGAACCGGAACTACGTCATGGTGAGCCCGGACCTGACCGTTGAGGATGCGCTGGTGCAGTGTACGGACCGGAGAGTGCGTCACCTGCCGGTTGCCCAAGAAGGCCAACTGCTGGGCCTGCTGTCGATCGGCGACCTGGTCAGCTTCGTGGTCAAGGACAAAGACCGGACCATTGAAGGCCTGATCGACTACATTCACGGTCCGCAGATGCAGGTCTGATCTTTAAAACCTGGCTCCGATGGTCGAGTTTGACAGCCGCCGCTTCCGGGACATCCTGGGCAGCTATGCAACCGGCGTTGCCATTGTCACCGCGCGTGCGCCGGATGGCAGCGCCATCGCCGCCACCATCAACAGCTTTGCCCCTGTCTCGCTGGCACCGCCACTGGTGCTGTGGAGCGTACAGCGCGATGTCGGCCCGTTTGCCGCATTCGCAGTGGCCGGGCATTTCGCGATACACGTGCTGCATGCCGGCCAAACGGCAATTGCCCGACACTTCGCCCGCGACATCGACGACAAGTTCGATGGCCAGGAAACGCACCGCGGCGTTGCCAACCTGCCGCTGCTGACGGATTACGCGGCCTTGCTGCAGTGCGCGGTCGAACACCGCTATCCGGGCGGTGATCACCTGATCCTGGTCGGGCGCGTGCTCACGCTGGATCATCGTCCCGTGCAACCCCTGATATTCCACGCCGGACAATTCCGAACACTGGCCGACATCGGATAACCCTGCGCAGCCGCACGCCAAGGCTTCCGCCACTCAGCGGAAGGCCGACGGCCACTGCGGGACTGCGTCCATGTCCGGCAGGCGGTGGGCGATACCCTTGTGGCAGTCGATGCAGGTCGCGTCAATCTCACCGCCAAGTGCAAGGCCGTGCATGCGCTGGGCCATCGGCGACTGCGCGGCGTAGTCCATGAATTCGAGATTGTGGCAGTTGCGGCATTCGAGAGAGTCGTTCGCTCCCAGTCTCCGCCATTCGCGCTCGGCCATTTCCAGCCGCCTCGCCTCGAATTTCTCCGGTGTATTGATCGTGCCGAACACCCAGCCCCACACCTCCTTGCTGGCCTCCATCTTGCGACCCAGCATGTTCGTCCATTCATGCGGGACGTGACAGTCCGAGCAGGTCGCGCGCACGCCGGAGCGATTATTGAAGTGCACCGTGTGCTTGAGCTCGGCGAATACATTCACTTCCATCTCATGGCAGCTTGTGCAGAACCGTTCGCTGTTGGTGAATTCGAGCACCGTGTGAAAACCGCCCCAGAACAGGAGCCCGGCGAGGAACCCGCCGAAGGTCAGAAACCCCAGCGAGTAATGAGCACTGGGACGCCGCAGCGTCACCCAGTAACGTTTCAGCAGGTCACGCATTCAGTCTCTCCCTCTCCCTCGCCCTCGCCCTCTCCGCCCGTCAGCGCTCCGCTGCGAGGCGATGCTGTGGCACGTGGCAGGTCGTGCAGACATAGCGCCCGCCGGCCAGCCGCTCGTGCTGCTCACCGTCGCGGTCGATGAAGTGTGTCGGAGGCATGGGCACGGCGCTGATGGCTTCGGGCGCGTCAGGGCCGTGGCAGGCCAGGCAGCGGTTGTAGTTGCTATTGAGCTGCTGGCCGCGGATACGGTGCGGAATCGTGCGCGGACCGGTTGGATTGCCGGCGACGCGCGCACCGCTGCCGAGCTCGTCCTCCGGCGCCAGCCGCGGACTCGGTCCCGGCCGATCGAGCGCGGCTGCCGGATCATCCGGCGGCACCTCCGAAATCGCCACAGAACCGGACGCGAACAGCAGCGCCAGCGCCGCTATCAGCGACGAAACCCTGCTCACACTTCCTCTCCCCGAACCGGCTCGATCCGCACGGCGCACTTCTTGTAGTCCGTCTGCCGCGAAATGGGATCCGTGGCATCCAGTACGCAGACATTGATCAGGCAACGCGGATCGAAGAACGGTACGAACACCATGCCCCGCGGCGGCCGGTTGCGTCCCTGGGTCTCCACACGCGCGCGAACGCTGCCGCGCCTTGTCACGAGGCGTACCTCGCTGCCCCGCTGCACGGCCAGCCCCGCCGCATCGTCCGGATGCATGTAGGCCAGCGCCTGCGGTACGGCACGATGCAGCTCATCGACGCGACGCGTCATGGATCCGGTGTGCCAGTGCTCGAGCACGCGCCCGGTATTGAGCCAGAACGGATAGTCTTTGTCGGGGCTTTCGGCCGGCGGCTCGTGCGGCAGTGCGTAAACGATCGCGCGCCCGTCGGGCTGGCCGTAGAATCGAACCCCCTCACCCTCGGGCACGTAGGGATCCAGACCCTCGCGATAGCGCCACCGCGTCTCCTGACCATCGATGACCGGCCAGCGCAGACCGCCGGGCGTTGCATGATACGTGTCGAACGGCGCAAGGTCGTGGCCCCCTCCGCGCCCGAAGCGTGCGTATTCCTCGAACAGCCCCTTCTGCACATGGAAACCGCAGAAGCGGCTCTCGTCGTTGGCGGCATCCGCTCCGGCCTCGTCGAGCGCGAATGCATCGACCTGGCCGTTCGCGAAAAGCAGATCGAACAGCGTGCTGTCGGCGTACTCCGGTGCGCTTTCGATGAGTTCGGCCGGCCAGACCTCATCGACGCGGATCCGCTGTGCAATGGCCAGAATCTGCCACAGGTCGGAACGCGCCTGCCCGGGCGCTGACACAAGCTGGCGCCAGAACTGCGTGCGACGTTCGGAGTTGCCGAAAGCACCTTCCTTCTCGACCCAGCTGGCCGAGGGCAGCACGAGGTCCGCGGCCTGCGCCGAAACGGTGGGGTAGATGTCGGACACGACGATGAACACGTCCTCACGCCGCCAGCCCGGCAGGATCTCACCGCTGACGTTCGGCCCGGCCTGCATGTTGTTGGTCACCTGGGTCCAGTAGAACTTCAGTCGGCCGTCGCGCAACGCGCGGCTCTGCGCCACCGCATCCAGTCCGGTGTCGGGACGCAGCGTGCCGGCGGGCAGTCGCCAGATGTCCTCCGCCTGGCGGCGATGCTCGGGATTGGCGAGCAGCTTGTCGGCCGGCAGGCGGTGCGCGAACGTGCCCACCTCGCGGGCCGTGCCGCAGGCGGAAGGCTGGCCGGTGAGCGAGAACGGGCTGTTGCCCGGTTCGGCGATCTTGCCCGTCAGCAGGTGGAGGTTGTAGATCAGGTTGTTGCACCAGACGCCACGCACATGCTGGTTGAAGCCCATGGTCCAGAACGACATCACGCGCGTGTCGGGGTCGGCATAGATCTCGGCCAGCGTCTCCAGCTGTACGCGGCGCAGGCCCGTCTCGCGCATCACGCGCTCCAGCGTGTACGGCTGCAGAAAGGCCCGGTATTCGTCGAAGTCGATGGCGACGCCGCCGCCGGGATCCGCGGCATTGGTGGCAGCCTGCTGGCGCGGATCCTCCGGCCGCAGTCCGTAGCCGATGTCGGCATTGCCGCGCATGAAGCGCACGTGCCGTTCAACGAAGCCGCGGTTCACGCGCCCGGTCTCGATGATGTGACGCGCGATGAAGTTGAGAATCAGGACATCGGTGTGGGGCGAGAAGATCAGCGCGTGATCGGCCAGTTCGGTGGAGCGGTTGTCGAGCGTCGACAGCGTGGCCACGCGCACATGCGGATGGTGCAGGCGGCGCTCGCTGACCCGCGTCCACAGAATCGGATGCATCTCCACCATGTTCGCGCCCCAGAGCACGAACGCGTCGGCCTGCTCGATGTCGTCATAGCAGCCCGGCGGCTCGTCCTTTCCGAAGGTGCGCATGAATCCGGCGACCGCGGAGGCCATGCAGTGGCGAGCATTCGGATCGAGATTGTTGCTGCGCAGACCCGCTTTCATGAATTTGTTGGCGGCATAGCCTTCCCAGACCGTCCACTGTCCGGAACCGAACATTGCGACACTGTCCGGTCCATGCTCGGCCAGCGCAGCCCTGATCCGGTCGGCCATCAGATCGAGCGCCTCGTCCCAGCTGACCGGGGAGAGCTCGCCACGCTTGTCATAGCGCCCGTCGCGCATCCTCAGCAGCGGCTGGCGCAGCCTGTCACCGCCGTACAGGATCCCCGGCAGGCTGTAGCCCTTGACGCAGGCAAGGCCGCGATTGACTTCCCCGTCCGGATCGCCGCGTGCCGCAACGACGCGGTCGTTCTGTACTCCGACCAGCATGCTGCAGCCGACACCGCAGAATCGGCATGGCGCCGGGTGCCAGTCGATGCCGGCATCGGACTGCTGGGCGCTGACGCCGGCCGCGGCAGCCGCCATCCAGGCCGCCTGCAGTCGCAGGAACTCGCGCCGGTCCACTGTCATCGCATCACCCGCCCAGCATATGGCTGATCCACACGATCAGGCCGTACAGGCCCATCACCGCGATGGTCAACGCGGGAAACAGCACCACGCAGATAATCAGGAAGACGGTCAACTCGTCACGCGGACGAGCCCGTCGCTGGGGGGCGGTTGCCCCGGCGGATGGCGGCGCAGAAAGCGACCCATCGGTCATGATGTACCCCTCCCGCTGACGGCCCGGGCAGCGAATCACCTGGATCCGGTACCGGGCCTCATGACCAAGGGTAGCGTCAGAGCGCCGCGACCGCCAGTCGCGGCACGCCGGACGGGCGTTTCATTGCGTCATACGGCGTGCAGGTCGCCGACGGGCCGGACATCCGGTGTGCTCATGACACGCTCCGTTTGAGTGGCGTGGATCCCGGGTCGCCGCACAGGGGTTGCGATCGCCTCATCGCGGCGAGACCATGCGGGAATGGGTGAATTGGGGAGTGAACATGAATAACACGATCAAGGGCCTTGGATCCATGTTGCTGCTGACCGTCGCCGGTACCGCAGCGGCGCAGCCCGCCGGCGTCACGGCGGACATGATTTCCAGGGAGCTGCCGCGCGAAGGCGCGCCGCTCGCCGAATCCGGCCCTTATCAGGTGGTCTCGGGACCGGCCCACGGCCTGACGGGGTATGTGGTCTATCGGCCGACGAACCTCAGCGCATTTCCCGAACGCGACAGCCTGCCGGTGATGGTCTGGGCAAACGGCGGCTGCGCGATCGACAGCACGCGTTACGGCGGGTTTCTGTCGACAATCGCATCGCATGGATTCCTTGTCATCTCGACCGTACCCGTCGAAGCGCAAGCGCAAACCCCGGGGCCGGGACCGGCCCGCGCCACGGCCGACCACATGATCGCAGCGTTCGACTGGGCGGAATCGGAGGCGGTACGTGCCGCTTCGCCGCTGGCCGGCAGAATTGCCACCGATCGCATGTCGGCAATGGGCCAGTCCTGCGGCGGCATCATGTCGATCACCGCGGGCGCGGATCCGCGCACGGGCACGATAGGCGTTTTCAATGCCGGCGTGCAGCCGCCGAATCCGGGGGCGCCTGGCGGCGGCATGGCGTCCACCGATGTGCTGGCCGCCGTGCACGGGCCGATTCTGCTGATCAACGGCGGTGAGATCGACTTCATGTATGAACCGGCGAAAGCGAACTTCCAGATCATCGATCACGTGCCGGTGTTCTATGGTGCGCGCGACAATGCCGGTCACACGGCGACGGTCTTCCATCCGGGCGGCGGCGAGTTCGCGAACGTCGCCTCGAACTGGCTGCGCTATGTGTTCAAGAATGACGCGGAGGCCGGCAGGATGTTCGTCGGCAGCGATTGCTCGCTGTGCGCGAATGCGAACTGGGAGACGGATTCGAAGGGGTTGCGCTGACGGACGGTGGAGTGCGCCCTGCCGGGCGCACCAAAAAAAAAGCCCCCGGCTCCTGCCGGGGGCTCTTGCTGATGCCGCAGCGGGCGGCTTACCTGTTGACTACGACGCTGGTGCCCCCGCCGGGGCCACCGCCACCTGCCTGCGAGTCTTCAACCACCAGTTTGACGAACAATGCGTCGTCGGCCCGGTAGTACGCGGTGGTGTCGGCGCTGCGCAGCGCGTCCAGGCTGCCCTTCTCGGTGCCCGCGCTTGCCGTGGTGTATCCCGGCAGTTCGAACATGACCCAGGAGCCCTTGTTCATCTGCCGCACGGAAAGATTCAGGGACGGTTGCTCGGCAATGACCTTGAGGTCTTCGACACCACTGCGGAGCGTGGTCTCCCCGCCACCGCCGAGGACGAACTCGCCGCCGTTGCGAAGGAGCGTGATCGGTGCCGGGGCGCTTGCGGCGCCTGCGCCGCCGCCAGGACCACCGCCGCCCCCGGGGCCGCCGCCGAAGCCGCCGCCGCCGGGACCGCCGGGACCGCCACCGAAGCCGCCGCCCGGGCCACCGCCGCCGGCGGCACGGACCGCAACGCGTCCGAAGTCGCCTTCGCAGATACCGGCGTTCCACGTCGGCATGATCTGACACGCTTCAGTGTCAGCTGAGACGCCGTTATCGATCACCACGTGGGAGCCGGGCGAGCCGCCGAGAGAGCCGTCCCTGTCGAAGATCGATGCGGCCCTGTAGGTGATGCCGCTTCCGCCCTCTGAGGCCCATCGCGATTCGACCGCCGGGAAATACACCGGCTTCGCGTTCACGAAAGTCAGACTTTCGACGGCGTTTTCGGTGCTGGCCCCAAAGCCTGTGTAAAGCAGGTACGAGAGCGCACCGGTGTTTCGCTGGTCATTGTCCTCGTAGTTGATGAAGGTGGTATTCACAACTTCCTGGGTGAAGTCGTAGTACTCGTAACCGCGAATCGGATAATCCGGGGCTTCATGCTTCGGCAGGGTTCGACCGTAAGCGATCTCGGCCTCCGTTCTGG
>JBJHBP010000030.1:14590-24312 GCA_050485545.1 Gammaproteobacteria bacterium
CGAGTCCTCGACCCGTGACGAATAGCCGGTATGAGCGACTTCGCCAGCCGCGTGCGTGAAGCCGATCGCGTTGTCGGCCAGCTTCAGGTCCCTGAACAGGTGCAGCTCACCGCGGCCCCAGATGCCGCCATGGCGGTTCTTGTAGGCCGTGAAATCCTCGATGAGCGTAACCAGCCGCTCGCTGTTCGGGTCAGCCGGATTGGCACGGGCCGTATGGTAGTTGCTGCCGGCAACACTGAATCGGTTGTTGGGCTGAGGGCCGCGGTCGAACATCATGCCATCGAAGCTTGAGTGGGCGACGTTGCCCCTGAACTGGCCCAGCGGGGATCGACGCGGAAAAGTATTCTGACCGACTTCCGTGCCTTCGAACTCACCGATTCCGTTCACGGGCAACGCGATCCAGAAGCCGGTTACCTCGGAGCCCGCGGCCACGTTGTCGATGTAGTGGTTGCTCGGATGGGTGATCCAGAAAGTCGATACCGTGTTGTCAGAGGGAATCAGGACATGCTCGGCGGTCTGGCCGGCCACGGCCTGCCCCTGAACCGATCCGGCTGCGTGGTGGACTGTCGGGAGACACGGCAGGGTCGGATGACACTTGGTCTTGATCCCGAGGTTGCGGACGAACCAGTTGCCGGTCTCGACACCGTCTTCGAGGAAGTAGCAGTGCCCGACGTTGTTGTAGGCCACATTATTCTCGACGCGCAGGTTGTCGGTGCCATGCACGGTCACGCAACGGCTGAAGGTGTCGTGAATGGCGGAGTTTCTGATGTACTGCCCTTCCGCATCGCCGACCAGATGCCAGTGAATCGGGTACCTGGCGAGCTGCAGATGCTGACCCATGCGATGGAGCTCGACGCCGGAGACATACATCTGACTGCCGGGCATCGCCATGATATGGCCGCCCTGGTAGGTCTCTTCCGAGTCTTCGGAAGCCTGGATGCGGATGTTGCGCGTCAGCATGCCCACTTCGCCGCGCTGATCGACGCCGTAGGTGATCTCGCCGAAGTGCATGTACTCGAGCGGCTGGTCGAGCGTGATCACGTTGCCGTCAAGGGCGGTAATCGTACGCTTCGTCGCCTGCCGGAAATCGAAATCCGTTGAGGCGACGACGATCTCGTCGCCCACGCGCCAGCCCCTGGCGTCCAGGACTTCGATCGTGGTACTGCCGGCTTCGGCTGTCCTGGCGAGCTTGGTCCATGAGTTGGTGCGGTCGCCGTGAAGGCTCAGCGTTCCGCCCATGATCAGGATGCCGCGGTCGCCCATGGCCATGACGTTCTCGCCAGGCACGTTGTCGACCAGGGTGATGGTCGCGTTGCGCGTATGCGGCTGGGATTCGCTGCCTATGTGCAGCTCACCGTGCAGAGCGATCCAGTCGGTCTGCAGCTCGATATCGGCGTCGTTCGAGAAGCGGAGCGTGCCGTCAATGGTCAGGCTGCGCAGTGTCGGCGGGCTGACATCGAGGACAACTTCCATACCACTGGTGATCGTGACGGCATCGCCCTCACCGGGTACCTGGCCGCCGGGCCAGGTGGCGGGATCAGACCAGAGTGCCTCCTGAGCTGAGGCGGCGGTGTAACCGCCGAGCAGGAAACAGGCTGGTATGGCGAGTGCAAGATAGTGTGCGCGTGACTTTACTGGCATGACTTTCGACCTCTGTAGCTGGAGCAGATATCAAACGGGAAAGAGCCCCAACTGCTGAGGGTAAGCGATGTCAGCCATTGCCAAAAAGCGCAATCGAGGAATCTTGACAATTGGTTGAAACCGGGAGTTGACGGTATCGGCTAACAATCTGAAAAGACTGGATTATTCAGGGCGGGCATGAGGTGAATTCCGGGTGCCGCGCCAATAGAGAGGCTCGTGCTTGCGCTCGCAAAGCCAAGCGGTGGTTACCATTACACGTTCCGTGCACTGCGAAACCGAGACCACACGCGGCTGCACGCGGTGCACCATGCCGCTGTCGGCGAGCAGCGGCTCCAGCGTGGCCGGCGTGAGCTTGCCGTGCACCGACGCCGCGGTCAGCATCTTCGAGCCGGTGAATTTCTCCGCGGCGCCGCATTCATCAAGGTGCAGGTGCGAGGAATCCGCGCAGATGACCGCCTGCCACGACTGAATCAGCGACTGAAGCGCGAACACGTTCGCACCGGTGCCTGTGAGCGCGAACAGCACCTCGCAGCGCGGGCCGAAAAGCTCGCGCAGGGTCTCTGCTGCACGCGCGGTGATCAGGTCCTCGCCATAGGCCGGTACGTGGCCTTCGTTGACATGTGAAAGCGCGGCGGGCACGTCAGTATACGCGCGCGGAGGCATTGTCAGAGGACGTGCATGCGCCGGCCCCGAGCAAGGGGAGCTGAGAGATTCAACCAAAAACTCGCATTACCTCAGGACAACCCATCGCAATGCCAACCCCAACCACCCACCACCTCCGGCGCTATGCCATCACCCGCACCCTGTTCAAACCCACGACCCTGTCGCGCGCCATCACCCGGCTGGGCTTCGTGCAGATGGACCCCATACGTGCGCCGGCACGCGCACAGGATCTGACGCTGCGCCACCGCGTCCGCGACTACCGCGCCGGTGATCTTGAGAGGCGCTACCCGCGCCTGGCCATCGAGGAGGATTTCTTCATCAACTACGGCGTTCTGCCGCGCGCCACGCAGCGCCTGATGCACCCGCGCACGGCGCGCAGGGTGTGGCCACGCGCGCGCTGGAATCAGGCGCAGGCAGTGCTGGAGTTCGTGCAAGGTCGTGGCGTGGCTCACCCGCGCGATGTGGACGCCGCTTTCCGGCATGGCACCACCCGCAACTGGTTCGGTGGCAACAGCCGAGCCAGCACGCAGCTGCTGGAGGGCATGCATTACCGTGGCCTCCTGCGCGTGGCGCAACGCGAAGCGGGCATACGGACATATGCAGCGCCGCTTGCTCACGAACACGCCCCGCCAGACCCGGACTCCACACTGGACACATTGATCGATATGGCAGTGGCCAAGTACGCGCCGGTGCCGGCGGCCACACTCAGCCGTCTCGTCATGGCCATCGGTACATACGCGGTGCCGCAATGGCACGAACGTCGACGTGCGGCGCTGACTCGCGCGAAGACACGCCTGCCCCATGCCACGGTAGACGGTATCCACTGGTACTGGCCGGCCGGCGATAATCCCGGCGCTCGCCGCTTCGCCCGTGATGACGGGCTGGACGAAGACCTGCGTCTGCTGGCGCCGTTCGATCCGCTGGTCTGGGACCGCGAACGCTTCGAGCGCTTCTGGGGCTGGGCTTACCGCTTCGAGGCCTACACGCCGGCGCGGCGGCGGGTGCGTGGTTACTACGCGCTGCCCATGCTGTGGCGCGGCCAGGTGATCGGCTGGGCCAACGCCGCGGTTCGCGATGGGCAGCTTGAGTTGCAGTCGGGTTATGTGAGCGGGCGTGCGCCGCGGGATGCTGCGTTCAGGTCTGCTTTGCAGGAAGAGGAACGGAGGTTGCGGTGGTTTCTGGGAATCGAGTATCAGCAAGTGTAAGCACCGCCGTATCGACCATCCGCCGCGCCGCAGAGCAGCCGCCAAGACCCCATCCCCGATACCGGAAAGTCGTGTTGGATCGGATTTCCCTAACAAGCCACATGATAGTATCGGTCAGTATACGTGTGATAGTCGAAAACGGAGGACTCACTCCGCCCGAATAGACTACGCCCGGCTGATACTCGTTCGCCATCGTAATAGGTTCAACTGCGCACGGAGGCGAAATGATCCACCCTTGAGTCGAAAAGCTCAGGTACTGCCAACTCTGCATAGTCCCGCACGGAAGGTGAAAACTGCTCGGGCAGTGACAATGGACACCGATGTCCTCGCAGCAATACTGATGATCGCACACCTCCACATATCGAGCGGCCGTCGCTTGCGTCCCTGCCAGTTGCGAGGGCTGAAGACGCTACGCGTCGGTGCCCCCGCTCTGCTCGTGCCCAATCTCGAGGAAAGTGACGGGTTTCACCTGGCCGTCGCAATCTGCTCTTCGGCCCTTTCCCTCAAAGCCGGATCGGTCAAGTGCTCCAGCAGTGACTCGGCTCGAGCAAGCGAAGCATCCAGCATGTTGCGCGGCACTCTGGTTGAACGAAAGATGACCTCGGCGAGCGTCCGCTGCGCGGTCGCGTCGGAATCGTAGGCGCCGAACAGCGCGGTCGGATCTATGCCCGGGTTAACCGGGCTGATCAGCATCATCACATCGAGGACTTGATCGCGCTCCCTGCCGCGCGGCTGACTCAGCGCCCAGCGCGTCGCGCCCGCAACGTCCGTCTCGGCCCAGCGACCTACCGCAGCCCCGATCGCCCAGGCGGAGCGCTCCGCATCGCCGAGCCGCATTGCCCATTGGACGCCGGCCTCGGGGTCTTGCTGGGCCAGCTCGCGTGCCGCCGACTGAATCAGGCCACGATCAGATTCGATGCCGGACGTCTCGATATAGTCCGCGACGAATCCTGCATCCGAAATCAGACCTCCGCTGAGCACGCGCACCAGTATTGCGTCGTAACCGGATTGGCCCTGGAATCCGGCGAGCCAGTTCATGGCCTGATCCAGGTCGAACTGCCCGTAGCGGTACGCGACCGCATCCAGCCATTGATCCCTGGCATTGGGGGGCACGCGTCCGGTGAGCTCGGCAGCGAGCGCGACGTCGTCGAAGGCGAGCTGGCCCACCATGGCACTGGTCAGCGCATCCGTCACGTGTGCCTCGTTCCCCGCCAGCCATGCCACGGCACTCTCGGGTTCGCGCATCGTCCACCGCTGCATCACTCTCGAAAGCAGGTTGTCTGCATCCGGCTCGCCACGCGCGGCGAGCGAATTCGCAAGCGAGGCGGGAGATTGTCCGCTGCGCAAGGCCGCGTCCGCCATCGCGATGCCGAGACTTTGTGCATTGGGGACACCGCCCTGCACCCGCCGCGTCATGTCATAGGCGCGGAGCAGGTCCGTGGCGGCAACCGTTTCGAAGACTTTGGCGAGCGCCTCCGCAGATGCCGGCACGACGGCCATCGCCCAGGCCAGCGCCGCGTCCGCGTCGAACGTCGCAAACCCCTGGGCGATGCTGCCCAGGATCGCGCCACGTTGCGGCCCGGTTGCGAGGCCTTCCAGGCGCGCAATCGTGCCGTAAGGATCCCGACCTGCCATGCCGCGCACGGCGTGCAGATAGAGTTCATTGATTGCGGGTGTATCCGGCCCGTTGAATCTTGCAGCGATCGTCAACACACGCTCGGGATCCGTGGCGATCAATACCTTGAGCCCGGCAATCAGGTCATCGATGGAATCCGCGGACTCGGCATGGGCGAAGAATCCGGCCGGATCGAAGAATGCCCACTCGCTGGCCGCCGCCGATACATGACTTTCGCGTAGCGCCCCCGGCCCGGTGGCCAGCACTTCGCGCAGTGTGTCGTCAGGCGTATCACCGCCACGCACCCACGAATCCAGGGCACTGCGTGTGCTGTCGGCATTGTCCTGGAAGCCCGCGCGATCAGACCATGAATCGGCGGACGGCCAGACGGATGGACCGGAGTAAACGGCGAGGTAGAGCACGGTGGCGACCGCACCCAGGCACGTACCGACGACGAATAGCATGGTCTGCTTCATCGGATCTGCTGGCAGTTGATCTGGATGACGGGCGAGCCGGTGCCCGCGATCTGCCGCTCGACTTCTTCAAGCAGCCGTCTTTCGGTGATGTAAGCCGTGGAAATCTCGCGCGCGAGTGCCGTATTCCCCTCGCAGCTGAGGAGACGCGCAGCCAGGCCGGCCGCTTCACCGCGTGCTCTGTCACTACTGAACTGTTCGAAGAGTTGCCGGTCGACGGAGCCGCCCTGCACCTCGGCTCTGACGACTTCATTCAGCCCGGCGTCCCTGAGTGCGCCGCCCGGAAACTCGAAGGCCCACGCCCTGGCTGCGGCGAGATCGTCCTGTGCCAGTGTCCGTCCGACGCCCGCTGCCCATGAGGTCTGATGCTGCTCGTCGAGAACGAAGATCGTCTGGCGCGCCAGGTCGACATTGGTCCGCGCGAGCCCGGCGCTCAGATTGCCCAGAATGTTGGCCGCGTTGACGCGATCCAGATTGCTGAGTGACCAGTCGAGTGCCGCCTCGGGGTCGCGACGTGCCCAGGCCTGGATATTCGTCTGCATGCGCGAATCGACCTGTGGATCGTTGAGACTCAGCAGGCGATCGAGACCGATGATGATGTCGTCCGTGGACTCCGAATTGACGATGGCATTCACATAGTTCAGCAGATACTCGCGCGCCCCGGCACGCACCTGCCCGTCAGTGCTGTACAGCTGGGACGACATGATGCTCCAGGCCATATCCGGATCGACTTTCTGTATCCCTCTCACGACACCGATCCAGGCCAGGGCTTCGCGCTGGGTTGTTGCCCATTCCCAGGCGGCTTCGGGATCCTGCTCACCGTAAACTTCCGCGGCTGTTGTCTCGAGCCGCGTTCTGTTGGCGCCGGGCGTCAACGCAGTGATTCGCGCGAGGGCCGCTGGTGCGTCTCGTTCGATCAAGGTTTCGAACGCCGCGATCGTCGCCAGCGTTGCGAGGTCTCTTCGAAGGTTGTCGGCAATGGCGAGCAGGCGGTCGGGATTACTCGCTGCGAGCGCCTGGAATGCGAGCTCGGTCGCGGGTAAACGAGACTGATCGGCCGACTCCAGATAGCTGAAAACACGAGCCGGATCGCGCTCCGCCCATGTATCGAGCAGCGCGGCGAGGAACTCGTGTTCGAGATCCGGTGCGTTGATATTCCCGATAGTCTCGATGGCGCCGAGCGGATCAGTTTCGGCCAGCCTCGCAGCGAGGCGTGCCAGCGTGAGGCGACGCTGTTCATGCTCGGGCAATGCCATGGCAGCCGCAAGGGCACCCTGCATGTCGTGCTCGCCAAGATTCACGATGGCGTGGATACGGAAGTTGACGGCTGCCGTCGGCGAAAGCGACGCGGTGACCGTGTCGATCTCCGCCAGGTAGTCCTCGCTTGACCCATGCATGGCGAGTGGGGCTTCGCTTCGCCCCTGCGGGTCGGTCATGGCCGGCAGGCTGTCGGGCGTGAGTTCGCCTTGCCGCGCAGTGCTCTCGACTGCGGACGCAGGCATGGATAGTGCCGGCGTCGTCGCCGCAGGAGGTGGGTCGCCGGCGCTGTCGCTTCTCAGCAGTATGGCAACGACGAGTGAGCCGAAGGCTGCTCCGGCCAGGATTGGCAGCGTCCACCGCACGGTCCCGCGCCTCTTGTTTTCCCTGAGTCAGGACGTTCCATTATAGACTTGGGTCAGCCGTATTGCATTGATTCCGACTCGGGCGCGGCGGGCTGGCCCAGGATGTGTGCGTGGCCGCGACCGCACTGCGCAGGATGCAGGAGGCGGGCATTCACGTCGTGGATGACGACTGAGCGTTGCGATTGCCGGGCATGCCCGGCACGGCGAATTCCCGACGCAGGGTGCGAACGAGGTTGTAGCCGATCAGCAGGAGAATGATCGAGAACGGCAAGCCCGTCACCAGCGATGCGGTCTGCAACGCCTGCAGCGCGGCTTCGCCGCCGGCCACCAGCAGAACGGCAGCGATCGCGCCTTCGGTAATACCCCATAACACTCGCTGGCGTGTCGGCGAGCGCTTGCTGCCGCGTGTGACCAGCGCGTCGACCACGTAGGTGGCTGAATCGGACGACGTAATGAAATAGGTGGCGATCAGCAGGCTTGCCACGGCCGACGTGATTCCGGCCCATGGCAGCTGGGCCAGCGTGACGTACAGCGCCTGTGTAACGTCGTCGGATACCGCTGCGACGATGCCGGCCCCGGCTTCGCCGGCCGCCAGTTCCAGATTCAGCGCGGTCCCGCCGAATATGCTCATCCAGGCGAACACGAACAGCGTAGGCAATAGCAGCGTGCCGGCGACGAACTCCCGTATCGTACGGCCGCGCGAGACGCGCGCGATGAAGATGCCGACGAACGGCGACCACGCGATCCACCAGGCCCAATAGAAAACGGTCCAGTCCTTCTGGAAAGCGGAGCCGCCGGCAGCATCATTCCACAGACTGAGCCACACAATGTTCTGAAGATATTCGCCGATGCTGTCGACGAAGAAGCGTACGCTGAACAGCGTGGGCCCGACGACCAGGATGAACGTCATCAGCAGCGTGATCAACACAAGGTTGAACAGGCTGATCCACTTGAGCCCGCGATGCAGGCCCGACACAACCGACGCGACAGCCACCGCCGTGATCACACCGATCAGGATCACCTGGTTCGTTACCGAAACCTCGATCCCGGCGAGGATGTTCAGCCCGGTGTTGAGCTGCAGCACGCCCAGACCGAGTGAGGTGGCCAGTCCAAACAGTGTCGCGAACACGGCAAGGACGTCGATCGCGTGCCCTATCGGTCCGTAGATCCGGTCGCCAAGTATCGGGTAGAAGATCGAGCGGATTGTGAATGGCATGCGGTAGCGATAACTGAAGTACGCCAGCGTGAGCGCAACGATGGTGTAGATCGCCCATGCATGCAGACCCCAGTGGAAGAACGTAAACAGCATGGCCTGGCCGGCGGCCTCTGCGGGCGAGGCGGCGCCCAATGGGGGGTCGGCGAAATAGGTGATCGGTTCTGCGATACTCCAGAAGATCAGTCCGATGCCCATGCCGGCGCTGAACAGCATCGCAAACCAGGTAGTGAATCCGAACTCCGGTCTTTCGGTTGCCGGCCCGAGCCGGATGCGCCCGTAGCGGCTGAACATCAGCCACAACGCGAAGACAAGATAGCCGGTTACGGCCAGCAGGTAATACCAGCCGAAATACTCGGTGATGAATGCGTGCAGAATGCTGAATGTGTTCTGCGCGACGTTCTGGAACAGCGCGCCGAACAGCACGAATGCAACGATCACGCTCATCGCGACTGTAAAGACGGTGAAGTCGACCGTCTTCAGAAATTTTCGCAATCTGCTTCTGGATCGTCGCATTGTGCCGTGCAATTTCCTGTGACCTGTATGCTGGCTTCCGTGATCAACGCGCTGTGTCGTTTTATCAATCCGCCGCGTAGCGTCCCGTCAGCGTTGCCTCGGCGAGAACGTTGCTTCTGAGATCGGCCGCCACCTGGTCACGCCGGTCGCCGGTTTCGGCGTCGATCAGCTCACCCAGGGCCAGGAGGCGAAACACATAGCGATGGCGGCCCGACGGCGGACACGGTCCGTCGTAGCGGACTTCGCCGAACCCGTTCATCCCGACCTGCCCCTCGTCGGGCAATGTGCCTTCCGCCAGTTCCTTGATATCGGGCGGCAGGTTCCAGACCAGCCAGTGCGTGAAAGTGCCGATCGGGGAGTCGATGTCCTCGACGATCAATGCGAGAGAACGGGTCCCGTCAGGCACCCCGCCGATGCTCAGCGGCGGGTGCAGGTTGCCACCGTCGCGCGAATACCGGGATGGCATGAGCTCGTTGTTTTCGAAGGCGGGGCTGGCGAGTTTCAACTGCTTTTCGTCCCCCGGGCGGGTCGCCACTTGCGTGATATTGGTTCTGCTGTCCGGCTCCAGTATACCCTCCGATTCAGACCACTGACTTTTGACGCTCATGACGAAAACGCAGATCACCCAGCGCCTGATCCGACACCAACTACCAACTGCTGATCGGCATCATCGAGACGCGCAGAAACGCGCCTTTGTGTCAGGTGCTTGCCGACCTGATTCTGGATCCGCTTGCGCTTGAGAATACCTGGCCCCCTGGCCATGCACGTGGCGGC
>JBJHBP010000031.1:0-19867 GCA_050485545.1 Gammaproteobacteria bacterium
CAACGACTTACAGCGCTTCCTGGCCGTCCACGGATTTCCGCGGAATGTTGCAGTGGAGCGGGTGATGGGAATCGAACCCACGTCATCAGCTTGGGAAGCTGAGGTTCTACCATTGAACTACACCCGCGTGCCGGAAGCTCCGGGCTGCGTGCCGCAGCAACGGGACAATACCGCAACTGCCGCGCGCATAGAATACCCGCATGGAAACCACACACCACCGCCGGATACGCAGCTTCGTGCGTCGGCCTGGCCGTATCACAACGGCCCAGCAGCGCGCACTCACAGACCTGATGCCACGCTGGGCGGTTCCGCCCGAGCCCGAAGTGCTCGACCTGCCCGCACTGTTCGGGCGCGATGCGCCGCGCGTGCTGGAGATCGGCTTCGGCGACGGCGAGGCGCTGTATACCTGTGCGGTGAATCACCCGGATATGGACTATCTGGGCATCGAGGTGCACGAGCCGGGCATCGGTCATCTGCTGGTGCTGCTGGGACGCGCGGATCTCACCAATGTCCGCATCGCCGACCGCGACGCCGTGGACGTGATCGCGAACCGGCTCGCCGATGACAGCGTGGACGCGGTCAACCTGTTCTTCCCCGACCCGTGGCCGAAGAAGCGTCATCACAAACGCAGAATCCTGCAGCCGGACTTCGCTGCGGGCATTGCGCGCATTCTCAAACCGGGCGGTCTGTTCCACATCGCCACGGACTGGGACGACTACACGCGCCATTGCCGCGAAGTCATGGAAGCGGCGCCACAGTTCAGCACGGCAAACCCGGCTGAGCTGCAGCACGACGCGCTGGCCTTCCGGCCGCCAACCCGTTTCGAGCGGCGCGGCCGCAGGCTCGGGCATGAAGTGACGGATCTGTATTACCGCGTATGATACGCGGCCATGCGTGACGACCCAGCACCCGCCGCCGAAACCGGCTACCTGCGCCTGTTCCTGGACCGTCGTCTCGCCTACATCTTTGCACTGGGCTTCGCCAGCGGCTTTCCATGGGCCGTCATCGGCAGCACATTCAGCTTCTGGCTGTCGTCGGCGGGACTGTCGCGCGCCAGCATCGGTGTGCTCGGCAGTGTCACGGTGATCTTCGCGCTGAATTTCCTCTGGGCACCGCTGATGGATCGCCTGCGCCTGCCGGTGTTGTGCCGGCGATTCGGGCAGCGGCGCGGCTGGATCCTGCTGGCACAGGCGGGCATCGTCGTCGGCACGGCCTGCATTGCGCTCGTGGATCTGGCGCTGGGCGTGACCGCCGTGGCGCTGTCCGCCGCGTTCGTGGTGTTCTCGGCCGCCACCCAGGACGTGGCCATCGACGCCTACCGCATCGAAACCATCCCGCGCGAGGAAGACCGCAAGATGGCCGCCGGCTCGGCGGCCACCGCGGCCGGCTGGTGGACCGGCGCCGGTCTGCCCGGCGCCTGCGCCTTCTTCATCGCCGGGCACACCGACAACTGGTCGCTGGCCTATCAGTTCCTTGCCGGCATCGCACTGCTGCTGCTGATCATCACACTGTGTCTGCCCGAACCGAAGTCCGATCGCGAAGCACGTCAGGCCGCCGATGAAGCCCGTCTGCGCGAACTGCTGACGGCACGCGGCGGCTCCTACCTTGCCGCCTGGACCGGCGCGTGGGTGGGCACGACGGTGGTGCAGCCGTTCGTGGAGTTTTTCCGCCGAAACGGCTGGAAGCTGGCGCTGGCGATCCTCGGCTTCATCGTACTCTTCAAGATCGGCGAAGCCTTCATGGGCCGCATGGCAGCGGTGTTCTACCGCGAGATCGGCTTTACCGCGCAGGAGGTGGGCTGGATCAGCGGCATGATGGGCTGGGTGACGATGGTGGGGTTCATCTTCCTCAGCGCATTGATCAATGTGCGCATGGGCATCTTCCGCGGCCTGCTGATCAGCGGCATCGCCATGGCGCTGGCGAATCTGGTGTATTCGCTGATGGCCGTCGTCGGCCCGAATCTCAATCTGTTCGCGTTCGCTGTTGTCGTCGACAACTTCACCACGGCGTTTTCGACGGTCGCGTTCGTGGCGTTCATCTCGTTCCTCACCAGCAAGGTGTATACGGCAACGCAGTACGCTCTGATGGCGTCGCTGGGCAATCTCAGCCGCACGACACTGGCCGCCGGCAGCGGGTTCATGGTGGACTGGCTCGACAGCTGGGCAGTGTTCTTCTTCCTCACCACCATCATGGTGATTCCGAGCCTGGTGCTGCTGATCTCGATCCGCCACACGCTGACGCGACGCATGGGTGCGTTCTTCAGCCGCAAGTCGGCTTAGTCGGCCTTACTCCGGCCTTGCCGGTCGTGTGGCCGCCAAGGTCTCACAGTGCGCGGCAGCGCGATTCGCGCAGCGTCCAGCGACGTCCGTTGCCCTGATTCTCGAGTACGCAGCGCGAACCGGCAGCGATCAGTCTGAACGTGACCGGTGTCTCCATGTTGCGCCCGCCCACCGGCGGCACGTCCAGTCCGCGCGGCAGACTGCGTTCGATCACCAGCACCGAAGAGGCCGTCAGCGCATCGTCCGCCAGCGTGATTGGCACGCCGCCCAATGCAGCCGATACCACCTCAGTCAGCTCCGACCTGGCAGCGGGCGTCGGATCGACCATCACGCCCGCCCGACTCACGCCGTTCGGCGCCACACAGCCGGCCGCGAATGCCGCCAACGCGACAACGAACGGCAGTGAGGGCCGCCTCATGGCAGCGGCGCTTCGATGCGTTCCTGCAACCAGAACGGCTTGGGTATCACCGGCTCCCGGATTGCCGCATCCGCGGGCTTGGACAGATGCGGCACGGCGGCGCCGCTGGCGCCGGAGCAGCTGCTGCTGATGCGGTACTCCAGCGCCGCCGCAAGTCTGACTTCCTGCGGATCACCGAGCTCATGCATGAACCTGTCGAACACCAGACAACCCGGTGTGGTGGCGCCCGGCGGGCCCGTGTCCGGCAACGGTGTGAACCCTTCGCCGAAATCACCGAACCCCTTCTCGTTTTCGACCTGGAACTGGATCGAGAAGTACGTGGTACCGCAGTTGTCCGCAGGGTAGAAGCCGTAAGGCTTGCCGCAGGTTGGCGTACCGATCTGGATCACTTCCACATCCACGCCACGCAGGCTGTTGATCAGCGATTCGCTGGCCGAACAGGTGGCGCCGCCCGTCAGCACGAACACGCGCGACAGGTTGAGGGTCGGTAACGGTGTGCCGGGCGGGGCGGACAACCCCAGAGCGACGTTCAGGAACGGCAGCGGTGCAACCGCGGCGCCGGTGAACGGGTGCACATTGGCGTGCTTGTTGTTGAATCGCTGCCTTTCGAAGGTTCGACCGGCGGTGGCGGCCGGACCTGCCACCATATAGGCAAGTTCGCTCGCAATCGCCAGAAACCCGCCACTGTTGTAGCGGATATCCAGCACCAGATCGTGGACCTGTTCGGCGGCAAGCATCGTCATGGCGTCGATCAGCTGCTGTTCGGCGGTGGCGATGTGGTCGGTGAAGTGAAGATAACCGACCCGGCCGTAAGCGGTATCCAGCACGCTGACATGCTGCACCGGCTGAATCTGCACGATCGCGGAGGTCAGTGTCACGCTGCGGGATTCGGCAGCTCCCGGATCCCGCACTTCAAAGTTATGCTCAACGCCGGGCACCGCGGGAAACAGTGCGGCGTTGAGGAACTCGATCTCCGACGCCGTGGTGGCAAGCACCACGCTGATGCCGTCGATGGCGAGCACCTGCGTGCCCCGCATCAGCGCGTCGCCGCCTGGTGAATCGGAGTGCGTGTACGCAACGACCACCTCGCGCGGCGGCGTCCCGGCCAGGATCGCCCACTGCACACCATAGCCGGCTGTGATGCCGGACTGTGCCTGCGCCTGCCAGACGTCGGTCGGGAACGAATAGTGGAATCGGTCTTTTTCCCGTCCCGACGGTGTCAGTTCGAAGGTGCGCAGCAGGTCGAAATAGGCCGGAGTCGAGTAATTGGCCGGGTTTCGATCAACGATCTCGTCGTACCACAGATAATAGTCATTGCTCCACGACCTGAGCCAGTTGTTCTCGTGCAGCTGTGACCCTGGACGATCGGCGAACGGCAGGCCGGTGGACGGATCAACACCGCTGCGCGGCACCTCACAGTACGCCGCGAATGTTGCGGCCGGCCGAAACTGCCCGGGCACCCAGGGCTCGAGCAACGGCCCCGGCGACGCCGTGAATCCCGGCACACTGCTGCCACCACCACCGCCGCACGCGGTTGCCGCCAGCGCCAGCGCAGACAGGCCGAGCCGACGGAATCGGCTCGCCACACCAGGTCTCCGCTCCCAACTGTTCATCACCAGGATACCTCCAGGTAGCGACCCGCCCGTGCTGTCTTCTGTGGCGGCACTGTATGATAGCCCGGCAGTTGCGGGCGAGGTTCCATGAAAGCTTACAAGACTGAATTTCTGGATACGGCGCTGGAGCTGGAAGTGCTCCAGTTCGGTGAGTTCAAGCTCAAGTCAGGGCGCATCAGTCCCTATTTCTTCAATGCCGGGCGATTCAGCACCGGCTATGCCGCCGCAAAGATCGGCCGCTGTTATGCCGGCGCGGTGGAGGCGATCGAAGACATCGAGTTCGATATGCTGTTCGGTGCCGCGTACAAGGGCATACCGCTGGTCGCGCTCACCGCCGCGGTGCTGGCCGAACTCTACGACCGCGATTTCCCGTTCGCGTTCAACCGCAAGGAAGCCAAGACACACGGCGAAGGCGGGTCCATCATCGGTGCGCCATTACAGGGGCGCGTGCTGATTCTGGACGACGTGATCACAGCCGGAACGGCCATCAAGGAGGTGCTGGCGCTGATTCGCGATGCCGGTGCCACACCGGCCGGCGTGCTTGTGGCGCTGGACCGCGAGGAAGTGGGTTCCAAGAGCAAGGTGGCCGCAACCGACGAGCTGGAACAGGATCTGGGCGTGCCGATACGCAGTATCGTGACACTGACCGATCTCGTCGATCACCTGGAAGAGGACCCGGACTACGCCGCACAGCTGCCGTCGGTGCGGGCCTACCGCAATCGCTACGGGGCCAGGCACGATTGAGAAACCGTACACCGTTCGCAGATTGACGCAAAATTCCGGCGCTTCCCTTTCTTTCGGGTACGGATCTGGTATACCTGTGCGGTAAGCGGATCGGATTGAGTTAACATAAGTGGCTGCCAAACTACGCATCGCCGTTGCCGCCATTCTGTTGATGGCTGTACCGGCATCGGTCATATTCGCCCAGCCTCTGTATCGTTGGGTGGACGACGAGGGCGTCGTGCACTTCGGCGACCGCGTTCCCCCTGAATACGCCGACCGCAGCCGCCATGTGCTCAACAGTCAGGGTATCCGTGTCGGTTTCGAGGAAGGCGCACTCACCGACGAGGAGCGTGCGGCTCAGGCCGAAGCGGCTCGTGTGGTCGAACAGGAGCGTCGCGACCGCGCCGATGTCGCACGCCGCGACCGCATGCTGCTCGACACCTACCTCACCGTGGAAGACATCGAGCGTCTTCGCGACCAGCGCCTGGAGCTGCTGGAATCGCAGATCCAGGTCACCGACATCTACCTCAGGAGCCTCAGGGAACGCCTGCAGCGTCTGCATGTCGAGGCCAATCGCTACAGCCCGTACAATGAACGCGAGGACGCGCCGCCGATACCGAACAATCTCGCGCGGGAAATCTCCGACACCCTGGGCTCGATCAACGTCTACGAAGACTCGCTGCGCCGCATCCGCGAAGAGCAGGAACAACTGCGTACGAATTTCGCCCGCGATATCGCCCGCTTCAGAGAACTCAGAGGCAGCTGAACCGCGCTGATTCGCGCCTGGTCGCGCACCGCGCAGCTGCGAGATCGGCATCTACCGTGTGCCGGTGTGACCGAATCCTCCTGCGCCGCGAGAGCTGCCGGTAAAGCGATCCACAACCTCGAACGTGGCCGGAACCACGGGCACGATCACCAGCTGTGCGATGCGGTCGCCCGGCTCGATCCGGAACGGGCTCTGGCCGCGATTCCAGCAGGAGATCATCAGCTCGCCCTGATAGTCCGAATCGATCAGCCCGACGAGATTGCCCAGCACGATGCCGTGTTTGTGGCCCAGCCCGGAACGCGGCAGGATCAGCGCCGCAAGATCCGGATCATCCAGATGAATCGCAATACCGGTGGGGATCAGGTGGCAGTCGCCGGGCGCAAGTTCCAGTGCTTCATCCAGACAGGCACGCAGATCCGCACCGGCCGAGCCGCCGGTGGCCGGTGCCGGCAATGGAATTGCGGTGCCCAGCCGTGGATCGAGCACCTTCAGCTGCACCTGGCGGCGCACAGGATCACTCATCGCGGAATCGATCCGTCAGCGTCCGTGCGGCACGCACGCGCATCATGTTGCAAGGCCCCAAAGTGCTCGGCGACCAGTTCTATCAGGCGACGTGCCAGCACAGCCTTGCTGCCTTCGCCCAGCGCCGATTCGCCGCCATCCCAATAAACGGTCAGCGTATTGGTCTCGGTGTCGAACCCGCAGTCCGGGCCGACGCGGTTCGCGGCGATCATGTTTACGCGCTTGCGAGCCAGCTTGTCGCGCGCATGCCGTTCCACATCCTGGGTCTCGGCCGCGAACCCGACCGTGAACGGCGGATTCTTCAGGGCCGCCACACTGGCCAGCGTGTCTTCGGAGCGCACCAGCGCCAGCTCCATGGTATCGGCGCTGCGCTTGATCTTTTCGGCGCTGGCCGTGGCCGGCCGGTAGTCGGACACCGCCGCGCAGCCGATGAATATATCGGTATCGGCGAGCTCTTCATGAACGCGCTGATACATCTGCGCGGCCGTCTCCACATTCACGCGCCGCACGCCCGCCGGCGCACCCAGCGCCACCGGACCGGCGATCAAGGCCACTTCGCCCCCCGCTTCACGGGCCGCCGCCGCCAGCGCGAATCCCATTTTCCCGGAACTGCGGTTGGTGATGTAACGCACCGGATCGATGGGCTCGCGCGTCGGACCCGCGGTGATCACGATTTTCCGACCTGCCAGCAGGCGCGGGTTGAGGCGCAGGCCAGGCCCGAGCAGTCGGGCCACGATGTCATCGGGCTCCAGCATGCGGCCAGGGCCGGTATCGCCACAGGCCTGCGCGCCGTCGCCGGGGCCGAGTATTTCCACACCTCGCCCCGCCAGCAGGCCGCGGTTGTGCTGCACGGCCGGGTGCGCCCACATGGCCTGGTTCATCGCCGGCGCCAGATGCAGCGGCGCGCGCGTGGCCAGGCAAAGCGTGCTGAGCAGATCCGGAGCCAGTCCCGAGGCCAGCTGGGCCATGAAATGCGCGCTGGCCGGCGCGACCACGACGGTCTCCGCCCAGCGCGCCAGCTCGATATGCCCCATACCGGCTTCAGCGTCACGATCCCACAGGTCGGTGCGCACGCGCCGGCCGGACACTGCCTGCAGCGTCATTGCCGTCACGAACTCGTGCGCGGCGCGTGTCATCACCACCTGCACCTGGCAGCCACGATCAACCAGCCGACGCACCAGCTCGGGCGTCTTGTAGGCAGCGATGCCACCTGTGACGCCGACCAGCACGCGGGGTGGCGTCGAGGCCGTGGCAGCCGAAGTGGGAATGTTCGTCATTTCAGGTCGGGTGATGGCATGGACAGCGGCCGTTATTGGCCGCGCACTCAGCTTACCGCCGTCGCGGTGGCGATTTCTACAGCACACGCAGACATATGAGCCTTCTGGACGGGACAGCGCCGAGGTGAGGATGTACCCCGGTGGTAACGGACAGGGAATGCCCGATGAGTATAGGAGAGTGGCCGCTGTCGGAGCGACCGCGGGAAAGACTGCTGCGGCAGGGACCAGCCAGCCTCTCGGATGGTGAGCTGGTGGCGGTATTGCTGGGCACCGGCTGTGCCGGCAGCAACGCGCTGAGCATCGCTCACGACCTGCTCAAGCGCTGGGGCGGACTGCCGGTGCTGCTGCAGCGCAGCACCGTGGAACTTGCCCAGGCGCGCGGCATGGGTCCGGCGCGTGCCGCCCGACTGCATGCCGCGGTGGAGCTGGGTCGGCGCTATCTGGCCGAACCTGCCGACCGCGGCGGCACCCTGCGTGCGCCCGAAGACGCGGTGCGCTTCTTCCACGCGCGTCTGGCAGATCTGCCGCACGAGGTGTTCGGCTGCCTGTTTCTGGACACCCGGCACCGGCTGATCCGCTACGAGGAGCTGTTTCGCGGCACCATCGATGGCGCGGCGGTGTACCCGCGCGAGGTGCTGAAACGGGCGTTGCACAACAATGCCTCGGCCGTCATCATCGGCCACAATCACCCGTCCGGGGTCGCCGAGCCCAGCGAAGCAGACCGCGGCATCACGTTGAAACTGGCCAAGGCGCTGGCGCTGGTCGACGTACGGCTGCTGGACCACCTGGTCGTCAGCCGGGGTGGGCATGTCTCTCTGGCCGAAAGGGGCTGGCTGTAGCCGGAATCGCTCGCTTGCCCGCCCCGCGGGCAATCGGTATAGTGCCGACCCCTTGCGAAACGCACTTTTAAGGATGGCGAGATGTCCAGGGTCTGTCAGGTTACGGGTAAGCGCCCGATGACGGGAAATAACGTATCGCACGCGAACAACAAGACGCGTCGGCGTTTCCTGCCCAATCTCCATACCCAGCGCTTCTGGCTGGAGAAGGAGAAGCGGTTCGTGCGCCTGCGCGTATCGAGCAAGGGCCTGCGGATCATCGACAAGCTCGGCATCGAGAAGGTCATCGCCCGGCTGCGCGAGCGCGGCGAGAAATTCTGAAGAGAGAACGGCAGCCATGCGTGATAAAATTCGACTGATGTCCACCGCTGGTACGGGACACTACTACACGACCACGAAGAACCGTCGTCTTCACCCTGAAAAGATGGAAGTGAAGAAGTACGACCCGCGCGTGCGTCAGCACGTGATCTACAAGGAAACCAAGATCAAGTAGGCCCCGCCTGCCGCCCGCACGGGCCAGGATGCCGCAGACAACAAAGCCCGTGATGACGCACCGCCTGAGCGGTCCGTCATCACGGGCTTTCTGCTTTCCGGGCGTGCTTTCTCGGGCGCGTTCGTTGCGGCCTTCGTGCTACGCCCGCGCAGTCGATGGGTCGGGCATCGGTCGGAACGACTTCAGATAGGCCACAAAGTCTTCCAGTGCATGGATACCGCTGGCCTCGGCCCGCGCGCACCATTCCCTGAAATCCGCGAGCAGCTTGTCGTTGCTGGTGTGCGCACCTTCCCACAGACTCTTCAGCTCGTTGCGGTACTCCAGCACCGTACGCAGACCGGGATGGCTCTGCACCAGCTCGGACAGATGCTCACGCGAACGTTCGTCCAGCATATGCGGCTGCCACGCCAGCATCCGTCGCGCCGCACGCACCACCGAACCTGCATTGCCGCGGTGGGACAGCTCACGACGCAGGATGGGCAGCGTCACGTTATAGGTATAGGCGCGCAATACATGCATGCGGTGCACGATGATGGCACGCAGCGCATCCAGTTCAGCCGCCGCACCTTCCGCCACCGCGCCGGCACCGGAACGCTCACCGGCCTCGAGCTCCGGCATGGAAGCCACCCGGCGGATCTTCGCCAGGCCCAGTGCCGCCAGCACCTTCAGATGCAGCCAGCCCAGATCGATCTCATGGCGGCGCATCGAGAATCGTGCCGAACTGGGGAACGCGTGGTGATTGTTGTGCAGCTCTTCGCCGGCTACGACGACACCGATGGGCCACAGGTTGGTGGACGCATCGTCGGTTTCGAAATTGCGGTAGCCCTTCGCATGACACAGACCATTGACGATACCGGCCGCCATCACCGGCATGTTCGCAATCTGGAACGCAAACACGATGATGCCAGGCACGCCGAGCACGATCAGGTCGAGCACCAGCAGCAGCGCGATGCCGTAGTAGCTGCGTGACGGATGCGTGTAGAGATTGTTCTCGAGCCAGTCGTTCGGCGTGCCCTTGGCATACTTGGCCAGCGTCTCGGGCTTCGCGGACTCGGCGCGATACAGCTCGGCGCCTTCCAGCAGCACGCGCTTGAGGCCGAACAGCCGCGGGCTGTGCGGATCGCCGGGCTTTTCGGTATAGGCGTGATGCTTGCGATGTACCGCCACCCATTCGCGCGTCGACGAACCGGTGTTCATCCACAGCCAGAATCGGCAGAAGTGGCGTATCCAGGGATGCAGGTCGACAGAACGATGTGCCTGATCGCGATGGTAGTACAGTGTCACGCACATCATGGTCACGTGCATGGTCAGCAGCGTGACAGCCACGTAGCCCCAGAAGCCGAGATTGGCCAGGCCGTAGAAATGGGTGTAGATGAAGTCCACGTTGGTATTCGCCTGTAGCGTTGGTTGGGGGAACAGCCACTATAGCTGATCACCGAATTGCGCTCCAAACAGACACCGGGAACCGCCTCACAGTTCCTTCGTTTCGTCTCATACCGCCTTGCGGAGCCTGACGCCACACGCCGAATTGTTGGCTGGCGCGCATCGGCCGTTGGCCGATATGCTGGCGTGATGCCTGAACTGCCGGAAGTTGAAACCACGCGCCGCGGCCTGGCGCCGTTGCTGGAGGGCCGCACGATTGCCTCGCTGCAGGTGCGCGAACCGCGGCTGCGCTGGCCGATCGCAACCGACATTGCCCGGCGGATTCAGGGTCGGCCGATCACCGGACTGGGCCGTCGCGGCAAGTATCTGCTGATCCACACCGACGCCGGCACGCTGATCGTGCATCTGGGCATGTCGGGCAGTCTGCGCTTTCTGACGGAGCCGGTGCCCGTGAAGCCCCACGATCACTTCGACCTGCTGCTCGAGGGAGGCGGGTGTGTCCGCTACAACGATCCGCGACGCTTCGGCAGCCTGCACCACGCCGACGATCCCCGGCAGCATCCGCTGCTGCGCAACATCGGCCCCGAACCGCTCGGCGATGACTTCACCGCGGCCTATCTGTGGCAGCGCTCGCGCGGCCGGCGCGTGGCGATCAAGCAGCACCTGATGAATGGCCAGGTCGTGGCCGGGCTTGGCAACATCTACGTCAACGAAGCGCTGTTCCGCGCCGGCATCCACCCGCTGCGCGCGGCCGGACGCATTGCGCGCCGCCGCTTCGAACCGCTGGTCGTGGCGATCCGCGATGTGCTGGAACACGCGCTGACGCAGGGCGGTACCACGCTGCGCGATTTCGTCGGCGGCGACGGCAAACCCGGCTACTTTCAGAACACACTCGACGTGTACGGTCGCGGCAACACCCCATGCCGGCGCTGCGGCGCCATAATCAGACGCGAAGCCATCGGCCAGCGCGCCGTCTACTGGTGCCCCCGCTGCCAGCGCTGACACGTCCCGTACTGCTCATGAGCACCGCTTCATGAACACGATAACGTCGAAGCCGGGTCAGTCGCCGAGCACCAGACCCTCACGGCGCGGATCGGCACCACCGGCAAGCCTTCGCTCACCGTCACGGTGGGTAACGGCGATGCCGTGCAGCCCGCTGTTCAGCTGCCGCGCCGCCACCTGATGACCAAGCGCACGCAGTGCATCGGCATGCTCCAGCAGCCCGCTGCCCTCTTCCAGTTCGATCGTCCCGGTCTGCGCGATCACATGCGGCGCGGAGATGGCCTCCTGCACGTTCATACCCCAGTCCAGCACGGCCAGCAGCGTCTTTGCCACGTAGCCGATGATGCGTGTGCCGCCCGGTGAACCGATGACGAACGACAGCCGCCCCTCGTCGTCGAGCACCAGCGATGGCGCCATGCTGCTCAGTGGCCGCTTGCCCGCCTCGACACGATTCGCCACCGGCCGGCCATCGATCTCCGGCACGAACGAAAAATCGGTGAGCTGATTGTTCAGCAGAAATCCGCCGACCATGAGCTGACTGCCGAAGGTGGACTGCACCGTTGTCGTCATCGATACGGCATTGCCCCATTGATCAACGATGGAGAAGTGGCTGGTGGACATCAGGTCCTGCGGTGGCGCAGATGCGTAATTCCAGGCTGTGATCTGCGGCGGACTGCCGGCGGTGACCGACGGCATCGCTCGCTCTCGGCCGACCAGCGATGCGCGCTCGCGGATATAGGTTGGAGACAGCAGGCCCGCTACCGGCACATCGACGAAGTCCGCATCGGCCAGATACAGATTACGATCGGCGAACGCCAGGCGACTGGCCTCAGCCAGCAGGTGAATGGCCTGCACCGGATTCTCGGCGTAGGCGGGCGCACCCAGCGACGCCTGCAGCGCGAGAATCTGCTGCACCGTCACACCACCCGACGATGGCAGTTGCGGCCCACAGACCTGCCAGTCGCGGTACGGCGTGCACAAAGGCTCCTGCACACGTGCCTCGTAGGCTGCCAGGTCTTCCAGTGTCAGGCGGCCCGGTGCAATGTCATTGTCGCGCACCGCCGCGACGATGCGCTCCGCCAGCTCACCGCTGTACATCGGCTCCACGCCTTCGGTCGCCAGCAGCCGCAGCGTGTCCGCATAGTCGGTGTTGACCAGACGATAGCCGGCCGCCAGCGGAGCTCCCTGCTCGTCGTAGAAATAGGCGCGAAACTCGGGGACCGAGGCGAACCCGGCGAACCGCGTCAGCAAGCCGTTCAGTCGCGGTGACACCTCGAACCCCATTTCAGCCAGCCTGATCGCCGGACCGAACAGGGTCTGCCAGTGCAGGCGACCGTGATCCTGATGCGCCTGCGCCAGCAGCCGCATGACACCGGGCACGCCGACAGCGGGTCCCGCGGTGCCGACCGCAAAGAACCCGGCGGGATTGCCGTCCGCGTCCAGATACATGTCCGGTGTGGCGGCCGCCGGTGCGGTTTCGCGACCGTCGTAGAACGTCAGCCGCGGCCTGCCGGCGTCCGCATTCGGGTTCGCGTCGGCAGCGGGGTCGGCAGCGGGGTCGGCAGCGGTATCCGCAGCGGCATCGGCGTCGGGCGCCTGGTAGTGCAGCATGAACGCGCCGCCACCGATGCCCGAAGACTGCGGCTCGACCAGCGACAGCACCAGCTGCACCGCAATCGCCGCGTCCACCGCACTGCCACCCACACGCAGGATCGCAAGTCCGGCCGCCGCCGCATGTGGATTCGCGGCCGCAACCATGTGTCGGTCGGCATACACCGGCTCGCGCGAATGAACCGTCGGAACGGCGGCGATCAGCAGTGTCAGCACCGCAGCCGATGCCGCAGCAGCGTACCTGCTCCGTGTTGCCGGCCTCATGCCGGCACTCGCCCGAATTTCGACTGCAATACCCGCTCCACATGTGGATGCACGAAGGCCGACACATCGCCACCCAGTTCCACGATCTCGCGCACCAGGCTGGAAGATACGAACGTGTAGTGCTCCGTGGGTGTAAGGAACACCGTCTCCACCGCGTCGGTGAGGTGACGGTTCATGGTCGCGAGCTGGAATTCGTACTCGAAATCCGACACCGCGCGCAGACCGCGAATGATCGCGCCGAGATTGTGCTGCCGCGCGAACTCGACGGTGAGACCTTCGTAACCGGTTACGGTCACGCCGGGCAGGCCCGCCAGCACTTCCCGCGCAAGCATCACTCGCTCTTCCAGGCTCAGCAGCGGGGCCTTCTTCGGACTCGCCGCCACCGCCACGACCAGACGATCGAACAGCCGCATGCAGCGGCGTACCAGATCTTCGTGTCCGTGGGTAATCGGATCGAACGTGCCCGGATACATCGCGCCGACGCTCATCGGACGCTCCGGTGAGGATTGGTCATGGAATCCATTGTAGCCGCCTGTCGCATCATCAGTAATCCGTAAGTCACATCGGCAGCCGTCGCCTGCCGGTGCCAGTACATGCCGGCCGGCGCATCAGGCAGCCCGTCGGCCCGTGGTCGTTCCAGGTAGACCATTGCAGCCGGGGACAGCAGCGGGGACAGCAGCGCCAGGATCGGCTCGACCGGTGTCACGTAAGGAGGGTCGATAAACGCGATGTCGAACGGCTCGTCGCCGGCATCGGCCTGCGCCGGTCGCCGCTTGAGCCACGCCAGGGCGTCGGCTTCCACCACCTCGCCGTTGCCGCCCAGCCGTTCCAGCTGCTCGCGCAGCTGCCCGGCAAGGCGATCATCGCGTTCGATGAACAGCGCATGCTGCGCGCCGCGCGACAATGCCTCCAGTCCGAGGACGCCAGTGCCGGCACACAGGTCTACACAATGCGCTCCGTCCACCAGCGGTCCCAGCCAGTTGAATATCGTTTCACGCACGCGATCGGGCGTCGGTCGCACCTCGTTGCCGAAGGGGACGTTAATGCGGGTACCACGCCACTGCCCGGCAATGATGCGGACACGTTGCGGGCGTGATGCGGGTGGTCGTCCTGAGGCTGATCGTTTCATTAACCGCTCAAGGTACCAGAACCGGATTGCATCCGGACAGTCGGTGCGGATAAACGACGCGGCCGGGCATCTGCCATGGCAGTCGCTATAATCGGCCGTCCGGCATGTCATGATCCGTGCCGGCTGATCCGGGGCGGTGCCCCGCGACCTGTGCTCGAGCTTTGCTTGCCTGAACCTGCCTTTGTCGGGTTCTGCTGTCCCGAGGTCCGGATTTCCCGAGGTTTCATTCATTGGCTACCGACCCATCAGCCCGGCCCGCCGCCGGGTTCTTCTCCAAGCTCAAGTCGCGCCTGAACCGCGGCAAGGCATGGTTCACATCGGACCTCGCCAGCCTGTTTGCGCGCGGCATCGACGAGGAAGCGCTCGAAGAGCTGGAGACGCGCCTGCTCAGCGCGGATGTTGGCGTGGAGGTCACGAACCGGCTGATCGACAGACTGCGGCGTGCCAAAGGGCGTGACGTGCAGGACGCGGCCGGCGCGGCGGGCGTGCTGGAAGACGCCATCGTCGAGATTCTCGAGCCGCTGGCACAGCCGCTGCGGCCGGACTGCGCCCGCAGGCCGTTCGTGATCCTCGCCGTGGGCGTAAACGGCACCGGCAAGACCACGACGCTCGGCAAGCTCGCACACAAACTGCAATCCGACGGACACTCGGTGCTGCTGGCCGCTGGCGATACGTTTCGCGCCGCCGCCACCGAACAGCTGCAGGCCTGGGCACAACGCTCGGGCGCGCATTTCATCGGCCAGGCACACGGTGCCGACCCCGCCGCGGTCGTGCACGACGCGCTCACTGCCGCCCGCTCACGCGACATCGATGTGGTACTGGCCGACACGGCCGGTCGATTGCACACCGCTGCCGGCTTGATGGATCAGCTGGAAAAGGTCAGGCGCGTGGCACAGCGCTTCGATCCGGATGCGCCGCACGAAACGCTGCTGGTTCTCGATGGCAGTCAGGGCCAGAATGCGCTCGTCCAGGCAGTGCAGTTCCATCAGCGCATGGGCGTTACCGGCATCGTGATCACCAAGCTCGACGGCACCGCGAAGGGCGGCATCGTGCTCGCCATTGCCGATCGGCTGCGCGTGCCTGTCCGCTTCGTCGGCGTAGGCGAAGGCATAGACGATCTGGACGTGTTCGATGCACGCGACTTCGCGCGCGCGCTGCTGGGGGACGGGCGGCCTTGATTCGTTTCGACAACGTCATCAAACGCTACCCGAACGGTCATGAGGCACTCAGTGGCGTCAGCTTCATGATCGAGCGCGGCGAAATGGTGTTCCTCACCGGGCCATCAGGTGCCGGCAAGAGCACGCTGCTGAAACTGATCGCGCTGATCGAGCGGCCTTCGCGCGGCGCGGTGCTGATCAACAACCAGAATACCGCGCGCGTACGCCGCCGCCGCATACCACGGTTCCGGCAACGGATCGGCATTGTGTTTCAGGATCACAAGCTGCTGTACGACCGCAGCGTGTTCGACAATGTCGCCCTGCCGCTGGTGATTGCCGGCCTGTCGCGTCGTGAAATCGAACGGCGCGTGCGCGCATCGCTCGACCAGGTGGGCCTGCTCGGGCGCGAACGCCACGAACCGGTCACGCTGTCCACCGGCGAGCAGCAGCGCGTGGGTATCGCGCGCGCCGTTGCTGTGCGTCCGGATATCGTGATCGCCGACGAGCCTACCGGCAACCTCGATCCCGACCTGTCGCTGGAAATCATGCAGCTGTTCGAGCGATTCAACGAAGTGGGTGTAACGTTGTTGATCGCCACCCACGACCTGGAACTGATCGATCGCCTGCATCACCGCCGCATCAAGCTGGTTGGCGGCCAGATCGCATCCGATGAAGGCCGGTTCATTGACGACGCCGACCCGGCGTGGCGTCCGAGGTAGTCGGCCATGCCGCGCTTTCTCAGCCGCTACCTGATGCTGCACGCGCAGAATGCGCTGTCGGCAATGGGCCGCCTGGCTCGACAGCCGGTCGCCACCGCCATGACGGTCATCGTCATCGCGATCGCGCTGGCACTGCCGGGCGGGCTCAGAGTGCTGGTCGGCAATGCCACCGCGCTGAGTTCCGCCTGGGAACATGCCGCTGATTTCACGGTGTATCTGGGGCTGGACACGACTGGTGATTCGGCCGCCGAACTCGCCGGCCGAATCGAGGCCCGCGACGACGTCGCCGCAGTGGAGTTCGTCGACCGCGATACCGCCCTGGCCGAATTTCGCGCCCGCTCGGGGATCGCCGAGCTCATCGACGCCCTGGATGACAACCCGCTGCCACATGCGCTGGTGGTACGGCCAGCCAGCGGCCCTGACACCGATGTCGCCGCGCTGGCCGCGGCACTGGATGCACTGCCGGAAACCGACCTGGTGCAGATCGATACGGCCTGGGTGGAGCGGCTGCGGGCCATTCTGTCTCTGGCCGGCCGGGTGGTGAACATCGCCACGCTGCTGCTCGCTGCGGCCGTGGCGCTGGTGATCGGCAATACGATCCGCCTTGAAATCAACAACCGCCGCACCGAGATAGAGGTGATGAAGCTCGTGGGCGGCAGCGATGGTTTCATACGCCGGCCGTTCCTGTATCTGGGGTTCTGGTACGGACTTGGCGGTGCACTGGCGGCGTGCTTGCTGATTGGCGCAACCCTGTGGCTGCTGTCCGCGCCGGTCGGCCGCCTGGCGGCGCTGTACGACAGCTCGTTCCGCCTCACGGGCCTTGGCGGTCGCGACCTGCTGACATTGATCGGCGGTGGCGCGGCGCTTGGCTGGGCCGGGGCGGGAATCGCCACGGCGCGTCATCTGCGGGCCATCGAGCCCAGCTGACACGCTGGCGTTAACCGGGTCACGGAACCGGCGACAGGCTTAGCACTCTAAAGCCGTGAGTGCTAGAATCCGCGACTGAAGGGAGAATTGCTGGCCATGACGACAACCGCGCTTGCTCCGCGAAACGCCGAGCACATGCTGAGTGGACCACTCGGCACGCTCGACCACTACATTCATGCAGTCAATTCCGTGCCGGTTTTGAGCGCGGAGGAAGAGCGTGAGCTGGCCACCCGCCTCAGGGACCACAACGACCTGGAAGCCGCCCGCTCGCTGGTTCTCGCCCATCTGCGCTTCGTCGTACATATCGCACGCGGCTACGGCGGCTACGGCCTGCAACTGGGCGACCTGATTCAGGAAGGCAATGTCGGTCTGATGAAGGCCGTGAAGCGTTTCGATCCCGCCGTGGGCGTCCGCCTGGTGTCTTTCGCGGTGCACTGGATCCGCGCCGAAATTCACGAATTCGTGCTGCGCAACTGGCGGCTGGTGAAAGTCGCCACCACCAAGGCACAGCGCAAGCTGTTCTTCAATCTGCGCAAGTCCAAGAAGCGCCTTGGCTGGCTGTCGCGCGAGGAAACCGAAGCCGTGGCCCGCGACCTGGGCGTGAGCACTCGGGAAGTCACCGAGATGGAACAGCGGCTCAGCGGCCACGATGTATCTTTCGATCCCTCACCACTGGAAGACGAGGAAGCCAGCTACGCGCCGGCGGCCTATCTTCCCAGTGCCGGCAGCGATCCCGCCGAAGCCATCGAGCGCGACGACTGGGATGCCGACGCCAGCGACAGGCTGGAACAGGCGCTTGCGAAGCTGGACGACCGCAGCCGTTCGATACTGGCGCGTCGCTGGCTGAGCGAATCCAAGTCCACGCTGCATGAACTGGCGGCCGAATACTCGGTCTCCGCCGAGCGTATACGCCAGATCGAGAACAACGCGATCGGCAAGCTCAAGACGATGATGGTTGCCTGACCGGCAGGCATCGCTCGCAGGGCAACGGCCATACGAAAAAGGGCGTCCGGCCACGGCCGGACGCCCTTTTTTATTGCTGCCGTACCGGCTGCCTTGCTGAGCCGGCGATCAGGAATCGACCAGTGGGAACAGCGTCAGCTCCACACGACGGTTCATCGCGCGTCCTTCCACCGTCTCGTTGGTCGCGATCGGCCGCGTCGGGCCGTGCCCGACCTCGATGACACGATCCGCCCGCACGTTGCGTGTGCGCAGATACGTACCAACCGATGCGGCACGCCGCTGTGACAGATTCATGTTCAGATCGAATCCGCCGGTACTGTCGGTGTGACCCGCCACTTCCACCACTGTCTGCTGGAACTCGTTGACCACCAGCGCTACGGAATCCAGCACTTCAAAGAAGTTGGCGTTCAGATCCGCACTGTTGGTCGCAAACGTGATGTTGCCGGGCATGTTGAGAATGATGACGTCACCGTCGCGGGTCACACTGACGCCGGTGCGATCCAGACGCTCCCGAAGCGCAGCCTCCTGGCGGTCCATGTAGTTGCCCACCGCGGCACCAGCCAGTGCGCCCAGACCGGCGCCGATCAGGGCGCGTCTGCGGCGATCCACGGAGTTGTCGCCGGTGATCACACCAGCGGCAGCGCCGGCCGCGGCACCGATCACCGCCTGTCGCTGCGCTCTCGCGGTGCGCTCCTCGCGTGTATAGGGATCCAGCGTTGTACACGCCGTCACCACGAATGCGGCGCCAATCATTGCCGCGCCCATTCTTGCCTTATTCCAAGTTTGCATACCAGTAATCCTCCTGAGATCACCGCTTCCCAATCCTGCGGGAGCGGTATCATGCCTGCCACTACCTGAACAGAACGTGACTGAACCCTGAAAAACGAGATCCAGGACCGCCCTGCCACCAATCGCACGCCCGAGGTCGACGACTGGCTGCGGCGCTACCGTGGCAATGATCTGCCACCGCGGGCATCTGACTATCTGCTCACACCGCTGATGGTCACCGCGTGGGTCGGGCTGCTGTGGGCGCTGCCGGTTCCGGAAATGTTCAGTCAGGCCTCGACCGTATTCAACTGGGGGACATTATTCATGATGGCCGCCCTGGTGTACTACTTCATTCTGTCGCTGCCGCTGGCGTTCGGCCTGCTGCCCTTCATACTGCTGGTCGTGCTGCTGACAGCCTGGCTCAGTGGCTCAGCGGTGCCACTGGCGCCGCTATCAGTGGTCGCGCTGCTGGCCGGCCTGATGATTCACAGCGCCCTGCAGAATGACGGGGCGCGCGGGTTGGGTCGCACACTGCTGTTCCTGATGCTGGGGCCACCCTGGCTGCTGGCCCGCGTCTACCGTCAATTCAACATACGCTACTGAGTCGTTCATGTCTGCAACTTCCGACGAACCCGGCAAGCCAGGCCCGTGGATCACACTGAGCCGGCATACCGTCTACGAAAACCCATGGATACGCGTGGAAGACCACCGCGTCATCAATCCGTCCGGCAGCGAGAGCCAGTACGGCAAGGTCTGCTTCAAGAACGTCGCCGTGGCGGTGATCGCCGTGGATGAGCAGGGCCGGATCGTACTCGTCGGCCAGCATCGCTACACACTGGACTGCTACTCGTGGGAGCTGCCGATGGGTGGCGCTCCACCGGGCGAACAGCCGTCTATGGACTCCCCCGTCAACCGCTGATCAGATCATGTGCTCATAGTCCTTCTCCTTCGGTCATTGGTGTACGCGATATCCGAAAGGTGTTGCAGACGTCTATCCGGCCTTTGTGTGTGGTGAGT
>JBJHBP010000032.1:0-18538 GCA_050485545.1 Gammaproteobacteria bacterium
GGGTGTCCGCGGCCATGGATGGCCGCGGCCAAGGCGCATGGACGCTCTTCCGCCGTCCCCGAAGAAAGGGGGATGCTCCGCCACGGCTCGGCTTTGACGGTGTCGCCATGCGGGAAGCATCGGGTCGGGAGTCGGTTAGAGAAACGGAGAAGGCCCTGAGTCCGACGGGCGGCCAAAGCGTGTCAGGGCGCGTTGGCGGAACGTGCGGGTCGCGTGGCGGTGCCGGTCGCCGCGGCGGGCGTCGCGTTGCGCGCGGGCGCAATCTGATAGAAGGTTTCGCCGCGGCGGATCATGCCCAGCTCGACGCGCGCACGCTCCTCGGCGGCAGCCAGGCCTTCCTTGAGGTTCTGGACCTCGGCTTCCAGCGCCGAGTTGCGATCATCGAGTCTGCGATTGTCGGCGGTACGCAGCTGCACCTGGTGTTCCAGGCGCCAGACCTCGCTGAGGCCGTCCTCGGCAAACCACAGACGGGTCTGGAGAAACAGCAGCGCAATGATCAGGCCCGCGATCAACACCCGCACGATCAGCTTACCCCCTCGGCTTCCGGTCTACAGTGACACGGGAAATGCGTCGGCCCCAGCATACCTTATTCGCGCGTTCTGCCCATGCTCACCCAGCATACGCTCGATCCGCAACAGCTGATTGTACTTCGCCAGCCGGTCGGACCGACACAGCGACCCGGTCTTGATCTGCGATGCACGGGTGCCGACGGCGATGTCGGCGATGATCGCATCTTCGGTCTCGCCGGAGCGATGCGAGACCACCGACGAGTAGCCGGCGTCCGAAGCCATCGCGATCGCCGCCAGTGTCTCGGTCAGCGTGCCGATCTGGTTCGGCTTGATCAGGATGCTGTTCGCGACCTGCTCATCGATGCCGCGAGCCAGTATCTCGGTGCTGGTGACGAACAGGTCGTCGCCAACCAGCTGCACGCGATCCCGCAGTCGACGGCTGATCAGCGACCAGCCTGCCCAGTCGTCCTCGGCCATTGCATCCTCCACCGAGATGATCGGATAACGCGCAATCAGGTCTTCCAGGTAGTCCGAGAATTCGCTGCTGTTGAAGCGTCGCTGTTCGGACGCCAGCGTATAGACGCCGTCGGCGTGAAATTCGCTGCTGGCCACATCCATGCCCAGATAGATCTCGCGTCCCAGCGTGTAGCCGGCGGCATCGACGGCTTCGGCAATCAGCTCCAGCGCCGCCTCGTTCGACGCCAGATCGGGTGCGAAACCACCCTCGTCACCGACGGCGGTGGACAGGCCGCGCGACTTGAGCAGCTTTTTCAGCGCATGAAAGACTTCGACGCCGTAGCGCAGGCTCTCGCTGAATGTGGGTGCGCCCACCGGCAGGATCATGAACTCCTGGATGTCGACGCTGTTGTCGGCATGCGCGCCACCGTTGATGATGTTCATCATCGGCACCGGCATCACGAACTCGCGTTCGCCGGTGGACTGGGCCAGACGCGCGAACAGCGGCTCGCGATGCTCGGCGGCGCTGGCCTGTGCGGTGGCCAGCGAAGCCGCCAGCATCGCATTCGCCCCCAGTCTGGACTTGTTCGGCGTACCGTCCAGATCGAGCAGACGCTGATCCAGCGCGGCCTGATCGTCACCATCCATACCGATCAGTGCACCGCGAATCTCACCGGTGAGGTTGCGCACGGCAGTCTGCACACCCTTGCCCAGATAGCGCTGCGGATCGCCATCACGCAGTTCCACCGCTTCCCGCGAACCGGTGGACGCGCCTGAAGGCACTGCCGCCCGGCCGCGAGCACCGCTGGCCAGCAGCACTTCGGCTTCGACGGTCGGGTTGCCGCGCGAATCCAGTATCTCGATACCGGTGACTTCCTTGATCTGACTCATCTGCGATCCTTTGCTGTCTGATGCCGGCTTGATCAGGCGCCGGCTGCGCGCGGCAGCTTGAGGCCCTGACAGGCCCTGGCCGCGGAAATGAAACTGATGAACAGCGGGTGGCCGTCACGCGGATTGGACGTGAACTCCGGATGGAACTGACAGGCCAGAAACCACGGATGGCCGGGCAGTTCGATCATCTCCACCAGGCCGTCGGCGGAATAGCCGGAAACCACCAGCCCGGCCGCCTGCAACTGTTCGAGATAGCCGTTATTGACCTCGTAGCGGTGACGATGGCGTTCGGCGATTTCGTCCGCCTGATAGATGGCATGCGCCAGCGTATCCGGCTGCACACGACAGGGTTGGGCGCCCAGACGCATCGTGCCGCCCAGGTCTGATCGTTCACTGCGTTTCTGTGTGGAGCCGCTGCCGACATCCTGCCATTCGGTGATCAGCGCCACCACCGGGTGCGGCGTTGCCTTATGGAACTCGGTGGACTGTGCACCGGTGAGCCCTGCGACATTGCGGGAAAATTCGATCACCGCCACCTGCAGGCCCAGGCAGATGCCCAGATACGGCATGCCTTTTTCACGCGCCATCCGCACCGCAAGAATCTTGCCCTCGATGCCACGCTCACCAAAGCCGCCCGGCACGAGAATCGCATCGGCGTCGTTCAGCTTCGCAAGCCCCCCGTTCTCGAGCTCCTCCGAATCCACATAGACGATATTCACGCGTGTACGCGTGTGAATGCCGGCATGCAGCAGGGCCTCGTTCAATGAGATATACGAATCCTTCAGATCGACATACTTGCCGACCATCGCGATCGTGACCTCGGCTTCCGGATGCGCCTTGGCTTCGACCACCGCCTGCCATCCGGACAGATCCGCCGGCGGCACATGAAGGCCCATCTTGTCGACCACGATGTCATCCAGGCCCTGCTGATGGAGCATGGCAGGAATCTTGTACAGATCGTCGACATCGGTTGCGGAAATCACCGCCCGCGACTCGACATTGGTGAACAGCGCGATCTTGCGACGCTGCTCGTCCGGCAGCGCATGCTCGGAACGGCAGACAAGGATATCGGGCTGAATACCGATGGAGCGCAGTTCCTTCACCGAATGCTGTGTAGGCTTGGTCTTGATTTCAGACGAAGCCGCCATGAACGGCACCAGCGTGAGGTGGATGTACAGCGCGCGCTGATGTCCAAGCTCCACGCCCAGCTGACGTATGGCCTCGAGAAACGGCAGCGACTCGATGTCACCCACCGTGCCGCCGATTTCCACCATGCACACATCGGCATCTTCCGCGCCGCGCATCACCGATGCCTTGATCTCGTCGGTGATGTGCGGAATCACCTGAACGGTTGCGCCCAGATACTCGCCACGACGTTCCTTGGCGATCACATTGGAATAGATGCGGCCGGTGGTGAAGTTGCTGTTGCGGCTGGTCTTGGAACGGACGAAGCGCTCGTAGTGACCGAGATCGAGATCGGTCTCGCTGCCGTCCTCGGTCACGAACACCTCGCCGTGCTGAAACGGGCTCATGGTGCCCGGATCCACGTTGATGTACGGGTCGAGCTTGATCATGCGGACCTTGAGTCCGCGTGCTTCAAGAATAGCGCCAAGGCAGGCTGACGTGATTCCCTTGCCAAGAGATGAAACCACGCCGCCGGTAACAAAAATGAATCGCGTCATAACCCGTCTTTGATGGGTGGGAGGAGCTGGGCCGGGAACGTGCCGGAGACGGTATTGCAAACTATCAAATCGGCAGCGTTATCACCAGCCTTGCGTCCGACATTAAAAAAGCGCAGTGCCCGGATCGGGTCGGTTCTGACTGGTCATCGAACGCAGTGCATCGCGATGAGCAGCGCCTTTCAGCCTGTTGCGGTGAGCTGCGGGTGATCGTCGAAATGCACCGTCCAGGGGCGCTGGGCACCGGCCGGCACCGCGTCCTGCGCGCTGATTGCCAATCCGGCCACGGCGACCAGCCGGTCGCCGGCGAAGACCAAAGGAATGCGATCACGCATCCACGGCAACACGCCGGCGTCCTGAAGCCACTTCTTCAGCGGTCGGTGATGCGCGCTGCCGAAGGGACGAAAACGCTCACCGCCGCAACGAAAGCGGATCGACAGTCCGTCACGCACCAGCGCATCGGGCAGCCCGTGCGTTGCATTGGCGCCGGCGGGCAGCAGCCGGACGCAGCCCTCGGGTCCCTGCCATGGCCGTTGCGGTGCCAGCGTTCCGCTGTAACCGGGCGGTGACGCCGGCAGCGGCGCGCCCAGATACAGATGCCCACGCCAGATGCGTGCCTGTGCGCCCGGCCAGTCCACCTGGGTGCGCGCATCGGCGCGCTCCACGTACAGCGCCTCATTGATCTTTGCCAGCTGCCTGGCATCGGGGGTGGGCAGCCCCGCCGCGCGGATCAGATAGCGCAGCAGATTGCTGCGCCTGGCCGGCGTCAGCGCCTTGATCGCCTCGCAGGCCATCGGCATTCCGCCAGCCGCGGCCGCATCGCAGGCAGCGACTTCCGCCAGCAGGTCCTCGGTCTGGCTCATCCGCTGCGCCAGCCTTGCGGCGTTGACTGCAGCGGCCGGCCAGCGTGCCGTCAGCTGTGGCATCACGGCCTGTCTGACATAGCTGCGATCATGACGGTCATCACGATTCGCCGGGTCTTCCACCCACTGGCCGATGCCCGCCTGGTCGGCGAAGGCGACGAGTTCGGCCCGTGTGAAGCCCAGCAGCGGACGCGCCAGATAACCCGGGGCAAAGCGCTCACACTCGCTGATGCCGCGTAGTCCGCGCACACCGGTGCCGCGCAGCATGCGCATCAGCAGCGTCTCCAGCTGATCGTCGGCGTGATGCGCCGTGACGAGGATCTCGTCCGCCTGCAGCAGTGCCGCCAGTGCCCGGTAGCGCGCATGGCGTGCCGCCGCTTCCAGACCGAGGCCACCGGACCTGTCCACGTCAACGCGCTCGCTGTGATACGGCACGCGCAGCGCGGCGGCAAATCGACGGCCGTGCTCCGCCCAATGCAGCGAATCCGGGTGCAGGCCATGGTCCACATGCAGTGCGCGCAGCGGCAGCGCGGCGTTCGCACCGCTGTCGGACTGTGCCGCCGCGACCGTGCCCAGCGCCTGCGACATGGCGGTCAGCAGCACGCTGGAGTCCAGCCCGCCACTGAACGCCACCGCATAGCGGCGCTGCGCCACCGGCACGGGCACCGCAAGGGCATCGAGCCGCTGACGCAGGCTGCTGATGAATTTCAACGCACGGACTTCCCGGGATCAGGCTTCCCTGAACACGCCATAGCCCGCCAGGCGCGCATGACGTTGCTGCAACAGGTCATCGGCCGGCAATGCCTGCAGATCCGAGAGCGCCTGCAGCAGCGCATTCTTCACCATCTCGGCCGTGGCCTCCGGGTCACGATGCGCACCGCCCAGCGGCTCGGGAATCACCTCATCCACAAGTCCGAGCTTGAGCAGGCGGTCCGCGGTAATACCCATCGCCTCGGCGGCGGCCTCCGCCTTGTCGGCGCTCTTCCACAGAATCGAGGCGCAGCCTTCCGGCGAAATCACGGAGTAGATGCTGTACTGAAGCATCATCACGCGATCGGCCACGCCGATGGCCAGCGCGCCGCCCGATCCCCCTTCGCCGATGACGACACTGATCACCGGCGTGCGCAGCGCGCACATGGCGAACAGATTGCGCGCAATGGCTTCGCTCTGCCCGCGCTCCTCGGCACCCACGCCCGGATAAGCGCCGGGCGTATCGATCATGGTGATCAGTGGCAATCCGAACTTTTCCGCCAGACGCATCACACGCAGCGCCTTGCGATAGCCTTCCGGACTGACCATGCCGTAGTTGCGCCAGACGCGTTCCTTGGTGTCCCTGCCCTTCTGGTGACCGATCACCGCCACCGGACTGCCCTCAAGCCTGGCAAGGCCGGTGACCAGCGAATGGTCGTCGGCGTACATGCGATCGCCGTGCAGTTCCTGGAAATCGCTGAAGCAGCGACTGATGTAGTCGAGCGTATACGGCCGCCGCGGATGGCGGGCAAGCAGCGCCACCTGCCATGCACTGAGACTGGAGAAGATGTTGCGTGTCAACGAATCGCTCTTTCGGCGCAGTCGGGCAATCTCGTCGCTGACATTGAGCTCCGAGTCGTCGCCGACAAACTTCAGCTCCTCGATCTTCGCCTCAAGCTCAGCAATCGGCTGCTCAAACTCCAGAAATTTCAGGTCCATAGGGCGTCAGATACTCCACAATCGCCATCGCGGCGGTGTCAATTCACGATAACCCCAAGCGATCGGGGCTTACAAGTGCGGCTGCCCTGCCGCGAGACCGACTTCGCGGCACAGACCGGCCGCATCGAAGGCTGCGGCGGCTGGCGCTGCTCAGACCAGATGGCTGGGATAGTGAATGGAATAGCGCTCATCGCCCAGCAGCCGGGTGAGATTTTCCCTCAGTTCGCGGGTCGGACGCACGCGCCATGCGTCACCCAGCGTCAGCAGCGCCCGGGCGCCGCGGCCCTCGTACTGCACGCAGACCATGCACTCCCCCTGCGTGAACGGCTTGAGCGTATCCTTCAGATTGTGCACCAGATCGCCGTTCGCGGCCGTGCCGTCCAGACGGATGGTCAGCCGGCGCGCGTACTCCTCGATGGCCTCGTCCACAGACCGCACGCGCTGCGCCGTCACCCGCCAGGCGCTGAGGAACTCGTCGTAGCGCAGCTGGCCATTGATCACCAGCAGGGCATTGCGCGCAATCAGATGACGACAGCGCGCATACACCTCGTCGAACAATGACACCTCGATGCGGTCGGTGTTGTCATCCAGTTCGATCGATACCCTTCCGCCACGACGACGCACACCCCAGACCACACCCGCCACAGTGACTTCGCGACGCGTCTGGTACGGCGTGCCGACCGACGGCAGTGAACCCAGCAGTTTTGCCAGCGGTCCGTGTGTGAAGTAGCGACAATGTTCAGCCACTTCATCGAAGAAGTGTCCCGTCAGGCACAGCCCCAGACTCTCGCGCTCGGCGTCCAGTCGTTCGCGCTTGCTCCACTCGCGCACCGGTGTGAGCACGAACGCCATGTCGTCCTCCACCTGCTCACCGCCGAACAGCGTGGCCTGACCTGCGGCCAAGGCGTGTGCACTGCGTCCGGCCATCGCCAGCGTATCGGCGATGCCGGACATCAGCGTCGCGCGATTCTCGCCCAGCCCGTCCAGCGCGCCGGCCCTGGCCAGCGCTTCGAGCACTCTGCGGCTGAGTCGGTGCGAATCCAGACGCCGGCAGAATTCGAGCAGTGTGGTGTACGGCCCGTTCGCTTCCCGCTCCGCGATGATCGCATCCACGACGCCGCGCCCGACGCCCTTGATGGCGCCCAGCCCGTACACGATGCGTCTGTGTCCGCCCACCGCGAAGGCGAACGCCGAGCGGTTCACGTTGGGCGGCTCCAGCGCAATGCCCAGCGTCTTGGTGCAATCGTCCTTGTAGACCACCAGCTTGTCGGTGTTGTCCATGTCGGCCGTCATCACCGCCGCCATGAACGCTTCGGGATAATGCGCCTTGAGCCACGCGGTCTGATACGCGATCAGTGCGTACGCAGCCGAATGCGACTTGTTGAAGCCGTAGCCGGCGAATTTCTCCATCAGGTCGAAGATATGCGTGGCGGTACGTTCTGCTATGCCACGCTGCATTGCGCCAGTGACGAAAATCGAACGCTGCTCCGCCATCTCCTCGGCTTTCTTCTTGCCCATCGCACGACGCAGCAGGTCGGCCGCACCGAGCGAGTAGCCGGCGAGAATCTGCGCAATCTGCATCACCTGCTCCTGGTACAGGATGACGCCGTAGGTGTGCTTCAGCACCGGCTCCAGTGACGGATGCAGGTAGTCGATCACGGCATCGCCGCGACCATGCTTGCGATTGATGAAATCCTCGACCATTCCTGACTGCAGCGGCCCGGGACGGAACAGCGCGAGAATGGCGACCAGATCTTCGAAGCGATCCGGCTGCAGCCGCTTGATCAGGTCGCGCATGCCATGCGATTCGAGCTGGAACACGGCGGTGGTGTCACAACGCCTGAGCAGGGCATACGCCGCCGGGTCATCGGTAGCCAGGCTGCGCAGATCGATGGCCGTTTCGCCAGCCGCCTCGCGGGTGCGATTGATCTCGATCAACGCCTTGTCGATGATGGTCAGCGTCTTGAGGCCGAGAAAATCGAACTTCACAAGACCAACGGTTTCGAGGTCGTCCTTGTCGAGCTGACTCAGCGAACCGCCGTCCGGCTCCACATAGAGCGGCATGAACTCGGTCAGGTCCGCCGGCGCGATCACGACGCCGCCGGCATGGGTGCCGATGTTCCGCGCCAGTCCTTCCAGCGGCCTGGCAAGATCAATCAACGCCCGCACATCGTCGTCGGATTCGTAGGCCGCCTTGAGTTCAGCCTCTGCCAGCGCCTTGTCGAGCGTAATGCCGAGTTCGAATGGAATCATTTTGGCGATGCGATCCACATAGCCATACGGCAGACCGAGTACACGGCCGACATCGCGCACCACGGCGCGCGCCGCCATCGTGCCGAATGTCACGATCTGCGACACGCGCTCACGCGAATACTTGCGGCTGACATAGTCGATGACCCGATCGCGGCCCTCGATGCAGAAGTCGACGTCGAAGTCGGGCAATGACACGCGTTCGGGATTCAGGAAGCGCTCGAACAGCAGGTCGTGGTCGATGGGATCCAGATCGGTGATGCCCAGCACGTAGGCCACCAGTGATCCGGCGCCCGACCCTCGACCGGGACCCACGGGAATGGCGTTCTCGCGGGACCAGCGGATGAAGTCCGCGACAATCAGGAAGTAGCCCTCGAAGCCCATCGCGGAAATCACGCCCAGCTCACGCGCCAGCCGATCCTGATAAATGCGCGCACTTTCTGGCTCCGAGCCGGCGCCGGTGACGCGAAGCCGCTCGGCAAGGCCCTGCTCGGATTCGGCACGCAGGTGCTCGGTCTCGGAAACGCCGTCGGGCAATGCGAAGTCGGGCAGGAACACCGCGCCCAGTGTCACTTCGAAATTGCAGCGGGTCGCAATTTCCACCGAATTGGCCAGCGCCTCGGGCAGATCACTGAAGAGCGCCTGCATCTCCGCGGCGGATTTCAGGTACTGCTGCTCGGTGTAGTGGCGCGGCCGGCCAGGATCCGCCAGCGTGCGGCCGTGACTGATGCAGACGCGCGTCTCGTGGGCCTCGAAGTCGTCGGCGGTGAGAAAGCACACTTCGTTGGTGGCAACCACCGGTACGCCCTCGGCCGCCGCCAGTTCCACGGCGCGGGGCAGATACGCCGTCTCGTCGGGACGTCCGATCCGTTCCAGCTCGATGTAGAAGCGACCCGGCATCAGTTCACGCCAGGCGGCCAGTGCTTCACGCGCACGCTCCGGCCGGCTGCCGAGCAGCGCGCGTCCGATCTCGCCCTGTGCCGCCCCGGACAGGCCGATCAGTCCGGTCAGGGCATCGTGCTCGAGCCGGTCACGCTGAAGCGCGGCGACGCCGTGTGAACCGGCGCCGGCATGACTGGCCGTGAGCAGCCGACTGAGGTTGCGAAAGCCTTCCGGATTCATGGCCAGCAGCGTCAGGCGCGCGGACTCGCGCTCATCCGCCGCTTCGGCGATGCGCAGGTCGGCGCCGATGATGGGTTTGACGCCACGGTCGAGCGCGGCCCTGGAGAACTTCACCATCGCCGACACGTTGCCCAGATCGGTCAGCGCGATGGCCGGCATGAGCATGCGCTCGGCGGCATCCAGCAGGCTGCCCACACGCAGCACGCTGTCGACCAGCGAGTATTCGCTGTGCATGCGTAGATGTACAAAGCCCGGCGACATCAGCCCCCCATCAGGTCACTGGCAGACGGTTTCCACGAACCGTGAGACAGCGTGTCACCGGCGCGAAACTGCGACGGTGACACGGACAGGGACCATAGTGCCCCAATGCCCGCATGTGCTCGGCCGTAGGATAGCCCTTGTGACGATCGAATCCGTACTGCGGATGACGTCGGTGCCACCAGCGCATGATCCGGTCGCGGTAGACCTTGGCGAGAATCCCCGCGGCACTGATGGCCGGTATTGTACGATCACCGCCGACCAGCGTCTGGATGCGAATCAGCGCAAAGCCCGCGGAAAACTGCGGTGCATGCTGCCCATCAATCAGCACCGCGGTCGCCGCAGGCTGCAATGCCTCCACGGCGCGGCGCATGGCGATCAGCGACGCCTGGAGAACATTCACGTCGTCGATTTCGGCCGCTGTCGCCATCGCCACGGCATAGGACAGCGCACTTTCACGAATCTGCCGCGCCAGTGTCTCGCGCCGCCTGGCACTCAGTGTCTTGGAATCGCGCAGACCGGGTATCGGCCGCTCCGGATGCAGTATCACCGCGGCCGCGACCACGGGTCCGGCCAGCGGTCCACGGCCGGCTTCGTCCACGCCGGCCGTGAGTTCGACCAAAGGCAGGTCAGGGTCGGGTCGATCCTGCAGCCTGGTACCCCGCATCAGCTCTGTGGCGGCGGCTGATACACACCGCGTGCGGCCAGCAGGTCGAGCACCGCGATTGCGGCCTGGGCACTGGCGTCCCGTCGCAGTTCGCGGTGAATGCTGTCAAAGGCCTGATGCCAGTCGTGCGCGAGCGGCCGGCCGTCCAGATAGGCGAGCAGCGCAGCGCCCAGCCGTTCGGGTCGGACATCGTCCTGCACCAGCTCAGGCACCACACTGCGCCCGGCAAGCAGGTTGGGCAGCGAATATCGCTGCTGCCGGCTCAAACCCATACTGCGCAACAGCCACAGCGTCACCGGCGAGATGCGGTAGGCGACTACCATCGGGCGTTTCAGCAGTGCCGCTTCCAGCGTGACAGTACCCGATGCCGCCAGCACCAGATCGGATGCGGCAATCACGTCACGCGCACGCCCCGTGATCAGCGTCGGTGGCGGATCCAGCATGACGCCCTGAGTGGCTGTCGCATGGATTGCCGAGATGTCGTCATTGGCCAGCGCGACCGCGACATGGATTTCCCTGCCACGCTCCCGCAGCCACGCGGCGGTCTCCAGAAACGTGCGGCTCAGCAGGCGTGCTTCCGAAGGCCGGCTGCCCGGCAGCAGTGCCAGCACGGTGCCTTCCCGCGGCAGACCCAGCGACGCTCGCGCCTGCCGTCTGTCGACGTCAAACGGTATGCTGTCGGCCAGCGGATGGCCGACGAATCGCGCATTGACGCTGTTGGCCTCGTAAAACTCGGTTTCGAATGGCAGCAGACAGAGCACCAGATCGGTGGCCTCGCGTATGCGCGTGACCCGCGACTGCCGCCATGCCCAGATCTGTGGACTCACATAGTGAATGGTCGGCACACCGAGCTTCTTCATCTGCGCCTCGATCGGCAGATTGAACGCCGGCGTGTCGATGCCGATGAAGACATCCGGAAGATTCTCCCGCATGCGGCGAATCAGCGCACTGCGCATGCGCAGAATGCGCGGCAGGTGCAGCAGCACTTCGGTCAGACCGATGAATGACAGGCCTTTGGCCCGGAACCACGGATCGCAGCCGGCCTCGATCATGCGATCACCGGCGACGCCGAAGTACTCGACGTGGGGCATCCTGGCCGACAGTTCCGCCATCAGTCCGGCAGCCAGCGCATCACCGGACGCTTCACCCGCCACCAGCGCAATCCGCAATCGCCTCTGCACGACGCCTCCGATCCCGCCTAACGGGTGAGTCCGCGCGTGCTGCTGAGCAGGGAATCCAGCAGCGGCTGAAGTTCGGGCTGCGATTCCACACGCACAGTGAGGTCGGCAATCGCTTCCTGGCGTGTGAGGCCACGACGATAGACCGTACTGTACGCATCACGGATGTTGCGAACCTGATCGGCATCGAATCCGTGCCGGCGCAATCCTTCGGCGTTCACGCCCCGCGGTTCCGCGGGATTGCCGGCAGCCATGACGTACGCGGGAACATCCTTGGTAAGGCAGGTGAAGATCGCCGTAAACGCGTGCCGACCTATCCGGCAATACTGATGCACGGCGGTAAACCCGCCCAGAATCACGTAGTCGCCGATCTGCACATGACCGGCGATCGTCGCATTGTTCGCGAACACCGTACCGTTGCCGACACGACAGTCGTGAGCGATATGCGTGTAGGCCATGATCAGATTGTCGTCGCCGACCCTGGTGACACCTTCATCCTGCACGGTGCCGCGATTGATGGTGCAGTACTCGCGTATCGTGTTGCGGTTGCCGATTTCAAGCCGCGTCGGCTCGCCGGCGTATTTCTTGTCCTGCGGATCGTCACCAATGGACGAAAACTGGAACAGGCGGTTGTCCTCGCCGATGACCGTCGGCCCTTTGACAACGACATGCGCTTCAACACGCGTTCCGCGTCCGATTTCCACGTCCGGTCCGATGACCGCATAGGGCCCGATGTACGCATCTTCGTGGATGCGTGCAGCATCAGAAACCACCGCTCGCTCATCGATCAAGGCTTGGGACCAAACGCCATGCGAATATCGGCCTGGGCAACCATCCTGCCGGCGACTTCGGCGACGCCCCTGTAGCGCAGCAGATTGCGCCGACTCGCAACGAACTCGACCTTCATGATCAGCTGATCGCCCGGACGCACGGGCTGCTTGAATTTCGCATTGTCGACGCCTACCAGATACAGCACCGAGTCGCGCTCCTCCTCCGATGCGGTTTCCCAGGCCAGCACGCCGCCGGTCTGCGCCAGCGCCTCGATGATCAACACACCGGGCATCACCGGATAGCCGGGGAAGTGGCCGGGGAAGAAGGGTTCGTTGACGGTGACATTCTTCACCCCGACGATGGACTCGCCGGGCGTGATGCTGGTCACCCGATCCACGAGCAGGAACGGGTAACGATGCGGGAGCCTGGCGGCGATGACCTCGATGCCGAGTACCGTGCCTTCAGTCATTATTGGTTCCTCGTTGTGCAGACTCGTCAGCATCCGCGCCGGCGGTCTTTTCCAGCGCCCTTACCCGGCTTGCCATGTCGTCCAGCTGTCTGAATCGGATTGCGTTGCGGCGCCAGCGGCCTGCCGCTTCGGCCGGGAGAATACCCGAATACGTGCCCGGCGTGTCGATGGAGCGGGTCACCGTCGCGCGCACGGCGACGATCACATCATCGCAGATCGTCAGGTGGCCGATCGCCGCCGCTCCGCCGGCAAACATGCAGCGACGCCCGATGCGGGTGCTGCCCGCGACGCCGGACGTTGCCGCCATGACGGTATGCGCACCCAGGTGCACGTTGTGGGCAATCTGCACGAGATTGTCCAGCTTCACGCCGTCTTCGATGACGGTATCACCCATGGTGCCGCGATCGACCGTGGTATTGGCACCAATTTCCACGTCGTTGCCAACCACAACGGCACCGAGCTGCGGCACTTTCTCCCACACGCCTTTGTCCGGCGCGAATCCAAAGCCATCGGCACCGAGCACCGCCCCCGGATGCAGCAGGCAGCGCTCGCCGATGGTGACCCGCTCCAGCACCGTGACCCTGGCCACCAGACGCGTGAAGGCACCGATGCGAACGCCAGCACCGATCACGCTGCCCGGACCGACGATGACGCCCTCGCCGAGCACGGCATCGGCGCCGACATACGCATGCGCATCCACCTGGGCACTGTCGGGCACCACGGCTCCGTCCTCGACGACAGCCGTTGGATGCACACCGCCGCTGGCCGTCGCCGGCGGATGCAGGAAGGTGGCGATGCGAGCGAAGGCCGCGTAAGGATTGCTGGTCAACAGCGCATCGACCGGACATTCGCCGCGATAGCGGGGATCGATGATGACCGCCCCGGCGCGAACTGCCGGCAGACGGGCACGATAGGCGGGATTGGCAAGAAATGTGACCGCGTCCGGACCGGCTCCTTCAAGGGAGCCGACCCGGGTCACGATCCGATCACCGGCGCCGTCCAGTATGCAACCGAAGCGCTGCGCCAGTTCAGCAAGGTTTGCTGGCATGTTCCGGGAGCCGGCGCCGTTTCGTTCGCCAACGACACCAGGCCCGTTGCCTCAGCGACGTCCCCGTGCTTCCAGCGCAGTCAGAACCTGAGCGGTCACATCGATGCTCTCGCTGTAGTAAAGCACGTCGACGAGGATCACATCGAAGCCTTCGCGCTCGGCAAAGGTGTGAACCTCTTCCAGCAGAGTACGCTGCAGCCGGTTGGTTTCCTCATTGCGCCGGTAGTTGAGGTCTTCAAGGAACACCTCTTCGGCACGCTGAAGATTGCGCTGCTCGTCGCGAATCTGACGATTCAGATTCTCGCGTTCCGTTGCGCCCATCACCTGGGCATCGCGCTCGAGGCGCTCCATCTTCTCCTGCAGGGTACGGCGTTGCGACATGATGTCGCGCTCGCGACTGGAGAACTCCTCCTGAAGCCCCTGCATGATGGCCTGTGCCTGCGGCGCCTGATCGATCAGGCGGGCAAAGTCCACGACGCCAATTTTAGGGTTGGAAGACTGCGCATGCACCGCCGATGCAAAGCACAGCGACGCAACCAATATTGCAGCACCAGCAGCCAGGCGCGCCGCATAGGGAAATCTGTTCATAACAATAGAACCTCTCAGCTCTGCTAGAAAGCTTGACCAATGGAAAACTGGAAGCGCTCAATATCATCGCTCACAAAGCGGTCGGTTTCCCTATCCGCATTGACCGGGGTCGCGTAACTGAAGCGCAGCAGACCCAGGGGCGCGAGCCACTCGACGGCGACACCATAGGATCGCTTTAAATTACCATAGTCGACTCGATGGTCGATAGGGTCGCCCAGACGATCGAAGAAGCGCACGTTTCGGGACGTGGAGAACACGTTGCCCATGTCGTGGAATATCGCCATGCGCACCGAACCGCCCATACGCTGTGGCGTCGGCAGGATCAACTCGATCTGATTGGTGAACATCGCGTTACCACCGAACGGATTGTTCAGCGAGTCACGCGGGCCCAGCGTCGTTTCGCGGAATCCGCGCACGGACCCGGGACCGCCGGCGTAGGAATTGCGGTATGGCGGCAAGAAGGTGGTGTCTCCGTACGAATCCCCGTACGCGAGGTCCGCCGCTATGCGGATCCGCCACGGCCCGCGCAACTGGATGTAACGTTCGATCTCGACATTGGCCACGTAGTATTCAACGTCGCTGCGTGGCGCCGTCGTGCTCAATACGGCGCGAATGAAGGTACCGCGATCGGGAAACAGCACTCGGTTGCGCGAGTCGAGCAACCAGCCGGCCAGCAGCTCGAAGCTGCGCACTTCCGTACCGAACAGATTGCTGAAGCCCGGCACGGTGTAGGGCCTGCCGTTGGCGCTCACCCAGTCGCGCGACTGCGACGAGCTGAACTGGCCGGTCAGCATGTCGGACTGGCGATAGGAAAAGCCCAGCTGCATCTGCTGCCGTTCGCTGAGCGCGTACGACCAGGTCGCACCGCCCGACAGCGACTGCGTGGAGAAGTCCGAGCTGGCCGACGTGAACTGGGTGATGTCGGTATAAGTCAGCGACAGGGTGCGCGTCAGACCATCGATGTTGCGATAGGCATCGGTGTAGCTGACGTCGTAGACCTTCTGATAACGGCCGCCCTGCAGGTTCACCGCGACACGGTTGCCGGTGCCCAGAAAATTGGAGTGCACGAAATTGCCACCAAGAATCATGCCCTGTGCCGCGGAATAGCCGATGCTGCCGCCAAACGATCCGGGCAGACCTTCTTCTATCTCGAAGTCCACATCCACCATGTCCGGACTGCCGGGCACGGCGTAGGTCTCGTACTCGGCAGCCTGAACGTAGGGCAGCCGCTGCAGGCGCACCTGCGAACGATCCAGCAGCACGTTCGACAGATAGCCGCCCTCGAGCTGGCGCATCTCGCGGCGGAACACTTCGTCGGCGACATTGTCCGCGCCATTGAAATTGATGTGGCGTACATAGACGCGATTCTGCGGATCGACAACGAAGGTGACGGATACTTCCCTGGTTTCGTCGTTGAGCTCCGGTACCGCCTGCACCATGGCAAATGCATAGCCGTCCTGGCCGAGCCTGTCAGCAATCGCCTCCTCGCTGAACGCCAGTGCGATCTGCGAGAACGTATCGCCAGGCTGCACGAAGATGCGAGCCCGCAGCTGAGCCTCGGGCACCACCATCTGTCCGGCGAGGCGGACATTGGAGATGGTGTAGCGATCCCCTTCGGTAATGCTGATGGTGATGAAGATGTCGCGGCGATCGGGAGATATCGACACCTGCGCATCGTCGATGCTGAAGTCGGCATAGCCGCGGTCCATGTAGAAGGCGCGCAGGCGCTCCAGATCGCCCTGCAGCGCTTCCCGCGAATAGCGGCCCGACTGGTTGATGAACGACAGCCAGTTGCCGGTGCTGGACTCGAAATCGCGCATGATTTCGCGATCGCTGTAGGTGGTGTTGCCAACGATGGTCACCTGACGGATCCGCGAACGCGCGCCTTCCTCGATTTCGATGGCCACGCGCACCCGATTGTCGCCAAGGTCTTCGACGTTCAGCTCGACCCTGGCGCTGTACTTGCCGCGCGAGTAGTACTCCTCGGTCAGCGACTGCGCGACATCCTCGAGCATCGACTGATCGAAGGTGCGGCCTCGGGCAAGACCGATCTCGCGCAACGAGGCCTCGAGTTCGTCGGATTCGATGTCGCGATTGCCGCTGAATGAAAACTCGTCGATGACCGGCCGCTCCTGCACCGCGATCACCAGCGTGTCACCATCCCGGCGCAGTTCCACGTTCGCAAAAAATCCCGTGGTGTACAGGGCGCGAACGGCTTCGGCGACGCGCCGCCCATCCACGGTGTCACCGATGCTGATCGGAAGGTAGTTGTATATCGTGCCCTCGGCGATTCGCTGCGACCCTTCCACACGGAAATCGCTCACCACAAACGGGCCGCCCGATTGCGCATGCAATGATCCGGAGATCGCCATCGCCAGCAGCAGTGCGGCCAGACGCAGTCCGTCAACTCGTAGGGATTTTGATGTCATCAGCTAAATATTCGCGTCAGGTCGTTAAAAATCACAAAGCTCATCAGCACGATCAGGAACAGCATACCGATCTGCTGGCCAACAATCAGCGCCCTTTCGGATAATGGAGAACCTTTCACCCATTCCGCCAGCTGATAAAGGATCTGTCCACCGTCCAGCAGGGGAATCGGCATCAGGTTGATGATCGCCAGGCTGATGCTGACCACCGCAAGAAAGCTCAGAAACACGCCAAGGCCCGCCTGCGCGCTGTCGCCGGCATAGGTGGCGATGCCGATCGGCCCGGAAATATTCTTCACCGAAACGTCGCCGGCCACCATACGCCACAGAAAGCGCAAAGTCAGGGTCGTCATTTCCCAGGTCTTCTCCGCGCCCATCGGAATGGCCGCCAGCACGCCGTAACGCTGCTCCGCCCGCAACCGGTCGCGGACCTCATCGAGCAGTCCGGGCGGGGGGTCGGCCATCCAGACACCCGCCCAGCCTATGGTGCGGCCGGCGTCCTCGGTCTCGCCGATCGACAGGGTAAGGGTCTGCCTCTGGCCGTCACGCATGATCTGCACCGGCACCGTCTCGCCCGGTCGCGCGCGCACATACTCGACCCAGTCTTCCCAGCTGTTGATCGGCGTCTGCGCATCGCCGCTGGCAAGCACGATGTCACCGTCGCGAAAGCCCGCCTGCTCCGCTGCCGCACCGGCAACGACTTCTCCGATCACGGGCGGAAGAAACGTATGCAGCGCCACCGGACGCATGCCCAGACCGACGAACAGCTGATCAGGCTCGGTCAGTTCGCCGATGCGGTCGCGCACATCCAGTTCCACCTGTCTGACGTCGCCATCGGCGCCCTGCACGGTGAGCTCCAGACGACCGTCCGCCAGCAGCCTGTCGAGAATCGCGAGCACGGCGTGCTCCCAGGTCTCGGTCGGTCGGCCGCCAATGCTCCGGATCTCGTCCTGGGCGCGCAGTCCGGCCTCGGCAGCCACAGAACCTTCGCTGACCGCGCCGATCACCGGCTTCAGTCCCGGCACGCCGGCGACGAACAGTGCCCAGTACGCCACCACGGCAAACAGGAAATTGAAACCCGGCCCGGCCAGCAGCACGGCAATCCGATAGGGTATCGGGCGATGATTGAACGCGCGCCCGCGGTCCTGTTCAGACACCGGTCCCTCGCGCTCATCGAGCATCTTCACGTAGCCGCCCAGCGGAATCGCGGCCAGCCAGTACTCGGTGTGATCAGGCGCCCTGCCGGTCCAGCGTGCCAGTGGCCGGCCGAATCCCACCGAGAACCGCTCGACCTTGAATCCGAGCCGCCGCGCCACCCAGAAATGCCCGAACTCGTGCACGGTGACAAGGATGCCCACCGCAACGATAAAACCAAGAATGGAGGAGGCTATATCGAGCATTCGCGCTGTATTCTGTTGTGACTGCCGGCTGAAAGAGCGGGCATTCTACCCGTTCAGATGTCCGACGGGGGCTGCGATCTCCGTCAGGGTACAGACTCGCCAAATCTGCGGCGGTTCCATGATTGACGATGTGTCATTCCTCACCGCAGCGCCCTGCCCGCAAGGATCATGTGTGGGATTGTGGCTGGCGATGGCCGTGCCGTGGCGTAGCATCCCCCTTTCTTCGGGGACGGCGGAAGAGCATCCATGCGCCTCGGCCGCGGCCATCCATGGC
>JBJHBP010000033.1:0-15995 GCA_050485545.1 Gammaproteobacteria bacterium
CCATTCCTGCAATGAGCAGGGCAGCAACAGGTCCTGATTCGGGGCGTAGGTAACGTAGCTCGCGTTCATGTGCGCAATCATCCCTCATTCCCTGCCGGTGCGGGGCTTCTGCCGCGCAGACTCCTAGCCCTCCGAACTGGACCTAACGCGCAGCCGTCCTTGGTACTACTTGGCCGCCATCCCCGACTGATACCCTCATTTGCAACTCGTCGCCCGATCGGGCACGAGTCAACGCAATCGGTTCACACCGGCGAGTTCAACCAGACGTTTGGCGAGTCGGGGCAGGGGAATGGCGCGCGCATGCACGTGCGCAGTGTCCCCAGGAGAAAGAAATATGGAGAACAACAACCCGGGCATGAAGTTTGCGGTGCGCCTGATACCGGCCGCGATGCTGCTGCTTCCCATCACTTCGACCATGGTTTTTGCCCAGGGCGGGGGGCGATATCAGACCCAGGACGCCTGGACATTCGGGATAACGGCCGACACACAATGGACCATCACTCACAGTCTTGAGTGGGACCCCGGCGATCCGTACTACGCCCACGTCAATCCTGACTACCGCGAGGAAAATCCGGATTACGTGAGCGTGTCTACGCTTCTGAAACTGAACGAGCAGTTCATCGAGCACGACGTGAATTTTGTCGTCCAGCTGGGCGACCTGACAGACCGAGCCGGTAACGCGGCGATGTTCACACACGCGGCAGCCCGTCAGCCCCTGTATGACGCTGGCATTGGCTTCTTTCCGGTGCGCGGCAACCATGAAACCTATGGATTCCTGTACGGACTGGACCCTGATCCGGCTGACCCCGATCAGACGTGGCCCGACATGAACACGCCTGCCTGGCACGAAGCGTTTCCTCAGACTCGTGGCCTGGGCACCAATCTCTTCGGCGCTTACAACTTTCATGGCCCGGATATCGCGGCGCTGGAAGGCCTGAGCTACTCCTTCGACTACGGCCCTCCGGGCAGTGACGCGCGATTCGTCTTCATGGACATCGAGCCGACTTCCTATTGGCTGGAAGTACCGGAACCGCATCCGGAGTACGGCACGCCATACATTTTCACCAATATTTTCGGCTGGACCGTCTACCAGCACGACGAAGACGTACTGGATGCTAACGGGAACGTGATCCCGGCAGGCACATGGTTTCGCGTAGCGGCCGGCAGCGGAATGCCAGCCACCAGCTGGGTGGAGGACGCGACAGACGAAACCGTAGTACTGGACGAAGGAGACTTTACCTACGACGGCACGCAGTTCCGCCCCGGCGACCAGCAGCACTGGATCGACAACCGGCTGGAGGATCACCTGCGTCCGGCGCACGCCTTCGTGCTGTCGCATCGCAACCTGATGGGGCAGAACCACATCAACACGGTATGGGGAAGCAATCCCGGTGTGACGCCCGACGATCAGAATGCCTTCTTCAGGAGCCTGCAGGAGAACAACGTCGGGTACATGCTGTCTGCGCACGACCACATGCACAACCGCTCGATTGTCAGAAGCCCGGATGGTGAGTGGGCCGTAGAACAGCTGATCGCCTCGTCATCCGATCCGAAGTTCTACACACCCGCAAGTGGCTCCCAGGCGGGGCAGCGATGGCGTGAAACGCCCATAGCCCAGGAACTGGCCAACATCGGCTACTACATTGTCACGGTCGATGGCGCCCGTCTGACGGTCGACTACTTTGCCGATAGCGAGGGCAATTTCGGGACGGACTACTGCTGGCCTGATGGCATCGCGGGGGAAGACGGAAGCTGCGGTGATCCTCGGTTCGGCAGCGCGGCCGAACGCCTGGGGTCGTTCTACGTTCCGGACTTTGACTTCACATGGAAGGACCAGTGGGGCTACGGCTTGAACGGACGGCGGTTTGTCGTGCCGCAGGGCGTATCGTATGCGGGAGAGACAGTTCAGGATGGTGACGAATTCATTGAGTATCCACGTGTGCAGGATGAGTTTTACGGGGCACGTGCAGAGATTCTCCATGGCTTCAATGGCAGTCAATCAACGGACAACGTTCCGGATGCGCCTCGCCCGCTGTCCAAGGCGGTCAACACCGGCTGGATGGCCAACCCCGATCCCCAGAAGCTGAAGAGCGATGTCTTCTCCCTGTGGGGCATGGCCGAGATGGAAACGGCGCAGTCCGACGAGTACGTGCTGTCCATGTCGTTCGTATTCGACCGCATGGTCCAGCTCGGAGTCGGCGCTATCGGGATTGCCACGTACGTCGATGGCGAATGGGTCAATGCGGTCAACGAAAACTTTGGCGGTGAAAAGAATTTCGTCGTCGGTCCGTATGTCGAAGGCCAGCATGAGCTTGGCACCTATGGTGTCGATCCCGCCACACAAACGGCCTGGGCCGTTCTTAACTACAACGCCGATTTCGCCGTCGCTCAGGGCATCGAACAGGTGCCAGGTCAGGGGCAGGGACCGGGCAATGCCGGACCGCCCGCCGGAGGACCGCCCCCGGGGCGCGGAAATAGTGGCAGGTAGTCTGCTCGCGTTGGACTGAGAGAGTCGGGCCCTGGGGAACAAGGTATGAGTTCACTGTTCTTCAGGGCCTTTTCAGTTGCAGCCGGCCGGAAAGACCGACCAGGCTGCGGAGCTCCCGCTTCGCCGGTTCCCCGCCAGGGGAACGGCATCATGGAAGGACGGATACAGTGAAACTCCACAAGATGAGATCGATGCCTTTTCGGATCGCCTGCGCCTGCCTTGTCGGCGCGTGCCTTCCCATGGCACACGCCAATGAAGAAGCGCCCGCGCACGATCACGATCGCGCGCACGTACAGATACCGCAGGAGGGCGAGACCGGACCGGCCGGTCACATCCACCACGGAATGCACTCCGAGGAAGAAGCACTCAGGGAAGCCATCTGGTACGCATCGGCCGAAGGCAGCCTGGAGCTGCTGCGGCGTCTCCTACGCGAAGATGACGTTGATGTCGATGATACCGCGGTCGGCCACTTCACGACCCCACTGTGGATAGCCGCACAGCAGGGTCATGCCGATGTGGTGCGGATTCTGCTGATGCGCGGCGCCAGTGTCGACTCAGCAGACAACATCGATCGCCGTACACCACTGCTCCAGGCTGCGCAGGAGGGCCACACGGAGGTGGTCAGGATTCTGCTCGATCATGGCGCGGACATCGAGGCGAGAAGTGCCAGCAACAGCGCGACGCCGCTGTTCGTGGCCTCGGCACGCGGTCATGCCGATGTCGTCAGGCTGTTGCTGGACGCCGGTGCCGATATCACTGCCACGGCGAAGGCGGGCGAGCGAGACGACACGCCCCTGAGCATCGCGACAGATCGAGGTCATGCCGACGTGGTGGAGCTGCTTGCGACGACGATGGCCGAGGCTGGCAGATAAACGCCCGGCACGCAGGATGGCCGGGCATTCCTGAGACGTTCAGCTCAGCTCAGATCGAGAACCCCTCCTCCACCAGCGGCAGCGTCCGCACGCGATGACCGGTGGCCGCGTAGATCGCGTTGCAGATCGCCGGCGCAACGGGCGGCAATGCCGGCTCGCCCACGCCGGTTGGCGAGAACCCCGACTGCACGAAGTGCACATCGACTTCCGGCGCGTTGCGCATCCGCAGCAGCGGGTAGCGGTCGAAATTGGTCTGCTGTACGCGACCGTTCTCGAACGTGATGCGCAGGCCCATCATCGTGCTGAGACCGTCGATCACCGAGCCTTCGCACTGGTTCTCGGCGCCGCTCAGATTGACGATGTGGCCGATGTCGCCGACCACCCAGACCTTGTGCACACGCAGTCGGCGGTTGTCCGACACGCTGACTTCGGCCACTTCCGCGAAATGACCGGAATGGCTGAAATGAAACGCCATACCCAGCCCGCGCCCGGCCGGCAGCTCGCGACCCCAGCCGGAACGCTCGGCAGCCAGGCGAATCACTTCGGCCGCACGGCCGGTGTTCAGTGACTGCGCCATCGCCGGCGGCAGATGCCGCGGCTCACCCATCACGTCCAGCAGGAATTCCACATGATCGCGGTTGGCTGCAACCGCGCATTCATGCAGGAAGCACTGGATCGCGAAAGCGATCGCGTTCGCACCTGGAGCGCGCCACGGTCCTGTGGGGATCTGTGACGGAATCAGCGACTGCGTCACGCGCGCGTTCTCGAGCACATTGGCCGGAAACTCCTGCGGTGACAGGTTGCCGCTGGATACCGGGGAACGCCCATTGCGGCTGAAAGTGATGAAGTGATCGGTCCAGGCCGTGAGTTTGCCTGCAGCATCCAGCGCGCCGCGCATCGAGTGAAAACCACCCGGCCGGTAATAATCGAATGTCATGTCGTCTTCGCGGGTCCACTGCAGCTTCACGGGTCGCCCCGCGCGCTGTGCGATCGCCACGGCTTCGATCACGGAGTCGTTCGCCAGGCGCCGTCCGAACCCGCCACCGCCGCGCAGCTGATGCAATGTCACACGACCCTGGTCCACGCCGAGCAGTCGTGCCGCACCGGTCACCGCGCCCTGCGGTGTCTGGGTGGGCGCCCAGATTTCGACGCTGCCGTCTTCCTTCACCCATGCCGTGGCATCCTGCGGCTCGAGGTCTGCATGCGAGGCGTACTGGTACGTGTAGAACGCGTCTACCGTATTCGCCGCACTACCGAAGGCTGTATCGACGCTGCCGCGCTCGCCGAGCATCTGGCCTTCTTCCTGTGCCAGTCTCTGCGCGTCGGCAACGGCGGCAGACCAGCTGTCCGACGACGCATTGCTCTCGTCCCAGGTTACGCTCAGCTCACGCTTGGCCTTGATCGCGGCCCAGGTGGAGTCGGCGATGATCGCCACGCCCGGCAGATAGGCCGGTGCATCGGTGCTGAAATTGATCGGATCACCCGCACCTTCAAGGATGAAGGCATCGACGACGCCGGGCAGCGAGCGGATGTAATCCAGATTCGCCGACGCAGGTTTCGCGCCGATGGCCGGGCCCTTGGTGTAGACCGCATAAGCCATGCCGTCAAACTTCTGATCGATACCGAACAGCGGCTGTCCGGTGACGATGGCGTGGTTGTCCACGCCGCCGATGCGCTGACCGAGCAGGCGGTACTGGTCCGGCGATTTCAACGTCAGACTGTTGGCAGCCGGCACCGGCAGCCGGGCGGCGGCTTCAGCCAGCTCGCCATAGGCGACACGCCGGTTCGATGCATCGTGAATCACGAAACTGGCTTCCGTGCGCAACTGGTCCGCCGGCACGTTCCACGTCTCGGCCGCGGCCGCAACCAGCATGGCCCGTGCGACAGCACCGGCCTGACGCAGAGAATCCCAGTTCATCGGCACCGACAGCGAACCACCGGCGAACTGAATGCCGTAGCGGGATGCGTCGATAGCGGACTGCTCTACATCCACATGCGCCCAGTCCGCATCCAGTTCTTCGGCAACGATCATCGGCAGCGCCGTTTTCACACCCTGCCCGACTTCCGGATTCTTCGCATACAGCACGATGCGGCCATCCGCGGCGATCTGCACATAGGCGTTGAGCTCCTGCGGCTCGGCAGACGCGGCGGTGTCACGCCGGCGCTGCGCCATCGCCGGGCGCGAGCCCGGGGCACCCAGCGTGAATGCCAGCACCAGGCCGCCGCCGGCGATACCGGACAGCTTGATGAATCCACGACGGCTCAGCGAGGCGGCTGCAGACTGCGCAGCGCGCTCGGCCACACGCATGAACTCAGGAACATAGGGATTGGTGATGTCGGAATTCTCGCGGTTCATGCCGCACCTCCGTCGCGCAGCATGCGCGCCGCTGAGTGAATGGCCTTGCGAATGCGCGGATAGGTGCCGCAGCGGCACAGGTGCGGCGACATGGCCGCATCGATGTCCGAATCACTGGGGCTGGGGTTGCGGTTCAGCAACGCCGCGGCGCTGATCAGCTGGCCTGACTGGCAGTAGCCGCATTGCGCCACGTCTTCCTCGATCCACGCCTTCTGCACCGCGTGCAGCTCGCCGTCAGGCCGCGCCAGACCCTCGACCGTGGTGATCTGCTGCCCGGCGGCACTGCTGACAGGCAGCTGGCAGGACTGGATGGGCGCGCCATTCAGCTGGATCATGCATGCTGAACACTGGGCGATGCCGCAGCCGAACTTGGTGCCCACGAGGCCCAATGTGTCGCGCAGCACCCAGAGCAGAGGCGTGGAAGGATCGACGTCGTCGCCGACCTCGTGAGGTTGTCCATTGACAGTGAGGCGTAGCATGGAAGTTCCCCCCGGGGAAATCGCAATACAACAGGTTGTGTGACCGCGAAGTCTCGTGCAAATTCCCTCCGGGTGCAACCACGTACGCAAGATCCGATGCAGCGATACACCGGCGCCATCGACCAGGGAACCACCAGCAGCCGGTTCATCGTATTCGATGAACAGGGGCGCATCGTGTCAATGGCGCAGAAGGAGCACCGCCAGATCTACCCGTGTCCCGGCTGGGTCGAACACGACGCGGCCGAGATCTGGGACAACACCCGAGAAGTGATCGGCGCCGCATTGTCACGCGCCGACCTGCACGCGGCCGACATTGCGGCCGTGGGCATCACCAATCAGCGCGAGACGGTCGTGCTGTGGGATTCGGCGACCGGCCGGCCACTGGCCAATGCCATCGTCTGGCAGGACACCCGCGTCGACAGCCTCGTTGCCGATTACGCCCGCGACGGCGGCCAGAACCGCTTCCGTGCCACCACGGGCCTGCCGCTGGCGAGCTATTTCAGCGCGCTGAAACTGCAATGGCTGCTCGACCGGATCCCGGACGCGCGCGCGCGGGCCACCGCCGGCGACCTGAAGGCCGGCACCATGGACTGCTGGATCGCCTGGCAGCTGACGGGTGGCGCAGCGCAGGGCCTGCACGTCACCGATGTGACCAACGCCAGTCGCACCCAGCTGATGAATCTGCGCACCCTGGCGTGGGATGAAGAACTCCTGGAAGCGTTCCGCATTCCGCCCGCGCTACTGCCCGAAATCGTCTCGTCCAGCCAGGTGCTCGGCGAAGCCCGGGTCACACCGCTGCGCGGTGTGCCGCTGGCGGGCATTCTTGGCGACCAGCAGGCCGCGCTGGTCGGCCAGGCATGTCTGGACGCCGGGTCCGTAAAGAACACTTACGGCACGGGCTGTTTTCTGCTGCTGAACACCGGCAGCACACCCGTTGAGTCTTCCGCGGGCCTGATCACGACGGTGGCCTACCGTTTCGGCGACTCACCCACCCACTATGCACTGGAGGGATCCATCGCGATCACCGGTGCGCTGGTGCAGTGGCTGCGCGACAACCTGGGACTCATCGAGCGCAGCGCCGACATCGAAGCGCTGGCTGCGAAGGCCGAAGACAATGGCGGCGTATATTTCGTGCCGGCGTTTTCCGGCCTGTATGCGCCGCACTGGAACGAGGGTGCGCGCGGCACGATCATCGGCCTGACACGCTTTGCAGACCGGCGCCATATTGCCCGCGCGGCACTGGAAGCCACCGCCTACCAGACCCGCGAAGTGCTGGAGGCCATGCAGCGCGATGCCGGCGCCCGCATCGACGAACTGCGGGTGGACGGCGGCATGGTGTCCAATCAGCTGCTGATGCAGTTCCAGTCCGACATGCTCGGGTTGCCGGTGGTACGCCCCCAGGTGACCGAAACCACCGCGCTGGGCGCCGCCTACGCTGCGGGACTTGCGGTGGGTTACTGGCGTGATCTGGCGCAGCTGCGCGAACACTGGCGGGAAGATGAACGCTGGCAGCCGCGGATGGACGACGCGCAGCGTCAGCGGCTGTTCCGGATGTGGCAGCGCGCCGTCGATCGCGCGCTGGACTGGACCGCCTAGCGTTCCGTGCCCTGCTATTGCAGACGCTGCTCGAGGTCGTCGCGATAGGCGCGCACGCGACTCGCATTGGTGCCCAGATCACTCAAGCCAACGCGTGACTTCGAGCGCACGTCCACCAGTGTCGCGCCTTCACGCTGGCGCACACGGATCACGATGTCGTCGCGAAAGCCGAAGAATGCCGTGGTATCGGTGGCCTCGATGCGCCCGTCCCGTGCCTCCGCCAACGCCACGTCCCAGACCATCGCCCGGGCACTGGCCTCGGCCGCCGCAAAAACATCCGCGAATGGCTGCGCGAACCTCAGTGTCTGGATGTCCGGATACCAGATCAGCTGCGCATCGGCCGTCTCATCGCCGGGATAGTCGGCACCATTGGGCGCCGCGGCACGCTCCTCCGCCAGCGCCAGAAACTCCGGTGGATTGCGGACATCAGTGGAAATATCGTGGATGGCCGGCGCATTGACCAGTCGCGCGAACCAGACGAGATGATTGGCGGTGGCAGCCGAACCGGCCACGCAGCCGATCACGCACAGGGGAATGACGCCGCGCACCTTGCGCCGCAGCGCGAACCAGCAGCCCGCGGCGCCGGTGACGACCATCAGCACACCGGCCATGGCGCCCACACCGAGCGCGAAGAACGCGGCACCCAGCGACAGCAGTCCGGCCCGGTGCCCGGGGCCGGCCACCACCAGCGCCAGTGGCATGATGATCAGCAGCGCCAGCGTGATGTACGCCAGCCACTTCGCCAGTTTTTCGCCTGCCAGCACGTTGATTGCTCCCCCGGTCAGCAGAACCGGCCAGTCCGTCCAGGCAAGGTTAACGGCTCACCAGCCACCTCGCCAAATCCGCAACGCCTGCGGTTGCACCCCTCAGATCGCGATCGCTATCCCTCGGCGCCGGCATAGATGTCCGGGTACTCCGGCGGCAGGCCCTTGAAGCGCCGGTGGGTCCACAGGTACTGGCCCGGATCCTCGCGGATGTGATCCTCGAGAATGTGGTTGATGCGCAGCGTATCGGCGTCCGCATCGCCACTCGGGAAATCCGTCAGGGCCGGCAGAAACCGCAGCAGATAATGGCTGTCCGCCGTCCTCAGCGGCAGGAACGGCACGACTTTCGCGCCACTGATCCGGGCGATGTGGGAGATGGACGTGTTGGTCATCGCCGGGTGCCCGAAGAACGGCAGCACGGCGCTGCGACGTCGGCGGTAGGCCTGATCGGCGAGGTAGACGACCATTTCGTTGTCGGCCAGTGAAGCGATCATTCTACGCACCTCGACCTTCTCGAACAGCGTCACGACGCGCGATCGTCCCTTGTAGATGTAGTAGTCGATGAGCTCGTTGCGCTTCTGGGGTCGATACATGGCCTGGATGCGCGCGTAGTTCACGCCCAGCAGCACGCCGGCGATTTCCAGGGACGCGAAATGTCCTGTTACCAGAATGACACCTCTGCCCTCCTGTCGCGCCGCGTCCAGATGTTCCAGTCCATCGAATCGCGCCAGCGGCCGCAGGGCAGCCAGGCTCTTGCCCCAGCAAAAGCTGGTCTCGAACAGCTGCATGCCCAGCGATTCGAAATGTTCGCGGGTCACGCGCTCGATATCGGCCGGGGTGAACGACGGGAAACAGGTACCCAGGTTGATACGGGCCGTGCGCTGCGCCTTCGGTACCAGCCGATGAATCAATCGGCCCAGCGCCCTGCCCAGGGCCAGCTGGGCGGGAAACGGCAGCGCGCGCAGGGCGGCGAGCAGCGCTATGCCGGCCCAGGCGGGCCAATAGCGCGGCCCCAGGAAGTCGCGCGCACCGCGTTCACTCTCCTTCAGGTCGCTCGGACTCATGGTTTCGATTATCTCCCTGTTGCCGTGGCTGTGCCGGACTCCGTGCCAGCGACCGCGTGAAGGTTAAGCGCAACCCGGCAGAAACTGAACCGCCGAAATTCGGGAAAACCTGCCTGCCGGTGCGGTACACTGCCACAGGTACACTGGAATCGACGTCCCGACAATCGGGACCGCGGTCAACAGGCCCGTCCCCGGGTCGCCGCACAGTCCAGGACCAATCCATGCCAGGAGGGTCGTAATTCGATGAGTAGGGAAAAAAATGTGCTCCATGAACTCCTTGGAGCCAAAGGCGCGCCACCGCAAGGCCCCAGCGCACGCCAGATCGTGCTTGGCGCGGTGATCGGCCTCGTGGTCTGGGCGGGGTTCACCTCGTTCTACACGGTACAGCCCGAAGAACAGGCCGTGGTGAAGCGACTGGGCGCAGTGCGGGCCACGGCCGATCCGGGTCTGCACTTCAAGCTGCCGTTCGGCATCGATACGGTGCAGAAGGTGGCGGTACAACGCGTGCTGAAGCAGGAATTCGGCTTTCTTACCGAAGACGCCTCCGGCCCGGGCCGGACGCGCTACAGCAGCCGCCAGTTCCTCGACGAATCGCTGATGCTCACCGGCGACCTCAACATCATTCAGGTGGAATGGGTCGTGCAGTACCGGATCGACGATCCGATCAAGTTCATCTATGCCATGCGCGAACCCACACAGACGCTGCGCGACCTGTCCGAGTCCGTGATGCGGCGCGTCGTCGGCAACCGCATCGGCAGCGAAGTGCTCACCATCGGCCGCGTCGGAATCGCGACGCTGGCCCGTGACGAGATACAGGAAGCGATGGATCGCTACGACAACGGCCTGCGCATCATTACCGTGGAACTTCAGGACGTGGTGCCGCCGGAGCGTGTGCAGCCCGCATTCAACGAAGTCAACGAGGCGCGTCAGGAACTGGAACGCATGGTCAACGAGGCCAATCGCGAGTTCAACATGGCAATCCCGCGCGCCCAGGGTACCGCCAATCGCGTCATCGCCGAGGCCGAAGGCTACGCCACGGAGCGCGTCAACCGTGCGCTCGGTGAAGCCGTTCGATTCAATGCCGTATTGGCCGAGTATCAGCAGGCACCCGAAGTCACCCGTTCGCGGCTTTATCTGGAAACGCTGCATGGCACGCTGCCCCGCGTCGGGTCGGTGGTCGTGATTCAGGAAGGCCAGATGCCGCCACTGCCGCTGCTCAACCTGCGCGATGCACAGCCGCAGCAGGTCCGTAATCTGGAGGCAACACGATGAAAAGGAATCTCGCCATACCGGCAGCCGTCGTCGCAGCCACCCTCTTCGTCGTCGCAAACTCCGCGTTCATCATCGATCAGGCCGAACAGGGCATCATCGTCCAGTTCGGTGAACCGATCGGCGACGTGATATCAGAGCCGGGCCTGCACTGGCGCATCCCGTTCATTCAGGAAGTCCGGCGCTTCGACAAGCGCCTGCTGATGTGGGACGGCGACGTCAGTCAGATCCCGACCCTTGGCCGTGAATTCATTGTGGTCGACACCACCGCACGCTGGCGTATTGCCGACCCGTTGCAGTTCCTGCGATCGGTACGTGACGAGCGAGGGGCCCGCGGACGTCTGGACGACATTCTCGATTCAGTCGCTCGCGACATCGTGTCGGGCACGGAGCTGGAAGAAATCGTCCGCTCCGCCGACTGGGAAGTCGACGTCACAGGACTGGCCGAAGAGGAAGTCACGGCGCTGCAGGATACAGACCTGGAGCGTCCGCAGATCGGCCGTGCGCAGCTGGAGCAGGACATGCTGACCAGTGCTTCGCGACTGATGCCCGAACTGGGCATCGAACTGGTGGACGTGCGCATCAAGCGCATCAACTACATCGATTCGGTGCGTGTGCAGGTGGAAACACGAATGATCTCCGAACGGCAGAGTATCGCGGCGCGATTCCGGTCCGAAGGTCAGGGCCGCAGCCAGGAAATCCTCGGCAACATGGAACGTGACCTGCGCCGCATCAGCTCGGAAGCAGAGCGACGCGCACAGGAGATTCGTGGTGAAGCCGACGCCCAGGCCACGCGAATCTATGGCGAATCGTTCGGCCGCGATCCGGAGTTCTATGCGTTCTTCAAAACGCTTGAAACCTACGAGATCCTTGGCGAAAACACGACGCTGATGATCGACTCGAACTCCGACTTCTTCCGCTACATTCAGTCGACCACGAACTCGCGCTGATCACCCACCTTGCACGGCCGGCCCTCTCGGCTGGCCGTGCCTTGGCCTGCGCGGCTCGTCGATAGCGCCGCCTTGACGGCCGCGCGTGCGGTTCGTAAATTGTGCCGCACGCCAGGGACGCGCGGACACACTCAGGAGAGCTTCTGATGACCCATGCATTGAGTCTCGGCGCGCTATTGTTCGTGCTCTGGCTGCTGCTGTCGGGTCACTGGGACAATCCGCTGCTGGTCGGCTTCGGTGTGATCTCCGCCGCGCTCTGCGTGTGGCTGGCGATGCGCATGGACGTTGCCGACCGCGAAGGCGTACCGCTGCGGCTGGCACTGCGCACACCCCTGTACTGGCCGTGGCTCACGCTGCAGGTCTGCAGGGCCAACATCGAAGTGGCACGACTGATTCTGCACCCACGCCTGCCGATTTCCCCCACTGTCGTGCGCATCCCGATGCCTCACAGAACGCCGCTCGGCCGGGCGGTCTATGCCAACTCGATCACGCTCACCCCCGGCACCGTATCCATGACCATCGACCGCGACACGATGCTGGTGCACGCCCTCACCGAAGACAACGCGCGCGAAATCCTGGCTGGTGAAATGGGACGTCGTGTGGCGGTATTCGAAGGCGAACGGGAATGATCGCGCTGACCGCCGCCGGACTTGCCATCCTGATCACGATGGCACTGGCCCTGGTCAGGGCACTGGCGGGACCCACGCTGTACGACCGAATCCTCGCCGTGAATGTGTTCAACACCAAGACGGTGCTGATCATTGCGGTCATGGGATTCCTGACGGAGCGCCCCGAGTTTCTCGACATCGCGCTTGTCTACGCCCTGATCAGCTTCATTACCGTCATCGCCGTATTGAAATTCTTCGCCTATGGCGATTTCAGTGCCGGCCCGCGCGGCAAGGGACAGGACTGACATGGTTGTCGACATCCTCAGCTGGCTGCTGCTGGCGGGTGGTTCGTTCTTTCTGCTGGTCGGCGGAATCGGTCTGCTGCGCATGCCCGATTTCTTTACACGGCTGCACGCCGCCGGCGTCACGGACACCGCCGGGGCCGGACTGATGATGTTGGGACTGATGCTCCAGGCCGGCTTCACGCTGGTCACGGTGAAACTGCTGCTGGCATTGTTTTTCATCGTTTTCACCAGCCCCACAGCCTGTCACGCACTGGCGAAGGCTGCGTTGCAGGAAGGCCTCGGATCCGACCGCGACACCGACGGTGACGCAGCCGGACCGGGCATCGGCGACGCCTGAAGGCAGCGAGAATTCCGCCATGGTCAACATCATTGATATCACCCTGCTCGCCATGCTTGCCGTCGTCGCTCTGGCGCTGATCCGGGTCCGCAATCTGTTCACCGTCGTCATGCTGTTCGGCATTTACAGCCTGCTCACTGCTGCGTTGTTCGTGCTGCTCGATGCGGTGGACGTCGCACTCACCGAAGCGGCGGTTGGCGCCGGCATCATGACTATTCTCATGCTGGGTACGCTGGTGCTGACTACGGGCAAGGAACGACGGCACGGCCGTCACTCCGGGCCGCTGCCCGTACTCCTCATTCTGATTACCGGCGCCGCTCTCATCTACGGCACGCTCGATATGCCGCGCTTCGGTGATCCGGATGCGCCCACACGCGCGCACGTGATTCCGCGTTACATCGACGAATCGCCCACCGAGATCGGCATCCCTAACATGGTCACCTCGGTGCTGGCCAGCTATCGCGGCTACGACACACTGGGTGAGGTGCTGGTGATCTTCGTCGCCGGCGTTGGCGTGCTGATTCTGTTCGCAACCGGCGGTCCGCGGCGGCGCGATCAGGGCAGGAGCGACGAGCCATGAAAGATCATGTCGTCCTGCGCGTCATCGCCAAGCTGTTGATGCCCACCATCCTGCTGTTCGCCCTGTATGTTCAATTGCATGGTGACTACAGTCCGGGCGGCGGCTTTCAGGCCGGCATCCTGTTCGCGGCGGCACTGGTGCTGTATACGCTGATCTACGGGCTGGATGCCGCGGAACGGGCGTTTCCGCCCGGCTGGGCTCACGCGATGTGCGCGCTGGGTGCGCTGCTGTTCCTGGGCGTGGGTGTGGTCGCCATGCTGCTTGGCGGCAATTTTCTGGACTACAACGTACTTGCCGCGAATCCGCAGACCGGACAGCACATCGGCATCATCCTGATCGAACTGGGTGTGGGCATCACCGTAGCCGGTGTCTCGATCACGCTGTTCTTTGCCTTCGCCGGCCGGGGCCGCTGAGCATGGAGATCCTCGGACTGTTCAACTACTGGATCGTGATCGTACTGATGATGGCCGGCTTCTACATCGTCATTGCGCACGGCAATCTGGTCAAGAAAATCGTTGGCCTGAACGTATTCCAGACCTCGGTATTCATCTTTTACATCAGCCTGTCAAAGGTTGAAGGCGGTACGGCGCCAATCGCGGAAGAAGGCTTCACGCTGTACTCCAACCCCCTGCCCCACGTGCTGATCCTGACCGCAATTGTGGTCGGTGTCGCGATTACCGCAATGGGCCTGGCTTTGGTCGTACGCATCAATGAGGCGTACGGCACGATCGAAGAAGACGAAATACACGAGCAGGACGAGAGTCTGTGATCAGCGCCCAACTCCCCGCCCTTCAGGTCGTGATCCCGATGGTGGCAGCACCCATGGTGATGCTGCTGCGCTGGCCGTGGCTGGCCTGGCTGGTATCTATGGGCGCCAGCATCGCGGCGCTGGCGATCGCCATCATACTGTTCATCCAGGTTGGCCAGGTCGGCGTGATTTCCTATGCCATGGGGGGCTGGGCGCCGCCGTGGGGCATCGAGTATCGCGTTGACGCGGCCAATGCCTACGTACTGCTGATCGTGGCCGCTGTCGGCGTGGTCACGCTGCTGGCGGCGCCCGCCAGCGGCGGCCGCGAACTGGGCGCGCGGCGCATGCCGCTGTTCTACAGCGCCTGGTTGGTGTGTCTCACCGGCCTGCTGGGCATCACGATCACCGGCGATGCATTCAATGTATTCGTGTTTTTCGAGATTGCGTCACTGGCTTCCTATGCCCTGATTGCGATGGGCCGCGACCGTCGCGCACTGACAGCCGCGTATCAGTACCTGATCATGGGCACGATCGGCACCACGTTCATCCTGATCGGCATCGGCTTCCTGTACATGATGACGGGCACGCTGAACATCGCAGACCTTGCGCAGCGTGTGCCGGAAGTGGCGGACACGCGCACGGTGCGCGCCGCGTTCGCCTTCCTGATGGTCGGCATCTGTCTGAAGCTGGCGCTGTTCCCCCTGCACCTGTGGCTGCCGAATGCCTATGCCTACGCACCGTCGGTTGTCACCGCGTTGCTCGCGGCCACGGCGACCAAGGTCGCCGTCTACATGCTGCTGAGAATCTTCTACTCGCTGTTCGGCGTCGAGTTTTCGTTCAGTGAGCTGCCGATGGCGTGGATCCTGTTGCCGCTGGCGCTGGCGGGCATCTTCAGTCCCTCACTGGTGGCAATCTTCCAGGATGACGTCAAGCGCATGCTCGCGTACTCCAGCGTTGCTCAGATCGGCTACATGATTCTTGGTGTCAGCTTCGTCAGCATCACCGGCCTGACGGCGGCACTGCTGCATCTCTTCAATCATGCGCTGATGAAAGGTGCGCTGTTCCTGGCATTGGCCTGCGTGGTCTACCGCGTGGGTTCGGCGACGATAGGCAGCATGGCGGGGCTTGGCCGTGTGATGCCGTGGACCATGAGCGCATTCCTCATCGGCGGGCTGAGTCTCATCGGTGTGCCGTTCACGGTCGGGTTCATCAGCAAGATGTACCTGCTGCTGGGCGCATTCGAACGTGGCTGGTGGCCGGTGGCCGCGTTCATCGTGCTGACGTCGCTGCTCGCAGTCATCTACATCTGGCGCGTCGTCGAAGCGGCCTGGTTCCGTGAGCGCCCTGCCGACGCCGCCGTGATCCGCGAAGCGCCGCTGTCACTGCTGATTCCGACGTGGATTCTCGTTTTGGCGAACATCTGGTTCGGTATCTTCACCACGGTCACGGTGGGTGGCGCACAACGTGCCGCGCAGATCCTGATCGGCAGCGGCTGACAGCCCCCCGGCAACCCCGGACTGATCGTAGTGGCACTTGTTCAAAGCTGCCAGCGGTTGCCTTTGGCGGAATGGCTCCCTTC
>JBJHBP010000034.1:0-15571 GCA_050485545.1 Gammaproteobacteria bacterium
TCTCCACCAAACTTGTCCGCCATCACCTTCGTCAACGCCGCCGTCAGCGTCGTCTTCCCATGATCCACGTGACCGATCGTCCCCACATTCACATGTGGCTTCTTACGCTCAAACTTTGCTTTGGACACGATTCTCTACCTCTGATCCTTAAGTTCTGTCCTTGATGATGGCTTCGGCGACGTTGGCCGGCACCTCAGCGTAATGATCGAACTCCATCGTATAGGTTGCCCGACCCTGGCTCATCGAGCGCAGGGTCGTGGCGTACCCGAACATTTCCGCCAAGGGCACCTGGGCTCGGACGATCTTGCCGGCAGGAGCATCTTCCAGTCCCTGCAGCACGCCGCGACGACGATTCAGATCGCCATTGACGTCACCCATGTAGTCTTCAGGCGTAACAACCTCGACCTTCATGACAGGCTCAAGCAGCACCGGCCTGGCCTTCTTCGCGCCTTCCTTGAACGCCATTGAACCGGCGATCTTGAATGCGATTTCACTCGAGTCGACGTCATGATACGAACCATCGAAGATGGTCACTCTCACGTCCACGACCGGGTAACCGGCGATCACGCCATTGGCGATCTGCTCCTGAACGCCTTTATCGACGGCCGGCACATACTCCCGGGGGACGACACCGCCAACAATGGCGTTGACGAACTCGTAGCCCTTGCCGGCTTCCAGCGGCTCGAGGCGCAGATAAACATGGCCGTACTGACCACGACCACCACTCTGGCGTACGAACTTGCCTTCCTGCTCGACAGTAGCGCGAATGGTTTCGCGATAAGCCACCTGAGGCTTGCCGACGTTCGCCTCGACCTTGAACTCGCGCTTCATGCGGTCGACGATGATTTCCAGATGCAGCTCACCCATACCAGCGATCAGCGTCTGCGCTGATTCCTCGTCGGTCCGAACGCGGAACGACGGATCTTCCTTGGCGAGCTTGTTCAGCGCCAGACCCATCTTTTCCTGGTCCGCCTTGGTCTTGGGCTCCACCGCAACGGAGATGACCGGCTCAGGAAACTCCATGCGCTCCAGGGTGATCGGGTTTTTCTCGTTGGTGAGGGTATCGCCGGTAGTAACGTCCTTCAGGCCGACAGCTGCAGCGATATCGCCGGCGCATACTTCCTTGATCTCAGCACGGTCGTTCGCGTGCATCTGCAGCAAACGGCCGATCCGCTCACGGCGGTCCTTGATCGGGTTGTAAACCGTGTCACCGGAACGCAGCACACCGGAATAGACCCGAAAGAACGTCAGGTTACCGACGAACGGGTCGGTCGCGATCTTGAACGCCAGCGCCGAGAACTCGGCGTCGTCGTCTGCCGCGCGTGTTGCCTCAGCACCATCGGACAATTCGCCTTTAACCGGAGGGCGGTCGGCCGGCGAGGGCAGATATTCGACAACGGCGTCAAGCACGGCCTGCACGCCCTTGTTCTTGAACGCCGAACCACACAGTACGGGGACAATCTCGCCGGCAATACAGCGCGCACGGATTCCGCGCTTGATTTCCGTCGTGTCCAGATCTCCGGATTCGAGATACTTCTCCAGCAGCGCCTCGTCGGCCTCGGCAGCGGCCTCGATCAGCTTCTCGCGCCACTCTGTCGCGATATCCACCAGATCTTTGGGGATATCGATCTCGTCGAAACGCATACCCTGAGTCTCGTCATCCCAGAGGATCATCTTCATCTTGACCAGGTCGACGACGCCTTTGAATGTCTCTTCGGCACCAACCGGCACCTGCAGCGGCACGGGATTGCCCTTCAGGCGGTCGCCGATCTGCTTGACCACGCGAAAAAAGTTCGCGCCGGCTCGGTCCATCTTATTGACGAACGCCAGTCGCGGAACGCCATACTTGTTGGCCTGTCGCCATACCGTTTCGGACTGCGGCTCCACGCCACCGACCGAACAGAACACGGCGACCGCGCCATCGAGCACGCGCAGGCTGCGCTCCACCTCGATCGTGAAATCAACGTGCCCGGGCGTATCGATAATGTTGATGCGGTGCTCGGGCCAGGTCTGATCCATGCCCTTCCAGAAGCAGGTGGTGGCCGCAGAGGTGATCGTGATGCCACGCTCCTGCTCCTGCTCCATCCAGTCCATCACGGCGGCGCCGTCGTGAACCTCACCGATCTTGTGCGAGACACCGGTATAGAACAGGACCCGTTCAGAAGTCGTGGTCTTGCCGGCATCGATATGCGCCATGATGCCGATGTTGCGATAGCGCTCTATGGGTGTCTTCCGTGCCACGATTCAGCCTCAGGTCCATTGATTCCAGATCACCAGCGGTAGTGCGCGAACGCCTTGTTGGCATCCGCCATGCGGTGTGTGTCTTCTCGCTTCTTGACTGCCGTGCCACGGTTGTCCGCCGCATCCATCAGCTCGTGAGCCAGGCGCAGCGCCATTGTCTTTTCGGAACGCTTACGTGCCGCGTCGATCACCCAGCGCATTGCCAGTGTCTCGCGGCGGGTTGCTCTTACCTCGACCGGCACCTGGTAGGTCGCACCACCCACGCGCCGGGATTTCACTTCGACAGCCGGCTTGATGTTGTCCAGCGCCTGGCCAAGCAGCTCTAGAGCGCGCTGGTCATCGTTCCCGGCGGCGCGCTCGGAGATGCGGTCAATGGCACCGTAGACAATATTCTCGGCGACTGACTTCTTGCCGCTGCGCATCACCATGTTGATGAACTTCGCGAGCATGTCGTTCCCGTACTTGGGATCCGGCAGCACTAGGCGGCGGGGTGCTTGGCTTCGTCTGGACATAAGTGATTAATCCGATCGCTGCGTTCAGGACATGTCAATTCTTGGGACGTTTCGCGCCATACTTGGACCGGCCCTGGCGACGAGCGCCTACGCCTGCACAGTCCAGAGTGCCGCGAACAACGTGATAGCGGACACCTGGCAGGTCTTTCACGCGGCCACCCCGGATCAGGACCACCGAGTGCTCCTGCAGGTTGTGACCTTCGCCGCCGATATAGCTCGTGACCTCGAAGCCGTTCGTAAGGCGCACACGCGCTACCTTGCGCATCGCCGAATTCGGCTTCTTTGGTGTCGTTGTGTAGACACGAGTACACACGCCACGCTTCTGTGGCGACGCTCCCAGCGCCGGGACGTTGCTTTTCGCCCTGCGCGTAGTGCGCGGCTTTCTGACCAGCTGGTTCGTTGTCGCCATCACCTTTCCCAAACGAATAGCGGCCCGCTGCCGGTGTGGCATCCGGGCCTTGAGAGTCTTCGCGCTGTAAGAAGCCCGCGAAGTAATAGTTATACGAGGGCGCAGATTCGCCTGCGCCGTCGTCCGGGCAGCGCGCAATTCTAGAGGGTACGGCTAACCAGCGTCAACAGCCGTCGTTCGACAGGACGGCCGGATCGCCGCCCCATCGGCCCGAACCCGCTTGCGCGCCTATTCCTCCGCCGTCTCACCTCCGGTGCCGTCGGCAGCAGCTTCCGCGGGAGCATCGCCCCCGGCTTCATCGACCTCCTCCGGAGCGGCCTCCACGGCGGACGGGCCGCGGGCGACATCCAGCCCCTTGAGCTCGGCCGACAGGATGTCTTCCTGCGTTCGGCGGCGCTCGTCATGATAGGCGTAGCCGGTACCGGCAGGGATCAGGCGCCCGACGATGACATTTTCCTTCAGGCCGCGCAGATCATCGCGCATTCCACGCACCGACGCCTCGGTCAGCACACGGGTCGTCTCCTGGAACGATGCCGCCGAAATGAACGATTCCGTGGCCAGAGACGCCTTGGTAATGCCCAGCAGCACCGGATCGTAGAGCGCCGGACGCCCGTCTTCGCGGAGGCTGATTTCGCGATTCAATTCCAGAACGCGCGCCTTGTCAGCCTGCTCGCCGCGCAGGAATCGCGTATCGCCCGGATCGGTGATCTCGATCTTGCGCAGCATCTGGCGAATGATCACCTCGATGTGCTTGTCATTGATCTTCACGCCCTGGAGTCGGTAGACATCCTGGATTTCCCGCACGAGATAGTCGGCCAGCCTCTCAACGCCCTGCAGTCGCAGGATGTCGTGCGGATTCGGCTCGCCGTCCGCGATCATTTCGCCACGGACAACACTTTCACCCTCGAATACGTTCAGGTGTCGCCACTTCGGGATCAGCTCCTCGTACTGTTCTCCGTCCTCATTGGTGATGATCAGCCGACGCTTGCCCTTGGTTTCCTTGCCGTAGCTGACGGTTCCGGAAAACTCCGCAAGGATGGCCGGATCCTTCGGCCGACGTGCCTCGAACAGATCCGCCACACGCGGCAGACCGCCGGTGATGTCGCGGGTCTTGGAGCTCTCCTGCGGCAGGCGGGCGATGACGTCGCCGACCATGACCCGCGCTCCGTTTTCCATACTGATCACCGCGCCTGCCGGCAAGGCGTAGGCGGCTGGAATATCCGTATTCGGGAAGTTGACCGCCTGACCCTTGTTGTCGACGAGCTTGGCGGTCGGACGATAATCCGTGCCGCGCTGCGCACCGTCGAGTACAACAATGCTGGTCAACCCGGTGATGTCGTCCACCTGAGTAGTGACCGTCACGCCATCGACGAAGTCCTCGAAACGCAGGTTGCCGCTCACCTCGGTGACCACCGGGTGTGTATGCGGATCCCAGGTAGCGATCAACTGGCCAGCCTGCACGGCCTCGCCATCCACCACGATCAGCACGGCACCGTAAGGCACCTTGTAGCGCTCACGTTCGCGACCGAACTCATCGGCAACGGCAAGCTCGCCCGATCGCGAAACGGCGACCAGATGACCCTTCTTCTCGTGCTTGACCGTCTTGAGGTTGTGCACGCGGATCGTACCCGCGCTCTTCACCTCAACGCTGTTGACGGCAGCCGACCGCGAAGCCGCGCCGCCGATATGAAACGTACGCATGGTGAGCTGGGTACCCGGTTCACCAATCGACTGCGCGGCGATGACACCCACCGCTTCGCCGTCGTTTACACGATAGCCGCGGCCCAGATCGCGGCCGTAGCACTGAGAACAGACGCCCCACTGGGTTTCGCAGGTAATTGGCGAACGCACCAGCACCTGGTCGATGGAGTACATCTCCAGTGTACGTACGGCCTTCTCGTCCAGCAGCTCGCCAGCGGCGACGATGGGTTTGTCAGAGCCTGGCGCCAGCACGTCGACAGCGGCCACCCGACCCAGCACACGCTCCTTGAGGGGCTCGACAATATCGCCACCCTCGACCAGCGGCTTCATCAGCAGCCCTTCCCGGGTGCCGCAATCTTCCTCGGTGACGACCAGATCCTGCGCCACATCGACGAGGCGACGGGTCAGGTAGCCCGAGTTTGCTGTCTTCAGCGCCGTGTCGGCCAGGCCCTTGCGGGCACCGTGCGTGGAGATGAAGTACTGCAGAACGTCCAGCCCCTCGCGGAAGTTGGCCGTAATCGGCGTCTCGATGATGGAGCCGTCGGGCTTGGCCATCAGACCGCGCATTCCGGCAAGCTGGCGAATCTGCGCGGCGGAACCTCGGGCGCCGGAGTCGGCCATCATATAGATGGAGTTGAAGGACTCCTGGAGGGCGGTGTTGCCTGCGGAGTCGGTTACCGGCTCTACACCGAGCTTCTCCATCATCGCCTTGGCCACCTGATCGTTGGTTCGTGACCAGATGTCCACCACCTTGTTGTAACGCTCACCGTCGGTCACCAGACCCGCTGAGTACTGATCCTGGATGTCCTTGACCTCTTCTTCAGCCAGCTGCAGGATCTGCGCCTTCTCCTCCGGCACTACCATGTCGTCGGCACCGAACGAGACGCCCGAGCGGGTGGCATAGCGGAATCCGGTGTACATCAGCTGGTCGGCAAACACGACGGTTTCCTTCAGACCCAGCTGCCTGTAGCAGGCATTGATCACGGAGGAGATCGCACGCTTGTTCATCGGCCGATTGATCAGCTCGTACGACAACCCCTTGGGCAGAATCTCCAGCAGCAGGGACCGGCCCACCGTGGTCTTGGTGAGCTGATAACGCGCGCCACCTGCTTCGTCCGTATCGTGAACGCGTACGCGAATGCGCGCGTGCAGGTCGACCATGCCGCTTTCATAGGCGCGATGCACTTCGTCGACGTCGGCGAACAGCATGCCCTCGCCTCGCACGTTGATTTTCTCGCGCGTCATGTAATAGAGACCGAGCACCACGTCCTGCGAGGGCACGATGATGGGGTCGCCATTGGCTGGCGACAGGATGTTGTTGCTGGACATCATCAGCGCGCGCGCTTCCAGCTGAGCTTCCAGCGACAGCGGTACGTGCACGGCCATCTGGTCGCCGTCGAAGTCGGCGTTGAACGCGGTGCAGACCAGCGGATGCAGCTGAATGGCCTTGCCCTCGATCAGCACCGGCTCGAATGCCTGGATGCCGAGACGATGCAGCGTCGGCGCACGGTTCAGCATGACCGGATGCTCGCGGATCACGTTCTCGAGGATGTCCCAGACTTCCGGTCCTTCACGCTCGACGAGACGCTTGGCCGCCTTGATCGTCGTCGCCAGTCCGCGCAACTGCAGCTTGGAGAAAATGAATGGCTTGAACAGTTCCAGCGCCAGCTTTTTCGGCAGGCCGCACTGGTGCAGCTTCAGCGTCGGCCCCACCACGATCACTGAACGACCGGAGTAATCGACGCGCTTGCCGAGCAGATTCTGACGGAACCGGCCCTGCTTGCCCTTGATCATGTCGGCCAGCGACTTGAGCGGACGCTTGTTCGTGCCGGTGATCGCGCGACCGCGGCGGCCATTGTCGAGCAGGGCGTCCACGGATTCCTGCAGCATGCGCTTTTCGTTACGCACGATGATATCCGGCGCGTTCAGCTCCAGCAGGCGACGCAGACGGTTGTTTCGATTGATCACGCGGCGATAGAGATCGTTCAGATCCGACGTCGCGAAGCGGCCACCGTCCAGCGGCACCAGCGGACGCAGATCCGGCGGCAGCACCGGCAGCACCGTCATGACCATCCATTCCGGGCGATTCGATGATTCCTGGAAAGACTCCAGCAATTTCAGCCGCTTGGACAAACGCTTGATCTTGGTTTCGGAATTCGTGCTCTCAATCTCACCGCGGACCTTGTTGACTTCGGAGTCCAGCTCCAGCGACGACAGCAGATCGCGCACGGCCTCGGCGCCCATGCGTGCATCGAACTCGTCGCCATACTGCTCGATGGCTTCAAGATAGCTTTCGTCGGTGAGCAGCTGACCACGCTCAAGCGGCGTCATGCCCGGTTCCACAACGACGAACGCCTCGAAGTACAGGATGCGTTCGATCTCGCGGAGCGTCATGTCGAGCATCAGACCGATACGCGAAGGCAGTGACTTCAGGAACCATATGTGCGCGACGGGACTGGCCAGCTCGATGTGCCCCATACGCTCACGACGAACCTTGGTCTGCGTGACTTCGACGCCGCACTTCTCACAGATCACGCCGCGGTGCTTGAGTCGCTTGTACTTGCCACACAGGCATTCGTAGTCCTTGATCGGGCCAAAGATCTTCGCGCAGAACAGCCCGTCCCGCTCCGGCTTGAACGTACGGTAGTTGATCGTCTCGGGCTTCTTCACTTCGCCGAACGACCACGACCGGATCATATCCGGCGATGCCAGCCCGATGCGGATCAGGTCAAAGTCCTCGACGACGTTCTGCTGCTTGAAAAGCTTCAGTAGATCTTTCATTTGGCTACACCTGCCACGATGTTGTTCCGTGTTGCACCGGTCGCGCTCAGCCCGGGGATCAGCCCGCCTGCTCGAGATCGATATTGATGCCCAGCGAGCGGATTTCCTTCACCAGCACATTGAACGATTCCGGCATACCGGCCTGCATTTCATGCGTGCCGTCGACGATGTTCTTGTACATCTTCGTGCGGCCCTGTACGTCGTCGGACTTGACGGTCAGCATTTCCTGCAGGGTGTAAGAGGCGCCATAGGCTTCGAGTGCCCAGACTTCCATTTCCCCGAAACGCTGTCCGCCGAACTGCGCCTTGCCGCCCAACGGCTGCTGGGTGACCAGACTGTAAGGACCGGTGGAGCGCGCATGCATCTTGTCGTCGACGAGGTGGTTGAGCTTCAGCATGTACATGTAACCCACCGTAACCGGCCGATCGAATGCTTCGCCCGTGCGTCCATCGAACAGTCTCGCCTGCCCGGATTCCGGCAGTCCGGCCAGCCTGAGCAGCTGCTTGATCTCGGCTTCGTTGGCACCATCGAAGACCGGCGTTGCAATTGGCACGCCGCCTTTGAGGTTGCCTGCCAGCTCCGTGACTTCGTCGTCGCTGAGGCCGTCGATATCGGCTTTCTGGCCTCCGGACGTGTTGTAGACCTTGTCCAGGAAGCCGCGGACATCACCAACACCGGCATTGTCCGTGAGCATCTGCCCGATCTTCAGACCCAGTCCTTTCGCCGCCCAGCCCAGGTGCGTTTCCAGCACCTGTCCGACGTTCATGCGCGAGGGCACGCCCAGCGGGTTGAGCACGATGTCCACCGGCGTGCCATCTTCCATGTACGGCATGTCTTCGACCGGAACGATGGTGGAGATCACGCCCTTGTTGCCGTGCCGGCCCGCCATCTTGTCGCCAGGCTGGATGCGTCGCTTGACGGCGAGATAGACCTTCACCATCTTCAGCACGCCAGGAGCCAGATCGTCGCCAGCGGTGATCTTTTTCTCCTTTTCCTGGTAGCGGCGCTCGAATTCTTCTTTCTGTGTACGCAGGCGCTCGGCAGCCTGTTCCAGCTGCGCGTTGACCTCATCGTTCCTGACGCGCACCTCGAACCAGTTTTCACGCGGCAGCTCACTGAGATACGCAGCCGTGACCTTCGCACCGGAAGACAGTCCGGCCGGGCCGCCGGATGCCACCTTGTTCACCAGCAGTCGTTCAACGCGCTGAAAGATGTCTTCCTCGAGGATGCGCCGCTGGTCGCCAAGGTCCTTGCGAACCGCCTCCAGCTCGGCTCGCTCGATCGACAGCGCCCGCGCGTCCTTCTCGACGCCATCACGCGTAAAGACACGCACGTCGATGACAGTGCCGTCCATGCCGGGCGGAACACGCAGCGACGTGTCTTTCACGTCGGAGGCCTTCTCGCCGAAGATCGCTCTCAGCAGCTTTTCCTCCGGCGTCAGCTGTGTCTCGCCCTTGGGCGTGACCTTGCCAACCAGGATGTCGTTCGCCTTGACCTCCGCGCCAATGAACGCGATGCCCGATTCATCCAGCTTGACCAGTGCGGCGTCACCCACGTTCGGGATATCCGAAGTAATCTCTTCGGGCCCGAGCTTGGTGTCACGCGCCACACAGGTAAGCTCCTCGATGTGAATCGTCGTGAAGCGATCTTCCTCGACGACCCTTTCGGAGATGAGGATGGAATCCTCGAAGTTGTAGCCGTTCCAGGGCATGAACGCCACCAGAAGGTTCTGGCCCAGCGCCAGTTCACCCATGCTGGTGGAAGGTCCGTCAGCCAGCACGTCGCCGCGCTCGATGGAATTGCCGGCCCGCACCAGCGGACGCTGATTGATGCAGGTGTTCTGGTTGGAACGGGTGTATTTGGTGAGGTTGTAGATGTCGACGCCGGCTTCACCGGCATTCGTCTCCTCGTCCTTGACGCGAACGACAATGCGCGACGCGTCCACCGAATCGACCACACCGCCACGAAGGGCGATCACGGTCACGCCCGAATCCACGGCCACGGCACGTTCCATGCCGGTGCCAACCAGTGGCGTTTCCGTGCGCAGTGTGGGCACGGCCTGACGCTGCATGTTCGAGCCCATCAGCGCACGGTTCGCGTCATCGTGCTCCAGGAACGGAATCAGCGATGCCGCAACCGAAACGATCTGCTTCGGTGACACGTCCATGTACTCGACGCGATCCGGAGGCAGCAGCGCGAACTCGTTCTGGTAACGACAGGAGATGAGATCGTCGACGAACTCGCCCTTGCCGCTAAGAACCGCGTTGGCCTGCGCGATGACGTACTGACCTTCCTCGATCGCCGAAAGGTACTCGATCTCGGCGCTTACCTTGCCGTCGATCACCTTGCGGTACGGTGTCTCCAGGAAGCCATACGCGTTGGTACGCGCATACACGGCCAGTGAATTGATCAGACCGATGTTCGGTCCTTCCGGCGTTTCGATCGGGCAGACGCGGCCGTAATGGGTCGGATGCACGTCGCGCACCTCGAAGCCGGCACGCTCGCGGGTCAGACCACCTGGGCCAAGGGCCGAAACACGCCGCTTGTGCGTGACCTCGGACAGAGGATTGTTCTGATCCATGAACTGCGACAGCTGGCTGGAGCCGAAGAACTCCTTCACAGCCGCGGCCACCGGCTTGGCGTTGATCATTTCCTGCGGCATCAGGCCTTCCGATTCGGCCAGCGTCAGACGTTCCTTGACGGCACGCTCGACACGCACCAGACCAATGCGGAACGCGTTCTCCGCCATCTCGCCGACGCTGCGTACGCGGCGGTTGCCCAGGTGGTCGATATCGTCGACAACACCGTTACCGTTGCGGATGTCGATCAGCGTACGCAGCACGTCGATGACGTCCTCGCGGCTCAGCACGCCATCGCCCTCGGACTCCTGACGGCCGACACGGCGATTGAACTTCATTCGGCCAACGGCCGACAGATCGTAGCGCTCCGGATTGAAGAACAGGTTCTGGAACAGGTTCTCCGCGGCTTCCTTGGTCGGCGGTTCGCCGGGACGCATCATGCGGTAGATCTCGACCAGAGCGTCGAGCTTGGAGCGCGTGGAATCGATGCGCAGCGTATTGGAGATGAAGGCGCCACGATCCAGGTCGTTCGTGTAGATGGTCTGGATGTTCTTGATGCCGGCTGCGATCAGCGTCTCGACAGTGGCAACTGTGAGTTCGTCATTGGCCTTGGCGAGCAGTTCGCCGCTATCGCCATCGACGATGTCATGGGCCAGCACCTTGCCTTCCAGATAGTCGACTGGCACCTCAAGGGTTTTCAGCTTGGCCGCTTCCAGCTCACGCACATGGCGCACCGTGATGCGGCGTTCCTTCTCGACCAGCGTCTTGCGGCCGATCTTGATGTCGAACGCGGCGGTTTCGCCACGCAGACGCTCCGGAATCAGCGTCAGCTCGATGCTTTTCCCGGACAGCTTGAAGTCGTTCTTGTCGAAGAACAGATCGAGGATCTCCTCGTCCGTATACTCCAGCGCACGCAGCATGATGCTCACCGGCAGCTTGCGGCGGCGATCGATGCGCACGAACACGCAGTCCTTGGGATCAAACTCGAAATCCAGCCACGAGCCGCGGTACGGGATGACCCGCGCCGAAAACAGCAACTTGCCCGAGGAGTGCGTCTTGCCCTTGTCGTGATCGAAAAACACGCCGGGAGACCGGTGCAGCTGGGAAACGATCACCCGCTCGGTACCGTTGATCACGAAAGTACCGTGATCGGTCATCAGCGGCATTTCACCCAGATAGACTTCCTGCTCGCGTATGTCCTTGACCTTCTTCTTCGGACCCGAGCTTTCCTTGTCGTAAATGACCAGGCGCACCAGCACCCGCAGCGGCGCCGCATAAGTCAGGCCGCGAAGCTGACATTCCTTGACGTCGAATACCGGGTTGCCGAGGCGATAGCTGACATATTCGAGTGCGGCGTTGCCGGAGTAGCTGACGATTGGAAACACGCTGCGAAAAGCTGCATGCAGACCTCGTTCTTCGCGCTGGTCCGAGGCGATGCTTTCCTGCAGGAAACTCCGGTAGGAGTCGAGCTGTATCGACAACAGGTAGGGCACCTGCAGAATTCCCGGCAGCTTGCCGAAATCCTTGCGGATACGCTTCTTCTCGGTAAACGAATAAGCCATAGCCTGATACTCCGGACTGGCGTAGGTCAGTCAATACGCGGCAACGGGAACAACCCCGACCGCGACTCCCGCCGCAACCAAGGCGCAGCAAAAAGTCGCGGGCACGGCCACAGGGCCGCGCTGCACGCGACAGTCAACAGGCGACGCGGCCCGTCCGCAATCGAACGGGCCGACGACGCGATTTGATGGCAGGCGTCCCGTCACTTGATCTGGACGCTGGCTCCCGCCTCTTCGAGCTGCTTCTTGAAGTCTTCGGCCTCTGTCTTGCTCACAGCTTCCTTGACGGTGCTGGGCACGCCTTCGACCAGGTCCTTCGCTTCCTTCAGACCGAGTCCGGTGATGGCGCGCACGACCTTGATGACAGAAACCTTGTTCTCGCCAAAGCTGCTCATGATGACATCGAACTCTGTCTGCTCTTCCACGACAGCGGCTTCACCGCCACCACCGGCAGCGGCGACCGCCACCGGGGCTGCAGCGGACACGCCCCACTTCTCTTCGAGCTGCTTGACGAGATCGACGATCTCGATGATCGGCTTGGCGCTCAGCGCCTCGATCAGTTCTTCATTGGACAGTGCCATGATTGGTCTCCTGAAAAAATATCGTTACCTGTTGAGGAAGTACTCTCAAACCCTTCGCCGTCGCTAGGCGGCCTGCTCGGAACGCGCTTGCAGCGTGCGTGCCACCATCGCGCCCGGTTCGGCGAGCGTGCGTACCAGCTGGCTCATCGGTGCCATCAAGGTTCCAAGCAGCATCGCACGGGCCTCTTCCAGCGTCGGTAGCGAAGCAAGGCGGTCGAGATCCTGCGCCTCATAAACTTCACCGCCGATGGAAAGGGCAACCGTAACCAGCTTGTCATTCTCTTTCGCGAAAGCCTTGACCACGCGCGCCGCAGCACCGGGGTCTTCGCGGGAGAAAGCCAGAACCAGCGGTCCCTTGAGCCTGTCCGCCATACACTCGAAGTCGGTTCCTGCCACCGCCCGACGTGCGAGGGTGTTGCGAACGACTCTGAGGTAGACGCCGGCATTGCGGGCCGCAACCCGAAGCGCGGTCATCTGCGCCACGGTCAAACCGCGGTATTCCGCCGCCACGACCGAATGCGCGGTCTGAGCAACGGAATTGACTTCGGCGACCAGCGCCTTTTTCGCTTCCAAGTTCAGCGCCATGCTCTATCTCCTGGTAGAGACGATAGTCCGCTCCTTTCGGAACAGACCTCCCGTGCCGCGATCCGGTCCATTTCGGAACGCAGCCTGATGACAGTGCGACCTCTACCAGGCGGGGCCAAGTCAGGTAACACCATCTGCGCAGGCGGTTCAGCCATTAACCCGCGAGGGGCCTGCGGTCTTCGATGCGGGCCGGCTCAGCCGACCCGTTGCCCTGCCCATCCATGGGCGGGGCGAAAAAAAATCAGCGCGCCGCGTCAGCGGCCGCCGCTGTGATGGACGCCTGATCGACAACCAGACCCGGCCCCATCGTTGACGAAACCGAGACCTTCTTCAGATAGACGCCCTTTGCGACACTGGGCTTGGCTTTGTTCAGGTCCGCGATCAGCATCGCCAGATTGTTCCGCAGTGCCAGCACCTCAAAGCTCACATCACCGATTCGACAATGCACCGTGCCGGCCCGATCGGTGCGGTAACGCACCTGACCGGCCTTTGCGTTGCGGACCGCGCCGGCTACATCCGGAGTCACCGTGCCGACCTTCGGGTTCGGCATCAGCCCTCTCGGACCCAGAATCTGGCCGAGCTTGCCGACAACGCGCATTGCGTCGGGACTGGCAATAACGACGTCAAAATCCAACTCGCCCGCCTGAATACGCTCCGCCAGATCGTCCATTCCGACGATTTCGGCACCGGCCTCCTTAGCGGCATCGGCATTGGCACCCTGCGCGAATACGGCCACACGGACCTTCTTGCCGGTACCATGCGGCAGCACGGTCGAGCCGCGCACTACCTGATCGGACTTCTTGGGATCGACACCCAGATTGACGGCGACATCCACGGACTCGGTGAATTTCGCGCGGGACAGCTCCTTCAGCAGCGAAAACGCCTCTTCGGCCGAATAGACCTTGCCGTGCTCAATACGTTCATGTATCGCCTTTCGGCCCTTGCTGACGCGTGCCACCTCAAAGACCCTCCACTTCCAAGCCCATGCTGCGCGCGCTGCCGGCGATCGTACGCACGGCGGATTCCAGATCCGCGGCGTTGAGATCCGGCGCCTTGAGCTTCGCGATCTCCTCGATCTGCTCGCGCGTTACCTTGCCGACCTTCTTGCTGTTCGGCGTACCACTGCCCGACTTGATACCGGCAGCCTTCTTCAGAAGTACCGCCGCGGGTGGGGTCTTGGTCACGAACGTGAAGCTGCGATCACTGTAGACCGAGATCACGACAGGAATCGGCATGCCCTGCTCCATGGACTGCGTGGCGGCATTGAACGCCTTGCAGAACTCCATGATGTTCACGCCGTGCTGGCCCAACGCAGGCCCGACCGGCGGACTGGGATTGGCCTGCCCTGCGGCGACCTGCAGCTTGATATAGGTTTCTATCTTTCTTGCCATTGGCTAATCCCGCGTGCTCACGCCTTTTCCACTTGACTGAAATCGAGCTCAACCGGCGTCGCCCGCCCAAGAATCTGGACCGCGACCCGAACCTTGCTCTTGTCGTAGTTGACCTGCTCTACGACACCGTTGAAATCGTTGAACGGCCCATTGGTAACCCGAACCACTTCACCGGGCTCGAACAGCACCTTGGGCCTGGGCTTGTCGGCGCCTTCCTGAACACGGCTGAGGATCGCATTGGCCTCGGCGTCGCTGATCGGCGTGGGACGGTCGCTGCTGCCACCTATGAACCCGAGCACCTTGGGCACTTCCTTGACCAGATGCCAGGTCTCGTCATCCATTTCCATCTGCACGAGCACATAGCCGGGGAAGAACTTGCGCTCGCTCTTGCGGCGCTGCCCTTCACGCATCTCCACCACTTCTTCGGTGGGCACGAGAATCTCGCCGAACTTCGGCTCCAGACCGTAACGCTTGATGCGCTCCAGCAACGAGGTCCTCACCTTCTGCTCGAAGTTGGAGTAGGCATGCACGACGTACCACTGCAATGCCATAACAGTCAGGCCCCCTGCCCGGTAATGAAACGCGTGAACCAAAGCAGGATCAGGTCGAACAGCCAGAAGAACACGCCCATGAGGGTCGCGAAGATCAGCACGGCGACCGTGGTCTGGATGGTTTCCTCGCGCGTCGGCCACACCACCTTGCGCATCTCGATGCGTGACGCCTGGATGAAACGCCACAGCGTCTGGCCCTGCGCCGACTGCAGAGCAACCCAGACGGCCAGCCCGAAGGACGCAAGCATGCCCAGCGCCCGAACCACGACCGGTATTTCCGGATACGACGTGTAACCATAAACGCCGGCGAATACGATGCCGCCGGCGAGCACGAGCTTCACCGTATCGATTACAGTGGGTTCTGTTTCTGCCTTGGTATCCATAATTACCTGGACCCGGTCCAATCGGCGGACGCCGGAAGCCTTAAATGCCCCGGCGCCCGCCTTCCGGTGTGGCAGGCCAGGAGGGACTCGAACCCCCAACCTGCGGTTTTGGAGACCGCTGCTCTGCCAATTGAGCTACTGGCCTCTGACTTGTCTGAATCGGCCTACTGAATCACCTTGGACACGACGCCGGCGCCGACGGTTCGGCCACCCTCGCGTATCGCAAACCGCAGACCTTCTTCCATCGCAATCGGTGCAATCAGGTCCACCTTCATCTGAATGTTGTCGCCCGGCATCA
>JBJHBP010000035.1:0-15287 GCA_050485545.1 Gammaproteobacteria bacterium
GGGGTCTCCCCCTTTTCCGGGGGACGGCGGAAGAGCGTCCCTGCGCCTCGGCCGCGGCCATCCATGGCCGCGGACGCCCCCTGAAAAGGGGAGACCCCGCCACAGCCCGCCCCACCGGCGCCGTTGATGTGCGAGGACCTGTCGTTCGGGCAGGCAGGCATTATTGCGGTCGCTGACGCGTTGCTTGTGGTTCACGGTCAGTCGGTTCTATAATTTCAGTAATTACTGAAATTACGGAACCTGCGAGAATGGAACTCCCGCCTCTGGTACAGGCATTTGTGCTGCATTTCGGGGAAATGGGCAGTCGCTGGGGCGTGAACCGCACCGTCGGTCAGATCTATGCGCTGCTGTTCGTGTCCGATCGTGCTCTGAATGCCGACGACATCACCTTCGGGCTGGGCGTTTCCCGCTCCAACGTCAGCATGGGGCTGAAGGAACTGCAGTCGTGGCGTCTCGTGCAGCTGGAACATCACCCCGGTGACCGGCGTGACTACTACCGTGCGCCGGAAGATGTGTGGGCGATTTTCCGCACGCTGGCCGAAGAACGGCAGCGACGCGAAGTCGAGCCTACGCTGTCGATGCTGCGCGATGCGCTGCTCGAAAGTCCCACCTCGAAAGAAGAAAAGCAGGCGCAGAAGCGCATGCGCGAGATGTATGAACTGATGGAGCAGATCACGGGGTGGTTCGATGAGATCCGCAAACTGTCCCCGGACACGCTGTCGCGACTGATGGCGTTGGGCGGCCGGGCCGCCAAGCTGCTGGAAATGAAAGACCGCATCACCGGCCGCACACGGGATGGCGACAGCGGGTCCGGGAGCTGAGCCATGGATGCACTGGATCCGATCCTGCTGGCACGCATCCAGTTTGCGGCCAACATCAGCTTTCACATCCTGTTCCCCGCGATCACGATGGCGCTGGCCTGGGTGCTGCTGTTCTTCAAGCTGCGCTGGCGCGCCACCGGCGATCCGGCCTGGAAAGCGGCCTATGGCACCTGGGTGAAGGTGTTCGCGCTGAGTTTTGCGCTGGGCGTTGTGAGCGGCATCACGATGAGCTTCCAGTTCGGTACCAACTGGCCGGGCTTCATGGAGCAGGTCGGCAATGTCGCCGGGCCGTTGCTTGGCTATGAGGTGCTCACCGCGTTCTTCATGGAAGCCACGTTTCTCGGCGTCATGCTGTTCGGCCAGGGACGTGTGTCCGATCGTGTGCACACCATCGCGACGCTGCTGGTTGCCGTGGGCACCAGCCTGTCTGCGTTCTGGATCCTGGCGCTGAATTCGTGGATGCAGACACCGGCCGGCTTCCACATGGTCGACGGTCAGGCGTATGTACTGAGCTGGTGGGCGGTGATTTTCAATCCCTCGTTCCCCTGGCGCTTCGCGCACATGATGCTGGCGTCGGGACTGACGGCCGCGTTTCTGCTGGCCGGCCTTGCCGCGTACCGCCTGCTGCGCGGCGAGCGCAGCGGCGAAGTGACGAAGACGCTGCGTACCGGCGTGGTCATGGCCGCGGTGCTGATTCCGATGCAGATAGCCGTCGGTGACCTGCATGGCCTGAATACGTTCACCCATCAGCCAGCGAAGGTCGCGGCAATGGAAGGCATCTGGGAGACCGAACGCCGCGCGGGGTTTCGGCTGATCGCGTGGCCGGACCAGGCACTGCGCGCCAATCGCTTCGAGGTCAGTGTGCCGGCAGCCGCCAGCCTGGTGCTCACCCATTCGCTGGATGGTGAGATCCGCGGACTGAACGACTTCGATGACATCCCGCCGGTGGCGGCCGTGTTCTGGTCGTTTCGCGTGATGATGGGCGTTGGATTACTGATGCTGTTTGTCAGCTGGGCAGCGGCCTGGCAGCTGTGGCGGCGCGGTTCGATTTCGATCGCGGTGCAGCGCATGCTGCTGGCAATGACATTCTCGGGCTGGATCGCGACGCTGGCGGGCTGGTACGTCACCGAGATCGGCCGCCAGCCGTTCATCGTGTACGGCGTGCTGCGCACCGCCGATATGGCCTCTTCCGTGCCTGCTCCAACGATCGCCACCAGCCTGGCAATGTATCTCACCGTATACGCGGTGCTGCTCGTGGCCTACATCCGCGTGCTGTTCTTCATGGCGCGCAAGGCGGGAGAGTCGCCGGCTGAACCCGCCGCCAACGCCTTCTCGCAGCGTCCCGAAGACGTCGCCGCGACCACCATGGAATCGAAATGATTGATCCGTACCTGCCGCTGGTGTTCATGGCGCTGATGGCGTTGGCGGTGCTGCTGTATGTGGTGCTGGACGGCTTCGATCTGGGCATTGGCATCCTGCTGAACGGCGCCGACGACAACCAGAAGGATCTGATGATCGCCGCCATCGGCCCGTTCTGGGATGCGAACGAAACCTGGCTGGTGCTTGGCATTGGCATTTTGCTGATAGCGTTTCCGATGGCGCATGGCGAGATTCTCACCGCGCTGTACATGCCGGTGGCGTTCATGCTGATCGGGCTGATCCTGCGCGGCGTCGCGTTCGACTTTCGTGTCAAGGCGCATGCCGATCACAAGCATCTGTGGAATCACACGTTCTTTGCAGGCTCGACACTGGCCGCGGTGTCGCAGGGCTTCATGCTGGGCAAGTACATCCTGGGCTTCGAGCGCGGCTGGGCGGCGGATATTTTTGCGCTCTCCATCGGGCTGTGCCTGCTCGCCGGCTACGCGCTGCTGGGTGCGACACTGCTGCTGATGAAAACCGAAGGCGAGCTCAAGGCCAGAGCCGCTCGCTGGGCGCGCAAGGCGCTGTGGCTTACCGGCGTGGGTATCGCCGCGGTGTCGATCGCAACCCCTCTGGTCAGCGAGCGGATCTTCGCCAAGTGGTTCACGTTGCCCGAGGCCATTCTGCTGTTGCAGGTGCCGCTGATGACCGCCGTGCTGTTCTTCATCGCCGACCGCGTGCTCGCGGGAACCATCCGCCAGGATCGCAGCCGCGTGTGGGAGCCGTTCGCCTGCGCGGTCGGCGTGTTCGTCCTGGCCTTCATCGGGCTTGCCTACAGCCTGTACCCGTACCTGGTGGTCGACCGGCTGGACATCTGGGAAGCGGCCGCCGCACCGGAATCGCTGAAGTTCATCCTGGTCGGCGTGGTAATCACGCTGCCCGCGATTCTGGTCTACACGGTGTACGTCTACCGCGTGTTCTGGGGGTCGGTGTCGGAGCTGCGCTACGACTGAAGAGGCGACCTGCGAACGGCATGCAGGGGGATCGGCGAATCCGGCGGCGGCTTCCCGGACCTGCCCCTCAGAGCAGCGCCACGCGTCCCGTGCTGCGTTCCAGATGCTCCAGGTTCAGCCCCGCCACGTCGCCCAGGCCGACCATCAGGTTGGCAATCGGGGTCGGGTCGGGCATGGCGATGTGGCGGCCGCCGGCCACGCGCCCGGCACCGCCGCCGGCCACCAGCGTTGGCAGCCGCGAACGATCGTGTACGTTGCCGTTGCTCATGGCGCTGCCGTACAGCAGCAGCGAATGATCGAGCAGCGTGCCGTCGCCGTCGGGTGTGGCAGCCAGCTTGTCGAGGAAGTCCGCGAACTGCCCGAGCTGATGGGCGTTGATGCGCCGGTATTTCTCCAGTGCGTCCGGATTGCCGCTGTGATGCGAAACAATGTGATGCGACTCGGGGACGCCGATATCCGGGAAATTGATCGGGCTGGCTTCGACGCCTTTCATGAACGTGAACACGCGCGTGACGTCGGCGCGGAACGCGAGTACGACCAGGTCGTAAAGCAGCGCGACGTGATCGTCATGGTGAATTGGCACGCCGGCCGGTGCGGCGGGCAGCGCCAGGTCCGATGTCTGCTGCCGCTCGGCGATGGCGATGCGGCGTTCAACCTCGCGTACGTTGTCCAGGTAGTCGGCAATCGTGCCGCGGTCTTCGGCTCCCAGCGAGCGTCCCAGGTCGTGCGCCGCGCCGGTGATGGAATCCAGGATGCTGCGCCGCGCCAGTCTGCGTTCGGCGCGCTGTTCGGGTGTGCCGGCTTCGCCGAACAGCCGTTCAAACACGGCCTGCGGATTGAGTTCCATCGGCAGTGGCGCGGTGGGTGTGCGCCAGGCCAGCGTGTTCATGTAGATGCAGCTGTAGCCATAGGCACAGCCACCGGGCGAGCCGCTCATGTCTTCGATGCCCAGCTCCAGCGACGGCAACGGGCTGTCGCGGCCGACCACATCGACGAAATACTGATCGATGGTTTTCGCCGCCTGAAAGTCCGCGCCCTCGGTTTTTCTGATCGAACCGCCGTGCAGCCACAGCGACGTCGCGCTGTGATGCTCGGACTGCGGTGCGGCCGCAAGGCCCGTGACGATGTTGACGCGGTCGCGCAGCGGTTCGAAGCGCTCCAGAAGCGGCGGCAGCACCAGTTGCGCGCCGGGCGCGGGCGTCCAGATCTCGGGCCTGACGCCGTTCGGCACATAGACGGCACCGAACCGCAGTCTCTGCGCGGCATCGCCCGGTGGCTGCGCACGCAGTGCCGGCACCATCGCGTTCAGGAACGGCAGGCCGATCGTGGCGCCCAGTGCGCCGCGCAGCACCGTCCGTCGGGACAACGACTTTCTTCTGATGATCATGGTCTGGCCTCGCTCATTGCAACGGCCGTCGGATCGTCCTCGGCCGGCCTGCGGCGCATCTGAAACTGCGTGCTGTTGACGATACCAAGAACCAGCGCGCTGAACCGGTAGTTCTGCCCGGCCGCATCACGGACGATGGCACGCACGGTCGGCATGTCGTGAGCCTCGAGACCCCGCGACAGCGCCCAGGTCATCAGCTTCTGCGTCAGCGTATCGACGAACCACTCGGGTCGTGCAAGCAGCGCGGCGCGCAGCGCGGCGGGACTGCTGATGTCGGTGCCGTCCGGCAGCTGTGCCGCCGAATCCACAGGCAGGCCGCCATCGGTGTCACGCCAGCGGCCCAGCACATCGAAATGCTCCAGCGCGAAGCCGGGTGGATCCATGGTTGCATGACAGCCTGCACAGACCGGGTCGGCAGTGTGCTGCGACAGGCGCTGCCGCGTGGTCAACGGCGCGTCCGTGAACGTTTCGTCGAGATCCGGCACATCCGGCGGTGGCGGCGGCGGTGGTGCGTTGAGCAGGTTGGTCATGATCCACTGGCCGCGAAACACCGGCGAGGTGCGCGTCGCGGCCGACGTTTCAAACAGCACACTGGCCTGGCCGAGCAGACCGCGTCGCTGCACATCGTCCAGGGACACGCGGCGAAACGCATCGCCGTAGACGCCATCGATGCCGTAGTGGCGCGCCAGCCGTTCGTTCAGAAAGGTGTAGTCGGCATCCAGCAGTTCAATGACGCTGCGATCGCCGAGCAGTACGTGTTCGAGCAGCAATCCGGTTTCGCGCAGCATGGCCTGACGCAGGTTGTCGTCGAACTCCGGGAATGTCATGCGGTCGGGCGAGCGGGTGCGCACGGGGGTGAGCTGCAGCCACTGCATCGAAAAATCCGTCACCAGGGAGCGCGCGCGCGGATCGGCCAGCATGCGTCGCACTTCGCTTTCGAGAACGTCCGGTTCGCGCAGACGGCCGGCCAGCGCCAGTTCCAGCAGCGGCTCATCGGCAATACCGGACCACAGAAACCGTGCCAGCCGGGATGCCAGTGCCACATCGCTGCTGGCGTAGGTTTCGCCGGGACGTACGCCGTCCGGGTGGCCCTCACCGCGGAAGATGAACTCCGGTCCGCTGAGAATGCGCGCGAGGGCGAGCTGTATGCCGCGCTCGAAACGTTGCTGCTCGTCGGTGCCGGTGCTGGCGCCGGTGCCCGCGTCCGCGTAGCCATCCATCCCCTGCTGATGAAAATCCAGCAGCGTGGTGACATCCGCGTCGGTGAGCGGTCGTCCATAGGCGCGGGTGGCCACGCGCGTGAGAATTTCGCGCGCGCACTGGTGTTCCGACTGACCGCCATCCGGCCGACAGCTGAACAGGGCACGCCGCGCGGGCGTATCGCCAGGGCCGGCAGTCTCGAACGGCCCGGTGACCATCACGCGCAGGATCCGCGGCCAGCCGTAGGCGTCGTTGCCGGCCGGCACATCGCTGTCGAAGGGCTGCAGGATGCGCTGATTCACCGCCTCGCTCCTGGCAAGGAATGTCACGCCCAGGCGACGCTGGCCAGCAGCGACCGGCACGCGTGTCGCGATGCGTTCGTTCACGATCGCGGTGGCGCTGCCCTGGTCGCGGTTGGACAGGTCGTCGTCCTCAAGACCGCCCACCGGTGCGCGATGCACCGGCACGCCGTCGATCAGGATCTCAAGTTCGAACGGCGTGCGGAATCCTTCCAGCCCGCGCAGCGTGCTCGCCGCGGCGGCCCACAGTTCCGGACGGATCTCATACACGCCATCAACCGGAAAGTAGTGATCGACCACCAGGCCCCCGCGTGTGCCCAGCGGCAGTCCCTCGATCCACTGGTTCTGCGACAGGTCCGGCCGTGGCTGAAAGTGCGCGGTGCGCGGCTCCGCGCGTGCGTCGCCGACCGCTGCCGCGGCGACGCGCAACGCCACGGTGAGATAGCGTTCCAGCAGCAGCGGTGATGTCGTCAGCACATCGGAGATGTTGTCGAAGCCGTGACTGAGGCTGTCGGCCGGCAGCTGCGACTCGATGTCGAGGTCAACGCCCAGCAGGTCGCGGATCGCGTTCGCGTACTCGCGGCGGCTGAGTCGGTGCAGCGGCGTGCGGCCGGGATCGGGCTGGGCCGTCGCGGCTGCGTCCAGTGACGATTCCAGCCAGGCGGTGAGCGTGTCGACGGTGGCCGCATCCGGACGGCGTTCGCCAGGTGGCGGCATCAGGCCCAGCCGCAGCTTGTGCAGTACCTTCTCGAACACGGCGGCGTGTGCAGCCGGGTTCGCAAGGTCGACGTCCTGCAACACGAGATCTCCGGCCTGTTCGGCGCGGCTGTGGCAGTCGGTGCAGTAGCGGTCGAGCGTGGCCTGATGCCGGGCCGCAGTCTGTTCGAGCGACGGGTCGGATGGGGTGCAGGCAGTGAGCACGGCGCCGACCGCCAGAACCCGCCAGGTCGGCACCGGCATCCGTTTCAAGCCGCCGTTCACTGTCGTCTTCCCGGCGCCTGCCCGGCGCCTTCTCCGGCACCCAGCTCGCGCAGCGCCGCGGCCGTGGTTTCACGTACGGGTGGTGGGCCGAACAGCATGGGATAGCGGCCCAGCGCATAGTCCAGCGGCGTGCGTCCGTCGCCATCGGCCCGATTCAGGTCCGCGCCGTTGGCGGCGAGGAAGCGCACGACATTGGTGTAGCCGCGGCGTGCGGCGGTGTGCATGGCGCCGACGCCGTCGTCGTCCTGCGCGTTGATGTCCACGCCCAGGGAGAGCAGGTACCCGATGGCTTCGATGGCGTCCGGTTCCGAAGGCCGCTCGCGATCGACTTCCACCAGCGGCGGAATGTCAGGGCCGGCGGTCACGGCGATCAGCGTGTTGAAGCCGTCCGGTTCGGCGGTGGCGGGATCCGCGCCGGCGGCAACCATCCGTTGCAGGCTTTCAAGGTCGGCCGATCGCGCGGCACGGATCAGCGCCAGTTCCACCGGCTCGATCACGGCTTCGCCGAAGCCGGGAATCGGAATCGGCAGTGGCAGCGGTGGCCGGTCGCTGAAATCCACGCCGCGCGCGAGCATGGCATCGAGCAGTTCCAGTTCCGGAACGGTGCTCGCGGGGATGCGTTGCGGCCCCTCCAGCGGCACGCGGTTGCGCGCTTCCAGCAGCGCGTACAGCGCACCGCCGGACAGGTCCGCGCCAGCGTCGATCAGCGCCTTCGCGGCGTCGTAGTGGAAGTTGTGCAGTGCGATCACCAGCGGCGAAAAGCCCTCCGGCGTTCTGATGTCGGGATCGGCGCCGGCCTCCAGCAGCCGTCGCGTGCTGTCGGCGGCGCCCTCGCGTGCCGCCAGCGCCAGCGCTGTCATACCGCCGAGCGGAAACTCAACGTTGAATCGTGCGGCGGGCACGCGGCGCGGCAGTTCGTTCAGCGCGGTTGTCACGTTCAGGTCCGCGCCGGCCCGAATCAGCGTCGCAACCACATCGGCGCGATTCGATGCCGCCGCATACATCAGTGCCGTCTGTCCCTGCCACTGTTCGGCCGCGTTCACGTCGGCGCCGTGGTCGATCAGCAGCTGCACCGCGCCCACGCGGCTGGTGCGCGCGGTCAGCATCAGCGGCGTGTCACCCGCCGGCAGCGCGTGGTGAACGTCGGCGCCGGCCTCGATCAGCATCCGCAGCAGTTCCACGTCAGCCGACCGGGCAGCCTCGTGAATCGGAGCGACGCCATAGCGGTTGCTCAGCGAGGGATCGGCACCGGCCGCCAGCAGCGCCTGTACCAGCTCACGATCGCCGTAGTGGGTGGCATAGAGCAGCGGGGTCGCGTCATCCACATCGCGCAGGTTCGCATCCACGTCCACGGTCCCGGCGAGCAGCGACCAGGTGGCATCGGTGTCGCGTGCCTTGATGGCATCGAGCAGCGGATGCGCCGCGACGGCGGGTATGCCGATCAGCAGCGCGACGCAGAACAGCGTGAAGCCGAGCAGCAGCGTGTTCGGCATGGCCGGGCACGTGCCGGGCGAGCCCGGCATCACCGGACGGGCCGGAACCACATTGGGCTTCATTGCGTTGCCCCCCTCTTGCGGGCACAGATGAACGCGACCGCACGGCACCGAGTATAGAGAGATGGAGCGTCATTGCCGAGTGCTGCCGGAGACATGGAGGCGAAGCGACGGGGTTTTGCTGGCGGATGGTCGGCCGCAGCCATCAGTGCCCTGGTGCGCGAAGCTGGGGCCGACCAGGCCACATGAGTGCGCATGCAAATAAATCCGGAAAAGAGAACGTTCGCAATGCAGTCCGGAAATATGCAAACGTCTTCTTGTCGGGTCAATGCCTCGAAAACGTCTGTAAAAACCGGTCGCTTGATAGTTTCTCCTTTAAACAACAGTGTAATCAAAACAAAATCGCGTATATACAAATAGATAAAAAACATACGCCCGTCGTTGTTGCATATATAGCAAACATTTATTTCGCGGCATTTCCTGCGCTGTTAGAGTCGGGGTGCAACTGACAGTTCGGTCATAGCAAATACCCATAGGAGGGAATTATGTATGTTGTCAACAAAAAGTCCGGAGGGGTGACGCCGCGCGCACTGAGTGTGTCGGTGGCATCCGCGTTGGGGCTGATGTCATCAGTCGCGTTTCCGGGCTCAGTCCTGGCGCAGCAACAGCCTGCCGGCGATGTGATGGAGGAAATCGTTGTCACCGGTACACGCATCGTGCGTCGCGATTTCGTATCCAACAGTCCCATTGTGACCATTGAATCGGATGCCTTCGAGAATCGCACCGGACTGAACATCGAGTCCTATCTGAACCAGCTCCCCAGCTTCAATCCCTCGGCCGCGCCAACCATCCAGACCGGCCCTGGCAGCAACCAGGACGTGCAGATCTCGAGCGTAAGCTCGGTGGGTATTGCGTCGGTGTCACTTCGCGGATTCGGCCCGAACCGGAACCTGGTTCTCGTTGACGGCAGGCGACCGACGCCGATCAATGCACTGATGGTGACGGATATCAATCAGATCCCGTCCGCCCTGATCGAGCGGGTCGAGATCATTACCGGTGGCGCATCGGCCGTGTACGGAGCCGATGCGGTCGGCGGTGTTACCAACTTCATTCTTCGCGATCGGTTCGAAGGATTCGAGTTCGACATCCAGAGCGGCATTACCGAAGCCGGCGATGGCGAGGAAACCAGGATTCACGCGACATTGGGCGCCAATCTGTCCGATGGCCGCGGCAATGTCGTGATCGGCGCGGAGCGCTATGACCGCCGCGCAGCCCGCGAGATCGAGCGCGACTTCTTCACCGGCGGGTGGGCCGATCCGATGGTGGCCAGCGGCGATCTGTTCGTGTTCGGGTTCAACGGCTACAACACCGGTTTCAACGTGCCCGATGAGGGCACGCTGAATACCGTATTCGCCGATCGTCCGGACGGCACGGGGATACTGGTATCGCCGTTTGGCGGGATCACCCTGGCAGGGTTGAGATTCAATCCGGATGGCTCGCTGTTCAGTCTTACCGGCGACAATCTCTGGAAGTACGATGGTCCTGTTGATGGAAGGGAGTACGCGATCCAGCGGGTGTACGACCCCACACGGCCCGGCGAGGGCGTGGAGATCGATGCACTGAAATGGAACAATCCGCTGTCACTGGCCAGCGCGCCGCAGGACCGCTATTCACTGTTCGCGTCGGGCAACTATGACATCACCGACCGCGTCACGTTTTTTGCGCGCGGTACGTGGTCGGAAAGCAAGACGCGCACACTGCTGATTCCAACCAATGCGAGCACCGGTTGGGAGGTCGCCATTCCCTTCAATCCGGCGACCGACAGTCCGGTTGATCCGGGCCTGGACTATGGCGATCCGGCTGTTGTCGCCGCGATCCTTGACGATCCGGATGCATTCGCGAATCCGGGCTTCATACCCACCGGGGAACCGGGTGCCCAGCATCCGGTACCGACGGAGCTGGCCGTGCTGCTGAACAGCCGTCTCGCCCCGGAGGATTCCTGGATCATGGAGACCTTTCCGCGCGACAGCTTCGATCAGCGTGCAACACAGAACACCAACACGGTGTGGCAGATCGAGGCCGGACTCCAGTTCGAGCTGCCCGTGCGCGACTGGAGCGGCGAATTCTATGTCTCGCACGGCGAATCCAGCACCTACAACACGGCTTTCGGCAACAACTCGCTGCAGCGCTGGAGAACGCTGGTCACGCAACCCGACTATGGCCGCAACGTAACAATCGACGGCAACCAGGAGTCGGTGTTCCCCGGTTTCGGTGCGGCGCAGGTCACCTGCACGAGCGGCTTCCATGACACGATCTTTCTCGGCGACACGCCGCCTTCCGATGACTGCCGCTTCGCGGTGGAAGCCCCGCTGCAGTCCCGCACCCAGGGCCAGCAGGACATCGTCGAGCTGAACTTCCAGGGTGGTCTGGCCAGCCTGCCGGCGGGCGAACTGCGAGCCGCGCTCGGATTGCAGTATCGGGAGAACTCGGCGCAGTTCTATCCCGATATCCTGCAGTCCACGGCGTCCTTCACCGATCAGGTCATCGGTGTCTATCCGACGTCCTACATGGATGCATCGACCTCGGTGAACGACTACTACGGTGAGCTGCTGGTGCCCATTGCGCCCAGGTTCGAGGTCGAGCTCGGAGCGCGGTACTCGGATTACGAGCATGCCAGCAACGAGTGGACGTACAAACTCCTGGCCAATGCGATGGTCAGCGATCAGGTACGGCTGCGCGGCGGCTACAACAAGGCGACGCGCGCGCCGAATCTTGGTGAGCTGTTCCTGAACCGTCAGGAGATCTTCACGATCGGCGGCGCAAACTTCGGGGATCCCTGCGGGTTGCGCTCGAATGCGCCCTTCGGGGCCGGCGGAGCAGCCGAGGATCCGGACCCACCGGCGGGCGCACCGCCGACGCAGATCGCAAGTGGCCAGACCGAGGAAGGGGCCCTGAGCACCTACCTGATCTGTCAGGCGCAGATGGGAGAAGCCGGTGCCGCTCAGTACTACAGCCAGCCGGCGGGTGGAGCGGCCGGCACCGAGTTCAACTGGGTGCTGCAGGAAGGCAATCCCGCACTGGATTCGGAAACGGCCGACACCTATACGCTGGGACTGGTCTATACGTCGCTTTCGCCGCGTCCCTGGCTGTCCGGTCTCACCGCATCGATCGACTGGTGGAAGGTGGACATCGAGAACGCGATCCAGCAGTACTCCGTCGACTTCGCGCGCTTTCTCTGCTACGGCACTGCTGTGGCCACGACCGAGGCTGAAGCTGCGGCCCAGGCGGCGACGCCGGCCTGTCAGAATGTCGATCGAATCTCCGGCAGCGGCGGCGCGGCCACCGTGCTGATCGCCTACGACAACCAGGCGACGATCGCAACGTCGGGCGTGGATCTGGCGGTCAACTGGATGTACAACCTGCGTAACGGACCCGGTGCAATCGGCGTGAACATGCAGGGGTCATGGCTCGACTACTATCGGACCAAGCAGTCGCCCGCGGACTTCGATGTGGAAACCGACTGGAGAGGCTCCCTGGGGCCGAATCTGTCCGGAACCAACGCAGGTGCGTACAGCTATCGTCTGTTCACGTCGCTGGGTTACTTCCGTGACAACTTCAGCGTCAATCTGCGCTGGCGGCACCTGCCATCCGTCTGGAGCACGGCTCATGCAAGTCAGCAGGCGGTGATCAGCAACAACCAGGCCGTGGCCAATGGCGGCGATGGCGTGCTGTTGTCGTATACGCCTAACACGGATCTGAAAGCGAGCAGCTATAACGCCTACGATGTGTCGGTCAACTGGAACCTCACCGATTCGATATCGCTTCGCGGTGGTATCGACAATCTGTTCGACACGAAGCCGACGGTGACGGGTGCCAGCAGTGGTTTCCCGGCTGGCACGGATCTGGGGGCGGTCTGTGGTGACGCACCCGGATGCCAGAACCCGGTCAACTTCAGCATGCCGAGTTCCGGTGCCGGAATCACCAACGGCGGATACTACGATGTCCTCGGGCGTCGTGCGTTCGTCGGGCTGAAAGTCCGGTTCTGATGCCTGACACAGCGCAGCAGGCGCAGGCGGCGGGCCACCCGGCCCGCCGCTCTACTGTCCGCTTTACTGTTCCGATATCAGGACCATTGCTGCCGGCCGGCGAAGCCGTTACGGCAGTCGCACCGGCTCTCCAGTCACCGGATTCGGATAGTGAAACGGTGGCAGGAACGCGCTCGGATACATCTCGAACGGTACGCTGGGCGGCAGGTCGGGCGGATTTTCTTCGGTGATGCCCGGCGGCGGGCGTGGCACGGCGTCGCGCCAGCCCTGCGCATAGGGCACGAAGTAGGTATTGAACACCTGGTCCCAGCGGAATTTCCACACGCCGTCTTCCTTCACGAGGCGGTTCTCGTAGACGCCGCCCATGAACATGGCGTAGTTGCCGTGTTCGCCCATCATGCTGAATGCACGCGATCGCTGCTGTGCGGTCAGCCCGTCGTCGGCCACGTGAATGACAGGCTGAAACTGCATGTGGTTGTGCAGCAGTCCATGGTGTATGCCCGGTTCGCCGTACAGGTTCAGATTGCGACGCACGCTTTCCGGGCCCACGTACACGCCGCGCTGCGCGATTTCGATGGCGCCGTCGCTGGCAAACGTTGCGGCCAGGTTGTCCCACTCGTTGCGCGCCAGATAGTAGCCGTAGATCACATGCAGGCGCTCGATCTCGTCCAGATCCTCGAGCAGCCCCAGGCGATGCGACAGCGCCGCCAGCCTCTGTTCCAGCCGGGCGTCGTTCGCCGCCGGTGGCGGAGCGAAGTCGGCGGGTGAAGCGGGGTACACCGGGCCGCCGGTCACCGGATGCGGATAGTGGAACGGCGCCACCGAATAGGCGGGGAATGACCGAAAATCAGTGGTGTTCGGCCCGTCCGGCGTTACCTGATTGTGCGGCCATGGGTCGGCCAGTGCATTCACGCCCCAGCCATCCTCGTAGGGCGTGTACACGGTGACGTACAGCCGCAGATTGCGGATTTTCCAGACGCCATCCTGCTTCACGTAGTCGTTCTCGTAAACGCCGGTGCCCCAGTTCGAATACTCCTGCCACACCGCTTCCTGTGCGAACAGCCGCCACCGACCCTGTGCACTTCGGCCATCCGGCGCCACGTGGACGATGGGCTGCAGCTGCATCTGATCGAACAGGCGGTTGGGCTGAGGATATTCCTCACCATGGCCGCGCATGAACGCCAGGATGCTGTCGCGGCCTTCGTACACGCCGCGGCCGCTGACCTCCAGTGTGGCGTCGTCGGTGAACAGCGCCGCGGCCTGCGACCACAGATGCTTGTCCATGTAGAAGCCCCAGGTACGCTGCAGCCGTTCAATGTCGGCGAGGTCTTCAAGCAGCTGCACCTCCTGCTCGAGCGTTGCGGCGCGCGCGGCCAGCCGCTCGAACTCCGACTGCGCGAAAGCGCTGCCGCTGAACAGCGTCGCGATGGCGATTACGGCGCCGAATGCGGCCGTGGCCGTGAGTCGGACGGCGGGGAGAACCCGCCCGGCGGGAATCGCCAGGGTCGCCCCGACGGGTCCGACGCGGGGCGCGGGCACGCAGCATGGGTCGAGTCGTATGCGCATCGCTATTCCCCCGTGACCGGGTTCGGAAAATGAAACGGCGGCAGGAAGGTGTTCGGCCATGTCTCGTAAGGCATGCTGGGTGGACGGTCCGGCGGCAGTTCATCGGACACCCAGATGCCGCCGTTCAGGTCTTCGTGGTTCATCCAGCCGTGCTCGTAAGGCACGACCACGGTCTGGAACCAGTGGAGGCGTGCGATCTTCCACACGCCGTCCTGCTTTACGTACTCGTTCTCGTACGGGCCCTCGCCCCAGTACGCGTCGCCCCCGTGTTCGCCACCCATGATGATGTTGCGCCAGCGCGCCTGCGCCCGCGTGCCATCCTGAGCCACGGTGACGACCGGCATGAACTGGATGTGTTCATTGAGTATGCCGTCGGCGAGGCCCGGGCGACCGCCGCCCGTCGCATGCAGGTACTCGCGTACCCGTTCGCGGCCAACGTAGACGCCGTCCAGACCGAACTCGATCGTGCCGCTGTCGGCGAACAGATCGGCCGCTTCATCCCACAGGCCGCGATCGATGTAGTAGCCGAAGGCGTGCTGAACGCGTTTGATCTGACGCTCATCTTCAAGGCGGGTGCGGCGCTGTTCCAGCGCTTCTACCGTGCTGCGCAGCTGCGTGAGCCGTGCGGCCTCGTCGGCGTCGGTGGCTGTGCGATCTCGCTCGCAGGCTGCGGTTGTGACGGCCATGGCGATCATGGCCAGTGCCACGATCGGATTCGTGGTGATGGTGGTCGTTCGTGAAAAAGTCGTTCGCCGCACGGCCAGGCCCCCCGCCTCAGCTGTCGTGTTGGCGGTGATTATCGCGATTGCGCGGGCGCTTGGCCAATCGTCGCCGTACTGCCGGCGCGCGCGGGAATGAAACCGCTGTGGATGTCGGCCTGAATCTGATCGAAATGGCGATCCAGCAGCAGGTCGTAGCCCGCCACCAGTTCCGTGCGCAGGTCGTCATGAAGCTGATCCAGGCCCGCCTTCAGCGCCTGTTCCAGTTCGTCGCGGTTCATGTGTTCATCCAGGCGCAGCAGCAGCCAGTCCGTGACCAGCCATGCGGCGGCACCTGCCACCAGGCCACAGCCGATCGCAGCCACGCCGGCCGGTGCGCACAGGGTGGTGCCGGTGGTCGCGG
>JBJHBP010000036.1:0-12649 GCA_050485545.1 Gammaproteobacteria bacterium
CCCATGGACGGGTATTCCCGGCGTCCCCGGCAGCCGGATACGGCGCCACACGCCCGTCCCAACGACGCCCCAACCGGAACTGCGTCCCGGAATCGGCCCGCGAGGGGGGTGTTAGAATGCGTCGCTCCGCGCAGTCAACAACAATCAAGGCCATCAGTGACCCCACTCGCGAAGACCGCCTCAGCGCCGGTTCCGATGATCGTGTTCGCCGCCCGCGAGGACGACGCCGAACTGATCAACCGCACCCTGCGTCAGGCCGGCCACGCCGTCCACTGCCACTGGGTCAATAGCATGGACGCTCTGCCACCGGCACTGGAATCGACGAATCCGGAACTGATCTGGCTGTTCCCCGATCAGGTTGCCGCCGCCGTCAGGGATGTTGCCAAGCTGCGCCAGCAGCACGCCGTGTCGGTACCGCTGATCGTCGTTTCGGCGGCCATCGAGGAAACGAAGATGGCGCAGGCGATGCAGGATGGCGCCCAGGACATGGTGTCCACCGGACAGCTCGGCCGCCTGCAGGCCGTCGCCGAACGGGAGCTGCGCAGCTATCGGCTGGAGCGTGCCCTGAATGAGACCCTGCGCTCCGCGCAGCAGTACAAGAAGCAGCTGAAGTCCTTCATGGAAGGATCCATGGATGCGATCGCGCATGCCCAGGAGGGCATACTTGTCGAGGCCAACAGCGCATGGATGGAACTGTTCGGACTCAAGGCCGAGGATGCGCTCAACGGACCGCTGATGGATGTCTTCGACGGCGGCTCGCATGCCGCGCTGCGTGGCGCACTGGCGGCCTGCGAAAAAGGTCAGTGGGAGGCCGACGAACTGAAGGTCACCGGCATCACCGCCGACGGCGTCACGCATTCGCTGAAACTGCTGCTGGAGAGCACCCGCTACGATGGCGAGCCGGCCGTCAAACTGACCATCCGACGCGGCGCCGAAGAGCCTCGCGAGCCGACCGAACTGCTCGAAACGGCGATGCAGACCGACCCGATCACTGGTCTGTATCATCGCCGCCGGTTCATGGAAATCGTCACCGGTCGCCTGGGATCGCAGTCGCGCGGCGGTGTGAAGGCGATCGCCTTCATTCGGCCGGACAAGTTCGGCGAAGTGGAGCACGAAGTCGGACCGCTGGCCAGCGAGGAAATCATTTTTCAGCTGGCGGGGCTGCTGCGCGACAGTGCGCATCCCCAGGACGTGGTGGGCCGCTTCGGCGGCACCGTGTTCACGATACTCCTCGAGCGCGGCACGGTCCGCGACATCGAGGCATGGGCGGAAAGTGCGCGCAGTGCGATCGCCGAGCACATTTTCGAAATCGAACAGAACAGTCTGTCGGTGACCTGCACCATCGGCATCGCCGAGGTCGGCCCTGCCAAAGAGCATGTGGAAGCCATGATCGGCAATGCCGAGAAGGCCAATCAGCGCGGCAGGCAGCGCGGCGGCAATCAGGTGGTGATGGAAGAAACGTCGGACGAAACCACGCGCGTGCAGCGGCTGGACGACGTCTGGGTCGACCAGATCAAGGGTGCGCTTCTGGAGAACCGCTTCCGACTGGCGCATCAGCCCATCGTCAGCCTCGCCGGCGAACAGCTGAAACTGTTCGATACACTGGTGCGCATGATCGACCCGCAGGGCGGCGAAGTGTCGGCATCCGAGTTCATGCGCGCCGCCGCCCGCAACGGACTGATGAAGGCGATCGACCGCTGGGTCATCGGCGCATCGGTGAACTTCTGCCGCAGCCAGAACCCTGATCGCGTGTTCATCAAGGTGTCGCGGGAAAGCATCCAGGACCCGACGTTCATTGAATGGCTGGGCAAGCAGGTCGAATCCGCCGGCATCAAACCCGACAAACTCTGCCTGCAGGTCTCCGAAGAAGACGTCACGCAGTTCCTCAAGCAGTCGCGCACGCTGGCCGAGCTGCTCAAGGAAGGCGGCTACATGTTCGCGGTGGAACATTTCGGCATCGGCCGCGATCCCGAGCGCGTGCTGTCGCAGATGCCCATGCATTACCTGAAAATCGACGGCTCGCTGATGCAGAGCCTGGCAACCAACCCGGCGCTTCAGGAAACGGTACGCGGCTACATCCGCCAGGCCACGCGCCGCAAGATCAAGACCATCGCCGAACGCGTCGAAGACGCCAACACCATGGCCGTCCTGTTCCAGCTCGGCGCCAGCTACATGCAGGGCCACTACATCCAGGAACCCGAAGTCATCCTCGGCTGATGCTGATCAGCACTGCCACCCGGCGTCTGTCAGCACCCTTCCCGTCAGTACCGGTCCGCGCAGGTCAGCGGCAGGTCAACGTCCCCAATCGCATACGCCCGAAATTGCGCCCGAAATTGCGCCGCAGGGGCGATCTGGCGGCGGTGCAGGCGGGTCTGGCATGCCGGAGACGCCGGGAATACCCATCCATGGGGGCTCGCCGCGGCCATCCATGGCCGCGGACGCTCCGGCTTGCCAGACCCGCCCGCACCACCGCCAGATCGCCGCAACGTCAGCGTTGCGCGTTGCGCGGAAACCGGAGGGGCGGGCTTAGACTGCCTGCAGGCGTTCGACTTTGCGCCAGCCGCGCGGCAGAGCCAATCCGCGGCGGCCGCGGTTGCCGACGTAGTATTCGAGGTCGGCGGGTTTGAGGGTCATGTCGCGCTGGCCGGAGCGCACGCGCAGCGACTGTTCGGCGCTCAGGGCGGCGATGGCGGCGAGCGTGGTTTCACCGCCCGATGGCAGCGACAGGATCTTGTTGCCCTTGCCGCGTGCCAGCGCCGGCAGTTCATCGAAGGCGAATACCAGCAGACGGCCGTCGCTGGAGGCCGCGGCGATCCACACCGGATCGATCGGCACCGGCGATGCCGGGATCACGGTGGCGCCGCGTGCCGGTTTCAGCACCGCCTTGCCGGCCTTGTTGCGCGAGTACAGCTCTTCCAGCCTGCCGACGAAGCCGTAACCGCTGGAGCTGGCCAGCACCCAGCGGTCGTCCGGCGCGCCGCACAGTACGGCACAGAAGGTGGCGCCGTCCGGCGGGTTCACATGGCCCGACAGCGGTTCGCCCTGGCCGCGCGCCGACGGCAGCGTGTGCGCCGGCAGGCTGTAGGCGCGACCGGTGCTGTCCATGAACACGGCGAACTGCGTGCTGCGGCCGATGGCCGATGCGAGAAAGCGGTCGCCGGAGCGATAACTGAGCGCCTCGGCATCCACCTCGTGCCCCTTCGCCGCACGCGCCCAGCCGCGCTCGGACAGGATCACCGTCACCGGTTCGCTGGCCACGAGTTCGGACTCGGTCAGCGCCTGCGCCGCTTCGCGCTGAACGATGGCGGTGCGCCGGTCGTCACCATGCGCCTGCGCCAGCGTCGCCAGTTCGCCCTTGATCATGGTTGTCAAGCGGCTGCGTGACTTCAACGTGCGCTCAAGGTCAGCTTTCTCCTGGGCCAGCGCATCCTGCTCGCCGCGCAGCTTGATCTCCTCGAGCCGCGCCAGATGTCGCAGCTTCAGTTCCAGGATCGCCTCGGCCTGTTCCTCGCTGAGTTTGAAGCGCTTCATCAGCACCGGACCCGGTTTGTCCTCGGTGCGCACGATGTGAATCACCTCGTCGATGTTCAGATAGGCGATCAGCAGACCGTCGAGGATGTGCAGCCTGCGGGTAACCCGATCAAGGCGAAACTCCAGCCGCCGGCGCACGGTCGTGAAGCGGAACTGCAGCCACTCCTCGAGCAGCGCCTTGAGTCCGAACACCTTGGGCCGGCCATCGAGTCCGATCACATTCAGATTCACGCGGATCGTTCGTTCAAGATCCGTGGTTGCGAACAGATGCTTCATCAGCACGTCCACATCGGTTCGCGCCGAGCGCGGTGTCAGTATCAGCCGCGTGGGGCATTCGTGATCGGACTCGTCACGCAGATCCTCCATCATCGGCAGCTTTTTGGCGCGCATCTGCGCGGCGATCTGCTCGAGGACGCGGGCGCCCGAGGCCTGGTACGGCAGCTCGGTGATCACGATGTCGCCGTTCTCGATCTCGTAGCGCGCGCGCAGACGCAGCGTGCCGCCACCCGTTCGATAGATGTCGGCAATATCAGCGCGGCTGGACACCAGTTCGCCGCCGCCGGGGAAGTCCGGTCCCTGCACGTGCTTCACCAGCTGCGCCGGCGTCGCCTCGGGGTTGTCGAGCAGTTCAGCCAGCGCCGCCACCACTTCGCGCAGATTGTGCGGCGGCACGTCGGTGGACATGCCCACCGCGATACCGCTGGTGCCGTTCAGCAGCAGGTTCGGCAGCTGCGCGGGCAGCACTGTCGGTTCGCTCAGCGTACCGTCGAAGTTCGGCCGCCAGTCCACCGTGCCCTGCGCGAGCTCCGCAAGCAGCGTCTGTGCGTAGCGGGTGAGGCGCGCCTCGGTGTAGCGCATGGCTGCGAAGGAGCGCGGATCGTCCTGCGAACCCCAGTTGCCGTGGCCATCGACAATCGGATAGCGATAGGTGAACGGCTGCGCCATATGCACCATGGCCTCGTAGCAGGCCGAGTCGCCATGCGGATGGAACTTGCCGATGACGTCACCGACGGTGCGTGCGGCCTTCTTTGGCTTGGAACTGGCCGCAAGGCCCAGATCGCTCATCGCGTAGGTGATGCGCCGCTGCACGGGCTTGAGGCCATCGCCGATGTGCGGCAGCGCACGATCCAGGATCACGTACATCGAATAGTCGAGATAGGCGCGTTCGGCGAACTCGGCCATCGGCAGCCGCTCCACGCCCTCGAAGTTCAGCTGCTGCGTTTTCATGCGCGAACCTGCCTGCAGTGCAGCATCTGTGCACATTCAATGGGTGTATTCACGTGATCAGACCTCGATGGCGGCCAGATTGCCCTTGTCCTGCAACCAGCTGCGTCGATCCGCCGAGCGCTTCTTCGCCAGCAGCATGTCCAGCATGCGGTCGGCTTCGTCCTGCGCCGTCACCGTCAGCTGCGCCAGACGACGCGTGTCAGCCGCCATCGTGGTTTCGCGCAGCTGTAGCGGATCCATTTCGCCCAGTCCCTTGAAGCGCGTCACCGACACCTTGCCGGGCTTCTGCTCCGCTTCCATGCGGTCGAGAATCATGTCGCGCTCGGCTTCATCCAGCGCGTAGTACACATCCTTGCCCACATCGATGCGGTACAGCGGCGGCATCGCCACGAACACATGACCGGCCTCGACCAGCGGTCGGAAATGCTTCAGGAACAGCGCGCACAGCAGTGTGGCGATATGCAGTCCGTCGGAGTCGGCGTCGGCAAGAATGCAGATCTTGTGATAGCGCAGACCGTCGAGCCGCTCCGAACCCGGATCCACGCCCAGCGCGATGCTGATGTTGTGCACTTCCTGCGATGCCAGCAGCTCGGCGGTGTCCACCTCCCAGGTGTTGAGGATCTTGCCGCGCAGCGGCATGACGGCCTGGTTCTCGCGATTGCGCGCCTGCTTCGCCGAACCGCCGGCCGAGTCGCCCTCGACGAGAAACAGCTCCGCCAGCGACGGCTCCTGCACCGTGCAGTCGGCCAGTTTGCCGGGCAGCGCCGGACCGGAAACGATGCGCTTGCGCACGATCTTCTTCTGCGCACGGGTGCGATTCTGCGCATTGTCGATGGCCAGCTGAGCGATCTCGTCGCCGCTTTCCGGATGCTGATTCAGCCACAGCGAAAACGTGTCCTTGACGACGCCGGCCACGAAACCGGCACACTCGCGCGACGACAGCCGCTCCTTGGTCTGCCCGGAGAACTGCGGGTCTTCCATCTTCACCGACAGCACGAAGCTGACGCCTTCCCACACATCCTCCGGCGCGAGCTTCAGACCCCGCGGCAGCAATGAGCGGAACTCGCAGAACTCGCGCAGCGCCTCGGTGAGCCCCGACCGCAGACCATTCACATGCGTGCCGCCCTGGGCCGTGGGGATCAGATTCACATAACTTTCGGCAACCGGCGCTTCGCCCCGCTCCGGACACCAGGCCAGCGCCCAGTCCACCGCCTCGCGTTTGCCCTGGAGGCTGCCCGAAAATGGCTGTGCCGGCAGGTAGACGGCCTCGCCGATGGCTTCGGCCAGGTACTGCTCCAGGCCGCCGTCATACAGCCACACATGCTCCTCGGCCGGCTTCTCGACCCTGAGCTTCACTTCCAGTCCCGGGCACAGCACCGCCTTGGCGCGCAGCGCATGCCTGAGGCGCGAAATCGAGAACGTGGGGCTGTCGAAATACTGGGGATCCGGCCAGAAGCGGATGGTCGTGCCGGTATTGGCGCGGCCCACCTTGCCGACCACCTCGAGCCTGCCGCGGCGTCTTCCGCCGGCGAAGCTCATGTTGTATTCCTTGCCGTCGCGGCGTATCCACACCTCGAAGCTCTTCGACAGGGCGTTCACCACCGACACACCCACGCCATGCAGGCCGCCGGAGAACTGATAGTTCCTGTTGGAGAACTTCGCGCCGGCATGCAGCCTGGTGAGGATCAGCTCCACACCCGGCAGCTTTTCCTTCGGATGGATATCCACCGGCATGCCGCGGCCGTCGTCGATCACTTCCAGCGAACCATCCTGGTGCACGGTGACGTCGATTCGCCGCGCATGGCCCGCCAGCGCTTCGTCCACGCTGTTGTCGATCACTTCATGGGCCAGGTGGTTGGGCCTGGAGGTGTCCGTATACATGCCCGGACGCCGACGCACCGGCTCCAGGCCGCTCAGCACCTCGATGTCGGCAGCGCGATATGACTTGCTCATTGATCTCCCTGCGCCCGAACGAGGGCCTGTCCGGGCCGAACGGAGGCGCGATTGTAACGTGGATTATGGAACGTGACTGCGGTCACAGGCGAAATCGTTCGCAACGTGCACACTTGTGAGGCACAACTTCGACGGGGTGCCGGGTGGAACCTTGTTTCCCCTGAGCGGCACCCTCTGCAGTGGTGATTCGCCCTATGACCAAGCCCGCACCTTCCTCCGCCGCAGCCGGCTCCAAGCAACGGCTGGAACGGCTGATACTGCTGCTGGTCAGTGGCGCGGTACTGGCTGCGTGGGGCCTGCTGGTGGCGCTGTCGATGGCCGAACGCGATTACGCACTGGAACGTGCCAGCAGCCAGCTGGCCAACACCATCGGCAACCTGGCCGATTTCAATGAACTGGCGGACCTCGCCGAAGGCGTAGCCGATCTGCGCAGCAGGGACCAGCGGCAGGCGGCCATCTGGCGTGCGCTGCTGATGTATCCCAGCGCCAGCATCTGGGTGGAATCCGACGAAGGTATTGCCGGCATGCCGCCTGGCGACGTTCTCGACGACGATGCCATCGTCGTCATCGACGCCCGCGACAATTTCATTGTCCAGGCATCGATGCCGCGTGCCGAAGTGCTGGCCGACTGGCGCACGTCCACGATGCGCCGCACCATTGCGCTGCTGGTGGCCAGCATCGCATTCCTGATCCTGACCAGACTGCTGCTGGGCACACTGCGCCAGCGCGCGCACGCCGAACAGGAAACCGCCTCCGCCCTTCAGCGCGAAGCGCAGCTGGCGCTGCACAAGGTCGAACTCGAGCAGACGGTTGTCAGGCGAACCACCGAGCTGCGCGATGCCAACAAGCGCCTCGGCCAGGAACTCGTCGAGCGCAGAGCAGCCGAGGCCGAACTCAAGGAGCACGACGCGCTGCTGCATGCCGTCGCCAAGGGCGCCGAGGAGCTGCTGGGATCGCACAGTCATGAACAGGCGATCGCATCGGTGCTGGAACTGGTCGGCCAGACGATCGGTGTCAGCCGGGTGCACGTTCACGAGATCACGACGGACAAGGCCGGTCACATGCGCTCCGGCATCCGCCACGAGTGGTGCGCACCGGAAACGACGCCGCTGATCGATCACCCCGCCGTTCAGGCGATGGACCTGACGTCCGGGATGCCTCGCGCAACCGCGCCGCTGCTGGTCGGAACGCCGGCGACCTTCACGGCCGATTCGCTGGGCGGCACGCTACGGAAGCTCTATGAGGACAACGGTCTGAACTCGTTCCTGCAGATCCCGATGCATGCGGGCGACAAGCTCTGGGGCGCCATACAGTTCATCGACGCATCGGTCACCGAACGGGAATGGAGCTGGGCCGAAACCGACACGCTGCAGACACTGGCCGGACTGATGGGCGCCGCCATCACCCGCGCGCGCTACGTCAGGGAACTGGCGGATGCGAACATGATCGTGCAGAACAGCCCGACGATTCTGTACCGCGTACGCGGTGAGCCGCCTTTCCCGCTCATCTACGTTTCGCACAACATCAGGAAGTTCGGTCACGACGCCGATGCCCTGATCGCATCGACCAACTGGACGCAACTGCTGGTCGACCCGGCGGACGCCGACAAGATGGTCGAATCCATGGCACGCTGCCTGAACAAGGAGGTGACGGGCGCGAACATCGAGTTCCGTCTGCGTACCGGCGACAACGACATCCGCTGGGTGGAGAACCGTTACACCGCCGTTCGAGACAGACACGGCAGGCTGGTCGAGATCGAAGGCATGATCATCGACGTCACCGAGCGCAAGGCCGCCGAAGACAAGATCGCCCAGATGGCGCGCACCGACCAGCTGACCGGGCTTGCCAATCGCGCAACGTTCATCGAAAGGCTCCGCCAGGCCTACGCGGCGAGCCAGCGGGGCGCGAATCCGTTCGCGATCCTGTACATGGACCTGGACCGCTTCAAGGCCATCAACGACACGCTCGGGCATCCCGTCGGCGATGCACTGCTGCGCGAGGTGGCCGACCGTCTGCGCAAGGCGACGCGCGAATCGGATGTGGTGGCGCGCCTGGGCGGTGACGAATTCGCCGTCCTGCAGTCGGAAATCAGCGAACCGGCCAATGCCGGCGCGCTGGCGTCGACGATCCAGCAGGCCATGGCGCGTCCGCTGAACATCGACGGCAACGATCTGCACATCACCACCAGCATCGGCATCTGTCCGTATGTGCCCGACAGCACCGGACCGGACCAGATGCTCGCCCAGGCGGACCTTGCTCTTTACCGGGCCAAGGAGGAAGGCCGCGACTGCTATCGCTTCCATTCCGACGATCTGGATCAGCTGGTGCAGGATCGGGTGATGCTGGCCGATGAGCTGCGCGATGCCATCGAGCAGGAACAGCTGACCATCCACTACCAGCCGCAGGTGGAACTGTCCAGCGGCCGCATCGTCGGGGTCGAGGCCTTCGTCCGCTGGAACCATCCGCAGCGAGGGCTGCTGAACGCAGCGGAGTTCATTCCGGTGGCCGAGAAGACCGGTGCGATCGTCGCGCTCGGCCAATGGGTGCTCAACAAGGTCTGCTCGCAGATCAGCAGCTGGCGTGAACAGGGCGTGAAACCACCGACAGTGACGATGAACCTGTCGTTCGCGCAGCTCAAGAACGGCCGCGAGCTGATCAGCGATGTGCGCGGCGCCATCGAGAAATGGGGTCTGAACGCGACGGACCTGAGCTTTGACGTGACCGAAGCCACGCTGGCGCAGATCACGCTGATGCGCAACGACGTACTCACGGAGCTGCGCCGCCTTGGCGTGCAGCTCGCCATCGATGACTTCGGCAGTGCGTACTCGTCGTTCGACTACCTGCGCACGTACAAGGTCAATCATCTGAAGATCACCCCATCGTTCCTGCATGGCGCCAACAGCGATCCGGAGCAGGCGGCAACGGTGCGGGCGATCGTGACGCTGGCCAGGGAACTGGGCATCGGTGTGGTCACCGAGGGCATTGAAACCGAGGAGCAGCTCGATCAGTCCGCCACCACCTCGATCATCGCGCAGGGCATTTTCTTCAGTGATCCGGTGGGCGCCGACGAAGCCGGCGTGCTGCTGCGCGAAGGCTCCATACCGGACAAGCGTTCCATTACTGAACATGAAGTTGATGAAACACTGTCGGACGGTCCGTCGACCGCGCCGCGACGTCGACGCAAGGAGGCCCGATAGATGAACCCGCTGCGATGGACATTCGCTGTCCTTGCCTGCTCGGCCTTCATAACGCCGGCCAGCGCGGAGGTTACTGTGACGGACCTGCAGGTCATGGCGCGCGCCCTGTCGTTCATGGAACGCGCACCTTCCGGAGTCATCGACATCGGCATCGTGCATGTGCCGTCCAATCCGGCGTCACTGCGCCAGGCGCGGGAGATCCAGTCGACGATGGGCAATGGCATGCGCGTGGGCAACCTGACCATGCGCCCGGTACTGGTGCCGCTGGGCAGCGCCGGCAATGCCGGCGTCGACCTGTTCCTGCTCACCGAGCATCTGGGACCTGCGGCAACGCCGCTCGCCGCCATCGCGGCCGACCGCCGCATGCCCTGCGTCACCGTCGACCTCGAGCAGGTTCGCGAGGGCGCCTGCGTCATCGGCATCAGGTCCCGACCCCGGGTGGAGATCCTCGTGAACAGGTCCGCGGCCGGCGACAGCGGCGTCGCGTTCGCGACTGCGTTCCGCATGATGGTCACCGAGCTGTAACGACATGAATCCCGGAATTACCATGAAACCAGTCAATCGCTGCATCGTCCGTCGCTGCGCCGTCTCGCTCGCGGTCGCCGCCACGATCGCCGGCGGCAGCGTCTTCGACACGCCGCTTCACGCACAGCCGCTGGACTACGCGGCCTTCGAGGCGCTGTTCGGCGAACCGGTCACCACCAGCGTGACCGGCACACCGCAACGCCAGAGTCAGGTGCCGGCGACGATGGTCATCATCACCGCCGATCAGATCCGCCGCTCCGGTGCCAGCGATGTGCCCGGTGTACTGCGGCATGTGGTCGGCGTCGACGCGTGGCAGTGGACCGCCGACCAGGCGGACGTGGCCGTGCGCGGCTACAACCAGGCGTTCTCGCCGCGCCTGCTGGTGCTGGTCGACGGCCGCCAGGTGTATGCCGATCACTATGGCTACACGCCATGGAGCACCGTGGCCGTGGAGATGGATGCCATTCACCAGATCGAGATCGTGAAAGGGCCGGCGAGCGCGCTGTTCGGCTTCAACGCGGTGGCGGGCGTGATCAATATCGTCACCCGCAATCCGCTGCACGAGGACATGATGACGCTGACCGCTGCCGCAGGCACGCAGGACCGCACCAGCGCATCGCTGGTGGCCTCGTGGCGCCTGTCGGACCAGGCGGCGTTGCGTTTCACGGCCGGCAGCCGGCGCAGCGAGGACTTTTCCACGCCGCTGCAGGAGTTCGACCTGGGCACACGACGCGGCAATCAGCGCGACGCCTTCACCGTCGACGGCCGCTTTCGCATTGGCGAGCGCATCCATGCCGGCGTCGAAGCCACGTGGAGCGACGTCGCGCAGACGGAAGTCCCGCCCACCTACCTCAACAGCTATACCCGCTACGAAACCCGCTCGCTGCGCACTTCGTGGTCGGCCGATACCCGCGCAGGGCTGGTCGAGGGAACTCTGTACCGCAACGAAATCGACGCCCTGCCCTATCTGGGTGACGACACCGAGCCATTCTTCGACTTTCGTAATCAGGTCACGGTCGCGCAGCTCAGGCACATGTTCAAGGCCGGCACGAATCACACCGTGCGCCTGACCGTGGAGTACCGCGAGAACGGCATGGACACCACGCCGGTGGGCGGTGCACGCGTGTTCTACGACATCGCCTCCGCGGGCGGCATGTGGCACTGGCAGATCACCCCCACGCTCACGCTCACCAACGCCGTGCGCGAAGACCGCTGGTCGCTGGGCCGGCGCGGCTTCCTGCCCGACCAGTACGAGGCGTTCTACGGCTGGACCAATGACACCTGGGACCGCAGCTACAGCCGCACCAGTGTCAACACCGGTGTGGTCTGGGCCACGCCAGCCGCCGGCACGTTCCGCTTCATGAGCGCCCGGGGGCCACAGCTGCCGAACCTCGTGAATCTCGGCGCCGTGATGTCCGTCACGATATTCGAAGACTTCGGCAACTTCGAGTTCTGGGTCGCTGGCGTACCGATACTCAGGCCAGCCATCATCAGCAGCCATGAAGTGAGCTGGATGCGGCCGGTCATGCCGTCCGGTATCGAGCTGCGCAGCAACCTGTTCCATAACGAAACGCGCGAAGTGCCGGCCAGTTACATGAACATCGGCACATCACGCTCGACGGGACTGGAACTCTCGGTGGCCGGCACCACGGGCCAGCACTGGCGATGGGGTGCCGGATACGCGCAGCAGCGCATCACGGACAGGTTCTTCGGAGAATTCGCGACGTTCGCCTGGACCCACATCGACTTCCAGAACACGACGCCGCGCCATGTCATCAAGGCGGACTTCGGCTGGCAGCGCGGCCGCTGGGAAATCGATACATTCCTGCGTCACCAGTCCGACACCCTGTCGGTACGAGGCGCCGACCCGGCAACCTTCCTGCCATCGCTGCAACCGGTTCCGGCGCACGCCGCGGTGGACATGCGGATCGGGTTTGCGCCGGCACCCCGCTACACCGTGGCACTGAGCGGCCGCAACATCGCCCGCTCGACCCAGCGCCAGACGTCGGCACCGAACGTGCAGCCGCAGGTGAACCTGACGTTCCAGTACGACTTCAACCGCTAGCGCGAATACGACTTCCAACGCTGGCGCGAATGGCATTGACCTGAGGCGGCCAGTGGGTTGCCTCTGGCGGAATGGGGGCCGGGGGGGCGCGGAAGTTGCGCCCGAGGGAACCCCCAGGCCGCCGCACGTGAGTGCCAATGACAGACGCCCC
>JBJHBP010000037.1:0-12312 GCA_050485545.1 Gammaproteobacteria bacterium
AGGACACGACGAAGACGACGTGCACGGGCGTTGAGATGTTTCGCAAGCTGCTGGACGAAGGTCAGGCTGGCGACAACGTGGGCGTATTGCTGCGAGGCACGAAGCGCGAAGATGTGGAGCGAGGTCAGGTGCTGGCGAAGCCGGGTTCGATCACGCCGCATACGAAGTTTGAGTGTGAGGTGTACATCCTGACGAAGGAAGAGGGAGGTCGCCACACGCCGTTTTTCAAGGGATATCGGCCGCAGTTTTATTTCCGCACGACGGATGTGACGGGAGCGGTGGAGTTGCCAGAGGGCACGGAGATGGTGATGCCGGGCGACAACATTCAGATGAAGGTGGACCTGATTGCACCGATTGCGATGGAAGAAGGTCTGCGGTTTGCGATACGCGAGGGTGGCCGAACCGTCGGCGCCGGCGTCGTGTCCAAGGTGATCGCGTAATCGGTCGGGCCGTGCCAGATCGGCCGGAGACTGCACGACTTTCTCCGGGACACGCCGTGAATACGTTCATGTAGGCTCGTCGCCGGCATTCATGCTGGCGACGGTCCCGGATAAAGTCGCACAGCCTCCGGCTCAGGCGCGACACGACAGAAGGTAAGAGAAGATGGCGACGAACCAGAATATTCGGATCCGGCTGAAGGCTTTCGATCACAGACTGATCGACAAGTCGGCGCGCGAGATCGTCGAGACTGCGAAGCGGACCGGTGCGACGGTGCGTGGCCCGGTGCCGCTGCCGACCAAGATCGAGCGTTACACCGTGCTGATTTCGCCGCATGTCAATAAGGACGCGCGCGATCAGTACGAGCTTCTCACGCACAAGCGGCTGATGGATATTGTTGATCCGACGGACAAGACGGTCGACGCTTTGATGAAGCTGGAGCTGCCGGCCGGCGTGGATGTGCAGATCCGGCTGAACTGATTGCGAATTGATTTGGGCTGCCCGTTGTATGCGGGCTGGCAATTGCTATAATAGCTGGCTACTCACCGGCCCGGGAGGCTTCATCGCCGCCGGGCCAATGTCTTGAAGGGCGGCGGAAGCCGCCAGCCGGGAGGTCGTCGACTGGCGGCCTGGTGCCTGCGGCGCGGAATTCGCGCGCGGGATACCCGGAACTTGGTGGTCGGAGGTTCTCGGCCACAGGGTGCCAGGACGACAGATTGTCGTGCTGGCTGAAGCGCCGGCCACCGTAGTCGGCGCGGATGCAGAGGAATTTGAAATGCCAATCGGTCTCGTGGGCCGCAAGTGCGGTATGACCCGTATTTTTACCGACGCCGGGGAATCGATCCCGGTCACGGTAGTTGAGGCTCTGCCCAACAAGATCACCGCCCTCCGGACGGTGGAGCGCGATGGCTATCGTGCCTTTCAGGTTACGGCCGGTGAGGTGAAGTCGTCCAGGGTCAGCCGAGCCGAAGCCGGGCACTTTGCGCGCGCGGGAATCGCGCCGGGCGAAGGTCTGTGGGAATTCAGGCTGGCTGATGGCGAGGGCGAAGACCTGGCTGTCGGAGCCGAGCTGAACGTGGGCACTTTCGAAGCCGGGCAAGAAGTCGACGTAACCGGTACGTCGCGTGGCAAGGGCTTTGCGGGCACCGTGAAGCGCCACAATTTCCGTACCCAGGACGCGACCCATGGCAATTCGTTGTCGCATCGTGCGCCGGGTTCAATCGGTCAGAATCAGAGCCCGGGGCGTGTGTTCAAGGGCAAGAAGATGTCCGGTCACATGGGTAACGCGCGAACGACGACGCTGAATCTGAGAGTCGTTCGTGTTGATCCCGAACGTAATCTGTTGTTGATCAGGGGCGCGGTACCCGGTGCACCGAGTGGGCGCGTGTTGGTGCGGCCAGCGGTGAAGGCCGGCAAGACGGCGAAGGCCTAGATTCGGTAGTTGTTGAATCATGGAAGTGAAGTTGCACGGTAACGACCAGAAGCTGGAGCTCGCGGATGCGACCTTCGGCGTGCCCTTCAACGAGGCGCTGGTTCATCAGGTTGTGGTCGCCTATCTTGCTGGCGGTCGTGCCGGTACCAAGGCGCAGAAGACGCGCGCCGAAGTGCGCGGCGGTGGTGCCAAGCCCTGGCGTCAGAAAGGTACGGGTCGTGCTCGGGCGGGTTCGAGCCGCAGTCCGATCTGGATCGGCGGTGGTCGGGCGTTTGCTGCGCGTCCGCGTAATTTCGAGCAGAAGGTCAACCGCAAGATGTATCGCGGCGCGATGCGCTCGATCATCTCGGAGCTGCTGCGTCAGGACCGGCTGGTGCTGGTCGACGAGCTGACCGTACCGGCACCAAAGACGAAGGAGCTGATGCAGAAGCTTGGCTCGATTGGTGTGAACAAGGCGTTGCTGGTTGTCGAGGGCTTCAGTGAAAGCCTCTGGCTGTCGGCGCGAAATCTGCCGGGTGTTTCCGTGCTGGAAGCGGCGGAAGTGGATCCGGTCAGTCTGGCTGGTGCCGACAAGGTCGTGATGACAGCAGCGGCGGCCAAGGTAATCGAGGAGCGGCTCCGATGAGCGGTGCGGCATATCAGGAACGGCTTGCTCAGGTACTGCTCGGACCGCATGTGTCGGAGAAGTCCACCGCGGCAGCCGAAAAGAATCGGCAGGTCGTCTTCAAGGTACGTCCGGATGCGACCAAGAATGAAATCAGACGTGCCGTCGAGTGGCTGTTTGAAGTCAAGGTCGACGCGGTAAACGTGGTGCGCGTGTCTGGCAAGGCCAAGCGCTTCGGAGCGATCCGTGGCAGCCGTCAGTCGTGGAAGAAAGCCTACGTGCGCCTCGCGCCAGGCCACGACATCGACTTCATCGGCGGCGAGTAAGGCACGGGCGGAGAACGATCGTGGCAGTACGAAAGCTGAGACCAACTTCCCCGGGGCAGCGCTTTGTTGTCAGGCCGACCAATGACGGTCTGCACAAGGGCGAGCCTCATGGCCCGCTGCTTGCTCCGCTGTCAAAAAGCGGTGGGCGGAACAATGCTGGACGTATCACGACCCGGCACCAGGGTGGTGGTCACAAGCGACGTTACCGACTCATTGATTTCAAGCGCAACAAGGATGGCGTCGCAGGGCGCGTTGAGCGCCTGGAGTACGATCCCAACAGAAGTGCCCATATCGCGTTGGTGCTTTACGCCGACGGCGAGCGTCGCTACATCCTCGCGCCGAAGCGCATTTCCGTCGGCGATCCGATCAGTTCCGGGACCGATGCGCCGATCAAGCCTGGAAGCGCGCTGCCTCTGAAGAATATTCCTGTTGGCACCCAGGTGCACTGCATCGAGATGAAGCCTGGCAAGGGTGCGCAGCTTGCGCGTAGTGCCGGTGCTTCGGTGCAGATCGTCGCGCGTGAAGGCGAGTACGTCACGCTGCGACTGCGCTCAGGGGAGATGCGCAAGATTCACGTCAATTGTCGCGCAACGATCGGTGAAGTCGGTAACGATGAGCACAATCTGCGCAAGCTGGGCAAGGCCGGCGCTCAGCGCTGGCGTGGCGTACGTCCCACGGTACGCGGTGTCGCAATGAACCCGGTCGACCATCCGCATGGTGGTGGTGAAGGGCGTACGTCTGGTGGCCGCCATCCGGTTTCGCCGTGGGGTCGGCCTACCAAGGGCGCGAAGACGCGCCACAACAAGCGCACGAAAGCGATGATCGTGCGAACACGTAAACAGAAGTAACGCACCCGCGTTTGTGTGACCGAAAGCTGGTTTGAGAGTAAGCAATGCCGCGATCGATTAGAAAAGGCCCGTTTGTCGACATCCACCTGCAGAAGAAGGTGGAAAAGGCTGCGGCAGCGAATGACCGCCGACCGATCAAGACCTGGTCGCGCCGTTCAATGGTGGTGCCGGATATGGTCGGGTTGACGATTGCCGTCCATAACGGCCGCCAGCATGTGCCAGTGCTGATTTCCGAAAACATGGTTGGTCACAAGCTGGGTGAGTTCGCGGTAACGCGCACGTTTCGTGGTCACTCCGGTGACCGCAAGTCAAGCAGATAGTGTCGCGGCTGACGGGTTTGGTGGAGTAGAAGCGAATGGAAGTTGCAGCAAAACTGCGTTACGCGCGCATCTCGCCGCAGAAATGCAGGCTGGTGGCTGATCAGATCCGGGGCAAGCCGGTAGGGCAGGCGCTGCAGGTGCTTGCATTCAGCCGCAAGAAGGCTGCCCGTATCGTGCACAAGGTGCTGGAGTCGGCGATTGCGAATGCCGAGCACAATCACGGTGCGGACATCGATGAGCTGAAGGTGGCGGTCATCCAGGTGGATGGCGCACCGTTTTTTACCCGCTACCGGGCGCGAGCCAAAGGCCGCGGCAACCAGATTTTGAAGCGCAACAGTCATATCACTGTGCGCGTAGGCGACGAGTAAGTTATGGGTCAGAAGGTCAATCCGATCGGTATTCGCCTGGGGATCACCAGGGAATGGAATTCAAAGTGGTACGCGGACTCGCGCACTTTTCCTTCCTACCTCGAGCAGGATTTCCGTATTCGCGAGTTTCTCAAGAAGAAGCTGAAGGATGCATCCGTCAGTCGTATACACATTGAACGTCCCGCCAAGCGCGCCAACATCACCATTCACACGGCACGTCCGGGAATCGTGATCGGCAAGAAGGGCGAGGACATTGAGAAGCTGCGCGGCGAGGTGTCGCAGCTGCTGAAGATGCCCGCGCAGGATGTCCGGTTGAATATTTCCGAGATCCGCAAGCCGGAACTCGACGCCCAGCTGGTTGCCGAAGGGATAGCCCAGCAGCTTGAGCGCCGCGTACAGTTTCGACGGGCGATGCGCAGAGCGGTGACCAATACCATGCGTATCGGTGCCGGCGGCATCAAGGTCAAGGTGTCCGGTCGACTCAATGGCGCCGAGATCGCGCGTTCAGAGTGGTATCGGGAGGGTCGCGTGCCGCTGCATACGTTCCGGGCCGAAATCGATTACGGACTGGCTGAAGCGCGTACCACCTACGGGGTGATCGGCGTCAAGGTCTGGGTGTTCCGTGGTGAGGTGTTCGACAGCGCCGAGAGCGTAGCTGAGCCGGTCGAGGCGCCACGAGCCTAGCAACCCGAATAGCGGGCGACGGGGATCCCCGTCGCCTGAGTGACAGAACGGATTTGAGAAAGTAGTCATGCTTCAACCGAAACGCACGAAATTCCGCAAGCAGATGAAGGGCCGCAATCGTGGCCTTGCTCAGCGCGGCAATGCCGTGAGCTTCGGCGACTTCGGATTGAAGGCCGTCGGGCGCGGGCAACTCACGGCGCGACAGATCGAGGCTGCGCGACGTGCGATGACCCGGCACGTCAAGCGGGGAGGCAAGATCTGGATCCGCGTGTTCCCGGACAAGCCGATTACCAAGAAGCCTCTGGAGGTCCGCCAGGGCAAGGGTAAGGGCAACGTCGAGTATTGGGTCGCGCAGATTCAACCGGGCCGGATGCTTTATGAGATGGCTGGCGTGAGCGAGGACATCGCACGCGAGGCCTTCAGGCTGGCGGCAGCCAAGCTGCCGGTACCAACGGAGTTTGTCGAGCGGCAGGCGGGCTGATGAAGACCAAGGAATTAAGGGCGATGAAGGACGATGCGCTGGCTGAAGAGCTGACAAAGCTTCGCCGCGAACAGTTCAATCTTCGCATGCAGAGCGCAACCGGCCGGGCGGCGCGACCTGATCAGCACGGAAAGGTGCGCAGGACGATTGCCCGCGTGAAGACCATTTTGCGTGAAAGGAGTGGCGAGCGATGAGCGCTGCACAAAACCAGGATGAGAAGCTTGAGCGCCGTACCATTGGTCGCGTCGTCAGCAACAAGATGAACAAGAGTGTCACTGTTGCGATCGAGCGCCTGGTGAAGCACCCGATGTACGGTAAGTACATCAGGCGCACATCCAAAATCACTGCGCACGACGAAGGCAACATTTGCCGCGAAGGCGACAAGGTAGCCATCGTCGAATGCCGACCTATCTCCAAACGCAAGTCCTGGCGGGTGGTTGAAGTCGTAGATTCGCCAGCCGCTGCTGCAGAAGCGGCAATCCGGGGTTGAGGAGCAGCCAATGATTCAGACACAGACTGTACTGAGCGCTGCCGACAACAGCGGTGCCCGCCGAGTGATGTGCATCAAGGTTCTTGGTGGGTCCAAGCGGCGCTACGCGGGTGTTGGCGACATCATCAAGGTGTCGGTCAAGGATGCGATCCCGCGCGGCAGGGTAAAGAAGGGTGAGATGTACAACGCTGTTGTCGTACGCACCCGCAAGGGACTGCGTCGTCCGGACGGGTCGCTGATCCGATTTGATGGCAACGCGGCGGTGCTGCTGAACAACAAGCTCGAGCCGATTGGTACCCGTATTTTCGGGCCGGTCACGCGTGAGCTGCGTACCAGCAAGTTCATGAAGATTATTTCGCTTGCGCCCGAAGTGCTCTAGGGACTTACCGGGCAGAGGTTGCGATGAGACGTATCAGGAAAGGCGATGAAGTCATCGTTATCGCCGGCAAGGACAAGGGCCGACGCGGTGTCGTTACGCGTGTAGCGGACGAGGACCACGTCGTGGTTGAGAACGTCAACGTGGTGAAGAAGCACCAGCGCGGCAATCCCAATGCCGGTAAGCCGGGTGGGATTATCGAGATGGACAAACCCATCCACGCATCGAACGTGATGGTGTTCAACCCGGCAACCAATCGTGGTGATCGTGTGGGCATTCGCCAGCTCGCGGATGGACGCAGGGTGCGCTTTTTCAAGTCTAACGGCGAAGTGCTGGATAGCTGACCGATATGAGCAGGCTGCAAGAGTTTTACAGGAAGGATGTCGTGCCGCAGCTGATGGAGCGGCTCGGTCTCGCAAACCGGATGTCGGTTCCGCAGTTCTCCAAGATCACATTGAATATGGGTGTTGGTGAGGCGCTGGCCGATCGCAAGACACTGGAACACGCGATGAATGACCTCGCACGCATATCCGGCCAGAAGCCGGTGCAGTGCAAGGCGCGCATCTCCGTCGCCAGTTTCAAGGTGCGCGAGGGCTACCCGATCGGGTGCATGGTGACGCTGCGCCGGGAGCGGATGTACGAGTTTCTGGATCGCCTGATCAACATTGCGATCCCGCGCATCCGTGATTTCCGTGGCTTGCCTCCGCGGTCATTCGACGGGCGCGGCAACTACAACATGGGTGTCCGGGAACAGATCATTTTTCCGGAAATCAACTACGATCAGGTTGATACGATCCGTGGACTCGATATTGCGATCACTACGACCGCGCGCAACGACGAAGAGGGCCGTGCGTTGCTTGAGGCCTTCAATTTCCCGCTGCGGTCAAAAGAGAGGACCTGATGGCGAAAAAGTCGACAATCGCGAAGCAGGCGCGCCGCGAGCGCACCGTGCTGAAGTACGCCGCCAGGCGAGCAGAGTACAAGCGCATTATCCAGAGCCCGACGGCGACGGAAGAAGAGCGGCTTGCTGCACAGCAGTCGCTGCAGATGCTGCCGCGTGATGCCAGCCCGAGCCGGCTGAGAAACCGATGCTCGATTTCCGGTCGCCCAAAGGGGTTTTACCGAAAGTTCGGTCTTGGCCGAAACAAGCTTCGGGAAGCGGCAATGCGTGGTGACGTTCCTGGTCTGAGCAAGGCCAGCTGGTAAGCAGGAGAGCAAGCGATGAGTATGACTGATCCTATCGCCGACCTGCTTACGCGTATCCGTAACGGGCAGCAGGCGCGCAAGGTTTCGGTGAGTATGCCGGCGTCGAATCAGAAGCTGGCGATCGCCAGGGTGCTGGAGCAGGAAGGTTACATTGCCGGCGTCCGCTCCGAGGAAGTCGACGGTAAGAAGACACTGACGGTGGAGCTGAAGTATTACCAGGATCAGCCGGTAATCGAGCGCATCGAGAGGGTGAGTCGCCCCGGGCTGCGAATCTATCGCAGCGTTGGCGAGCTGCCCCAGGTACAGGGTGGTCTTGGCATAGCGGTAGTGTCCACGTCCAAGGGCGTGATGACCGACCGACGCGCACGGGCCGAAGGTCATGGCGGCGAGGTGTTGTGCGTAGTGTCCTGATGACACCGCGAACGTACGCCGTATTGGTGAGTTGAGACTATGTCCAGAGTTGCAAAACGTCCCGTGCCACTTCCCGCCGGTGTAACGGCGGAAGTCAAGGGCGCAGATCTTGCGGTCAAGGGACCGAAGGGGAGCCTTGCGATTGAGATCAACTCCGAGGTGGAGGTGAAGCTCGAGGACGGGCAGTTGCAGGTGGGCGCACGTTCCGGAAGTCGGTTCGCGAATGCGATGGCCGGCACCACGCGCGCCCTGCTGCAGAACATGGTCACCGGTGTGAGCACGGGATTTGAGCGCAAACTGGAACTGGTGGGCGTTGGCTACCGCGCTCAGGCGCAGGGGTCGATGCTGAATCTGACTTTGGGGTTTTCGCACCCGGTGAGGTACGCGGTGCCGGAAGGTATCAGCGTGGAAACGCCGAGTCAGTCCGAGATTCTGATCAAGGGTATAGACAAGCAGCGTGTTGGCCAGGTGGCCGCCGAGGTACGCCGGTACCGTCCGCCCGAGCCCTACAAGGGCAAGGGAGTTCGTTACTCCACTGAGCGTATCGTGCTGAAAGAAGCCAAGAAGAAGTAGGGCCGGACAATGCAGAAGCGGGAAAAACGCCAGCGCCGTGCGCGCAAGGCAAGAGCGCGAATCGCGCTGGCAGGCGCCTACAGGCTATGTGTGCATCGCACGCCGCGGCACATCTATGCGCAGGTAATCGCGCCGGACGGTGGAACGGTGGTCTGCAGTGCATCCACGCTGGCCAAGGAGCTGCGTGAATCGCTGAAGGCGACCGGCAACAAGGATGCTGCGGTTGCAGTCGGCAAGCTGCTGGCCGAAAGGGCCAGGGAAAAAGGCATCGAGCAGGTTGCATTCGACCGTTCGGGGTTTCGTTATCACGGACGGGTCAAGGCATTGGCCGACAGCGCGCGCGAAGCGGGTTTGAGGATCTGAAATGGCGACAACGGAAGAACTTCAGGAAAAGCTGGTCGCGGTCAATCGTGTCGCGAAGGTCGTCAAGGGCGGCCGTCAGTTCGGCTTTACCGCGTTGACGGTGGTTGGCGACGGTGCCGGTCGGGTGGGTTATGGCTACGGCAAGGCGCGCGAACTGCCGCTGGCTATCCAGAAGGCAATGCAGGCGGCGCGCAAGAATCTGCGTAACGTGCGTCTCAGAAAAGACACCCTGCAGTACGAACTGAAGGGACGTCATGGCGCCACGCGGGTGTTCATGCAGCCGGCTTCAGACGGTACCGGCATCATCGCCGGTGGTGCAATGCGCGCTGTCTTTGAGTGCGCCGGTGTTCGTAACGTGCTTGCCAAGAGCTACGGTTCGCGCAACCCGATCAACGTCGTGCGAGCTACATTGAACGCGCTGGCCAAGATGCGTTCGCCGCAGGAGATCGCGGCGAAGCGTGGCCGCACAGTGGAAGACATATTCGGTTGAGGTTGCCGTGGCCAACGACTCAGGAAAACTCAAGCTTACGTTGCTTCGCAGCCGCTTCGGCCGCAAGCCCGGACACGCTGAATGTCTCGCAGGCCTTGGTCTGCGGAACCGGCATCAGACGGTCGTTGTCGATTCGACGCCGGAGAATCTGGGAATGATTCGCAAGGTGGCGTACATGCTGCACGTCGAGGAGGCCTGATATGCGCTTGAACTCGTTAAAGCCCGGTCGCGGCAGTCGCAAGGTTGGCAAGCGCCTGGGCCGCGGACACAGCTCCGGTCTGGGTAAGACCAGCGGTCGCGGTGTGAAGGGCCAGCATGCTCGCGCAGGCGGTTATCACAAGGTGGGCTTCGAAGGCGGCCAGATGCCGATCCAGCGACGCCTTCCCAAGGTCGGCTTTCGTTCGCGAGCGTCGCGACTGAGTGCCGAAGTGCGGGTGCACGAACTGGCCAAGGTAGTCGACGGCAAAGCCGATATGGCCTCGCTGAAGGCAGCCGGTCTTGTGCCGCAGCATGCCGAGAAAGTGAAGATCATCGCGTCGGGTGAGCTGGCAAAGGCGGTCGAGGTTGTCGGCATCAAGGTGACTGCCGGCGCACGCAAGATTATAGAAGCTGCCGGCGGCAGCATTACGGATTGATTCCGGCGGAATCCTGAGGAGCATTTGAGTGGCTAAACCAGGCGCAGCCAATGCGGCGGCGATGCTCGGAGACGCAACGCGTTTCTCCGAGGTACGTCAGCGCCTGCTTTTCGTGATCGGTGCGCTGGTTGTCTGGCGCATCGGGACGTTCATACCTGTCCCGGGTATCGATCCTGTCGCCTTGCAACAGTTCTTCGATGACCAGTCCGGTACGATCCTGGCCGTTTTCAACATGTTCTCCGGCGGCGCGCTCGAGCGCCTGTCGATTTTCGCGCTGGGCATCATGCCTTACATCTCGGCAGCCATCATCATGCAGATGGCTACCCACATCGTTCCCTCGCTGCAGCAGCTGCGCAAGGAAGGTGAGTCGGGTCGTCGCAAGATCACGCAGTACACACGCCAGGGTACGCTGCTGCTGAGTTCGTTTCAGGCGTTGGCTGCGGCTACCGCGATGCAGAACCTCGACGTGGTGATCAACCCGGGGCCCATATTCGTCGTCACCACGGCCGTGACACTGGTAACCGGCACGATGTTCCTGATGTGGCTGGGCGAGCAGATTACCGAACGTGGTATAGGCAATGGCATTTCGCTGCTGATCCTTGCAAGCATCGTCGCCGGCCTGCCGTCGGCCATCGGCGGCACGCTCGAGCTGGTGAATACCGGTGCCATGAACCCGGCGCTGCCATTCATTCTCGGATTCCTGATGCTGGCTGCCATCGGTTTCGTCGTGTTCATGGAGCGTGCACAGCGCCGTATTGCCGTGAACTACGCCAAACGTCAGCAGGGACGCCGTATGTACGCCGGTCAGACCAGCCATCTGCCGTTCAAGATCAACATGGCAGGCGTGATCCCGCCGATTTTCGCTTCCAGCCTCATCCTGTTTCCGGCCACCATGGCCAGCTGGTTTGGCACCGGTGAATCGGTAGCCTGGCTGCAGCGTGTGGCGGCGAGCATGTCGCCGGGCCAGCCGATCTATATAGCGCTGTACGCTACGCTGATCATTTTTTTCTGCTTCTTCTATACTGCGCTGGTATTCAATTCGCGTGAAACCGCGGACAACCTCAAGCGTTCCGGAGCCTTCATCCCCGGTATTCGCCCGGGCGCTCAGACCGCGGACTATATCGACAAGGTTCTGACCAGGCTGACATTCTGGGGTGCCGTGTACATCACCAGTGTGTGCCTGTTGCCGGAATTCATGCTGCTGCAGTTCAACGTGCCGTTCTACTTCGGCGGTACGTCGCTGCTGATTATCGTGGTCGTAACGATCGACTTCATGTCGCAGCTGCAGGCACACGCGATGACCCATCAGTATGAGGGTCTGATGAAGAAGGCAAATTTGCGCGGGTATACAAAATCGTGACCGGCAAGGTCGCGGCGGCCGCCCGTATCGCGGCATGACCGGTTAGGAGTTCGGAGATGAAAGTCAGGGCATCAGTGCGGAAGATTTGCCGCAATTGCAAGATAGTTCGCCGTGGAGGCGTAGTCCGGGTTATATGCTCGGATCCGCGCCACAAGCAGCGACAGGGTTAAAGCGGAGGCGTATCAGAATGGCGCGTATCGCCGGCATAAATATTCCAATCGGCAAGCATGTGTCGATTGCCTTGACTCATATTCACGGTATCGGACGTAACCGTGCAGCCGCTGTGTGCGAAGCTGCCGGAATTGAACCGACGACTCCGGTGAAGGACCTGACCGAGCCCGAGGTGGCGAGGCTCAGGGAGCTGATTGCAAAATTCCCGGTGGAAGGCGATCTGCGTCGTGAAGTGGCCATGAACATCAAGCGATTGATGGATCTCGGCTGTTACCGGGGCATCCGCCACCGGCGTGGCCTGCCGGCGCACGGACAGCGCACACGCACGAATGCTCGAACCCGCAAGGGTCCGCGCAGGCCGATCAGGAAATAACAGGTACTACTATGGCACAGCAGCCGTCCAAGCAACCGCGTAAGAAGGTCAAGCGTCAGATACTCGACGCCGTAGCCCACATACACGCTTCGTTCAACAACACCATCGTCACGATCACTGATCGGCAGGGCAACGCGCTGTCGTGGGCGACCGCCGGTGGCTGTGGTTTCAAGGGCTCGCGCAAGAGCACACCGTTCGCAGCCCAGGTGGCGGCCGAGAAGGCTGGCACCACCGCAAAGGACTACGGTGTGAAGAACCTGGAAGTGCGGGTCAAGGGACCCGGACCCGGACGTGAATCCGCGGTACGCGCGTTGAATGCGGTCGGTTTCAGAATCACGGAGATCGAAGACGTGACACCGATTC
>JBJHBP010000038.1:0-12051 GCA_050485545.1 Gammaproteobacteria bacterium
CGGCTTCGGGCTTGTGCAACAGAAACTCTTGGAGCTCCCTATATTCATCGTCGTCCAAATAAGCAGCACGGATCCGTGCAAATACCGACGACTCAATGAACGTGTACACAGGGGCAGAGTATACGCCTCTGGCGTATGTTGCTCAAGCCGAACCAAACTCCTTGTGCTGGGCCAACTTCTTTTTGGGCCGAACAGTTAAATAGACAGAATCCGAAATTCATGCGTTCGGCAGAATGTGAATTTTGCCTCTTCGGGTAGATTCTGCCCAATCCAATAAATACGAACAAGTGTAGTGTGGTGATTGCACCTCGGTATTCACCCGCGCACCGCCATGGACTCCTCCTCCTCTGAACCCGCCCCATCCGACAAGCTCTGGGACCACTTCCTACGGGCTCTTCAGGCACGGAGCGTCGACGAGCCCGCCGCCCGCTGGTACGTCTTACGCGCTGAGCGGTTCATGCGCAACCATCCCAGCAGCAACCCTGCCCGCTACACGGCCGACGATGTCTCGGCCTACCTGGGCCGCGCCGGTCGCCATCGCGGGCTGCGGGACTGGCAGTATCGACAGCTGGTGGATTCGCTCGAGGTGTTGCTGGTCGATGTACTGCAGCTGGCGTGGGCATCGCGCTTCGACTGGGATCATTGGCGCGATTCAGCCCGGCAGCTGGAAGCCCGTCACCCTACGATTGCCCGGGAAGCGCCGCTGCCAGCTCCCGCAGTAGCGCCCTCCGGCAAGCCGAGCGACCCGGCGCCGAAATCCGAACATGATGCCGTCCTAGCGGCACTGATCGCGGCGATCCGCCGCCGTTCCTACTCGATTCGCACCGAGCAGACGTATGAACAGTGGGTGCGCCGTTTCGTTCGGTACTGCGGGGGGCGCAGCGTGAAGCGGCTCGGTTCGGTCGAAGTCCAGTCATTTCTCGAGCATCTGGCGGTTCACGGCAACGTCACGGCGGGTACACAGAATCAGGCACTGAGCGCACTGGTATTTCTGTATCGCGAGGTGCTGGGAAAGCCACTTGAGCTTGGCACCTTCGTGCGCGCCAGGCGGCCCCGCCACCTGCCGGTGGTGCTCACACGGGACGAGGTGGGTGCGCTGCTGGCGGAGCTTTCCGGCGCACGTCGGCTGATGGCGAGTCTGCTGTACGGCGCCGGAATGCGCCTGATGGAAGTGGTGCGGCTGCGCGTGAAGGACGTGGACTTCGGCTACCGGCAGATCGTGGTCCGCAACGCAAAAGGTGCCAAGGATCGTGTGGTGCCGTTGCCGGAGGCCGCGATGCAGCCGCTGCGGGCGCATCTGTCCACCGTGCGAAAGCTGTTCGAGGACGATCTGCGCAACGGGATCGCCAATGTCTACGTTCCGGACGCCCTCGGAAAGAAGTACCCGCGCGCACCGAGGGAGTGGATCTGGCAGTACGTGTTCCCCAGTGGCCGTGTTTCAGTAGACCCGCGCGGTGGCGCGGCGCGGCGGCACCACATACATGAAAACGGCTTGCAGAAGGCCGTGAAAAGCGCTGCCGCCTCGGCCGGACTCCGCAAGAAGGTGAGCTGCCATGCGTTACGTCACTCGTTCGCCACCCATCTGCTGGAGGCCGGTTACGATATCCGTACCGTGCAGGAACTGCTCGGTCACGCGGACGTTTCCACGACGATGATCTACACGCACGTGCTGAACCGCGGTGGGCGCGGTGTGCGCAGTCCGCTGGACTTCGGCCGCTGAAGACGCTGCCCCAACAGAGCAAGGCCCCGAAGAACGGAACGCGCTGGTTCCGCTCTACGGGGCCTGGTTTTCCGGCACGGGTGTGACGGCTTCACACCCGGGGGATCCGGAAATCAGCGGCCGAACAGTCGAATCCGGATCGCCTGAAAAAGGGAGACGATCTGCTGTTGGACCTTGGCGATCACCTCAGCCACGCTGGCAGGCGGCTTGGGCTTGTCGACGGGCGGTTTGTCGGCGCCGGGGACTTTCTCGATGGCATTCGCCACGGCAAAGTCAGCGTTGTAGTTCAGCACCGCCCATGCGGTCTTGGTGCCGGGATCCACGCCATAAGTGCCCAGTTCGTGAACACCGTCGACGTACGGCCCAACCACGAAGTTCTTGTGTCCGCCGAAGTTCTGGTCCACCGCATTCACCCACTCATCGTTCACGTAGGTGGCGATGCCAATGGCGCCGGTGCCCAGCTGGTTCATGTTCTTGAAGTCGAACGACATGGACAGTACGAACACGTCCGTTTCTTCAACGCCCAGCTCGCCCATGCCCCACAGCGAAAGAACGTCGCTCTTCAGCTTGCCGGAGTCCGGGTTGGCCATCCAGCCGGTGGTCACTGTTTTGGACAATGCGCGCGGCGCGCCCGGAATGCCGTCGGTGGCTTCGCTGCCGTTGGCGCCCGCGAGTATCTGCGCATGTGTGCCATTGAATGAATCCTGCACACGCGGGTACTCGGCGACGACCTCGCCATCTTCGTCAACAACGGTTTCTCCGGCGTAGGAGATGCCCTGCGGCACGATGAAGCGCTGGCCGTTCTGGCCATAGCCCCAGGTTTCCTTGTGCTCGAAGTAGAAGTTCGGCAGGGAGAGTGAGCCGATGCGCTCGGCCGCACTACCGAAACGCGGGTCGCTGCACGATCCGTCCGGGCCGGGAAAGCCGTCAGGCCAGCAGTAGTCGGTTCCGAAATTGCCGTAGCGATCAGAGAAGTAGTCCACCGTCACACGAGCACCATCCACGGTGAAGACGTAGTAACCGATGTTGTGCAGTTCCTGCGAAATCGGAGTCTCACGCCAGCGCTGGCCGGCCATCGAGCTGGCCACCGGCGTGTAGAACTTGGGATCGGAAGAGGATGCGATGAGCTGCTCTACGGACCAGTTGCCATCGGGGCTGAGAATGATGCCGCGATGATGCATGTGGTCGTGAGCGGAGAGGAAATACCCTACGCCGTTCTCCTGAAGGCTGCGATAGAAGACGTTCTGCTCGTCGATCGACACGGCGGGATTGCTGCCCCAGGCGGTGTCGACGTGGTTCTGGCCCATCAGATTTCGGTGGGTGAGCACGAACGCATGTTCGGGACGCTTCTCGTCTTCCAGTCGGTTGTCTATCCAGCCCTGCTGGTCGCCCGGGAAGAAGCGTGTGCCGTCGGAGGTGATCTCCGGCTCCAGTGGTTCAACGGTTTCATCCGTGGGCGCGGCGCCGAAGAAGCCGACGGCGGGGTTGCCTGAGCTGTTGATGCGGAACCACGTACCAGCGGGAATCACGTTGCCGGACGGATCGAGGAGATCCTCGTTGTGCTGGTAAACAATCCAGTTGAAGTCGTTTCGGAAGCGGTAGCCCTGGCCGTAGACTTCATGCGGAGGCTGAACGCGCAGCCAGTAATAGGTCGGTTCGATGTCCATGAACACGAAGCGGGCATCACTGCCATGGGCGCCGTAGTCGAACGAATAGCTCAGGCCTCTGAGTTCCTCCTCGTCGGGTCGATGGAAGTTGCGTGCATCGAAGATCGGGCCCTCACCCTGGGTCTGGGGGAAGGCTTCGCGCCATGCCGGCACGTTCATGTCGGCGTCGGGGTCCAGACCATACAGGCGTCCGTATGATTCGTGATTGCCGCGCACCGGGAAAAAGCCGATGCCGGCGTCGTACAGCGGCTGTCTGGCGGCCGCATGCGTGAACATTGCGTCGTTGCCGGCGCGGTCGGTGAGGTCGCCGAGCTGCACGACGAAGCGCACACCGCGGTCGATGAACTCCTGGTTCAGGCGCAGCAGCGTCGCGACGCTGACATAGTCGGGATTCTCTTCGCGATAGTTCGGATTCACGTGCGCGTAGTAGGGATCATCGTCATCCCATGTCAGGCTGTGGGTGATGGTCCACTGGGTATCGGCGGTGACGCCGAATGTCCAGGCGTCCTTGGTCAGGTAGCGACCTCCCTGGGCCATCGCCACCGTGGTGAGCGCCAGAGACGGAATCACAACAGCCGCCATCAGGCGGACCACCGGTTTCAGAGCAAAGCGTTTCGTCGTCAAAGCACTATCCCCCATCTGAGATGCTTTTTTGATTCAGGAATCCGGGTGGGCGGGTCCGTCGCTGATCGGGCCACTGCGGCCGGCGACGGACACGTCGACTCATCGCCAAGAGTATGGCGTCGCGTCCGAGCCGGTTAGTACCAGCCTGATCGCTGGCATCAGTCCAGCAGGCGGGAAGGTACCGGACGAAGGGCGCGATCACGGCATCCGGCAGGAACCCGGCAGGAACCCGGCAACTGCCGTGATGGCCGGGGCCCGCTGTGTTACTCCACGGTCACCGACTTGGCGAGATTGCGCGGCTGATCGACATCGGTGCCTTTCAGCACGGCAACGTGATAGGCCAGAAGCTGCAGCGGGATGGTGTAGACGATCGGTGCCTGCAATGCCGTGACGCGCTCGGGCAGCGTGACGACGTGGATGCCGTTGTCGCGTCCGAAGTCCACACCCGGATCGGCGAACACGAACAGCTGGCCGCCACGGGCGCGCACTTCCTGGAGGTTGCTCTTCAGCTTTTCCAGCAGATCGTTGTTGGGGGCCACAGTGATCACCGGCATGTCGTCGTCGACCAGTGCCAGCGGGCCGTGCTTGAGCTCGCCCGCCGGGTAGGCTTCGGCGTGGATGTATGAGATTTCCTTGAGCTTCAGCGCCCCTTCCATCGCCACCGGATTCAGCGCACCGCGACCGAGAAACAGCGCGTGGCGCTTTTCAGCAAACGCCTCGGCAAGCTGCGCAATCCGGGCATCCAGCGTCAGCGTCTTCTCCACCAGTCCCGGCAGCATTTCCAGCTGGCGTACGAGTTCGGCTTCGCCTGCGGCGGTCATGCCCGAGTGCCTGGCCAGCGTAATGGTGAGCAGCGCGAGCGCCGCCAGCTGGGTGGTGAATGCCTTGGTCGATGCCACGCCGATCTCCGGTCCGGCGCGCGTCATCAGCACCAGATCGGACGCGCGCACGATGGAGCTTTCGGGCACGTTGCAGATCGCCAGCGTCGCAAGAAAGCCCTGTTGGCGGGCGGCCTGCAGGGCGGCCAGCGTATCGGCGGTTTCGCCGGACTGGGAGATGGTCACGAACAGCGTGCCGTCGGACACCACCGGCCTGCGATAGCGATACTCGCTGGCGATTTCCACACTGCATGGCAGGCGCGCCAGTTCCTCGATCTGGTAGCGGGCGATCAGACCGGCATGGTAGCTGGTGCCGCACGCGACAATCTGCACGGCCCTTGTGTTGCGCAGCACATCGGAGGCGGCGTGGCCGAAGATGCCCTCGAGCACACCGCCGCGACCCAGTCGCTCCTCGAAGGTGCTCGCCAGCGCGGCGGGCTGTTCGTGGATCTCCTTGAGCATGAAATGCCGGTACGGACCACGGTCGGCGGAGTCGGCGGTCAGGTCGCTTTCGGTGACCGGCCGGTCCGCCGCGTTGCCGTCGATGTCGTAGACCGCGTAGTGGAGGCGATCGACCACCGCCACGTCGCCTTCGGCGAGGTACACGAAGCGGCGCGTCACAGGCACCAGTGCCAGCGCGTCGGAGGCCACGAAGTTCTCGTCGATACCCAGGCCGATGACCAGCGGGCAGCCGGAACGCGCGATGATCAGACGATCCGGTTCGAGCCTGCTCATCACCACCAGCGCGTACGCGCCTTCCAGTTCCTTCACGGTGCGCTGCACGGCTGTGAGCAGGTCGTTGCAGCTGTTCAGGTGATGGCGGATGCGGTGCGCAACGACCTCCGTATCGGTTTCGGATGTGAACGCGAAACCCTCGGCCTCGAGTTCGGCGCGCAGCCTGGCGTGATTCTCGATGATGCCGTTGTGTACGACGGCGAGGTCGTCGCCGGAGATGTGCGGATGCGCGTTGGCCTCACTGGGCGCGCCATGCGTGGCCCAGCGGGTGTGTGCTATGCCCAGTCCGCCACGCAGCGGCTGCTGTTCCAGCGCATCCTGCAGCTGCCGCACCTTGCCCATGCGTCGCGCGCGGCGCAGTTGGCCGCCTTCAAGTACGGCGAGCCCCGCCGAGTCATAGCCACGGTATTCCAGGCGCTTGAGTCCCTCCACCAGGATCGGCGTGACATTGCGTTCGGCGATGGCTCCTACGATTCCACACATGCTGTTTCATCCCTGTCGGCCGGGTGGGCCGGATTTGGAGGATTGCGACGTCTCACGATGCGTTCGGCAGCGGTCGCTCAGGATTCCTTCACGGGCCTTTTCCATCCCTTCACGGTGCTCTGCTTCACACGCGCCAGCGTGAGTTCACCCGCTTCGGCGTCGCGCGTGATGGTGGAGCCGGCGCCGATGGTTGCGCGCTCGCCGACGCTGACCGGCGCCACCAGCATGACACCCGAACCGATGAACGCGTCATCGCCGATACGGGTCTGGTGTTTGAACGCCCCGTCGTAGTTGCAGGTGATCGTACCGGCGCCGATGTTCACATGGCTGCCGACGTCGGCGTCGCCGATATAGGTGAGATGATTCACCTTGCTGCCGGCCGCGATACGGCTCTTCTTGATCTCCACGAAGTTGCCCACCTTCACGGTGTCGGCAAGCACGGTGCCGGGTCGCAGGCGTGCGTACGGACCCAGCTCGCAACCGGCGCCCGCCGTGCTGTCATCGATCAGGCTGTACGGATGCACGGTGGTACCCGCGCCCAGCCGGGCATTGCGGATCACGCAGTGAGCGCCGATTCGCACGCGATCTTCGAGCACCACGTCACCTTCGAACACCACACCGACATCGATGAACACGTCCCGTCCGGCCTGCAGCGTGCCGCGTACGTCGATGCGCTGCGGATCCGCCAGCGTGACGCCGCGCTGCATCAGGTCTGTTGCCATGCGCCGCTGCAGGGTGCGTTCGGCGCCGGCAAGCTGCATGCGATCGTTGATGCCCAGTACCGCGTCCGATGCCGCGGCGATCATTGCGCTCACCGGCACACCGTCGTCGACCGCCATGGCGACGATGTCGGTGAGGTAGTACTCGCCCTGGGCATTGCTGTTACCCAGGCGGGCCAGCCAGCGCCTGAGGTCGACGGCATTGGCGGCCAGCAGCCCGCTGTTGATCTCGCACACCGCGCGCTGTTCGTCCGTGGCATCCCTGTCTTCAACAATGCCGCGCACCGCGCCATGGCCATCGCGCAGCACGCGCCCGTAGCCGGACGGGTCGTCCAGCAGCGCGCTGATCAGCGCAAGGTCGTTGCGCGCCTCGCACTGTTCACCGACCACGTCCTGGAGCGTCGCGACATCCACCAGCGGGACGTCGCCATACAGCACCAGCACGCGCTGGTCATCGGCTATGCCGGGCATCGCCTGGGCTACCGCATGGCCGGTGCCGAGCTGCTCGGCCTGCAGCACCCAGCTCAGATCGGCATCCGCGTCGGCATCGGCGAAGGCCTCGCGCACCCGGCCGCCGCCGTGTCCGAACACCACATGAATGGCATCCGGCCTGAGCTGTCGTGCGGTCCGGATCACATGCGCAAGCATGGGCTGCCCGGCGAGCGGTTGCAGCACCTTGGGCAGATCCGAATGCATGCGTTTTCCCTGGCCGGCGGCCAGAATGACGACGCTGAGTGGCAAAATCCCGAAACCCCGTAAAAACAACCCGCGAATCATAGCGCGACAGGCCGCATCCGGCCCACGCATTGGTTCACGGACACGCCGCGCGGGCCGGGCGAGTGCCGGCCGGTTCGCTTGCCGGCGCCGCTGACAGTACTATCCTTGGCACCATGTGATTTGTTCGAGGGGCTGCCATGAACCGAATGCTCGTTTTCTGCCTTGTCCTGCTGCTGCCGCTGAGCCTGCAGGCCGGACGCTATCCGGAAGGCTACGCCGATGATCGCGCGGCGATCGTCGATCTGCTGGGCCGATATGTGCTGGCGATGGACTTTTTCGATGCCGACGGCTACGCGGAAGTGTTCGCCGAGGACGGCGTGCTGGACTGGGCGCGCGGTCAGGTCGAGGGTCGCGAAGCGATTCGCGAGTTCATGGCCAGCCGCACCTACGATTTCACGCGCGACGCGGCCGAGGTGACAACACCGGATGGCCGCGATTGGCCGTCCACCGTCCGCCACCTGATCACGAACCAGGTGATCACCGTGGAGGGCGACACCGCGCGCGCACTGTCCTACTGGATCCAGTTCAACAACAACGCCAGACGCGATCAGGTGGAATGGATGCTGTTTGGTTCCTGGGACGATGAGCTGGTGAAGATCGACGGCGAGTGGTTCTTCAAGGTTCACAAGATCTACAACGAAGGCAACCCGAACCGCTTCATCGCCGGGGAGCCGAATCCGGCGCGACAGTGAGCGTTGCCGCGCACAGCTGCCGCGTTCTTTCGCGGAGGATGTCGGCAAGGCACGCAACGCCCGGCCCGGCAGCTTCGCGGTCGGCAAAGATCAGGTGCAGATCAACAGTGCGCTGATGACCTTTGCCCAGCGGCAGGGGTTTGAGAATGCCGGCGTTCAGCTCGCTGCGAATCTTGTCCTCCAGCAGCCAGGCGAAGCCGTGGCCGCGGCATACCGCACCGATCGACGTTGCCATGTTGCTGACCGTCCAGCGCTGTTGCACGTCCACGGTGTAGGTCCTGTCGTCACGACGCGCGGCCGTGTCGCGCACGACGATATGGCGGTGCTTGCGCAGGTCACGCAGTGACAGTTCACGGTCCAGCTGGTGCAGCGGATGATCCGGGTGTGCAACGGCCATGATCCGCGCGGCACGCTGTATGGTCTCGCCCGCGTAACCGGGCGGGATGCGCGGCAGAATCGCGAGGTCCACTCTGCCCTGCAGAAGCAGTTCCTCGCCGCCGCCGAGCACGGTTTCATGAACATTGATGCGCGTCTGCGGGCTGTCCCTGCCGAACTCATCCAGGCATTCAAGCAGCAGCCAGGTCGGGAACATGACCTCCACCGCGAGCGCGATTTCGCTTTCCCATCCGGCCGACGCCCTTGCCGCGGCCCGCTCCATGCTCAGCGAGTCCTCCAGCAGCTGCCGGGCTCGCTGACACAGCATCCTGCCGATGGGGGTCAGCACGGCCCGGCGGCCCTGGATCGTGAACACCTTCACGTCCAGCACATGCTCGAGCTTCTGTACCGCGTAGGTGATCGAGGACTGGCTCTTGTGCAGGGCCTCGGCCGCCTGCACATAGCCACCCGCATCGACGACGGCCACCAGACTGCGCCACTGATCGAGGCTGATGTGCGGGACCGCGGCGTGTATGTCGTCCATATATCGAATCAGTCGATTGGATAGCGCGTATTTATCTATTTTTATATCGGCTCCGTCAATGATGAAATTCTCCCAGGCCAATGGCCAGCCTGGCCTCGGCAACCGGGTAACCGGGCAACCGGGCAACCGGGTCCAGTACGAGCTTTTCAGGGAGAATCCAGATGACCACATTGCTCAGTATCCGCAGCAGCCTGTTCAACGGACAGGGACAGTCCTCCGCGCTTGCCGATCGCTTCATTGCGGGTTGGCGGGCAAGGCAACCGGCCGGTCGGGTCGCAACCCGTGACCTGGCCAATAACCCCGTGCCACACCTGAGCCCGGCGCGATTCCAGGCGTTCGTGACACCCGAAGCTGAAAGGACCCCGGAGCAGCAGGCGTTTGTCGACTTTTCGGATGCGCTGATCGATGAGCTGCAAAGGGCCGACGTCGTTGTCCTTGCGATTCCGATGTACAACTTCACTGTGCCATCGGTTCTGCACGCCTACTTCGATCACCTGGCGCGCGCCGGTGTCACTTTCCGCTATACGGCCGAGGGTGCCGAGGGTCTGGTCAAAGGCAAGCGGGCTGTGGTGTTCATCACCAGCGGCGGGCTGCATGGCGAAGACCATTCGTTGCCGCGCTTCGTCCGGCAGTTTCTCGAACTCATAGGGATCGTCGACGTGCAGTTCGTTCACGCCGAAGGACTGGCGGTGTCGGAAGAACTGAAGGCAAACGGGTTGGCGGCGGCGGAAGGGCGCATCGAGCATCTGCTGGGAGCCGTGACGGCCGGCCCGGCTGCCGTGCGCCGCGCTGAAGGCGCGGTGACGATGGCGCCTGGCTGAAAGCCGGGCGCCTGCGCGGCAGGCCGTCCGGCTTCTGCCGCGCAGGCCGCTATGCGCCCGGGTGGTGCGCGAACACCTCGCGTTCGCCATTGGCGCCAAAGAGGATCACGTCGTAGGGGTCACGCCGGTCGCCGACTTCCATGCCCGGCGAACCGATCGGCATCCCGGGTACGGCGATTCCGATACCGGTCGGGCGGCGTTCCAGCAGCCGGCGCACATCGGCGGCGGGAATGTGGCCTTCCACCGCATAGCCGCCTGCAACGCCGGTATGACAGGACCACAGCTCCCGTGGGATTCCGAGTTCACGCTTGATGTCGTCCAACGCCAGCACATCGTGATCGTGCACCTCGACCGTGAAACCCGCCTCTTCAAGATGCTCGACCCACAGACCGCAGCAGCCGCAGGTTGGCGTCTTGTGGACGACGATCCGTGGCGCTGTCTGCGCGAACGCTTCGCGGACGGAGAGTGTCGCCGCGCCGGCGAGGCCGACCGCGAGCGCGGCCTGTAGCAGCCGTCGACGTTCAGGTTGGGCGCATTCCTGATGGCGCGCACATTCCTGATGGCGCGCAGTGGGGCCGCGGCTGAATGCTGTCTGGTGTCTGCGTGTGGTCATTCTGACTCCGTGAATGGCAGCAAACTGGATGGCTGCACCGATTGATACCGGCACATTAGGGGAAGCCCTGGCGTTGGCGCAAGAGCGGAGCACGGTCGTGGAGGGGGGCCGGGCCGGAGCGACGTTGACGCCGACCCCGGCGCAGCGTTCAAATGGGGCCATCGGGGCGCGCCCGTATAACACATCAACCAAGAACAGGGAGCTACCATGAGCGCAACGACCATCACCCAGGCCGCGCAGTTTTCCGAACTCACCCGCGCTGCGGATGGATTCAGGAACCTACGCGCGGTCGCATCGCTGCTGATCAGCTGGTTTGCGGCCGTACTGCTGGTATCGCTGGCCGGCCTCACCGGGTCACCGGCGCTGATCGGACTGACCATGCTGATTGCCATCGTCGTCGTACTGGCCGGCATCTCGGCGGCCGGCATTCATCTGATGGTACAGATCAGGGCGTGGACGCCCCGCTCGCTGTCCACGGGTTTTCTTCAGGGGCTGTTCGCAACCGGCAAGATCATCGTGCTGGCGCTGGCGGTGATCGCGGTAGCGCTGCTGTTCCTGCTGCCGATCGCACTGGTGCTGCTGATCTGCAAGATTCCGTTTCTCGGGCCGCTGCTGTTCACGTTCGTGGTGCCGGTGCTCACCGTGGGCACGGCGCTGTTCTATGCGGGCCTGTTCGTCGCCTGGCAGCTGCTCGGTCCTGCGATCTGGGAAGGCAACACGCTGCTCGGTTCCATCGCACGACTGGCAGCCATTGCACGCCAGCGTGCGGTCAGCGTAATCATCAACCTGATCATTCTCGCCATCCTGATCTGGATCGCCGCCTTCGTGCTGTTCGGATTCCTGGGATCCGGCTACGCTGTAACAACCAGCCTGTCCAGCGGAATTCTCGGTAATCAGTTGCCGGGCGGCATCGAGAACTTTGCGGCCATCGTGATGGGTTCCGCCAACGTCACCGGACACCAGGTGGCGCTGGGCATCGGGACGATGATCACCGCATCGCTGGCCCTGGCCATCATCCTGTGCCCGGTGCTGATGGGTCTCAACATCATCTATGTGAACGCCTCGGCCGGGATCGATGCATCGTCCATGGAGAGCCGCATCAACCAGGGACTGGCGCAGGCCAAAGCCAAGGCCGCCGAGATGCAGGAAACAGCGCGACCGCGTCCGGATACCGGTGGCAATGACGGATCGACTCCGCCAGCTGAAGGCGGGCCCGCAAATCCGTCAACCGGTGCACCGGGCGGCCCTGATCCGGACAATCGCTCCTGACCTGAGTCCGCCGCTTACGCCACCCCGCGGCGGCTGACCGTCTGCTGGTCGGGCCGTAGCGGCGGGCCACCCCCTTTCTCGGGGTGTCCGCGGCCATGGATGGCCGCGGCCAAGGCGCAGGGACGCTCTTCCGC
>JBJHBP010000039.1:0-11713 GCA_050485545.1 Gammaproteobacteria bacterium
CTCTTCCGCCGTCCCCGGGCAAAGGGGGATGCCCCCGCAACCGCCCGGCTTTGGCACAGTCGCTGCGATGACCTACCGCCGGGTGTGGGCGAAGGCCGTGACAGCGGCGAGTTCGTTGGCGCCGACGGCGGCGGCGAGGAGGCGGTCGAGGCCGACTGCGACGCCTGCGCATTCGGGTAGTCCCTGCTCCAGCGCTGCGAGAAAGTCCTCGTCCAGCGGTGCCGGCGTTCGCCCCAGGCGTTGACGTTCCGCCGCTTCGCGTGCGAAGCGCGCGCGCTGTTCGTCGGCGTCGGTGAGTTCGGCGAAACCGTTGGCCAGTTCCAGGCCGGCGAAGAACGCCTCAAAGCGCGCCGCCAGCGGCGGGTTGCCCGGTTTCAGGCGTGCCAGTGCGGCCTGCTGTGCCGGAAAATCGTGGATGAACGTGAGGCGGCCGGGGTCCAGTGCCGGCATGACCTGCGTGGTGAATGCGAGGTCCAGCAGGTCGTTGCCGCTCAGATCGGGCGGCACGTCGCAGCCGCGCGCGCGCAGTGCGGACGCGATCTGCGCGTCGGGAGCGTTGGCTGATACACCGACGGCGTGCCGGAATGCCTGTTCATAGGTTTGACGATCGGCTGCGTGGCGATGGCCTGCGTGACATTCCGTTGACTGCGGAGGGGCGTCGCGGCGGGCACTCGCGATCAGTTGTGTGAGCAGCGTTGCGGTTTCGTCCATCAGCTGCTGCTCGTCCCAGCCAACGCGGTACCACTCCAGCATCGTGAACTCCGGTTGATGCCAGCGGCCGATCTCATCGTCACGAAACACCTGGCAGATCTGGTAGATGTCGCCGATGCCATCGGCGAGCAGGCGCTTCATCGCGTATTCGGCAGAAGTGTGCAGGTAGCATCGGCCCAGTGCATCGGTGTCGGTGACCATGCTCTGCAGATGCGGGTCCGTCAGCCCCGATCGTGACAGTGCCGGTGTCTGCACTTCGAGCACATTGCGTTCGGAGAAGAACATGCGGATCTGCGCCAGCATGGCGGCGCGCGCACGCAGCGTGGCTTCGGTGGCGGCGCGCCGATAGCCGCTCACGGCTGCGGCGTGGCGTTCGCCGCGGTCGCGATGGTTTCCGCCTGCATCCTGCGCACGGTACCGATCGCGCGTCCCATCGTCAGCGTCGAGCCGTTCTCGACATGGTTGCTGAAGCCGACGCTGTCTGAAGGGAACAGCATGATCACCGTGGAACCGAGATTGAAGCGGGCGAATTCCTCACCGCGGGCGAAGTGGCGTGATTCGTGACCATGCGTCCAGCTGCGGCGCTGCCCGCTGCGAATCTCGCCCAGCCATGAGGTGGAGATGCTGGAGACGTTCAGCGCGCCGACCAGGATCAGGGCGAACGGACCGGTTGCGCCATCGAACCAGCACACCACCCGCTCGTTGCGGCAGAAGAGGTTGCGGATCAGGCCGGCGCTGGTTTCGTTGACGCTGAAACGTCGACCCGGCAGATATTCGGTGCGCATCAGCTTGCCGGCCAGCGGCATGTGCACACGGTGGTAATCGCGCGGCGCGAGATAGATCGTCGCGTAGCGTCCGTGCGTGTAGGGTGCCAGCGCCGTCGGATCGGCATCCAGCAGCTGTGTCAGTGCATAGCTCATGCCCTTGGCCTGCAGCATCTGTCCGGCCACCAGCGTGCCGAACTCCGTCAGCCGACCGTCGGCCGGTGACACGAGGGTCTCCTCACCACCGGCAATGATGCGCGCGGCGGGATCCAGTGCGCGCGCGAAGAAATCGTTGAAGCTGCTGTAGTCCTCGGCGTTCTGGCGCTGCGCTTCGGCCAGGTTCACATTGAAGCGCCGTACGAACCAACGGATCAGCGGATCTTTCAGCCACGCCTGGCGACTGCGTGTGACGTGGTACACCACACGGCCGATCAGCCGCTGCGGCAGCACGTATTGCAGCATGACCCAGAACATCAGGCGGTTGAGGTGCGCCGCGGCTGCGGCTGGTGTGAACTCATCGACTGGCCGCGCCGACGCGCGTACGCAGCTCGGGGAAGCGATGCAGGTAGCGTTCGCGAATGCGCAGATAGTCCGACGCGATCAGCGTTGCCCGTTCAGCGGCGCCGAAGACAGCGATCAGTTCCGCCTGCGGGCCGATCACGTACACCGTGGGATTGTGCACCACGTTGTAGTTCTGCCCCTGATGCGTTTCCCGGTGCACGTGCACGCCGAGCGCCTGCAGCAGCGGTTCGAGTTCCCGGTCACCTGTGGTGACGCCGACGATGTCGGCATTGAAGAATTCCAGGTACTCGGCCATGCGCTGTGTCGTGTCACGAGGCGCGTCGACACTGACGAACAGGATGTCGGGCGATTCGGCGGGTCTGGCGGCGGACAGCACACTCTGCACATCGGCCAGCACCTGCAGTGTCAGCGGACACACATCCGGACAGTGCGTGAATCCGAAGAACAGCAGCGTGAACTGATCTTCCAGGCGCGACGTGGAGAATCGCTCGCCGCGGTGGTCGGTAAACGCCACATTCGGCAGTGACCGCACCTGGTCGAACAGCTCGGTGGCGAACTCCGGTTCCGGCGTGCCCTGCCAGGCGCGCGGAATCAGCAGCACGGCGGCAACGATCAACACGAAAATCAGTGCTGCCGTGCCAGCCAGGGCCTTGATCAGAGTGCTCATCATATCGTGCCGTATCTTACAACGAATCGCTGCGGGGGTATCATGCGGCCCGGACTTTTCGGGAGGCGCGGGGCGTCGCGTGCAGGCACTGGATCGACAATTGCGGGCAGCCGGCCACAGTGAACAGTGGGTCGCCGTGTTGGCCGACTGGTTCGCAGAGGCCGATCTGCACTACGGGCACGGTACCGACAACCCCGGCGACGAGGCCTACTGGCTGGTGCGCGCACTGCAGGACTGGCAGGACGAAGCCTGGGACCGGCCGCCGGATCCGGCCCTGGTGCCACGCGCCGTAGCGATCGCCACAGCGCGGGTGCATGAGCGCAAGCCGCTGGCCTATCTGCTCGACGAGGCGTGGTTCGCCGGCCTCAGGTTCCACAGCGATCCGCGTGCCCTGGTTCCCAGATCGCCGCTGGCCGAGCTGCTGGAGCGTTCGTTCGAGCCATGGTGCGACATCAGGCCCGGCGATCGGATACTGGACATCGGCACGGGCAGCGGCTGTATCGCAATCGCCGCGGCCGTGTACTGTCCCGACGCACAGGTGGATGCGACCGATCTGTCCACGGATGCGCTTGCGCTGGCCGCGGCGAATGTGGCCGCCCATCAGGTGGGCGATCGCGTGCGGTTGATCCGTTCCGACCTGTATCCGAGCGGCGGCCAACGCTATCGCGTTATCATTTCCAATCCGCCTTATGTGCCACTCGACGAGGTTGCGCAGCTGCCGGCGGAGTATGCTCACGAACCGGCAATGGGGCTGGCGAGCGGCACGGACGGGCTGGACGACGTCGAACGCATTCTCGCGGCCGCGCCCGATCACCTGGCGCCGGGCGGCGTGCTGATCGTCGAGGTCGGCCTCAGCCAGGAAGCATTCGTTGCCGCGCATCCCCGCCTGCCGGTGGTATGGCTGGAGTTCGAGCGCGGTGGAGAAGGGGTTTTCCTGGTGACCGAGCAGCAGTTGATGGATTATCTGCGCCCTGCACAGGGGACGCGTTCAGGGAGTCAGATACATGGCCGGTGATACCTACGGACGGCTTTTCACGGTAACCACCTTCGGCGAGAGCCACGGACCGGCCATGGGCTGTGTCGTCGACGGCTGCCCGCCGGGACTGGCATTGGCGGAGGCTGATATCCAGAAGGATCTGGACCGCCGGCGCCCCGGGCGTTCGCGCCACGTCACGCAGCGCGCCGAACCGGATCAGGTCAGGATCCTGTCGGGGGTATTCGAAGGCCGGACCACAGGCACCGCCATCGGGCTGCTGGTGGAGAACGTCGATCAGCGCTCGCATGACTACGGCGACATCAAGGACAAGTTCCGGCCGGGCCATGCCGACTTCACCTACTTCCGCAAGTACGGTCTGCGTGATTACCGTGGCGGCGGCCGCGCTTCGGCACGCGAAACCGTCATGCGCGTGGCGGCCGGTGCGATCGCGCGCAAGTACCTGCTCGAGCAGGCGGGCATCCGCATCCGCGGCTACCTGTCGGCGCTGGGTGCACTGACGCTGCGGCCGGTGGACCTGAACGGTGTGGATGACAATCCGTTTTTCTGCGCCGATCCGGATCGCCTGGACGATCTGGACAGGCTCATGGACGAGCTGCGCGCCGCCGGTGATTCGATCGGCGCCAGGATCACCGTCGTGGCCACCGGCATGCCGGTGGGCCTTGGTGAGCCGGTGTTCGACAAACTCGAGGCCGAGATCGCGCATGGTCTGATGAGCATCAATGCCGTCAAGGGCGTGGAGTTCGGGGATGGCTTCGCGGTGGTGGGTCAGCGTGGCAGCGAGCACCGCGATGAAATCACCCCGCAGGGCTTCGCGAAGAATTCCGCCGGCGGCACGCTGGGTGGCATCTCGTCCGGGCAGGATCTGCTGGTGAGCATTGCGCTCAAGCCCACATCCAGCATCCAGGTGCCCGGTGCCACGGTGGATACCGGTGGTCAGGCCGCCCAGATCGTCACCACCGGGCGCCACGACCCCTGCGTGGGACTGCGCGCCACGCCGATCGCCGAGGCCATGGTGGCGCTGACACTGATGGATCACCTGCTGCGCGACCGTGCGCAGAACGCCGAGGTCGTCCGCCCCGGAGCGTCCGGCAGCGAATCGCGTGCGGTGGCCGGGGAGTCCGGTTCCGGGAGCTGATCGCGGCGGTGGCCGGCGTAGTAAGGCTTTCATAAAGGCCGGAAACGGCAGCGCTTGTTGAAACCCGAACGAAAATCACATTCGGGTTCCCTGTAAATTGTTAAATTCCACTCCGCAGGATGACTGTGTCGCGGCGTGCCTCAGGCGTCGTGAGCTTGGTAAAACGGTTTTATGTAATGTATCTTTCGACCGATCATCAGGGGCTTTCCGGCCTACCGATAAACCGTCCTGATCGTCGGGCCGACCACCGGGACAGCTAGGGAGATTCCATGAGAGCACTCGCACGTTGGGGCGCACTGCCGTTGCTGGTGGCACCCTTCGGGGCATGGGCGCTCGGCCTGGGCGACATCGAACTCCGATCGACGCTCAATCAGCCGTTCAACGCCAATATCGCACTCGTTTCGGCCACTCCCGAAGAGCTGGAAGGCCTGCGGGTCAGTCTGGCATCGCCGGACACTTTCGCGCGATATGGTCTGGAACGACCGGCTTTCCTGTCCGCACTGGATTTCACGGTGACGCGCGACGCCAGTGGTCGCGACGTGGTCCGCGTTTCGTCGCGGCAGGCGATGACCGAACCGTTCGTCACACTGCTGGTCGAGGCCAGCTGGTCGCGCGGCCGACTGCTGCGCGAATACACCGTTCTGCTCGACCCACCGGTGCTGCTGCCGTCGCAGGCCGCCCCCGCACCGGTGCAGCCGGCTGAAAGCTTCGCGCCGCAGCCGGGCGCCGGCGCCGTCGACCGACCAGCCGCCGCCGCACCGGCGCCGCAGCCGGCAGCGCCGGCCGTGCAGCCGCCGGCGGCACAGCCGGCACCGGCACCGGCACCGCAGCTTGCGGCCGGTACCTACGGTCCGGTGCAACGGGCCGAAACGCTGTGGAGCATTGCTTCGCAGCTGCAGCCGCAGGGCGTGACGCTGAACCAGATGATGGTGGCGTTATACGAAGCCAACCCGAATGCGTTCGACGGCAACATGAACATGCTGCGCGCCGGCGCGGTGCTGCGGATTCCCGAAACACAGACGCTGACGGCACGCAGTGCGACCGCCGCGCAGCAGGAATTCGCGCGCCACCTGGATGACTGGCGTGCCGGCGCGGAGCAGCAGGCGCGACTGCGTCTGGTGGCGCCCGGCGAGGAGCCTGCACCGGCGGCCGCGGCCGTCTCGGGCGCCGCAGCCGCGGGCGCCCCGGCTGCCGAAGTGGCTCGTCTGCAGGATCAGCTCAGTGCCGCGCAGGCCGAGCTGGACGAGAGCCGACGCCTGCTCCAGATACGCAATGAAGAACTGGCCGCGTTGCAGAGGCAGCTCGCTGCCGACGAGCAGGCCGCGCAGGCTGAAACGCCATCGGTCGATGCGGTGCCGGCCCCCGCGCCGGGCGTGGACCTGGAGCTGCAGTCCGAACCGTTGTTTGCCGATGAACTGGTCGACGAAGCAGCCGCGGATGAAGCCGCGGCCGCAGCGGCCGCGGCAGAGCAGACGCCGGCCGCTGCCGACGAGCCCGTACAGGCGGTAACGCCGACCCCCGAGCCGGCCCGGCCAGTCGTGGCGCAGCCTCCGGTGGCCGAGCCTTCGCTGCTGGACAGGGCGATCGGCTTGATGACATCCCCGTTCCTGCTGATCGGCCTGGGCGTTCTGGCGGTCCTGGGCGCGCTGGTGTGGTTCCTGCGCGCCCGTCGCAGCGGTGAGGACGACGATGTCACCGGTCGCTGGGATGCGCTCACGGACGAATCCGACGACGATCTGGAAGGTAGCACCGGTTCTACAGAACGCCTGCGTCGCCAGTTCTCCGACGACAGTATCGTCGTGGAAGAACGGGGCGGACGCGACACCCGCCGCGAGTCGGTGGCCGCGGCAGCGGCGGCGGCAGCTGCGGGCGTTGCCGCGGGCGCAGCGGCGGGACGCCGTGATGGCGCCGAGGCCGGCGCTGAGGAGACTCCCGAGGATACGCTTTCCAGTCACACGGTCATCAACCTCGAGCAGACCGATCTGCTGGCCGAGGCCGACTTTCATATGGCCTATGGTCTGTACGATCAGGCCGCCGAGCTCGTGTCCCGTGGCCTGGAGCAGAGTCCGGAACGCCGCGACCTGAAGCTCAAGCTGCTGGAGGTATTCTTCGTCTGGGGCAACAAGGACGCGTTTCTCAATGCGTCCCGCGCCCTGCACGACGAGATCGGTGACGCCCGTGACCCTGACTGGGACAAGGTCGTGATCATGGGCAAGCAGATCTGTCCGGACGAGCCGATGTTTGCGTCGGCCACGGCCGCGGCCGGCGAAATCGACATGCCGCTGGAAGCCGGCGGTGATTCGCTGGACTTCACATTCGATGACCAGGAGGCCGAGGTCGATCTGGATTTCGGTGCTTCCACCGGCAGTGACATCGAGTTTCGTCTCGACGACAACGATGCCACGGGCAGTGTCGAAGTGGATATCGATGACCTCGATGGCGAAGACCACAGCCCCGCCAGGGGTGAAACGGTCAGCGACTTCGAGTCACTGGACATCGGTGAGCGCACGGCGGCCGGACTTCGGGCAGCCATCCTGTCCGCGGACGACGATGACGATGATGACGCCGGTGACGCCGGCTCCCGCACATCCACCGATATCGATGAACTGGCCGCGACCCAGGAATCGCCGACCATCGAGTCGCCGAGTCGCCTGGACTTCGATTTCGACGATGACGCGACCGCGGAGACGGTACGCCCGGATGCGCCCACGGTAGAAACGCCGACGCTGAAGATCTCGGAAGCGGACATCAGTGCGGACGCGCCGACCATGGAAACGCCGACGCTGGAAACGCCGCGTCCGGGTGCTGGCGATGCCACGATGCGCTTCGGCGCCTGGCAGGGGCAGGCCGAAGGCGATGACGCGTCCGACGAATCCGAGAGCGATGGCGACGCCACTGCATGGCTGGCCGGCATGACCGAAGGCACCGGCGAACTGCCAACGGTTGAACAGCCGGCATTGCAGCCGGACAACAGCAGCGACTACACCGCCGAGATCGACCTCGATGACCTTGGCCTGGACGTCAACGACCTGCGCAATCTGCCTGATGATTTCGGCGATCTGCCGCGGGCTGAGGGTGCGGAGACCGACACGCGCGAACAGCCGCAGCTGAGCGACGAGGATGCCGATGACGAACTTCTGTCGGCTACCGGTGTCACGCAGGTGCTGGGCAGAGGGGATGACTTCGAGCAGCAGCAGACCAGTGTGCTGTCTGACGACGACGTGGGTCTGGACGATGAGACGCTGCTGAGCGGTACCGAAGTTCTGCCCGGTCGGCACGAAGATGACGAATCCGGCGCCACGTCGCTGGTCAAGGCCCTGAAGATCGATCAGACAGGTGCCGGCGACGCGGGCCTGGATCTGAATCTGGATGATCTGTCCGCGGCACTGGACGGGGCTGATACGGTCGAGCAGCCGCGCGCCCCGGAGTTCTCCGCCGAGATTTTCGGTTCGGACGGGCACACGCCGCTGGATCTGGATGTCGGTGCGGACTTCGGCGACGAGGATGAAGATCCCACCGGCACCGAAGAGGCACCCGGTGTGGGTACGGAGACCCTGACCGAAGTCGGCACCAAACTCGACCTGGCTCGTGCCTATATCGATATGGGCGATCCCGAGGGTGCACGCAGCATTCTCGAGGAGGTGCTGGACGAGGGTGATAACGGGCAGCGTCGCGAGGCGCGTGGTCTGATCGATACGCTGAACGCCTGATGCCATTACTGGCGCCGCGTGCGTGCTGAACGCCGCGGCGCCGTTTCCTTTCCGCGCACATGAACCGCATAGCGCTCGCACTGGAGTACGACGGCACCGATTTCGTCGGCTGGCAGAGCCAGCGCAATGGCCGCAGCGTTCAGGACGCCGTGACCGCGGCGGCGGCCTTTGTTGCCGACCATCCGCTGTCACTGACCGCAGCCGGACGAACCGACCGCGGCGTACACGCCGCGATGCAGGTGGTGCACTTCGACACCACGGCGGACCGTACGCCGCATCAGTGGGCCCAGGGCATCAACGCCAATCTGCCGCCGGACGTTTCCGTGTACTGGGCGCACGCGGTGGCCGCCGATTTCGATGCCCGGCGCAGCGCCCTGTTTCGACGCTATCGCTATCGACTGCTGGAGCGCGCGACGCGCCCGGCACTGGTGCGCGAGCGTGCGTGGTGGCTGCAGCACCCAGTGGACTGCGCGCTGATGAGCCGGGCCGCAGAGGCCTGGCTTGGCGAGCGGGATTTTTCCTCGTTTCGCGCGGCCGGCTGCCAGTCGCTTACGCCGATGCGCCGATTGATGCGGGTGGACATCCGCCGCGATGGTCCGGCCGTGTGGCTGGACTTCACGGCGAATGCCTTCCTGCACCACATGGTGCGCAACCTGGTTGGCACGCTGGTTGAAATCGGCCAGCAGCGCCGCAGCGCGGAGTCGGCGCTGGCGCTGATCGAAGCGCGCGACCGTCGTCTGGCCGCGGCCACTGCGCCGCCACAGGGACTGGCGCTGATCGAGGTCGGCTATGCCGTTGAGTGGGGCCTGCCCGCCACGGTTGCGGACCCGGATTCGGGCCTGCCGGCAGGCGGCCGCACCGATAACGGGAATACTTGACGTGGCACAGCGGGTATCATTGGCAACCGGGAGAAGCTCCGCAGGGCAATCATGAGCTGGTTCGACAAGCTGATGCCATCGAGGATACGCACCGAACAGCGCAGGCGCTCGGTGCCGGAAGGCCTGTGGGTGAAGTGCCCCGGCTGCGCCGCGCAGCTGTACAGGGCCGAACTCAAGCGCAGCCTGTATGTATGCCCGCGCTGCAGTCACCATATGCGCATCGGTGCGCGCGAACGCCTGGACATGTTTCTCGATCCGGATTCGGGCCACGAGATTGCGGCCGCGCTGGAACCGCAGGACCCGCTGAAGTTCCGCGACACCAAGCGCTATCGCGACCGCATCACGCAGGCCCAGAAGGACACCGGCGAGCGGGATGCGTTGATCGCGATGGCCGGCAGGCTGAAGGGTCTGCCCGTCGTGGCCGCGGCCTTCGAATTCCGCTTCATGGCCGGCTCCATGGGATCGGTGGTAGGCGAGCGGTTCGCCCGTGCGGCCGACCATTGCGTGGCAAACCGGTGTTCGCTGATCTCGTTCTCGGCCAGCGGCGGAGCGCGCATGCAGGAGGCCCTGTTCTCGCTGCTGCAGATGGCCAAGACCAGTGCGGCGCTGGTGCGGCTCAGCGACGCGAATCTGCCGTTCATTTCGGTGATGACCGATCCAACCACCGGCGGTGTGTCGGCGAGCCTGGCTTCGCTGGGCGACATCAATCTCGCCGAACCCAAGGCACTGATCGGTTTCGCCGGTCCGCGTGTGATCGAGCAGACCGTTGGCGAAACACTGCCGGACGGATTCCAGCGTGCCGAGTTCCTGCTCGAGAAAGGCGCGCTGGACATGATCGTCGACCGCCGTGAGGCACGCGATCGGATTGCCTCGCTGCTGGCCAAGCTGACCGATCAGCCGCTGCCTGCCTGACGTTACGGCCCCTGCCACCTCCACTGATCAATTCCATCGGAGTCTCGATGCGCGCGACCGGGTTTTCGACGCTGGCTGACTGGCTGAGCTGGCTGGAGACACTGCATCCGAAGAAGATCGACATGAGTCTGGACCGGATTCGTCAGGTGCTGGACTCACTGTCGCTGCGTCCGCCGCCGTTTCGTGTCATTACCGTCGGGGGCACCAATGGCAAGGGATCGTGCGTGGCGATTCTGGAAAGCGTGTATCGCAGTGCGGGCTATCGCACCGGCGCGTTCACGTCTCCGCATCTGTGGCGTTTCAACGAACGCATACGCGTCGATGGCGAGGAAGCCACGGATGCGCAGCTGGTATCGCTGTTCGAGCTCATCGATGCGACCCGCGGCCAGATCACGCTGTCTTACTTCGAATCCTCGGCCGTCGCCGCGCTGCTGCATTTCGCGCGGCAGAACGTCGACGTGGCGATACTCGAGGTCGGATTGGGCGGCCGCCTGGACGCGGTCAATGCCGTGGACGCCGATGCCGCACTGATCGCCAGCATCGATCTCGATCATCAGGAGTGGCTGGGCCCGGATCGCGAATCGGTGGGTCGGGAGAAGGCCGGCATCATGCGCGGCGGACGCCCGGCGGTGGTTGCCGACCGCGATCCACCGCAAAGCCTGATCCGCCACGCGGCCGGCGACGATGTCGATCTGAGGCTGATCGGCCGCGATTTCGATTTCACCGTCGCGGATCAGTCGCGGCCGCGCAGCGATCGCTGGACCTACCGCAGCGCGCAGGGCGAATCCGCCGAACTGCCGCGGCCGGCATTCGGCGGTGACATACAGTTCACGAACTGCGCCGCGTGCACGGCTGTGGTGGAGGCGTTGCAGACCGTGCTGCCCGTGGACCGGGAGGCCCTTGCACGCGGACTGGTCGCGGCGACACTGCCGGGGCGGCTGGACAGGCGTGACGTGAACGGCGTCGAGTGGGTATTCGACGTGGCCCACAATCCGGCCGCGGGCCGGGAGTTTGCGGCCGCGGTCCGGCGGCTGCCACGGGCCGGACGAACGCTGGCGGTGTTCGGCGCGATGCACGACAAGGACATCTCCGGGGTCGTCCAGCCATTCATGGCACTCGTGGATGAATGGCTCATCGCCTGCGCCGAGCCCGAGCGCGGTGCCAGCGCGGCTGCCATGGCCGCGACACTGGCCGATCTGGGTGCGCGCTCGGTGGCGCCGCAGCCCGATGTGGAAACGGCCTGTCGCAGCGCTGCGCTGCGCGCTGCGTCCGGTGACCGCGTGCTGGCTTTCGGTTCGTTCCATCTCGTCGGTCCCGCGATGGAAGCGCTTGGGCTATACTGCGCACCCACTTGCAGTGATCAATCCGCCAGATGGACCGGGGTTTGAAAGAAAGACTGGTCGGCGCAGCGGTCATC
>JBJHBP010000040.1:0-9992 GCA_050485545.1 Gammaproteobacteria bacterium
GGACGGCGCCGGCCGGCGGGCCGCATGCCGAGCCGGTGGCGCTGGCCGCGGCCGGCGCGGCGGCGCGCGGCGCCGTGGCGTATGTGACGCTCGAGCCGTGCAACCACCACGGCCGTACGCCGCCCTGCACCGAAGGACTGATCCAGGCCGGCGTTGCGCGCGTGGTGTATGCCGTGGCCGACCCGAACCCCGATGTCTCCGGCGGCGGTGCGCGCGTGCTGCGTGATGCCGGCATCGAAGTCGTATCGGGTGTGCTGGCCGCCGAGGCGGAGGCGCTGAATCGCGGCTTTTTCACGCGCATGCGCCATGGCCGGCCGTGGATACGCAGCAAGCTCGGCGTGAGCCTGGACGGTCGGACCGCGCTTGCGGATGGCCGCAGTCGGTGGATCACCGGCGCGGCGGCGCGGCAGGATGCGCAGCGCTGGCGGGCGCAGGCCGGCGCGGTGCTCACCGGCGCCGGCACGGTGCTGGCGGACGACCCGTCGCTGAACGCGCGTTTCGAGCAGCCGGGCATCACGGTGCTGCAGCCGCTGCGCGTGATCGTCGATTCAGCGCTGCGTACGCCGCCCGCCGCGCGCACGCTGACACTGCCAGGCGACGTTGTGATCTTCACCACGGCGGCCGCGCCGGATGCCGCCGCGGATGTGCTGCGCACGACCGGTGCGTTGATTCGACGTGTCGGCGGATCGCCGCACTGCGATCTGCACGAGCTGTTCACGGCGCTGGCCGACATGCAGATCAACGACGTCTGGGTGGAGGCGGGCGCCACGCTCAACGGGGCACTGCTGGAAGCCGGTCTGATCGATGAGCTGATCATCTACATGGCGCCTCGACTGCTGGGCGATGAGGCGCGCGGGATGTTTCGCATCGCATCACTGCCGGAACTGGCCGACAGTGTCGCGCTGGACATGCAGGGGCCGGTGCAGATCGGGGAAGACTTCCGGTTCGTCGCCAGGCCGCGACGTGGCGGACGCGAGGGGCATTCATGAGGATTGCGAGGGCAGGCTGTGCGTAGATCATCGATGGACGCGGGGGAACGACCTTGTTTTCCGGCGTCGTGAAGGGCATCGGACGGATCGCCCTGGCGGATCGCCGGACCGGTGGTGATCGCCACGTCGTGATCGATACGCAGGGTGTCGACCTTCACGGCCTGGAGCCCGGCGCCAGCGTGGCGGTGAACGGCGTGTGTCTGACCGCGACACACTGCGACAGCCATTCGTTCGCGGCGGATGTGTCGAATGCGACGCTGGCGGCGACCACGCTCGGTGCCCTGGAGGCGGAATCGGCGGTGAATCTGGAGCCCTCGCTGCGCATGGGCGACGCGCTGGATGGCCATCTGGTCAGCGGCCATGTCGATGGCGTCGGCCACGTCATCGCGCTGCGCCAGGATGCGCGTTCGGTGGCGGTAACCATCGAGCTGCCCGCCGGGCTGGCGCGGTTCGTGGCGCGCAAGGGGTCGGTGGCCGTGGACGGCGTGAGCCTCACCGTCAACGACGTGGACGGCGGTCGATTCACCGTCAACGTCGTGCCGGCAACGCTGCAGCGAACCATCATTGCGAGCTATGCGCCCGGCAGCACTGTTAACATTGAAGTCGACATCATTGCGCGTTACCTGGACCGGCTGCGGACCGCGGACGCCTGATGGGCGATGTCAGGGGTAGCGGAGGCGGAATGCTGGACAGCATGGAAGACATCATTGCCGAACTGCGTGACGGCCGTATGGTCGTGATGCTCGACGATGAAGAGCGCGAAAACGAGGGTGACCTGGTCATGGCCGCATCGCGGGTGCGGCCTGAGGACATCAATTTCATGGCGCGCTTCGGGCGCGGGCTGATCTGCCTGACGCTGACGCGTGCACGCTGCGATCAGCTGCGTCTGCCGCTGATGGTGGGCGACACCGACCGCCGCCAGACCACCAACTTCACCGTATCGATCGAGGCGGCCGAAGGCGTGACCACGGGCATCTCCGCGCATGATCGCGCACGCACGATACGTGCCGCGGTGGCGCCCGACGCCCGTCCCGAAGACGTGCGTCAGCCCGGACACATCTTTCCGCTGATGGCTCAGCCCGGCGGTGTGCTTACGCGGGCCGGACACACGGAGGCCGGCTGTGACCTGGCGCGACTGGCCGGCTGCGAGCCGGCCGCGGCCATCGTCGAGATTCTCAACGAGGATGGCTCGATGGCGCGGCGCGACGACCTGATCACGTTCGCGCGCGAACACGGCCTGCGCATCGGCACCATTGCCGACCTGATCAAGTATCGACTCGCCAAGGAAGAGTCGGTCGAGGCCATCTCCGAGCTGGTGGTGAATACAGACTATGGACCCTTTCGCATGATCTGCTTCGAGGACCATGTGAACAGAACCGTCCATCTTGCGCTGGTGCGCGGCACGATTGCCGGCGACAGGCCCACGCTGGTGCGTGTGCATCGCCAGGAGACCCTCGGCGATGTCATCGGCATCGTCGACAAGCGTCTCGGCTGGCCGCTGCACGACGCCATGCGCATCATCGCCGAACAGGACAACGGCGTGATCGTGATTCTCAGGCAGGACGAGCCGCCCAAGGATCTGATGCGCACGATACGCATGCTGCGCGAACCGGCCGCAGTGAAACCGGAACGAACGGATCGGTCGATGGACCTGCGCACGATCGGCATCGGCGCGCAGATTCTGCGCGCGCTGGGTGTGAAACGGATGCGGGTGCTCAGCGCGCCGCGCCACATACACGCCCTGTCGGGCTTCGACCTGGAAGTCGTCGAATACGTCACCTCGGAATACACGGAGCACGAAAGCGCACATGGATGAGCAGATTTCGCAGATGCGCGGCACGCTGGACGCGTCGGACATGCGCTTTGGCATCGTTGCCGCCAGTTTCAATGACTTCGTTGTCGATAGACTGCTGGAGGGCGCTACCGCGGCACTGCTCGAGCATGGTGCGCAGCCGGACACGATCGCTGTGGTGCGGGTGCCCGGCGCATTCGAACTGCCGGTCGCGATCGGAAAATTCGCCGCCAGTGGCCGCTACGATGCGCTGATCGCGCTGGGTTGCGTGATCCGCGGCGAGACGCCGCACTTCGACTACGTGGCGGGCGAGGCCAGCAGGGGCCTCACCGACATCAGTCTGCAGTACGGTGTGCCGATCGGCTTCGGGCTGCTCACCACCGACACGGTCGAGCAGGCCACGGAACGGGCCGGCGGCCGGGCCGGCAACAAGGGTGCGGATGCGGCGCTGGCGGCGCTGGAGACGGCCTCGCTGTTGCGTCGCATGGAGCAGCAGGGTTGGGCGTAACGGCAAATTCCTCGCGTGCCCGTCAGCGCGCCCGCGAGATGCTGGTGCAGGCGCTGTACCAATGGCAGCTCGCCGAGCATTCTCACGAAGAGCTGCTGAGGCAGTTCCGCCGCAATCCCGACTACGAACGCATCGATCAGGATTACTTTCGCGAACTGCTCGATCTGGTGCTGACGCATTCAACCGCACTGGATCGGCTGATTGCCGAACATGCCTCGCGCAGCATGGAACAGCTGGATGCCGTGGGCCGTGCCGTGCTGTGGCTGGCGCTGGCGGAACTGTGCCACCGCGCGGACGTCCCCACGCGTGTCGTCATCAATGAAGCCGTTGAGCTCACCAAGCGGTTCGGCGCCACCGACAGCTTCAAGTTCGTCAACGCGCTGCTCGACAAGGCATCGCGGCGTGCGGACGTGCGCGGTCCGGCTGCGTGAACGATGGCACTCCACACAGCTGCACCGACAGCCGCGCCGACAGCCGCGCCGAAGTTGACGTGTCACCCGTCGACGGGTCAGGCGATGAATTCGATCTCATCCGCCGGTACTTCACGCGTGATCGCGATCTGACGGACGGGCTGCTGCTGGGGCCGGGCGATGATGCCGCCATTGTCGAGTCTTCGGGCCGTATCGCCATCAGTACCGACACCCTGATCGAGGGCGTCCACTTCCCCGCGACCATTTCGGCGAACCTGATCGGACATCGCGCGCTGGCCGTCAATCTCAGCGATCTGGCCGCGATGGGCGCCAGGCCTCGCTGGTGCACGCTGGCGCTGACACTGCCGGCGGCTGATGCGCAGTGGCTGCAGGGATTCGCCGACGGCTTCTATGCACTGGCCCGGCTGCATGGCGTGCGCCTGGTGGGCGGCGACATCACGCGGGGCGGGCTCAGCATCACGGTGCAGGTGATTGGTGACGTTGCGCAGCGCTGGCCGGCGCGCAGTGGCGCGCATCCGGGCGATGACGTGTATGTCACCGGCACGCTGGGCGACAGCGCGGCCGGACTCACGGTCGTCAATGAACAGGCGATGCATCGCGGCGCGGCGCACGCGGCGCTTGCCGACCGCTTTCTCCGGCCGCAGCCGCGGGTGACAGAGGGGCTTGCGCTGGCGGAACTGGCGAGCGCCGCGATCGATGTCTCCGATGGTCTGCTGGCCGATCTTGGTCATATCTGCGCGGCCAGCGGCTGTTCGGCTGTCGTGGATGTGGAGCGGTTGCCGCTGTCCGCCGAGCTGCTGTCGGTGTTCCCTCCGATGGCGGCGGAACGCTTCGCGCTGGCGGGGGGCGACGACTACGAACTGTGCTTCACCGCATCGCCTGCCCGGGCGGCCGAGATCGAGGCGGCGTTCGCGAAGCTGGGTACGCCGCTGCGGCGCATCGGCGAGGTTCTGGTGGGCACCGGCGTAGTGACGCGACGCGACGGCGAGGCGTTCGATTCGCCCGCGCGCGGCTATTCCCACTTCTGACAGATTATGTCACGTCGACCCCGATTGCCGGCGCGGCTGCTCAGGGACCCGGTGCATTTTCTGGCACTGGGCGCAGGTTCTGGACTGTCGCCTTTCGCGCCCGGCACGGCCGGCACCCTGGCCACCCTGCCGCTGGTGTGGCTGGTCGCGCCATGGCCGCTGGCAGTGAAACTGGCCCTGATCGCGGTGCTGTTCGTCGCCGGGGTATGGATCTGCGGCGAGAGCGCGCGGCGCCTGGGTACCCATGATCACCCCGCGATCGTGTTCGATGAGGTCGTCGGCATGCTGATTGCCGCAGTCCTCCTGCCGCAGGACGTGCTGTGGCTGCTGGCGGCCTTCGGGCTGTTCAGACTGTTCGATATCGTCAAACCCTGGCCGATACGCGATATGGATCACAGACTGGGGGGAGGCCTCGGAATTATGCTCGACGACGTGATGGCAGCCGTGTACGCCATAGCGTGTCTGGTGCTGCTGCAGGCACTCCTCCTTTGAGTTACATAACGCGTGATCCATGGCCCAAGCCAGCGCCGAAATCTCGGGAAGTAAACGCGCACGGGCCGTGCCCGAGCGTATTGGCAAGTACGTCGTCATCAATGAAGTGGGGCAGGGCAGCACCGGGCGTGTGTTCCTGTCTCATGATCCTTACTACGGCCGTGATGTTGCGATCAAACTCTACAATGTCGAGAGCGAAGAGGATGAACATCGGGTGCGCGTTACGCGCAAGATGTTCTTCAACGAAGCGCACATGGTCGGCAAGCTCCAGCACCCGAATATCCTGCCGATCTACGACGCCGGTGAAGAAAATGGCAGCTACTACGTAGTCACCGAGCATGTTCACGGCGCACGAACCCTGGCCGCGTACTGCAAGCCCGACAATCTGCTGCGCGTCGACGACGTGATCGAGATCGTCTTCAAGTGCGCCAAGGCGCTGCACTACGCGCACAGCCGCGGTGTGATTCACCGCGACGTGAAACCCAGCAACATCATGCTGACGCTGGACAACGACGTGCGCATCATCGATTTCGGCATCGCGCTGGTGAACGATTCCACCGTGTCGCGCATCGAGGGCATAGCCGGCTCGCCCAGCTACATGTCACCCGAACAGGTGCAGTCCGCCGATATCACGGCACGTTCGGACATCTATTCGCTTGGCGCGGTGATGTACGAGCTGCTCACCGGCTTCCGGCCGTTTCGCGCCAACAACCTCAGCAAGCTGTTGCACCAGATCGTCTACGCAACGCCCGCGCCGCTGCATACGCTGCGCCCGGAGATCTCCGAGGAGATCGAAGAGGTGGTGGTGACGGCGCTGCAGAAGGAACCGGAAGATCGCTACGGCAACGGTCTGGAACTGGCCGGTGCGTTGACCCGCGTGTATCAGCAGCTGCGCAATCAGTACGACCGCATCGACAAGCAGGAGCAGTTCGATCTGCTGCGCAAGCTGAGGTTCTTTCACGATTTCTCGCACTCGGAGATCTGGGAGATCCTGCGCGCCAGCGAATGGCGCGACTACAAGGCCGGCGATGAGATCATCCGCGAAGGCGAGATGGATGACCGCTTCTACATCATCGTCAGCGGTCGCGTGACGGTGCAGTCCGGTCGTCGCCAGATCGGCGTACTGGCCGATGGCGACTGCTTCGGAGAGACCAGCTACGTGCGCGGCGCGCGGCGCACCGCGTCGATCAGTGCGATGGATGACGTCACGCTGGTGCGCGTCAGCTCCACGCTGCTGGAGCAGTCGTCCTCGTCCTGCCAGCTGCGCTTCAACAAGGTGTTCCTGCGTGCGCTGATCGAGCGTCTGCAGGGCGTTGCGCCGACGGCTACCTGAAGAAAGACCCAGGGATTCCCCTGTGTTGAATAGCGTGGTCGCGGCGCGTTGAGCCGCCGCACAGACCGCCCGCCCGGACCGCTGTAAATACATCCCTGTACGCTCGCTCGCGCGCGTCCTTGCGCGCGAGCGTCCGGGCAGGCGGTCTGTGCGTCGACCCAACGCGCGTCAGCGCATGAACCGCGCGGCGGGACTCGTCTTGCGCTTGCAGCGGTAACGCGCGGCGCTGACGCAACGGGGCCCGTTGCGGGGCTTGCGCGGCCAGGGATGGCCGCGCCGAGGCTACATGGATGTATTCACGCCGTCCCCGCAACGGGCCCCGTTGCGTCAGCGCCGCGCCGCGACCACGCCCGAGCAAGGTCCAGCTATCGGTCTTGTGGGCCCGCATCGTCGGCTTCGTCTGCCGCGAATGGCACGGGCTCGGCCTCGTCAGTCTTCTTCAGCAGAATCTCGACCTTCTGCTCGGCATCCCTGAGCGCGGTCTGACACTGGCGCGTGAGTTTCACGCCGCGCTCGAATTCCTTCAGCGCCAGCTCCAGCGGCAGATCGCCGGATTCGAGCTTTTCCACCACCCCTTCCAGCTCGGCAAGGGATTTTTCGAGGTTGGCGAGACCTTTCGGCGATCGGCTGGCGGGCTGTCTGCTCATGGCGCGCCAAGGTACACAGCGGCGCCTGCCCGGTCAACGCGCCCGGGGGGAGGCGCGGTTGACAGCTGCGAAGCCGGGGGACTAGATTACGGCCTGCTATTAGACCAAGTCTAAATCGTTGCCATCCAGCGTACTTTTGTCAGGAGGATTGAAAATCATGGAACTGAAGGGCAGCAAGACCGAGAACAATCTGAAGGACGCCTTCGCCGGTGAATCGCAGGCCAATCGCCGCTATCTGTACTTCGCACAGAAGGCCGACGTGGAAGGCTTCAACGATGTGTCCGCCGTATTCCGCTCCACCGCCGAAGGTGAAACCGGTCATGCGCACGGTCATCTGGAGTATCTGGAAGGTGTCGGTGATCCGGCTACCGGGCTGCCGATCGGCTCAACCAGCGCCAACCTGAAGGCGGCGATTGCCGGTGAAACCCACGAATACTCGGACATGTATCCGGGCATGGCAAAGACCGCGCGCGATGAAGGCTTCGAGGAAATTGCCGACTGGTTCGAGACGCTGGCCAAGGCCGAGCGTTCGCACGCGAATCGCTTCCAGAAGGCGCTGGACGGACTGGAAAGCTGAGTTCTCCCCGCCACTTTCGCGGGACTTGCAGCGACGGACACGTGGAGCAGCGCGCTCCGCGCGTCCGCGCACCCGACCGCCGGACCGACAGTGCCCATGAGTGATACCAAGCCTCCCCGACGCGAAGGCAGTCTCGACGCCCCGACACGTCATCCGATTCCGTGGCGTGAGCCCGAGTTCACCGATACCGCCGCCCTGGATGCGGAACTGGAGCGGGTCTTCGACATCTGTCACGGCTGTCGGCGCTGTTTCAACCTCTGCGAAGCGTTTCCGACGCTGTTCGACGCCGTCGACGAATCGCCATCCGGCGAACTGGATTCCGTACCCAAAGAGGCGTACTGGAATGTCGTCGAGAACTGCTATCTGTGCGACATGTGCTACATGACCAAGTGTCCGTACGTGCCGCCGCATGAATGGAACGTCGACTTCCCGCACCTGATGCTGCGCGCCAAGGCGAAGCAGTTCCAGGAAGGCAGGGTGCGCACCCGCGATCGCATTCTCAGCGCCACCGACACCGTCGGCTCTCTGGCGGGTATTCCGGTGGTGGCCGGTGCGGTCAATGCCATGAACCGTTCGGGGCTGGGGCGCAGACTGCTGGAGAGCACGCTGGGCGTGGACCGGCGTGCCGCGGTGCCCGAATACCATGCCAGCAATGCGCGCAGGCGATTGGGCGATCGCATCGGGCGGCGCGACGTCGACGGCGAGGCGGCCGGTGCCACCACCGGCAAGGTGGTCGTATTCGCCACCTGCTACGGCAACCGTAATGCGCCGGGCATCGTGCAGGATCTGTTCGCCGTGTTCGAGCACAACGGCATTGCCACCGCGCTGCCGTCCAGCGAGCGCTGCTGCGGCATGCCGAAGCTTGAACTGGGCGACCTACAGGCCATCGAGAAGCTCAAGGACCAGAACATCGACGAACTGTACGGGTGGGTGACCGACGGCTGGGACATCACCGCCGCGGTGCCGTCCTGCGTGCTGATGTTCAGGCAGGAACTGCCGCTGCTGTTTCCTGAAGACGAAAAGGTCAGGGCGGTTGCAGCGGCATTCCACGACCCGTTTGAGTATCTGATGATCCGGCACCGTGAAGGCCGCCTGAAGACCGATTTCAAGGAGTCGCTGGGGTCGATCAGCTACCAGGTGCCCTGTCACCTGCGCGTGCAGAACCTCGGTCTGAAGACCCGCGACGTGCTGGAGCTTGTTCCCGACACCAGCGTCAAGGCCATCGAGCGCTGCTCCGGCCATGACGGCACCTATGCGGTGAAGAAGGAGTATCACGACGCGGCGCGCAAGATCGCCCGTCCCGTGGTACGTCAGGTGGACAGCGCCGGTGCCGATCACTTCACCAGCGACTGTCCGATGGCCGCGGCCCATATCGCCACCGTGGCAGGATCGGCCACCGCCACCCATCCGCTGCAGCTGCTGCGCAAGGCTTACGGCATATGAACACACTGTCCGCGTCCGATCTGTTTTCGCTGGAGGCCTACCACCGCCAGCGCTCCGAGTTCCGCGAACAAGTGCTGGCGCACAAGCGCCGGCGTCAGGTGGCCATAGGCCCCAATGCCACGCTGTACTTCGAGGATCGGCTGACCATCCAGTACCAGGTGCAGGAGATGCTGCGCATCGAACGGATCTTCGAGCCCGAAGGCATCGAAGAAGAACTGGCGGCCTACAATCCGCTGATTCCGGACGGCAGCAACTTCAAAGCCACATTCATGGTGGAGTTTGCCGATGCCGAGGAACGTCGACGCGCACTGTTCCGGCTACGCGGCATCGAGGACTGCGTGTATCTCGAGGTGGACGGCTTCGAACGCCTGCAGGCGTTCGCCGACGAAGACCTGGAACGCAGCGACGACGAAAAGACGTCGGCAGTCCATTTCCTGCGCTTCGAGCTGACGCCGGCGATGAAACAGGCCGTGGGCGATGGCGCCGGGCTGTCGTTCAGCATCGATCATCCCGAATACCGACATCAGATCCGGCTCGGCGACGAGGTTCGCGCTGCGCTGGTGGCCGATCTGGACCCGGCTGACGCCTGACGTCGGACACGGCCGCTTGGCGCCTGACGGCGATTGTTCATGAACGGGTGAGGCTGGCGTGGCCTGAGCGGTTGCGGGGCACCCCCCTGTCCCGAGGTATCCCCCCTTTGCCCGGGGACGGCGGAAGAGCTTCCCTGCGCCTCGGCCGCGGCCATCCATGGC
>JBJHBP010000041.1:0-9974 GCA_050485545.1 Gammaproteobacteria bacterium
CCCTGCCTGCGACCGCGGTTCAGACCGCGGCACCCGGCCGACAGGTTGCGGCGCGTGTGTGTCGTTAATTGCCTCGAAGGCGCGCGCTTTATACCATAGGTCGGGTCCGGGATACAGCAAGGACGCCAATCGGCCGGCGCGCTCCCGGAGACTTCACGCCCCGAACGGCAGCCCCGGCTTCCAATCCGCAGCGCACGGCAGATCAAGACATGACGGTAACGATCAAGACGCCTGAAGAACAGGACAAGATGCGTGTGGCCTCGCGCCTCGCAGCCAGCGTGCTCGACATGATCGGCGAGCACGTCCGGCCCGGCGTCACCACCGGTGAGCTGGACAGCATCTGTCACGAATTCATTGTCGGCAGGCTCGACGCGATTCCGGCACCGCTCAACTACAAGGGCTTCCCGAAGTCCATCTGCACCTCGGTGAATCACGTGGTCTGCCACGGGATTCCCGGCGACAGAACGCTCAGGCAGGGCGACATCGTCAACATCGACATCACCGTCATCAAGGAGGGTTACCATGGTGATACCAGCCGCATGTTCTTCGTCGGCGAACCGACGGTGCTGGCCGAACGCCTGAGCCGCGTCAGCTTCCAGAGCATGTGGCAGGGCATTCGTGCCGTGCGCCCCGGCGCCAGACTCGGCGACATCGGCCATGCGGTGCAGACCCATGCGGAGAAGCACCGATTCTCCGTGGTGCGCGAGTACTGCGGCCACGGCATCGGCCGCGTCTTTCATGAGGATCCGCAGGTCCTGCACTACGGCAAGCCGGGCACGGGCATGGAGCTGGTCCCGGGCATGACATTCACCGTGGAACCGATGATCAATGCCGGACGCCGCGATACGCGGCTGCTGTCCGACGGCTGGACGGTGGTCACCCGGGACCACTCGCTTTCGGCGCAATGGGAGCACACCGTGCTGGTGACCGACACCGGCGTGGAGGTGCTGACGCTGAGCCCGGCGGGACTGGCCGATGGCAGCGAACCGCGCGACTCGAACCACAGGGAAGTGGCAGATTGACCATGCACGACGACCACAACGAACACCGCGCCGGCGGCACCGGCACCGACAGCACTGCGTCGGTGCCCGCGGCAGCATCCGGCCCCGGCGGCACCACACTGCTGGACACGGCGCTGCTGGATCGCGCACTGGCCGACGGCGCCAATGCCGTGCCGCTGGTGCGCAAGGCACTGCAGTCGGCGCAGCAGGACCTCGACGAACGCTTCCGTCGCAACGAACCCATCGAAGCGCTGGTGCAGGCACGGGCGCACGTCATCGATCAGGTGATCGTTGCCGCCTGGCGACGCTATTGCGGCCCGCTGTGCGCGGCCAGCGACCTGCTGGCCGTGGGTGGCTACGGTCGGGGTGAACTGCATCCGCAGTCGGACATCGATCTGATGCTGCTGCTGGGCGCGGACTGCCGTCCGGCGGCCGACGAACATGTCGGCGCATTCCTCACCTTCCTGTGGGACATCGGCCTGGAAGTGGGTCACAGCGTGCGCACGCTGGACGACTGCGCAACCGAAGCCGGCAAGGACGTCACCGTACTGACGACGATGATGGAAGCCCGGCTCCTGGACGGCGCCGGCACGCTGTTCAGCGAGCTCCCGCAGCGCATCGGGCCGCAGCGGATGTGGGATGCGCGCGAGTTCTATCGCGCCAAGGTCGACGAACAGGTCGAACGTCACCACCGCTATCACGATACCGCCTACAACCTGGAGCCCAACGTCAAGGGCAGCCCGGGCGGACTGCGCGACATCCAGACCATTGCCTGGATCGCGCGTCGCCACATGGATGTGCGCAAGCTGTCGGACCTGGTGGCGCACGAGTTCCTCACCGACGGCCAGCTGCGCATCCTGACCAACGGCCGCGCGTTCCTGTGGCGCGTTCGTTACGCCCTGCATGTACTGACCGGGCGTCGCGAAGACCGGCTGCTGTTCGATCACCAGATCAAGCTGGCACAGATGCTGGGCTACGAGGACGCCACGTTCACGCTGGCGGTGGAACAGCTGATGCAGCGCTACTACCGCACCGTGATGGAGCTGAGCCGGCTCAACGAAATGCTGCTGCAGCTGTTTGAGGAGTCCATTCTCCTCGATCGCAACGAACCGCCGCTGCCGCTGGGACCGCGCTTTCAGGCACGCAACGGCTACCTGGAAGTCGTTCACGATCAGGTGTTCGCCAACGAACCGTCGGCGCTGCTGGAGATCTTTCTGCTGCTGGAGCAGAACCTCGACCTGAAAGGTGTTGCCGCACGCACCATCGCGCTGATCAAGCAGCATCTGTGGCTGATCGACGAGGAGTTCCGTCAGAACCCGCGTCATCAGCGTCTGTTCCTGGACATCCTGCGTGCCCCGCAGGGCGTGACGCGCACGCTCAAGCGCATGAACACCTACGGTGTGCTCGGGCTGTACATCCCGGCCTTCGGCCGCGTTGTCGGGCGCATGCAGTACGACCTGTTCCACGCCTACACCGTCGATGCGCACACGCTGTTCGTGGTCGAAAACCTGCGCCGCTTCTCCCTGCCACGCTTCGATCACGAATTCCCGCAATGCAGTCAGATCATGCAGCGGCTGGAGAAGCCGGAGATCGCATACCTCGCCGGCCTGTTTCACGACATCGCCAAGGGCCGCGGCGGCGATCACTCCGAACTGGGTGCGGTGGATGCCGAATCGTTCTGCCTGGAACACGGCATGAGCCGCTACGACGCGCGCCTGGTCGCCTGGCTGGTGGCCAACCACCTGCTGCTTTCGCTGACCGCGCAGAAAAAGGACCTCAACGACCCGCACGTGATCGCCGACTTCGCCGAGCTGGTCGGCGATGAAACACATCTGGACTACCTCTACGTGCTCACCGTGGCCGACGTGCGCGGCACCAACCCGAAAATCTGGAACTCGTGGAAGGAAACGCTGTTCTCGGAGCTCTATCACGTCACCAAGCGCGCCCTGCGGCGCGGCGCCGAGAACCCGATCGACAAGGAAGAGCTGATCGGCGAAACGCAGACCCGCGCCGAACGCCTGCTGACCGACAGCGGCATCGCACCGGAAGTCTGGCAGCCGGTATGGAAGCACCTTACCGAGGAGTACTTCCTCCGCCATCGGCCCGAGGAAATCGCCTGGCATGCGGAAGTGCTGGCCAGCCACAACGGCCCGACCGATGTGCTGGTGGAAGTGAACGAGGTCATCGCCGGCGGACTGACGGCCGTCGTGGTGTACGGTCCGAAACGGATCCATTCGTTCAAGCGCGCCACCGCGCTGCTCGACGAACTGGGGCTGAACATCGTCGACGCGCGCATCGTACCGGTCACCGAAGACCACAATCTCGACACCTACTGCGTGCTGGAAAACGACGGCAGTTCAATCACCGAACGCCGCCGGCTCGACGAGATCCGCGGCCGCCTGCTGCGCGCACTGACCGCACCCGAATCGGCAACGCTGAAGGTCACCCGCCGCGCACCGCGACAGGTGCGCATGTTCTCCACGCGCGTGCAGGTCACGATCTCCACCGACACCTCAAATCGCCGCACCGTGATCGAACTGGTGGCCGGCGACCGACCGGGCCTGCTGTTCCAGGTGGCGAAGCTGCTCGAAAAACACAACGTCGCTCTGCAGAACGCCAAGATCGCCACCATCGGCGAACGCGCCGAAGACGTATTCTTCGTCACCGACGAACACGGTGAGCCACTGGATCAGGAAGGCGCCGAGCAGCTGCGCGCGGCGCTTGAGCTCGAGCTGTCCGATGCGGCGGCGTGACAGACCGGATTGTTCATGAACGGCGGTGAGCCCGGGGGTGGCCGAGCAGTTGCGAGGCATCCCCCCTGCCCCGGGGACGGCGGAAGAGCGTCCATGCGCCTCGGCCGCGGCCATCCATGGCCGCGGACGCCCCGGGGAAGGGGGATGCCTCGCAACTGCTCGGCTTTGACGGTGTCGCGAGTGATGAAGAATCCGGGGCGGGAGCGGTGACGTGGCGACGGATGGCAACGATGCGGCGACGGATGGCAACAACTTTCAGGGAGATACGATGAGTGAACTGAGTGGTGTGATTGAGGCGGGATGGGAGCAGCGGGCGCAGCTGTCGCCGCGGGACTGCGATCCGGCGCTGCGCGAAGCGGTGGAGCAGAGTCTGGCGCGCCTTGATAGCGGCGAACTGCGCGTGGCCGAACCCGCGGATGGCGGCTGGGTCGTGAATCAGTGGGCGAAGAAGGCGGTGCTGCTGTCGTTTCGCATCAATGAGAATCGCATCATCGACGCCGGCCACACGCGCTTCTACGACAAGGTGCCGATGAAGTACGCGAACTACACGGCCGACGATTTCGCGCGCGGCGGCACGCGTGTGGTGCCCGACGCGATCGTGCGCCGCGGTGCCCACATCGCCTCCGACGTGGTGCTGATGCCCAGCTACGTGAACATCGGTGCCTACGTGGACAGCGGCTCGATGATCGACACCTGGGCAACGGTGGGCAGCTGCGCGCAGATCGGCCGCAATGTGCATCTGTCCGGCGGCGCCGGCATCGGCGGTGTACTCGAACCGCTGCAGGCGGCACCCACGATCATCGAGGACGACTGCTTCATCGGCGCACGCTCGGAGATCGTCGAAGGCGTGATCGTCGAACGCGGCAGCGTGATCTCGATGGGCGTGTACATCGGCGCCAGCACGCGCATCTACGACCGCGAGACCGGCGAGATCCACTACGGCCGCGTACCTGCAGGTTCGGTGGTGGTGTCGGGCAACCTGCCCTCCCCCGACGGCAGCTACAGCCTGTACTGTGCCGTGATCGTCAAGAAAGTGGACGCAAAGACCCGCGCCAAGACCAGCCTGAACGAACTGCTGCGGCTGTAGCAGCCTGTCGGGGCCGAACGACTCATGAACGCCAGCACAACGTGTCCTGCTTGTCCTGCGGACGCTGCTGCGACCGCCTCCTCACGAGGGGGCGTCCGCGGCCAGGGATGGCCGCGGCCGAGGCCGCAGGACGCGACTTTCGCCGTCCTCCTTGTGAGGGGGCGGTTGCAGCAGCGTCCGCAGGACAAGCTGCGCCAATGTTACAAAGGACCGAAAAGATGAGTGGTGCGGATGCGAAAATGGATGCGCTCGAACTGACGCGTCGGCTGATACGGTGCCGCTCGGTCACGCCGGACGATGCCGGCTGTCAGCCGCTGATCGCATCGCTGCTGGAACCGGTGGGGTTCGTCGCCGAACACCTGCGTTTCGGCGACGTCGACAACCTGTGGATACGGCGCGGCAGCGAAGGCCCGTTGCTGGTGTTTGCCGGGCACACCGATGTCGTGCCTTCCGGTCCTGTCGACGAGTGGCGCGTGGAGCCGTTCGCAGCCGATGTGCGTGACGGCGTGCTCACCGGTCGCGGTGCGGCCGACATGAAGTCGGGCCTTGCGGCGATGATCAAGGCCTGCGAGCGTTTCGTGACGACTTATCCCGATCATCCGGGCTCGATCGCGATGCTGATCACCAGCGATGAAGAAGGCGCCGCCGACGACGGCACGCTGAAGGTGATGGAAACGCTGGCCGCGCGCAATGAGCTGCCCGACTGGTGCGTGGTCGGAGAGCCGTCCAGCAACGAGCAGCTCGGCGACACGGTGCGCATAGGTCGCCGCGGCTCACTGACCGGGTTGATGACGGTGCGCGGCACTCAGGGCCATGTGGCCTACCCGCTGCCGCGCGAGAATCCGATCCACGCGCTGTCGCGTTTCGTTGCCGAATTCACACGCGAGCCGGTGGACCATGGCAATGCCCACTTCCCGCCCACCACATTCCAGATGGTGAACGTGCACTGCGACGCCGGCGCGCCGAACGTCGTGCCCGGCGAACTCGCCTGCCGGTTCAACCTGCGCTACTCCACCGAATGGACACAGCACACACTGGCTGCGCATGTGGAAGGCGTACTCAAGCGGCTGGGCATCGACTACCAGATCCGCTGGCGCAATGCCGGCATGCCGTTCATCACCGAACCTGGCGTGCTCACCAACGCAGTGACGCAGGCCGTACGCGAGGAAACCGGCCTGACGCCGGAGCTTTCCACCAGCGGCGGCACGTCGGACGGACGTTTCATCGCCCCATACGGTGTGCAGGTGGTGGAACTTGGCCCGCTGAACCGCACCATTCACAAGATCAACGAAGAGATCGCGGTGGCCGATATCGACCGCATGGAGAAGATCTTCTTCCGGATCGCCCAGCTGCTGCTACGCCCGTCGCAGCGCGCCTAGCCGCCGTCCGGCCCTGGTGGCATCTTCTGCGACACCGCCAAAGCCGAGCCGATGCGGGGCATCCCCCTTTCCCGGGGTGTCCGCGGCCAGGGATGGCCGCGGCCAAGGCGCATGGATGCTCTTCCGCCGTCCCCGGGACAAGGGGGATGCCCCGTATCGGCCCGGCCACACACCAGCCGCAACCTTGTTGGTGACCAATCCGGGCTAGCGTCGTCGCGCTTCCTCGATTGCGGCCTCGATCATCTGCCTGGGCCCAGGTTCTGTGATCCAGTTGTCCATCAGAGCCTGAGCGCGATCGGGATCGCGCGGCGCGACTGAGCGCGCCACGGCGAACGCCTGCGTCTGGCGCAAGGTGTCCGATGAGAACGCTTCGAAGAAGCGCCTTTCCGACGCGATATCGAAGCTGTCCATAGCGGAGCGCGTCACGATGCCGGACAGTGCGCGATCGCGGGTGTCACCGGCCGGCAGGCCGAGCGCCCAGCGTTGAGCGGCCTGGGGGTCGCGCGCGGTCCACATCATCGCCACCGCGTTGACAGCGGCGCTGCGCTGCTCATCGGGCAGCGAACTGGCCCAGGCCGCGGCACCCGCCAGATCCTGGCGTGCCCAACTCGACGCGATCGTGCTCACTGAACTTTGCTGAATGTCCGCGGGCGCGCTGGCCAGCATGCGCGCGGCGCTTTGCGGATGGGCCTGCGCGGTCGTCTGCATGACCTGCCGCAGCGCGTTGTCATAACCCGGCTCGCCCTGAAACTGCAGAAGCCAAGCGGCCGCAGCTTCCGGGTTCTGTCGGGCGTATGGCCCGGCCACCTGTCCCAGCCACAGGTTTCTGAGCTCGGGCGGCATGCGGTCCGTGAACGCTGCCGCCGTTGCCGCATCGCGCGACGCGAGCTGCCGCGCGATATTGGCAGCCAACGCGTCATCGAGGGCCGACCCGCTCGACAGCATCCAGTCCAACGCACCAGCCGGATCATTCTGGACCCAGATCGACGTGATCCTGTTCAGCAGCAGCGCGGAATGCGGATCATCCGTCTGCTCGGCGAGTCGGCTCGCGATCTCGGCACGGCGCGGATCCGCCGCGGCGAACGTCGCGATGTTGGCTGCGATGTACTGGGGCGAGGCGAGGACATTGCCGCCAGGAGGCGCTTCGAACTCGTTCATCCAGCGAATGGCCTGATCAAGATCGACGAGCGCCGATTGTGCAATGACCGTGGCCACGAGCCCGGGCCGCGGCGGTTCGACGCTTCTGGCCCAGGCCAGTGCCTCGGCCGGACGGGTACGGCCATACGTCTGTGCGAATGCGACCGTGAATTCCTCGCGCCGGTCGTCGAAAGGCAGGGACTCGAGGTAGGCCGCCATGCGCTGCGGATCACGCTGCGCAAGCGCCGTGAACGCAGTGCGTTCCACGGTGATGTTGGCGGGGAATCCGTCGCCGAACGGCAGCGGAGGCTTGTTGGCGGTGACCTCCAGGACACGCTCGGGATCGACGGCCATCGCCTGCGTCATGCCCGGGTGCAGATCGTTGAGTTGAGGTTGGGTTTCCGCGAACTGCAGAAAGCCCGCCGCATCGAGCCGCGCCCATTCAACGGCCACGCTGTCACGATACGCTGACTGCAGCTCACGCGGCAGCGTCGCCGCCTGCATGTAGGCGCCAATGGGGTCGTCATGCGCCCAGGTCATGCCGATGTGACGGGCGACGGTGTTGCGCGCCGCGGTGTCGCGCATCGACAAAGCCATGCGCAGGGCACCGTCCGGGTCATGCCTTGCGTGTCGGGCAACCACCTCCGCCTGGAACTCGATACGCTGATGCTCCGGCAGCGCGGCGGCAATGCGTTCGAGCGTGTTGTTATCCGTGCCCAGCGCATCCGCGATCGCAACCGCCGCGGTCAGCCGGTTATGCCCACTGGAAATGCCCGCAAGCTGCTGCAGCGCGGCATCCGGATCGCTTTCCGCCCACGCGGCGACCACGTCCGCCACCAGCATCGCATCGAGGTCGGACGAGCCGGCCATGCGCAGCGCACGCCGCACATCAAGCGCGGCAAGACGCTTGAACAAGGCTTCGATGTGAACATCACGCATTGTGGAGGCGGGTTCTGTCAGCCCCCTCGCCAGCGCGCGCTCGAGTTCGGCGGGGTCGGAAATGTCCTGCGCCGAGCGGAAGGCATCGAGCCGCGCGTGAAGTGCGCCGGTGGCATCGGTTCGGGCGCCATCCCGGTCAGCTGGCGCAACGTGAAGCGTACCGCCGCCAGCGCCTGCTCCAGGGCTCTCGCCACCAGTCAGCCACCAGGTGACGAGGCCGGCGGGCACCGCCCCCATCAGCAGGAGCGCAGTCGTTCTGAGCATGACATCCCCTCCTAGCGCAGGATGACGCCGCCAGGGACGCCGTCAATCACCAAGACCCGTGAATCGCCGAGCGCGGCCGGCTGCCTCGCGCCGGCTTCCAGCATCATTTCGGCCTGCGCGCGCATGGCGGCGTCGCTGATATGCCGTTCGATGAGTTGCCGTCCGAGGTTGGGATTGCTGCGGCCAAGTGCCTGCATCCCACGCAGCAGCCCCTGGGCACGCGCCTGGCTCGAGCTGAACGCATCGAGCACGCGCGCCTCCACCGTACCGCCTGCGGCGCTCGCGCTCAGCAAGGCTGTCAACCCCTGGTCGCGCCGCTGCCCCCCGGGCATGCCGAACACCCACCGCTCGGCTGCGCCGGCATCGCGCTGCACCCAACGCGCAGCGACACCGGCTACGACGTTGCCGCCCACCGCCGCGTCGAGGCCCGACAGACCGTCTGCCCAAGCTGCCGCGGCGGCCGGATCCTGGGCTGCCCAGCTGGTGGCCACCATGGATGCCACCTGGCCGGTGTGTGCCGGATTGTCCTCGAGGTAACGGGCCACCGCCTGCGGCTGCGCGGTGGCGGCCGAAAGTAACGCCGCCTGGATCACGGCGTCGTAGGTGGGTTCACCCTCGAAGCCGCCGATCCAGCGCACGGCGCCCTCGAAGTCCGTGCGCGCCATGCCGCTGGCAGTGCCTGCCAGCCATTCACCACGCAGGTGCTGCGGCATGCGTTGGACGCTTTGCGCGGCCAGTGCCGGGTCCTGGTTGGCCACCTGCTGAGCGAACATGGACGCGAACTCGGGGGAGAGCGCAGAGGGATTGCGCGTGACCCAGTCGACCGCAGCCTGGGGGTCCGCCTGGGGCCAGAGCTGCAGCGCCATCGTCAACTGTGCCCTGACGCGCGGATCCTGGTGATCGTGAATCGTGTCGACAACCCCGGCCATGTCGCCTGACCGAGCGCTCATGGAAGACGCGAACACGGCGGCCATCGAGGGCACTTCGCCGTAATTCGCGCTCGCGGGATTGACGATCTCCGCAATGATGGCGTTGGCGGCTCGAAGCGGATCAGTCGCCGCAACACCCGCCAGCACCGCATTCAGCGCCGCGGTCGATCTCGGCTGCAGAGACGTAGCCCACAGGATGGCTCCGTCAGGATCCTGCTCGGCATAGCGCTGCGCGATGCCCTGGACCAGCCGGTCGCGGTCGCCCGTCGGCGGCAGCGACTGCACACGCTCGTAGGCGGTTCGGGGATCGAGCGCACCGAGCACCGCAAGCGCGGCGTTCTGGGCATGGATACGCAGTTGCGGCGCGAAGCGGTCCGCCAGTGAGAGCAGTCTTTCCGGCCCGGTCATCGCGAGCGCCTGAAAGCTCACCTCCGACACAGCCATTTCAGAGAAGTCGGCCGTTTCCAGATATGCCATCATGGCGT
>JBJHBP010000042.1:0-9298 GCA_050485545.1 Gammaproteobacteria bacterium
AACAGTACGTCAGCGTGGCCCGTCATGTGGCGCGGCTCGCCGTCGGTGAGCCGGTGCCGAAGGTGTCCAGCACCTGGTATCCGCCACCGGCCGACGATCAGGACCGCTTCCTTGATGGCCTGCCGCCGGGCACCCGCGCCGGGACGGTGTTCCGGCACGCCTTTCCCGCCGACGGCGAATACCGCTTCACACTGACGGATCTTGACGTTGGCCTGTATCCGCGCGCACTGGAGGCGGAGCACACGGTGGTGCTGCTGATCGATCGCAACGAGGTGTTCCGTACCACCATCGGTGGTGCGGCGGATCTGGCCTTCGTCAATCGTGGCGGCGCACCGGCACGGGCCGAGCTGATGGAGCGCGTGGCGGACATTCCGGTGCAGGTGCAGGCCGGCGTACGCGAGGTGATCGTCACGTTCGTCGAACGCAGCCGCGTGGCGACGGAAGAACTTGCCCGCGGGTTCACGCCCTATGGCGGGTTCAGCTTCCGGGGCGAACTGCGGGTGCCGCGCATCCTGGGCGGTATCGACGTAGTCGGGCCGTTCCAGTCCACCGGTGTCTCGCGCACCGCCAGTCGTGAGCGGATTTTCGTCTGCGAACCGGACAGTCCTGCGCAGGAGTCGGTGTGCGCCGAAAACATCGCCGCGCATGTGGCCCGCCGTGCATTTCGCAGGCCGGTGGACGAGGCCGACATCGCCAGGCTGATGCCATTCTATGCAACCGGCAGACAGGAACCGGGCGGATTCGACGCCGGCATCGAACACATGCTTGCCGCGATACTGGCCAGTCCGGATTTCCTGTATCGCACCATACAGCCGCCACGGGAGCCCGCCGACGAATCGTTTCATCAGCTCACACAGCTGACGGCGCTGGAACTGGCGTCGCGGCTGTCGTTCTTTCTGTGGAGCCGCGGTCCGGACGACGAGCTGCTGGAACTGGGTGTCTCCGGACGTCTTGCGGATCCGGCAGTGCTCGAAGCCCAGGCCCGGCGCATGCTCGCCGATCCGCGCGCGGAAGCGCTTGTTGAGGGCTTCGCGCTGCGCTGGCTGCATCTGGACAACCTCGCCGGCATCGTGCCGGATGAGCAGATCTTCCCCGGCTTCAGTGACGAACTGCGCAGTGACTTCGACAGCGAAATCGGCCTGTTCCTGCGCAGCATCCTGCTCCGGGAGCGCGATGTGCGCGAGCTGATTACCGCCGACCACACCTACCTGAACGAGCGCCTGGCCCGTCACTACGGCATCACGTCGGTGCACGGACCGCAGTTCCGGCGTGTGACGCTGGCCGACGACGCCCGACACGGACTGCTTGGCAAAGGCGCGGTACTGCTGGCCACGTCGTACGGCGATCGCACATCGCCCGTGCTGCGCGGCGCCTGGGTGCTGGAAAAGCTGATCGGCGCACCGCCTGCCCCGCCGCCGCCGGAGGTCGAGGCCGATCTCACCACGCCGGAAGGCGAGGCGCCGACGACCATTCGCGCACGACTGGAGCAGCATCGCGAGGATCCGAGCTGCGGCGGTTGTCATGCCGTCATCGATCCCTACGGCATCGCGCTGGAGAATTTTTCGGCGATCGGTGAGTGGCGCGAATTCGATCGCGTCGCGAATGCGGCCATCGATTCCGGCACGCAGTTGCCGAATGGCATCAGCGTGACCGGCCCCGTGGAGCTTCGCAACGCGCTCACGGCGCGTCCCGAGCAGTTCGTGCGTGCGCTGACCGACAAGCTGCTGATGTACGCGCTCGGACGGGAGCTCGACTATCACGACAAACCGCAGGTGCGTGCCATCGTGCGCGCGGCCGCGGACGAAGGTTATACGCTGGCGTCGATCGTCGCCGGCGTCGTAACCAGCGATGCGTTCAGGTTGCAGGCATGGCCCGAAGCCGACGCCGCAACCGTGGCCACTGCATCGGTGGACTGAGCAGGAGGAAGTACGATGTTCCTGACGAAAAAGCACCTTTCCCGTCGCACCGCACTCAAGGGGCTTGGCGTGTCGCTCGGCCTGCCACTGCTGGACGCGATGATCCCGGCCGCCACGGCGCTGGCCAATACCGCGGCCAGTCCCGCGCTGCGTGCCGGCTTCTTCTATATCCCGCACGGCGCGATCATGTGGAACACCTCGCATGGCGCAGCCATGGACCACTGGACGGCCAGCGGCGCCGGCGAGACTTTCCGCCTCAGCCACATCATGGAGCCGCTGGAGCCGTTCAAGCGCCACGTGATCTCGTTTTCCAATCTGGAAAACAGGGCCACCGCAAATTCCGTGCATCAGCTGCAGCCGGCCACCTGGCTGAGCGGTGTGCGTCCCAGACCCGATGCCACCGGCGCCTACATGGCGCCGACCATCGATCAGATGATCGCCGAGCGCATCGGCGGCGACACGCCGCTGCCGTCGCTTGAAGTGGCCTCGGAAACGACGATACAGGTGGCCTCCTGTTCGGGTGGCGGTGGCTGTTTCTACAGTTCCACGCTGTCGTTCCGCAATGCAACGTCGCCGCTGCCGATGGAGTTCAATCCGCGCAAGGTCTTCATGCAGCTGTTCGGCGAAGGCGATACGCCCGAGGAACGCGAGGCCATCTCGCGGCAGACGAAGAGCATTCTGGACATGATCGCCGACCGCACGTCCGAGCTGCAGCGTACGCTGGGTGCCGGCGACCGCCGCGTGCTGGACGAGTATCTGCATACCGTGCGTGAAATCGAGCGCCGCGTGGAGCGCGCCGAGCAGCACGACATGTCGGGCGTCAGCATACCCTCCGCGCCGATCGGCGAACTGCCTTCCTTCGATGATCAGGTCACGCTGATGTTCGACCTGATCGCCATCGCCTATCAGGCCAATCTCACGCGTGTGGCTTCCTACATCATGTCCGCCGAAGGCACGAACCGCACCTACAATCACATCGGCGTGCCGGATGCATTCCATCCGCTGTCACACCATGCCAACGACCTTGGCCGCCTGCAGCGGCTGGTGGTGATCCAGCGTTATCACATGCAGCGCTTCGCGGATTTCGTCGCCAAGCTTGCGGACACGCCGGACGGCGACGGCACACTGCTCGATCATTCCATGCTGCTGTACGGCTCGAACATGAGCAACAGCGATCGCCACAACAACTATCCGCTGCCGAATCTCCTGATCGGCGGCGGCAACGGCACGCTGAACGGTGGCCAGCATATCGATCTGCCCGAACACACGCCGCTGACGAACCTGCATCTGACCATGCTCAACAAGGTCGGCTTCGAGCTGACGGAGTTCTCCGACAGCACCGGCGAGATCGCCGGCGTCTGACAGCCGGACGGCATCATGCGGTGACGCATCACACGATGACGAAGCACATGACACCGACACCTCGTCCCGCGCTGTCCGTCAGCCGACGTGCGCTGCTGCGTGGTGCGGCCGCGGTGACGGTGGCGGTGGCGTTGCCGCACTGGTCGCGCCGCGCGGCCGCGACGGATGCGGCACGGGTCAGCGCGCTGGCCGACGGCTTCCATCTGATCAGCGGCCTGGGCGGCAATGTGCTGGTGCGCAGCGGACGCAGCGGACGCCTGCTGGTCGACAGCGGCGATGCGCGGCACGCCGGCGCGTTGATGCAGACACTGGCCGACCTGCCCGGCGCCGACCAGGTGCACACGCTGATCAACAGCCACTGGCACCGCGAGCATGTCGGTGGCAACGAGTCCTTCGGCACCGCGGGCGCCGTGATCATTGCGCAGGAAAAAACCCGACAGCGCCTGTCCGTGCCTTATTACGTACGCGACGAGGACCGCTTCGTACCGGCACTGCCGGCCGCCGCGCGTCCGTCGCAGGGCTTTGTCAGCGACGGCCATCTGATGGCCGACGACGAGCGCGTGGAGGTTGGCCACCTGCTGCTGGCGCATACCGACGGCGACTGCTTCGTGCATTTTCGCGATGCGAATCTGGTTGCGGTGGGCGATGCGCTGTCGCCGTGGCGCGATCCGGAACTGGACTGGTTCGGCGGCGGCTGGATCGGCGGACGCGTGGACAGCCTGGAGCTGCTGCTGGCGCGCAGCAATGACGCCACCCGCTTCGTGCCCGGCTACGGCGCCGCCGTGGGCCGTGCGGAAGTGGTTGCCGAGCACGCGCTGATGAACGAGCTGTATGAGCGCACGACAGTGATGCTGCGCGGCGGCCTGAGCGCAGCCGAGATGCTGGAGGAGGGCGTCATGGACGGGCTGCCCCGGCGATTCGATGACCCGGCACGTTTCATCGACAGTCTGCACCGCGGGCTGTGGGCGCATCACAACAAGATTTCCCATGACATTGTCTGACCGACATCGCAACGGGCCAATCGGCTGCCACCTTGCGGCGACGCTGCTGTTCGCGGCCGCACTGTGCGGCGATGCCCTGGCCGCCGATCGCGACCTGGCGACGTTGGTCGCGCAGGGCGATCGGTCTGCGGCCTTGCGGGCGCTGGGCAACGGCGCCGATCCGAATGCCGCGCAGGGCGATGGCACCACGGCGCTGCACTGGGCCGTGTATCGCCTCGACCATGACCTGACGGCGCAGCTGCTGGAGCGTGGTGCGGCGCCGGACACGGCCAATGCCTTCGGCTCCACCCCACTGGCCGAAGCGGTCAAGGTGGCCGACGTCGCGCTGGTCGAGATGCTGCTTGCCGCCGGTGCCGATCCGGACGCCGCCAATGAGGATGGTCAGACGGCACTGATGCTGACCGCGCGCACCGGCAGCACGGCCGTGGCCGAACGGCTGATCGCGGCCGGCGCAGACCTCGATGCCCGCGAACGCTGGCGCGGCCAGACGGCACTGATGTGGGCCGCGGACAGCCGCCACGACGATATCGTGCAGGCCATCATCGCGGCCGGCGCCGATGTGCATCCTGTAGCCCACGCCAACGACTGGCCCACGCAGATCACCGAGGAACCGCGTGCGCAGTATCGTCCCACCGGCGGCTTCAATGCGCTGCACTACGCGGCACGTTCCGGCTGCACGGCCTGTGCGGCGGCGCTGCTGGAGGCGGGCGTGGACATCGACCGGCCGAATCCCGACGGCGTCAACGCGCTGATGCTGGCGCTGGAGAACTTCGCCTACGACACGGCGCAGCTGCTTCTGGAGGCCGGTGCGAATCCGCATCTGTGGGACTGGTGGGGGCGCACACCGCTGTATGTGGCGGTGGACGTCAGTTCGTTCGGCGGTCCGGCCGCGCGCACGGCGCAAGGATCGATCGGCGCGCACGACATCATCGCGATGCTGCTCGCCGCCGGTGTGAATCCCGATCCGCAGCTCAACATGCACCGGCCCACCCGTGGCGGCAACAGCGGACGTTTCGTCGATGACCTGCTCACCACCGGCGCCACGCCGCTGCTGCGCGCGGCCATTGGTCACGACGTCACGGCCATTCGCCTGCTGCTCGAACACGGCGCGCAGGTGGATCTGCCCAATGTGATGGGTGTGACGCCGCTGATGGGCGCGGCCGGTCAGGGCATCTCCGGCCGCGACCGGCGTGTGAGCCTTGGCGGTAACGTCGAGAGCCGCGTGATCGCCACGCTGGAGGTGCTGCTGGAAGCGGGCGCCGACATCGACGCGCGTATCACCGATATCGCCAGCCGCAACGCGCGCATCGCAAGGCCCAGCACGCTGTCCGAGCGCGAGGGGCAGACCGCGCTGTTCGGGGCGGTGAAGTTCGGCTGGAGCCGCGTCGTCGAGTATCTGATTGCGCAGGGCGCCGACGTGATGGTGCGCGACGCGATGGGCTTCACCGCTGCGGATGCCGCCCTGGGGCGCACCGGCGGGCGCGACAACACCGTGTCGCAGCGCATTGCGGCCAGCCTGCGCGAGGTGGCCGACGAGGGCGTCTGACGCATCGCGATCCCGCGGCCGGCCGGCCCGATGCGGACGAACGGCGTGCGGTTGCATTTACCAGCTATGATCACGCCGTGAAAGTGCTGCATCTGGAATCCGGCCGGCATCTTTACGGCGGCGCGGTGCAGGTCGCCGAACTGATCGGCGGACTGCATGCGGCCGGCGTCTCCAACCTGCTCGTGTGTCCGCCCGGCAGTTCGCTGGCCGGTACCGTCACCGATGCCGAAATCGCCACGCTGCGCATGAGCGGTGATCTGGACATCCGGCTGCCGCGACGTCTGGTCGGGTACATCCGCGCCTGGCAGCCGGATCTCATTCACGTGCATTCCCGACGCGGCGCCGACCTGTACGGCGGCATCGCCGCGCGTCGGGCGCGACTGCCGGCTGTTCTCACACGGCGTGTGGAGAGTCATGAGCCGGCATTCTGGCAGCGTTGCAAATACCGTCCCTACCAGGCGCTGATCGCGATTTCGGCCCGCATCGCCCTGGCGCTGACGCAGGCCGGCATCGACGCGGCACGCGTGCATACCGTGCCCAGCGGCGTGGACACCACGGTGTTCAGGCCGCTGCCCGATGCCGCCGCACACCTGAGGAACACGTTCGGATTGCCGGCCGCCGTGCCGGTGGTGGCGATGATCGCGCAGCTCATTGCGCGCAAGGGCCATGCGGTGCTTCTGGATGCGCTGTCGGTGGTGCTCAGGCAGCAACCGGATCTGCATGTCGTACTGTTCGGCCGGGGGCCGGAAGAATCGGCGCTGCGCGGTGATGTACAGCGACGCGGACTGGGCGGGCGTGTGCGGTTCGCCGGCTTTCGCGCCGATCTGCCGCAGCTGCTGCCGGGCATCGATGTGGTCGTGCACCCGGCATACCGCGAAGGCCTGGGCGTGGCGCTGCTCGAGGCGATGAGCGCGGGCGTGGCGGTGATCGCCAGCAGCGAGGGTGGCATCAGCGAGGTGATCGAGGATGGTCTGCATGGCCGCCTGATCCGGCCTGGTGAGTCCGCGACGCTGGCCGACGCGTTGATCAGCCTGCTGGCGGATGAGTCGGCACGTCGGGCGATGGGGGCCGCAGCACGCCGTCAGGTGCAGGAACGCTTTTCCAACACGAAAATGGTGCAGGGCAATCTGGAGGTGTATCGCGGCCTGCTGGCAGCCACCGGGTCGTCCGCGCGCGCTGTCGGTCATCCATGAACGCCGGCGATCAGGGTCTGTACGCGCTCGCCCGCAGTGTCATCGACAGCCTGCGTGCCAGTGGTCTGCGCGCAGCCGCGGCCGAATCGTGCACCGGCGGCTGGATCGCCAAGGCGATCACCGATGTGCCCGGCAGCTCAGACTGCTTTACGTGCGGCCTTGTCACGTACTCGGATCAGGCGAAGACGCGACTGCTGGGCGTCGATGCGGCGCTGATCGAGGCGCATGGCGCGGTCAGTGAGCCGGTGGTGCAGGCCATGGCAACGGGTGCCATGGCGCTGCCTGATGTGGACGTTGCCGTGGCGGTCAGCGGTGTTGCGGGGCCCGGCGGCGGTTCGGCGGAGAAGCCGGTGGGCACCGTCTGCATCGCGTGGGCGGGGCGGGAGCGCGTTGTGCACAGCGAGCGCCTGCACTTCGATGGCGATCGCGAGCAGATACGGCGGCTCACGGTGCAGCGCGCGCTGCTGCATCTGCTGAATGTGGCCGGAGAGTGAAGGCAGGCGCGGCGAAACAGATCCCGATTTCTGCCCGAACACACCCGAAATCGCCACTGGCGATTTCGCATTTCTATGTAATAATACACAGTATTCCGGGTGGCACCGCCCGGGCGCTCAACACCCCCAATTCCACCAAAATCAGGCTGGACACATATGGACGACAACCGCAAGAAAGCTCTCGCCGCCGCGCTGGGTCAGATCGAAAAGCAGTTCGGCAAGGGTTCGGTGATGCGGCTGGGCGACTCGACCGCCTCGCGCGACATCGACGTGATCTCCACCGGGTCGGTGGGCCTGGATGTGGCGCTGGGCATCGGTGGCCTGCCGCGTGGCCGTGTCGTGGAGATCTACGGGCCTGAATCCTCGGGCAAGACCACGCTGACGCTGCAGGTCGTTGCCGAGGCGCAGCGCATGGGTGGCACCGCGGCCTTCGTCGATGCCGAGCATGCGCTGGATCCGATCTATGCCAGAAAGGTGGGCGTCAATGTCGACGACCTGCTGATCTCCCAGCCCGATACCGGCGAGCAGGCGCTGGAGATCACCGACATGCTGGTGCGTTCCGGTGCCGTGGACGTCGTGGTGATCGACTCGGTCGCGGCGCTGACGCCCAAGGCCGAAATCGAAGGTGAGATGGGCGATTCCCACGTCGGCCTGCAGGCACGGTTGATGTCGCAGGCGCTGCGCAAGCTCACCGCGAACATCAAGCGCTCGAATACGCTGGTGATCTTCATCAACCAGATCCGCATGAAGATCGGTGTGATGTTCGGCAGTCCGGAAACCACCACCGGCGGCAACGCGCTGAAGTTCTACAGCTCGGTGCGTCTGGATATCCGCCGCATCGGTGCGATCAAGAAGGGCGACGAGGTGCTCGGCAACGAAACCCGCGTCAAGGTCGTCAAGAACAAGGTGGCGCCGCCGTTCCGTATCGCGGAGTTCGAGATTCTCTACGGCCAGGGCATCTCGCGGCAGGGTGAGATCATCGATCTGGGCGTGAAGGAAAACATCGTCGAGAAAGCCGGGTCCTGGTACAGCTACAACGGCGAGCGCATCGGGCAGGGCAAGGAGAATGTGCGCGAATTCCTGATCAGCAATCCGGAAATCGCCACCGACATCGAAACGCAGATCCGCAACAGGCTGCTGCCGAAAAAGGGTCCGGTTGAAGTGAACCTCGACGAGGTGGCTGATGAAGCCGGAGGCAGCGCCCGCAAACAGGCCTGACGCGGATCAGTCAGACGCGCCGGACGACCAGGACAACCTGGAAGACCAGGACGCACTGGAGGAACCCGATCCGGTTCTGGCGTGCCGGCGCCGCGGCATGGATCTGCTCGCCCGTCGCGAGCACAGTCGCGTGGAACTCACGCGCAAGCTGCGCGCCCGCGGATTCGATGCGGCCGTGCTCGGCGCCACGCTCGACGGCCTGGAGCAGGACGGGCTGCTGGCCGATCACCGTTTCGCTGAAACCTTCATTCGTACCCGCGCCGGGAAGGGGCAGGGCCCCGTCCGCATCCGCGCCGAACTTGCCACCCGGGGCGTCGCCGCCGCGGACGAACTGGTCCGGGATTCGGGTGTAGACTGGTTCGAGCTGGCCATGCAGACCCGCCGCAAGCGATTCGGCCTTGCGGCGCCGGACAGCTACCAGGAGCGCGCCAGACAGGCGCGCTTTCTGCATTATCGGGGCTTTGAAAGCGATCAGATCGACGCGGCACTGGACGCTGCCGACGAAACTGATTAGCTTGCTCGCCCTTGCCGGCGCGACCGACAGATGAACAGCGTGATGAAATACAGC
>JBJHBP010000043.1:0-8640 GCA_050485545.1 Gammaproteobacteria bacterium
GAGCATCCCCCTTTCTTCGGGGACGGCGGAAGAGCGTCCATGCGCCTTGGCCGCGGCCATCCATGGCCGCGGACACCCCGAGAAAGGGGGATGCTCCGCCACGGCTCGGCTTTGACGGTGTCGCCGTGCTAGCGACCGCGTCCGTCAAGCAGCACATAGCAGGCACCATGGCCGCCGTGCCGTGGTCTGGCCGTGACGAACGCCAGTACCGGATTCCAGCGCGGCAGATGGTGTTGCACCAGTTGCTTGAGTACCGGGCCTTCCGGTCCGGAACGTGCCCCCTTGCCGTGGATGATGCGTACACAGCCCAGTCCCCTGGCCGCGGACTCGGTGATGAATGCCTTCAACGCGACTTCCGCCTGCATGGCGCTCATGCCGTGCAGATCCAGTTCCGCCTCCATGCTGAACCGGCCCTCGCACAGTGAGCGGAACGCGCGCTCGGTCAGCCCGTCGCGACGGAATGCGATGTCCTCGCCATTGAAATCCTGCATGGAGCCGTTCCAGCTGGCCTCGATCAGCGCCGCGCGTGCCGCGCGACTCATGCGGGCCCGGGCCGCGGGCTTCTGCGTACGTTCCGCGCGCAGTTCGCGCCCCAGCGGACGCACGCCCTGCATGGCTTTACGGAATGCGTCGCGGTCGTCGTCGGTCATGGCTTCAATCCTGGTACATCTGCGACCTGCGCCATGGGTCGGGGGTTCCAGTATAGTTAGCCGCTTCGGGAGGATTCCAGGGACTGGTGAGTGCGGATTCTGTTAGCGAATGATGACGGTTATCAGGCGAAGGGACTGCGCCTGCTGGCCGAGAGTCTGGCGGAAGTGGCCACCGTGACGGTGGTCGCGCCGGACCGCAACCGCAGCGGTGCGAGCAACTCGCTGACGCTGGACACGCCACTGCGGGTGGAGCAGGTGGGCGAGCGATCCTACTACGTCAACGGCACACCCACGGATTGCGTGCACGTTGCGATCACCGGTCTGCTCGACGAAGAGCCGGACATGGTCGTCTCCGGTGTGAACCACGGTGCCAATCTCGGTGACGACGTGCTGTACTCGGGTACCGTCGCGGCGGCCATGGAAGGACGGTTCCTCGGTCTGCCGGCCATCGCGGTATCGCTGGTGATGGACGAGCACGGACACTTCGAGACCGCGGTTGCCGTCGCGCGACGCTTCGTGCACCGCCTGGTCGACGATCCTCTGCCCCGTGACACGATACTGAACATCAACGTACCCGATGTGCCGCTGGATCAGCTGCGCGGCTATCGCACCACGCGACTGGGCTTCCGGCACAAGTCCGAGCCGGTGGTGAAAGCGCTGGATCCGAAGAACCGTCCGGTCTACTGGATCGGGCCGGCCGGCCCGGGACAGGACGCCGGCCCGGGGACGGACTTCCATGCGATCGCATCCGGTTGCGTGTCGGTGTCGCCGATCAAGGTGGATCTGACCGATCATGCGGGCCTGGAATCGATCGACCGGTGGCTGCAGGCGTGGAGCTGAAGGGCAACGCCAGCGGTATCGGGATGACGTCCGCGCGCACGCGGGACCGGCTCGTGCAGCGTCTGCGCGTCAAAGGCATCAGCGACGAGGCCGTTCTGGAGCGCATCCGTTCGGTGCCGCGTCATCTGTTCATGGACGAGGCGCTGTCCAGCCGTGCGTATGAAGACACGGCGCTGCCGATCGGCTTCGGTCAGACGATTTCCCAGCCCTATGTGGTGGCGCTGATGACGCAGTCGCTGATCGAGGATCGTCCTGTGCATGCGCCGCTGAACAAGGTGCTGGAGATCGGCACCGGCTGCGGTTACCAGACGGCCGTGCTGGCTGCGTTCGCACGTCATGTCTACAGCATCGAACGCATTCAGCCGCTGATCGTGCGTGCCCGTGAGCAGCTGCGCCAGCTGCGCATCTCCAACGTCAGCCTGCGTCACGCGGATGGCTGGCAGGGGTGGCGCAGTCAGGCACCGTTCGATGGCATCATCGTGACCGCCGCGCCGCCACAGATTCCCCAGACGCTGCTGGATCAGCTCGCCGACTCTGGTCGACTCGTCATTCCCTTCGGTCCGCGTGGCCGTCAGGACCTGGTGGTTGTCACGCGCAACGGGTCGGAGTTCGAGCAGCGCAGCATTGCGCCGGTCAGTTTCGTGCCGCTGCTTGAAGGCACCGAATACTGACCGCACACGGACCGCACACGGATCGTCATCGCAGGACCCGCCGACTTGAAAATCTTCTCGAAGCTGTATGACCGCGTACTGCACTGGTCACGTCACCGGCACGCCGAACGCTATCTGGCCGGCCTGAGTTTCGCCGAGTCGTCGTTCTTCCCGATTCCCCCGGATGTGATGCTTGCGCCGATGACACTGGCCGATCCGCGCCGGGGATTCCGGTTCGCTCTCATTACCACCGTCGCGTCGGTACTCGGCGGCGTGGCCGGCTATCTGATCGGCAGGCTGGCGCTGGGTGCGATCGAGCCGCTGCTGCATTCGGCCGGCTACTGGGAAGGCTACCAACGTGCCACGGAGTGGTTCGTGACGTGGGGGTTCCTGGCGGTGCTGGCGGCGGGGTTCTCGCCGATTCCCTACAAGGTTTTCACGATCGCCGCGGGTGCGATGCACATGTTCCTGCCACTGTTCATCGTGGCTTCGTTCATCGGACGCGGTGCGCGCTTCTTCCTGGTGGCCGGCCTGATCCGCTGGGGCGGTGAACCGATGGAGCGACGTCTGCGTGAATATGTGGATATCATTGGCTGGGTGACGGTGGCGCTGATCGTTATCGGCTATCTGGTCTATGTGATGCGATGACCGGGAGGCGATGACCGGCGCCCGGTATGCGTTGAACCTCGAGGGTGATGGGTGGCGTGAAGGGCGGCATGAAGTTTGCGGCAATGCTGGCCACGACGTTGGCAATGACGGGCTGCAGCAGTTCGCTGCTGGACTACGAGAGCCGCGCGGGTGGCGCGCAGCGCACTCAGTCGGCGCCCGCGTCAGGCGTGCATGTCGTGCAGCCCGGTGACACGCTGTACAAGGTCGCATTCCGCTATGGCATCGACCACCGCAATCTGGCGCGCTGGAACGGATTGGACAATCCCGATCTGATCTTTGTCGGGCAGCGTCTGGTCCTCAGTCAGCCCGCCGGGCAGGCCACCGCCGCGACGCAGCCTGCTTCCGGCGCCGCGCGCGGGCCTGCTGCCGCACCGCTGCCACCACCGCCGCAGCTGCCGCCACCGGTCTGGCAGTGGCCCACCGAAGGTCAGGTGGTCAGCCGTTTCGGTGCCAGTGGTGCCAGCAGCATCGCCAGCGGTATTGCCATCGGTGGTCGCAGCGGACAGCCGGTGCGGGCGGCAGCGCCCGGACGGGTGGTGTACGCCGGCGGTGGACTGATCGGTTACGGCCAGCTGGTCATCATCATGCACAACGACACCTATCTCACGGCCTATGGCCACAATGCGTCGCTGCGGGTGCAGCAGGGTCAGACGGTTGATCGCGGCCAGCAGATCGCCGAGATGGGGCTGGGGCCCGAGCGTGAGGCACGCCTGCACTTCGAGATCCGTCGCAACGGTGCGCCGGTGGATCCTATGCCCTATCTGAATGGCGCGGCGCGTTGACGATCGCGGCAACGACCTCACGATGCTCCTGCACCAGCACGTTGAACGTGCGACAGGCCGCCGGCGTGGTCATGACTTCAAGGCCGATACCGCGTGCGGCGAAGGCGGCCATCAGCTGCACATCCGGCAGCAGGTGTTCTTCGCCGGTGCCCAGCAGCAGGATCTGCGGATCCATGGCCAGCGCCGCCGCGAAGTCGTCGATGCTCAGCCGGGTGAGGTCGCCGATGGTCCAGTCATCGACAATCTGTTCCGGCGAGACGATCAGGTGGCCGGTATACCATTGCTCGCCGATGCGCACGCGGCCGCTTTCCCAGGCACGTATCAGGTTCGCGTCGCTGTGGTCCCGATGCAGTTGCATGTCACTCTGTCCTGGCTTGTGCCGTGGTCACGGTCAGTGTCCGGCCGGTCGCCGGCGTCGAATTATAGACAGCGCGACGCGGTCTGCGCGAACCGGGCGAACCGGGCGAACCGGGTGAGCTGACGTCATGCCTCGTGTTGTGTCACGCCAGCCACTGGCCGGTGCCGAGCACTGGGACTGGCCGGCATCCATGCACCCGGTGTTGCGTCAGGTGCTCACCAGACGACCGCTGCGTTCCCCGGACGACATGCAGCTGGATCTCAGGCATCTGATTCCGGTCGGCGAGTTCGTCGAGTTGCACGCGGCGGTCGAACTGCTGCTGCGGCATCGCCAGTCACGCATCGTGATCGTCGGCGATTTCGACGCCGACGGCGCGACCAGCACGGCGCTGCTGGTACTGGCGCTGCGTGCGCTGGGATTCGCCGACGTCGGCTACTTCATTCCGGACCGCTTCACGCTGGGTTACGGACTTACACCGGCGCTCGTGGAGCGGGTGCGGGATCTGTCGCCGGCGCTGATCGTGACCGTCGACAACGGGATCAGCAGCCTGGATGGTGTGGCGGCAGCACGCGCGGCCGGCATCGACGTGCTGATCACCGATCATCATCTGCCGGGAGATGAGCTGCCGGCGGCCAATGCCATCGTCAATCCCAATGTGCCGGGCAGCGGTTTTGCCGGCAAGCATCTGGCCGGCGTCGGCGTCGCATTCTATCTCGCCGCTGCATTGGGCCGGGCGCTGGATCAGCCCGGCGCGGCGGCGGCCCTGCTCGACCTCGTGGCACTGGGCACCGTTGCGGACCTGGTCGTGCTGGACCGCTGCAATCGCGTTCTCGTGGCGCAGGGCCTCAGGCGCATCCGTGCCGGTCGCTGCCGACCCGGCATACGCGCTCTGTATGCGGCCGCGAAACAGCATCCGCGCGATGCGTCGTCCACGTCGCTGGGTTATCAGATTGCGCCGCGCCTGAACGCCGCCGGCAGGCTCGAGGACATGTCACTGGGCGTGCAGCTGCTGCTCACGGACTCGGACGATCAGGCAATGGAGCTGGCCACCCGTCTCGACAGCCTGAATCGGGAACGCCGCGAACTGGAAGCAAGAATGCGCGCCGAGGCGGTGACATTGATCGACGACGGGCAGCTCTGCGCGCTCGACGAGGCGGCCAGCGTGCTCGTGATTCATCGCGACGACTGGCACGAGGGTCTGGTCGGTCTGGTGGCCTCGCGCATGAAGGACCAGCATCATCGTCCCGTGATCGCGTTCGCGCCGTCGACGACGGGCACGCTGAAAGGTTCGGGGCGTTCCATTCCCGGTTTTCATCTGCGTGACGCGCTGGCTGACGTGGCGGCGTCGGATCCTTCGCTGATCGAGCGTTTCGGCGGGCACGCCATGGCTGCCGGGCTGACGCTGCGTGCCGGGGCGCTGGCCGATTTCCGGGCGGCGATCGAAACGGTGGCGGCGTCGAGGCTGAACCCGGAGATGCTGGCGCAGACCCTGCTCACGGATGGCGAGATTGCAGCGGAGCACCATACGGTGGAGGTGGCGGCATTGTTGCGCGACGCAGCGCCGTGGGGGCAGGGTTTTCCGGAACCGCAGTTCGACGGGCGTTTCGAAGTCATTGCCCTTCGGATGCTGAAAGACGTGCACCTGAAAATGACCGTGAAGCCGCTGGCCGGTGGCCCGCGCATGGATGCGATCGCATTCAACCAGCCCGACGCCGACCTTCGTCCGGGCGACACGCCGCGACTGGTCTACCGGCTCGGGATCAACGACTACTACAGTCCCGCCAGCGTGCAGCTGATCGTCGAGCACATCGAATCGGGGCACTGATTGTCTGGTCCGGCCGGGTGCTGACCGGGTGCTGATCCGGTCGGGCGCCGATCAGGTTGCGGCCGCCGGCCCATGGTAATATCTCGCCGCGTTCCGTCACCGCAAGCTTCAGACCTATGGAAACCGGCTCAGTCAATTCACTCATCGCAGACCTCAAGCAGCGCTCTGAAGCGCTGAGGGGGTATCTTTGACTACCCCGCCAAGCGGGAGCGTCTTGAAGAAGTAGGTCGCGAGCTGGAAGACCCGGCGATCTGGAACGATCCGGAACGTGCGCAGGCGCTGGGTCGCGAGCGCGCCACACTGGAGGGTGTGGTCCAGACGCTGGACCGCATCACGCGCGGGCTGGGCGAGTCCGCCGAGCTGGTCGCGCTGGCCGTCGAAGAACGCGATGAGGACACCCTTGTCGATGTGACTGCACAGGTGCAGCGGCTGGCTGCCGATGTCGGCGGCCTCGAATTCCGCCGCATGTTCTCCGGCGAACTGGATGCCTCCAACGCGTTCCTGGATGTGCAGGCCGGATCGGGTGGTACCGAGGCGCAGGACTGGGCCGAGATGCTGCTGCGCATGTATCTGCGCTGGGGCGAGTCGCGCGGCTTTGACGTGGAAGTCCTGGAAGCCTCCTCCGGCGAAGTGGCCGGCATCAAGAGCGCCAGCGTCCTGTTCAAGGGCGAGTTTGCCTACGGCTGGCTGCGCACGGAAACCGGGGTGCACAGGCTGGTGCGCAAGTCACCGTTCGATTCGGGCAACCGCCGTCATACCTCGTTCGCCGCCGTGTTCGTGGCACCGGAAATCGAGGACGACATCGAGATCGAAATCAACCCGGCCGATCTGCGCATCGACGTCTATCGCGCCAGCGGCGCTGGCGGTCAGCACGTCAACAAGACCGAGTCCGCGGTACGCATCACCCATATGCCCAGCGGCATCGTCGTGCAGTGTCAGAACGATCGCTCACAGCACAAGAACAAGGCCATGGCCATGACCCAGCTGCGTGCGAAACTCTACGAACTGGAGCGTCAGCAGCGCCTGGCCAAACAGGAGGCGCTGGAAGACACCAAGGCCGACATCGGCTGGGGCAACCAGATCCGCTCCTATGTGCTGGATCAGTCGCGGGTGAAGGACCTGCGAACCGGAGTAGAGACGGCGCAGCCGGACACCGTGCTGAACGGCGACATCGACGATTTTCTCAAGGCCAGTCTGCAACAGGGGCTGTGATTGGATAGTCTTTGCACGGACACGCCGTGTGCGGACGACCACAAGGGTTGGGGATGACGAAGGAACAGCAGCCGAACACTGCCGCCGATGGCGCTCATGCCGACAATCGGCTGGTCGCTGAACGACGCGTCAAGCTGGACGGGATTCGTGCGCAGGGCATCGCGTTTCCGAACGATTTTCGCCGCGATGCGCTGGCCGGACAGCTGCACGCAGCCTACGACGGGCACGAACCCGAGGCGCTGGCCGAAGAGAACGTGATCGTGCGTGTTGCCGGCCGCATGATGGCCAAGCGCATCATGGGCAAGAACAGCTTCGTGAAAATCCAGGACAGGTCCGGCCAGATCCAGCTGCTGGTGCAGCGGGAGATTCTGGGTGAGGCACTGTACGGCGAATTTCGCAAGTGGGATGTGGGCGATATCGTTGGCGGTGCCGGCCGGCTGATCAAGACGCGTACCGGCGAGCTGTCGGTGGATGTGTCCGATCTGCGCCTGCTTGTAAAGTCGCTGCGTCCGATGCCCGAAAAATGGCACGGCATTGCCGATACCGAACTGAAGCTGCGTCAGCGCTATCTGGATCTGATCGTCAGTGAGCGCACACGGGACGTGTTCCGCATGCGCACCGACACCATACGCTTCATCCGCTCGCTGCTCGACGCGCTGGGCTTCATGGAAGTGGAAACTCCGATGATGCAGCCGCTGCCCGGCGGTGCCGAGGCGCGGCCGTTCGAGACCTATCACCACGCTCTGGATCGAACCCTGTTTCTGCGCATCGCGCCTGAGCTGTATCTGAAGCGGCTGCTGGTCGGCGGTATGGAGCGCGTCTATGAGCTCAATCGCGTGTTCCGCAACGAGGGGCTGTCCACACGTCACAATCCCGAATTCACGATGCTGGAGCTGTATCAGTCGTACGCCGACTATCGCGATCTGATGACGCTCAGCGAAACGCTGCTGCGCGAATCGGCGCGCACGCTGCTGGGCAGCACACGGATCGAGTACCAGGGCGAAACGTTCGATTTCGACGGTGAATATGCCCGTCTGAAACTCGAGGACGTGCTGCTGCAGTTCGTGCCGGAACTGACTGCCGCAACGCTGCGTGATCGCGACGTGCTGGCCGGTCTGGTGCGCGGCCTGGGGCACGAAGTGCACGATGCCTGGGGTGTCGGCAAGCTGCAGCTGGAACTGTTCGAGAAGGCGGCGGAGCCGCGCCTGCGTGGCCCGCTGTTCGTGACGCACTATCCTGCCGAGGTATCACCGCTGGCGCGGCCCAATGACGAGGATCCGTTTGTTACCGACCGGTTCGAACTGTTCGTTGCCGGCCGTGAGCTGGCGAACGGTTTTTCCGAACTCAATGATCCCGAGGACCAGGCACGGCGTTTTCATGCCCAGGCCGCCGCCAAGGCAGGCGGCGACATGGAAGCCATGGTCTATGACGAGGACTTCATCCGCGCCCTGGAGTACGGCATGCCGCCGGCCGCCGGATTGGGCATCGGCGTGGATCGGCTGGTGATGCTCCTTACCGACAGCGCTGCGATTCGCGATGTTCTGCTGTTTCCGCAATTGAAGCCTGAAGCCTGAAGCCCGGCGCCTGAAGCCCGGCCGATGCGGAGCAACCCCCTTTCTTCGGGGACGGCGGAAGAGCGTCCATGCGCCTCGGC
>JBJHBP010000044.1:0-7919 GCA_050485545.1 Gammaproteobacteria bacterium
GACGGCGGAAGAGCGTCCATGCGCCTCGCCCGCGGCCAACCCTGGCCGCGGACGCCCCGAGAAAGGGGGTAGCCCCGCAGCAGACCGGCTTTGACGGTGAAGCCGTTCACGAATGGTCCGGGCGGGCAGACTGTCGGGTTCCGGCTGTTACAGCGCCGCCAGCGCCTCGGTGTTGGCCATCACCCAGTCCTCGAACGACTGCGGCGCACGACCGGTAATACGGCGAAAGTCATCCGTGACCTCGGCGACGCGACCCTCCGCCGTATTCGTATCGAACGACGCCATGACCCGCGCCACCGGCTCCGGCAGGCCCGCCTGCACCATGCCCTGAACCAGGTCCTCGAGCGGGATCTGCACCACCTGGATCGGCTTGCCGATGGCCGCGCCGACGGCTGCGGCGATACTCGCCTTGGTCAGTGCCTCCGCACCCGACAGCGTGTACACCTTCTTTGCTGTCTCGTCGCCGGACAGCACGGTCGCACCCGCCAGCGCGAGGTCATCACGCGCGATGTCGGCACTGCCCTGCCCGCCATCGGCCGCGAACCACTGGCCGCTTGCGATCGCTGGCGGCAGGAACAGGAACAGGTTCTCGAAGTACCAATGGTGGCGAAGCACCGTCCATCCCGGCAGTGAGCTGGCCGCCAGAGCCTGCTCCGTGCCCTCATGGTCGGGGGCGATCAGCAGCGGAGCGCCTTCGGGTCTGGGCGCCGAGGTATAGATCACGTGCTGCACGCCGGCTGCCGTCAGGCCTTCGATGGCCTGACGATGCTGCGCCAGGCGCCGGCCAGGGCGGTCCACCGCGTCCGTACTGACCAGCAGGGCGCGGCCGACGCCCGCGAACGCGGTGGCGAACGTCTCCGGCTGCTCGAAATCCAGTGCCCGCACATCAACGCCCTGCGCGGCCACATCCTTCAGCTTCCCGGGGTCGCGTGTGCCGGCAACGATGCGCGATGCGGGAATACCATGTGTAGCGAGCAGATGATGCAGCACACGGCGGCCGTATTGGCCGGATGCGCCGGTAACGAGAATGGATTGGCTCACGATGTCGTCTCCTTGCAGAAAAATAATGCGCCGGCAATGCGGAACGAATTGCGGTGTCAGGCAATCAATTACACTAATAGCAGGATCAATGCGCTTGATGCCAGCATCACCGCAGTCCCCAATGCAAGGACGACCAACATGAACGCACGACGATGGCTGCCGCTCGCAACTCTGATATCCAGCGCCGGACTTGCCGCCTGTACTGCAGGCACCGGCAGCACGCAGCGCCCGGCTTCCGATCAACCTCTGGTGACGGCATCGGCCCCCGGCGGTCAGTGCCTGTCCGTATCACAAGCCCGGGACTTCCGCTTTCTGGATGAACAGAATCTGGTGATATTCTCGCCCGGCAGTCAGCCCTGGCATGTACAGCTCAGGGGCGGCTGTACAGAACTTGCCGGACAGGTTCGCATTGCCCTGCGGGCAAGTTCGGACCAGATGTGCGGCTTCGCCGGCGATGAAATCATCGTCCGGGGCGCGTTTACGGACCGTTGCCCGGTGTCCAGTGTCACCCGGCTCAATGCCGATACACTGGAAGCGCTGACCGAAGCCTTCACCATACGCGGCCGGTCCGCCGGTGAGTTCGAAGTGGAGATTCCGCGTCGTCAATAGCAGGCGACCGCGCGGAGCAACCCCTGATGCTTCGTCGCGATCTGCCACACACAAGAGCCTTCAACACAGAAGACAGACCGATGGAGCTGCCATGACCACCATTGCCCACGCCCGCCGAAACGACCTTCCACGCCCCCGCCTGTTGCTTACCGCCATACTGTTGTGTGTCGCACTGACGGCCGGAAACGCCGTGACCCACGGGCAGACCCCATCGTTGACCGGCCAGGTCGCGCTGGTCACCGGCTCCACCGACGGCCTGGGCCGGCACGTGGCGCAGGAGCTGGCGGCAATGGGCGCCACCGTCATCATCCACGGCCGCAACGAGCAGCGGGGCGCAGAAGTCGTCAGCGAGATCGAAGCCGCGGGCGGCAGCGCAACCTTCTACCGCGCGGACTTTGCATCGCTGAGCGACGTCGAGTCGCTGGCCGCTGCGGTACTGGAGAACCACGATCGCCTGGATCTGCTGATCAACAACGCCGGCATCTGGTCACGCGCCGGAGACGACACCCGATACACCAGCAACGACGGTCACGAGCTGACGTTTGCGGTGAACTATCTGTCCGGCTTTCTGCTCACGCATCGGTTGCTGCCACTGATGCGAGACAGTTCGCCTGCACGGATCGTCAATGTCGCCTCGATCGCCCAGCAGCCGATCGACTTTGACAACGTCATGCTCAACGAGGGATTCAATCCCGGCCGCGCCTATGGCCAGAGCAAGCTCGCACAGATCCTGTTCACGATGGACCTTGCCCGACAGCTGCCGGCCGACGAAGTCACTGTCAACGCGCTGCATCCAGCGACGCTGATGGACACCACCATGGTGCGCGAGGCCGGCGCCCAGCCGATGGCCACTGTGGAACAGGGCGCAGCCGCCGTGATGCAGCTTGCGGTCTCACCGGAGCTGGCCGGTCGTAGCGGCCTGTATTTCAACTCGCTGCAGGAAGCACGCGCCAATGCGCAGGCCTACGACGACGAAGCGCTGCTGCAGCTGCGGGAACTGAGCATGCAGCTGACCGGACTGGCATCGTCGGATTCACATCAGCACTGACCCGCTTCGAGCCGCACGCGCACGGCTGGCCAGCACTACGGCGTGGTTGTCCACAGCCGGGCGAACGCCCATTCGATCAGTCGCCGTCGCTCGGTGCCGATGCGCACCTCAACGCGCATGCCCGGCTTCAGCTCGATCTCCCGGCCACGCAGTGTGAACGTCTGCGCGTCCAGCTCCACGACGACGCGATAGACGGGAAATCCGGCTTCACCCTGATCGGGATAGGGTCCGTCGGACACACTGACGACACGCCCTGCCTGATGCCCGAAGCGCTGATAGGGAAACGCCGCGTAGCGCAGCCGCAGGCTGTCGTCGGTAGTCAGGTGGCCAATCACGTGTTCAGGGGCCAGCAGATGCGCCTGCAGCGCGGCCCCCGACGGCCGCAGCGTGACCAGCGGCAACTGCGGATCGACGATCTGCCCCGTCTCACCGACCACCAGCGCCACCTCGCCATCGACCGGCGCCACGATGACGAAGCGTCTTTGCCAGTCGTTCTCCGCCCGCTCCTGCTCCAGCGTTGCCAGCACGGATTCAACATCGGCGCGTTGCGCGAGGAACCGCAGGGGTGTCGCGGTCAGCTCCAGCTCCGTCTGCGCGCGCTGCGTGGTCAGCGACAGCAGCTCACGTTCCAGCGCCTGCATCGTTGCCTGCTGCTCCAGGGTCCGGTCGCGGTAGCCGCGCAGCTGCTCGGCCGTGACGAACTCCTGCTCACGCAATCCGCGTGCATCCGACTCAACAGCAACGGCGTCAGCCAGACGTTCACGCTGGAGTGCGATTGCGTCCTCCAGGTGCTTCACTTCGGCGCTCAGCATTCCGAGCCGCTGCTGCAGACCGCGAACCTCGGCATCTTCCAGCGCGGTCAGGCGCGCGAGCTGCTCGTGCAACGATGCCCGCCGCGAGCCGATGAGCTCGTCCAAAAAGTCGTGCGTGGCGCCCAGCGCATGACTGTGGCGTTCGCCGGACAGCACCATCAGCACATCGCCGCGACGCACCCGATCACCCAGCATCACGGCCCGCTCCACGATCACGCCCGCGTGCGGGGCGTGCACGCTGACCAGACCCATGTCCGGCACCAGTTGCCCGTTAAGCGTTGCCTGCTGGGAAAAGGCCCCACGCCAGAAGAACAGCAGCAGCACTGACACGGCCATCACGGCCGCTGCGCCGAGCACGCGCAACGGCGGTGGCGCGCTCAGCAGAATGCTGCCGAGCAGCTGCGCACGCTGGGCGTCGACAGCGGCGGGCCTGAACAGGTCTGCGTGGTCCGACATATTCGATCCTGAAGACTGGGCAGCAGTAGAACCAACACCGCGCCGGCGCTCAACGCACATTCCTGCCGATTCCGGCCTGATTGCGGGACTGCGGTCGCGGACCATTCACGCCCAGACTGTATCCATCATGATTTCGCTCGACCTGTCGCTCACCGGTGTGCGCAGCCGCATGCCGGGCATACTGCAAACCGAAGCCAGCGAGTGCGGACTTGCGTGCCTTGCGATGCTGTCCGCCTTCTACGGGCATCGCATCGACCTGGCGACCCTGCGCCGGCGCTTCGCCGTGTCGCTGAAAGGCATGACGCTGAGTTCGCTGATCGACGTGGCCTCACGCATGGAACTGCTGACCCGACCGCTCCGCCTGGAACTCGGGCACATGAAGCAGCTGCGCCTGCCCTGCATCCTGCACTGGAACTTCAATCACTTCGTGGTGCTGAAGGCGGTCCATCGCGATGGCGTCACGATTCTTGATCCGGCGACCGGCGAACGGCGCATCAGCACCAGGGAGCTGTCGCAGTCCTTCACGGGCGTTGCGCTGGAAGTGTGGCCAGGCCCGGCGTTCACGCCCGGCGACGCCCGGCGCAGGCTCACATTGCGCGCCCTCACCGGGCCGGTCAGCGGACTACGGCGCGCACTGGCCTGGGTGCTGCTGCTGGCGCTGGCGCTGGAGGTCTTCGCACTGCTCAGCCCTCTGTTCATGCAGTGGGTCGTCGATCACGTGCTGGTCGGCGGTGACATGACGCTGCTGACCACGCTGGCGATGGGCTTCGGCCTGCTGGTTCTGCTGCAGCAGGGCACCAGTGCGCTGCGTGCCTGGATGATCATGCACTTCAGCACGCAGCTCACGGTGCAGTGGCAGGCACGGGTGTTCACGCACATGCTGCGTCTGCCGGTGCCGTGGTTCGAGAAGCGTCACGTCGGCGATACAATTTCGCGCTTCCGTTCCCTGGACGTGATTCGCCGCACGCTGGCCACCTCGTTCATCGAAGCCGTGGCCGACGGATTCATGTCGGTGATCACGCTCATCGTGATCTTCCTCTACAGTCCAATGCTGAGCCTGATCTGCTGTGCGGCGGTTGTCCTCTACGCACTGTGCCGCTGGGTGTCATTTCAGCCGCTGCGCAGTGCAACCCATGAACACATCGTGCACGCCGCCCGTCAGGAAAGTCACTTCCTGGAAACACTGCGCGGCATACGATCGGTGAGGCTTCTGCGGCGCGAACCCGAGCGCCGCTCACACTGGCTGACCATGCTGTCGGAGCAGATCAACGCGGGCATACGCGGCGAGCGCCTGCAGATTCTCTGCGGGTTCATCAACGGCCTGGTGTTCGGCCTGGAGAACGTCATTGTGATCTGGCTCGGCGCCGTGATGGTGCTGGATGGAGACATGACAGCGGGCATGCTGGTGGCCTTCGTCGCCTACAAGAACCAGTTCGGCAGTCGCATCGCCGCCCTGGTCGACCGCTTCGTCGAGCTGCGTACGCTGGGTGTCCACACGGCCAGGCTGGCCGACATCGTCACCGAACCCGCCGAAGACACGTCCGATGTCGAACGGGCGAACCAGCATGCGCTGATCGTCAGTGCCACACCCGAAGACATCGTCAGCGTCAGCGATCTGCGCTTTCGCTACGCCGAACATGAAGCGTGGGTGCTTGATGGCGTCAGCTTCACCGTGCAGGAAAATGAGACGCTGGCGATTGTCGGTCCATCCGGCTGCGGCAAGAGCACGCTGCTGGCACTGCTGCTGGGACTGATCCGGCCCACACACGGCAGTGTGCTGCTGGCGGGTCGTCCGGCGCGAGTCGCCACCGCCGACCATCGCCGTGCCCTGATTGGCGCCGCGCTGCAGGACGATCTGCTGTTCGCCGGATCCGTGGCCGAAAACATCAGTTTCTTCGATCCGTCCGCGGACCAGAAGAAAGTTCAGCGCGCCGCGGAAATCGCAGCGGTGCACGATGAGATCGTCGCCATGTCGATGGGTTACAACACGTTTGTCGGTCACATGGGCTCGGTGCTCTCCAGTGGTCAGAAGCAGCGGATTCTGCTGGCACGCGCGCTGTACGGCGAACCGCGCATTCTGCTGCTCGACGAAGCCACCAGCCACCTCGATCTCGAGCGCGAGGCGCATGTCAATCGCGCGCTCGACGCGATGCGCATCACACGCATCGTCGTTGCTCATCGGCCGGAATCGATCGCGGTGGCAGACCGTGTGCTGGTACTCAATGGCGGGCGTATCGCACAGACGCTGCACAGGCGGGCCGAGCCCGGCGGAGACTGAATCGCCGTTCGTGGATTGCGGGCCGCCCATGTTCAGCCCGGCAACGCGATCACGCCGCCTTCGCGCCGCTGTCACCCGGCTGTCACGCCACCATCACCCCGCCCGCTGCCCTGCCATCACATAGGGCAGCAGCTGCGTCAGTGCCTGCGGGGAGTCCACATCGCTCGCCAGCAGCGGCAGGCGGATCTGCGGCAGACCGGCAAATTCCCGATCGATGCGTTGCAGATACTGTCGCTCGCGGATCAGGCGCTGGTGAAAAAACGGCTCGGTGACATGCTCGGGAAGCAGGCGATTCACCACAACGCCGGCGATCGCAACGCCATGCGCAGACAGTTCATCGATGCCACGGCGGGTCTCGATGATCGGCAGCGCCTCCGGAATCAGCACGAACGCGATACCGGCCACTGTCGGGTCCAGCAGCACCTTGCCGGCTTCGCCCAGACGACGGCGACGCTCATGCAGCAGATCGAACACCGGGTCATCGGGCACCTCGCCCGCACCCAGCCATCTCGTCCTGTCGACATTGCGCTGTTCGCGCCGGCGCAGCAGCCCGTCGACCCATGCTCCCATCAACCCCGGCAGCGTCAGCAGGCGGATGGTGTGACCGGTTGGTGCGGTGTCAAAGACGATCTGTTCGTAGTCACGCGCCCGATCCAGGAGAACGCCAATGACGCAGTCCAGCATTGCCGCTTCCGCGGCGCCGGGTGCGCGACCGGCCAGATCGATCTGTCGCTCGGCTTCCTCGAGCATCGTGGATTGCACCAGCCGTCGCATGTTGTCCTTGACGGTGGCGAGATAGCGCCGCGTCTCGGCATCCGGATCGATCTCCAGCGCATCCAGGCCTGCTTCAACGCGCTGCACCGCGCCGCCGCCCAGATGGACGCCGAACAGATCGCCGATGTTGTGTGCCGGATCGGTGGAAACCAGCAGTGTCTGGCGGCCTGCGCGCGCCGCGGCCATTGCCGTGGCGGCCGCCACGGTGGTCTTGCCCACACCGCCCTTCCCGGCCAGGAACAGGATGCGACGACTCAGCAGCACCTCAGGTGATCCAGTGGCGATCGGTCCATACCCATGCGGCGGTGCCAGTCGTGGAACTCTTCCAGCAGCAGCGGGTACAGTTCCAGCGTGTACCAGCTGGCCGGGTTCGGCAAACCGAAGCTCTCGGAAAAGCACAGCAGCATGAACAGATCGTCGGCGTCCTCCTGCTCACGCAGCGCCGCCGATTCGTGACCCACCCGCAACGCCTGCTCCCAGCCATCCAGCAGCGAACGCAACCAGGCCCGCGGCCCGGCACCGACCGCAGTCCGACCAGCCGGGTCAGCCGGGTCAGCCGGCACCGGTCTCCTCCCTGGTCGTGCCGGCACCCTCGTCATCCTTATCGGCCAGCGACATCAGCTGGTCACGTCTGAAAAACAGCCGGCCCGCCTCCAGCAGTATCCACAGCGCAAACCCGAGGATGATCGCACCGAGCGTGAACAGCAGCAGGTCGCCGTCTCTTTCGCCCATCCCGGACCAGACGAACACCACCTGCTGCAGCATCGCCCATACGGTCATGATCAGCAGGAAGGTCATCGGAATCAGCGTCGGCAGCGGATTGCGGCCGGAGCGGTACAGCCACAGTGAAATCAGCATCAGCGTGATGCCGGCCAGCAGCTGATTGGACGTGCCGAACAGC
>JBJHBP010000045.1:0-7610 GCA_050485545.1 Gammaproteobacteria bacterium
TGCCCGACGGGGCGTTCTGGATGGTCGCCAAGATGGCGTTCTTCTTCTTCATGTTCGCGATGGTGAAGGCCATCGTGCCACGCTACCGCTACGACCAGTTGATGCGGATTGGCTGGAAGGTGTTCCTGCCGCTCAGCCTCGGGTGGGTCGTGATCGTGGCGTTCCTTGCGAAATTCGAACTGTTCGGCGGGCTCTGGGCGCGCTGGGCGGTGGGAGGCTGACCGATGACCCAGATCGACTGGACCCGTGCAACACGCTACTTCCTGCTGACGGATTTCATCAAGGGCTTCGGCCTTGGACTGAAGTACTTCTTCGCCCCTAAGGCGACGCTGAACTACCCGCATGAGAAGGGGCCGCTAAGCCCGCGTTTCCGCGGCGAACACGCGCTGCGCCGCTATCCCAACGGCGAGGAACGCTGCATCGCCTGCAAGCTCTGCGAGGCGATCTGCCCCGCACAGGCCATCACCATTGATGCCGAGCCGCGCGAGGACGGCAGCCGCCGCACCACCCGCTACGACATCGACATGACCAAATGCATCTACTGCGGCTTCTGCCAGGAAGCCTGCCCGGTGGATGCCATCGTCGAGGGGCCGAACTTCGAATTCGCCACGGAAACCCGCGAGGAACTGTTCTACGACAAGGCCAAGCTCCTTGCGAACGGCGACCGCTGGGAGGCAGAGATCGCACGCAACCTGGAACTGGACGCGCCCTACAGATGAGCGAGGCCTGGCAGAAGCTGATGCAGCAGATGATGGAGCAGAGCCAGCAGATGGCCCGCGCCTTCAACCCGGCGCTGGAGACATTCCGCGCCAAGGGGTTCGAGGATCTGGTGCCGACCATGTCCAAGGACTTCATGGAGATGGCCTTTGGCCGCACCTTCAATCGCGAGGGGCTGGACGCCAAGACCCGGATGCTGGTCACCATCGGCGCGCTGACCGTGCTGGGTGCGCAGGCCGAGCCCCAGTTGAAGCTGTCGATCCGCCACGCGCTGGAGGCCGGCGCGACAAAACGCGAGATCGCCGAGACGATCTATCAGATGAGCATGTTCGGCGGGCTGCCGGCGATGCAGAAGGCGCTGGAGATCGCCCAGGGCGTCTTTGGCGAGAAGGGGGAGGACGAGGCATGACGGTTGCGGACTATGCCTTCTATGCCTTCGCGCTGACCACGCTGGCCGCTGGCCTGCTGGTCGTCGTGGCGCGCAACCCGGTGCATTCGGTACTGTGGCTGATCCTCGCCTTCCTGTCCTCGGCCGGGCTGTTCGTGTTGCTGGGGGCCGAGTTCGTGGCGATGCTGCTGATCATCGTCTACGTCGGCGCCGTGGCGGTGTTGTTCCTGTTCGTGGTGATGATGCTGGACATCGACTTTGCCGCGTTGAAGGCCGAGATGGCGAAATACGTGCCGATGGCGGCGCTGATCGGGCTGGTGATCCTGATGCAACTCGCGCTCGGCTTCGGGGCCTGGCAGCAGGCCGAGGGCGCGCTGGGGCTGCGGCAGGCAGTGACGCCCGACATGGCCGAAGTGCATAACACCAAGGCGCTGGGGCTGCTGCTTTACGATCAGTATTTCCTGCTGTTTCAGACGGCGGGGATGATCCTGCTGGTGGCCATGATCGGGGCCATCGTTCTGACGCTTCGGCATCGGCAGAACATCAAGCGGCAGGACGTGCTGGCGCAGATGTACCGCGATCCGGCGAAAGCGATGGAATTGAAGGACGTGAAGCCGGGGCAGGGCCTCTGACCCTGCACGCGCCGCGGCCAGGTGCCGCGGTAAGACAAGAAAGACGGGCATAGCCCGGAGGGACGCGAATGGTGGGACTGGAGCATTACCTGACGGTAGCGGCGGCGCTGTTCGTCATCGGGATTTTTGGCATCTTCCTGAACCGGAAGAACGTCATCGTGATCCTGATGTCGATCGAACTGATGCTGCTGGCAGTCAACATCAACCTCGTCGCCTTCTCCAGCCATCTGGGCGATCTGGTCGGTCAGGTGTTCACCATGTTCGTCCTGACCGTGGCAGCGGCCGAGGCCGCAATCGGTCTGGCGATCATCGTCTGCTTCTTCCGCAACCGCGGCACCATCGCCGTGGAAGACATCAACGTGATGAAGGGCTGAGGGCATGGAGACGATCATCCTTCTGGCCCCGCTCGTCGGCGCGCTGATCTGCGGCTTCGGCTGGCGCCTGACCGGAGAGCAGGCGGGGCAGATCATCGCCACGGGCCTGCTGTTCCTGTCGATGATCCTGTCCTGGATCATCTTCCTGACCTTCGATGGCGAGACGCGGCAGATCGACCTGTTGCGCTTCATCGAATCCGGCAGCCTGTCCACCAGTTGGTCGATCCGGCTGGATCGGCTGACGGCGATCATGCTGGTGGTGATCACGACCGTCTCGGCGCTCGTCCATCTCTATTCCTTCGGCTATATGGCGCATGACGAGAACTGGAAGGAAGGCGAGCACTACAAGGCGCGCTTCTTCGCTTACCTCTCGTTCTTCACCTTCGCCATGCTGGCGCTGGTGACCGCCGACAACCTGGTGCAGATGTTCTTCGGCTGGGAAGGGGTCGGCGTCGCCTCCTACCTTCTGATCGGCTTCTACTACCGCAAGCCCTCGGCCAACGCGGCGGCGATCAAGGCGTTCGTGGTCAACCGCGTCGGCGACTTCGGCTTTGCGCTTGGCATCTTCGCGCTGTTCTTCCTGACCGACAGCATCGACATGGACGTGATCTTTGCCGCGGCGCCGGAACTGGCCGAGACGCAGGTGACCTTCCTGTGGACCGACTGGAACGCGGCCAACCTGATTGCGGTGCTCCTGTTCATCGGCGCGATGGGCAAGTCGGCGCAGTTGTTCCTGCACACCTGGCTTCCAGACGCGATGGAGGGGCCTACGCCGGTCTCCGCGCTCATCCACGCCGCGACCATGGTCACCGCCGGCGTATTCCTTGTCTGCCGGATGTCGCCGGTCATGGAATACGCGCCAGAGGCGATGCTGTTCGTCACCGCGCTGGGGGCGCTCACCGCCTTCTTCGCCGCTACCGTGGGGTTGGTGCAGAACGACATCAAGCGGGTGATCGCCTATTCGACCTGTTCGCAGCTTGGCTACATGTTCGTGGCCGCCGGGGTGGGCGTCTACTCTGTGGCGATGTTCCACCTGTTCACCCATGCCTTCTTCAAGGCGATGCTGTTCCTTGGTGCGGGCTCGGTGATCCATGGGATGCACCACGAACAGGACATGCGAAACTACGGCGGGCTGCGCCACAAGCTGCCCTATACCTTCTGGGCCATGATGATCGGCACGCTGGCAATCACCGGCGTCGGCATCCCGCTGACCCATATCGGTTTCGCCGGCTTCATCTCCAAGGACGCGGTGATCGAAAGCGCCTTTGCAGGCGGGCCGCAGATCGTGTTCTGGATGCTGGTCGCTGGCGCGGCGATGACATCCTTCTATTCCTGGCGGCTGATGTTCATGACATTCTATGGCGCGCCGCGGGGCGACAAGCACACCCATGACCATGCCCATGAAAGCCCGATGACAATGATCGCGCCCTTGGGCGTTCTGGCGCTAGGTGCGGTCTTTGCCGGGATGGTCTGGTATGCCCCGTTCTTCGGCACTACCGCCGAGGTCAATGAATGGTTCGCCGGCTCCATCCTGATGGTGGAGGGCAACACGACCCTGCGCGATGCGCATTACGTGCCGACCTGGGTGAAGCTGTCGCCCTTCGTCGCGATGGTGTTCGGTCTGGCGCTGGCCTTCCAGTTCTACATCCGCCGGCCGGACCTGCCGGGCAAATTGGCCGAGAACCAGCGGCCGCTCTACCTGTTCCTGCTGAACAAGTGGTATTTCGACGAGATCTATGACGCCATCTTCGTGCGCCCCGCCAAGGGGCTGGGCCGCTTTCTGTGGAAGAAGGGCGACGGTGCGGTGATCGACGGCAGCATCAACGGTGTTGCCATGGGGATCGTGCCGTTCTTCACCCGCCTCGCGGGGCGGGCGCAGTCGGGCTACATCTTCCACTACGCCTTTGCCATGGTCATCGGCATTGCGCTGCTGATCACCTGGATGACGCTGTCCGGGGGGGCTGAGTGATGACGAACCTCATTTCCATCGTCACCTTCCTGCCGCTGGTCGCTGCGCTGATACTGGCGCTGTTCCTGCGCGGCGACGACGAGGCTGCGCGGATGAACGCCAAGTGGCTCGCGCTGGTTGCGACGACCGCCACCTTCGTGGTGTCCCTGTTCATCCTGTTCCGCTTCGACCCCTCCAACACCGGCTTCCAGTTCGTCGAGGAAAGCCAGTGGATCCTCGGCCTGACCTACAAGGTGGGCGTTGACGGCATCTCGGTCCTGTTCGTGATGCTGACGACCTTCCTCATGCCGCTGACGATCCTTGCCTGCTGGGACGTGCAGCACCGGGTAAAGGAATACATGATCGCCTTTCTGGTGCTGGAAACGCTGATGCTCGGTGTCTTCGTGGCGCTGGATCTGGTGCTGTTCTACCTGTTCTTCGAGGCCGGGCTGATCCCGATGTTCCTGATCATCGGCATCTGGGGCGGCAAGCAGCGGATCTACGCGGCGTTCAAGTTCTTCCTCTACACCTTCCTCGGCTCGGTGCTGATGCTGGTGGCGATGATCGCCATGTATGTCGAGGCCGGTACCGCCGACATCCCGACACTTCTGCGCCACGACTTCGATGCCGGTCCGATCAGCCTGATGGGTTGGCAGATCGTGGGTGGCATGCAGACGCTGATGTGGGTCGCCTTCTTCGCCTCCTTCGCGGTGAAGATGCCGATGTGGCCGGTTCACACCTGGCTGCCCGACGCCCATGTGCAGGCGCCGACCGCCGGCTCGGTGATCCTGGCGGCGGTGCTCTTGAAGATGGGCGGCTACGGCTTCCTGCGCTTTTCGCTGCCGATGTTCCCGGTAGCCTCTGACCTTCTCGCGCCCTTCGTGCTGTGGCTTTCGGCCATCGCCATCGTCTACACCTCCCTCGTCGCGCTGATGCAGGAGGATATGAAGAAGCTGATCGCCTATTCGTCGGTCGCCCATATGGGCTTCGTGACGATGGGGATTTTCGCCGCGAACCAGCAGGGGATCGACGGCGCGATCTTCCAGATGATCAGCCACGGCTTCATCTCGGGCGCGCTGTTCCTGTGTGTCGGCGTGATCTACGACCGGATGCACACGCGAGAGATCGACGCCTACGGCGGGCTGGTGAACCGGATGCCGGTCTATGCACTGATCTTCATGCTGTTCACCATGGCCAATGTCGGCCTGCCTGGCACTTCGGGCTTCGTGGGAGAGTTCCTGACCCTGATGGGCGCCTTCCAGGTCAACACCTGGGTCGCGGCGGTGGCGACGACGGGGGTGGTCTTTTCGGCCGCCTACGCGCTTTGGCTATATCGCCGGGTGGTGTTCGGCGATCTGATCAAGGAAAGCCTGAAGACGATCACCGACATGAACCGCCGCGAAAAGGCGACCTTTGCGCCGCTGGTGGTGATGACGATCCTGCTCGGCGTCTATCCCAGCCTGGTGACCGACATCATCGGCCCCAGCGTCACGGCGCTGGTGGGCGAGTATCAGACGGCCGTGGCCGCCGCGGCGAATGACGCGGCGCTTCGGCTGGCCGCACAGTAGGAAGGCGCAGCGATGACCTCTGCCGATCTGACCATCATCCTGCCCGAGATCTTTCTGGCGGTATTTGCCATGGCCGCGCTGCTGTTCGGCGCCTATGGCGGCAAGGACCGTGTGGCGCTGCCGATCCTGTGGGGCACGGCGGCTGTGCTGGTGCTGCTGGGTTTCGCGGTTGGCCTGAACGGGCCGGGCACCCGCATGGCCTTTGGCGGCATGTTCATCGAGGATGCCTTTGCGCGTTTCGCCAAAGTGGCGATCCTGTGGTCGGCGGCGGCCGTGCTGCTGATGGGGCAGGACTACATGGTGCGCCGCGACATGCTGCGGTTCGAGTACCCGATCCTCGTGGCGCTCGCCGTCCTCGGCATGATGCTGATGGTATCCTCGGGCGACCTGATCGCGCTCTACATGGGGTTGGAACTACAGTCGCTCTCGCTTTACGTAATCGCCGCGATCCGGCGTGACAACGCCCGGTCGACCGAGGCAGGGCTGAAATACTTTGTCCTCGGCGCGCTGTCCTCGGGCCTGTTGCTCTACGGCGCCTCGCTGACCTACGGCTATGCCGGCACCACGCTCTTCTCCGGCATTCTCAGCACGATCCAGGCGGGCGACATGCCGCTGGGCCTGCTGTTCGGGCTGGTGTTCCTGCTGGCCGGCCTTGCCTTCAAGGTTTCGGCGGTGCCGTTCCATATGTGGACCCCGGATGTGTACGAGGGCGCGCCGACCCCGGTGACGGCGCTCTTCGCCACCGCGCCGAAGGTTGCCGCGATGGCGCTTCTTGCGCGGCTCGTACACGACGCCTTTGGCCCGGTCTCGGCCGACTGGGGCCAGATCATCGCCCTGCTGGCGGTGCTGTCGATGTTCCTTGGCGCAGTCGCCGCCATCGGCCAGCGCGACATCAAGCGACTGATGGCCTATTCCTCGATCGCACACATGGGCTACGCACTGGTCGGGCTTGCCGCCGGCACTGCGATGGGCGTGCAGGCGATGCTGGTCTACATGGCGATCTACGTCACCATGAACATCGGCACCTTCGCCTTCATCCTGTCGATGGAGCGTGACGGCCGCCCGGTGACCGACATCCGCAGTCTGAACATGTATTCGAAGCAGGAGCCGCTGAAGGCGCTGGCCATGCTGATCCTGTTGTTCAGCCTTGCGGGCGTTCCGCCGCTGGTGGGTTTCTTCGGCAAGTTCTACGTGCTGCGCGCAGCGGTCGATGCCGGGCTGGTCTGGCTGGCGGTCGCAGGCGCCGTCGCCTCGGTCATCGGCGCGTTCTACTACCTGCGCATCGTCTACTACATGTATTTCGGCGAGGAAGGCGACGGGCTCGATGGCGCCATGCCCCTGACCCAGCAGGTGCTGCTGGTCGGATCGGCTGCGATCATGGTGGTGGGCGTCGTGAACCTGTTCGGGGTAGAGCCGCTGGCCGGCATCGCGGCGCAGACGCTTGTCCGCTAAGCCGACCCTGCCCGCTGGCTGGCCCGCAGGCACCGGACGCCACATCCTGCCCGAGGTCGACAGCACGATGGCCGAGGCCGCGCGGATGGCACCGGACCTGACGGGGCCTGCCTGGATTCTCGGCCTGCGACAGACCGCCGGGCGCGGTCGTCGCGGGCGTCCGTGGATGGACCCGCCCGGCAACTTCGCCGCCACGCTGGTCCTGTTCCCGCAGGAACGGGCCGAGAAGGTGGCGCTGCGCTCCTTCGTCGCCGCGCTCGCGCTGCACGATGCGCTGGCCGAAGCTGCGGGTCGCGAGGACATCTTTTCGCTGAAATGGCCCAATGACGTGCTGCTGAACGGCGCCAAGCTGGCCGGCATCCTGCTGGAAAGCGCGGGCTCCGGCGGCCGCGTCGCGCGTCTGTCCATCGGCTTCGGCGTGAACCTTGTCGCCGGCCCCCCGCCGCAGGCGGTGGAGCCAGGCGCCCTGCGCCCGACCGCACTGAAAGCGGAGACCGGCGTGGAGGTCGCCCCGCAGGCATTTCTCGACCG
>JBJHBP010000046.1:0-7039 GCA_050485545.1 Gammaproteobacteria bacterium
AGTTTCTGGATCACCAACCCGGACAACGTCTACCGGGACAACGTGGCTGCGGGTTCCGACCAGATAGGCTTCTGGATGTCATTGCCGGAACACCCGAACGGTGAGTTCCTGGGCACCGAGATCAGCCTGAATACCTGGCCACGCCGGATACAGGTCCGCGAGTTCAAGGGCAACGTCGCCCACTCGAACTTCGATGGCTTCATGTTCGACCGGAACATCAACGCCGATAACACGTTCGGTGTCACCGGCAACATGCATATCGCCCGTGCGGATCCTTCTGACGGCAGCAGCCCGATGGTGGAAACGGTGTTCGAGGACCTCACCGCCTACAAGAACCGCAACGGCGGCATCTGGGGCCGAGGTGAGATGCGCACGTTCAGGAACCTGGTGCTGGCCGACAACGCCATGGGCTATACGCATGCGTCCGGCCTGGGCGGTGGCGAACCCTACACCTCAAGGGTTCTTGATTCGCTGTTCGTGGGCGAGACCGCGAACGTCGGCAACCCCAGAACGCCGGAAGAGATCGCTTACGGCCGCAGCTTGCCGAAACCCGGCATGCCGGATTTCCCGATCCGCGGCTACGAGTACTACGATCTGCGTCATGACGTGGTGAATACAACCTTCGTCAACTACGAGGACAATGACACTCGCAAGACCGGGGCGCTCTCTTACCTGCTGTATACCAGCTTCGGAATCAGCACCAACAATACCGTCGAGAACGTTACTTTCATCAACGCCAAACCGGTCCATTTCCCGGAGACGGTGCGTGAGTGGGGCAACGACAATGGCAACGGCACGGCCTGGAGGACCTCGGTGATCCGCGATCTGGACGGCTCACTCGGCGGTGCCCCCGATTCCTACGTGCTCATTCATGACGGTGTTAACAACAGCCTTGCCACCGACGAGGAAGCCTGCAAGATCATGCCCACCTGGAACGCTGCGTTGTGCGAGGGCGATGTCGGGCGCCTGAATGTCGCCGGCGTGGGCGGCGGTGGCGGCTTCGGCGGTGGCGGCGGCTTCGGCGGCTTCGGCGGCGGCGCGCCTGCCGAGCCGGTCATTCTCAGCCGCAATGGCACGGAGACCAACCTGACCGGCACCAACGTACGCTCCGGTACAGAAATCAAGGTGACCACCGAAAGAGAGGAACTGTCCCTGAGACTGAGCCAGCTGAACAATGGCTCCTGGGTGATTTTCGAGCTGCCGGGATTCACCACCGCGGCCTCGGGTACCGAGCAGAGCAGCCTGGCTGCGCTGCGCGCGGCCAGCGACACCTCGTACTTCAGGAGCCAGGATGCACTCTGGGTCAAGGTGGTCGCCAGCGGCGACACTCGGCCCGGCGCCTCCCGTGGTGCAGGCAGCATCAACGTCAGCAGGTAGTTTGAGCCTCGCTGGGTGAACGCAATGCCCCGGTCTATGCCGGGGCATTGCGGCTCAGAGGCCGCAATGTATGAAGACCATTACGATCAATGTAAGCGAATCGGCGTACGAGGCATTTCGGCAGGCATCAAGGCGGCTGGCCCGGCCCACTTCCGAGCTGATCCGGGAGGCCATGGAATCCGGGAGGACATGGAGCCGTACCAGCGCGAGCGCCTGCGGCCGGTCAGTGACTTGCGCGGCTTCCGCCCCCGCTCGGTGGGCAAGGTTCTGAAACCTCTCGACAACTCAGACGACCTGCTGTCCGAGATGGCGGGTTCGGATTCGTGATAAGGCCTCGATACCAGCTTCCTGGTCGTAAGCGGTTACTGGACACGATGCTGGCGGCCAGTTATTACTGTGCCTGCGTGAACCGTATCGCCACCACGGATTGGCGAGACTTCAGCGTCTACGAAGTATTCGAAATCATTCCCATGAAGGCTTCGTAACCGCGCGGGGGACAGCCGCCCGGGCGTCAGTGAACGTCCGGGCCACCCGCGCATCCAATCAGCATGCCCCTGGTGGACCAAGGCCACAGGAGCGGTTAACTTTCGTCTTGGCAGTGCTTTCTGCCAACGTCTTAAGGAGCGGACGATGCATCGAGTCACTACCATCAGAAGCGCGGTGATCGCGGCCACGGCGGCCGTGGCGATACCAGCGCTCGGCACATCAGCGCATGCGCAGATCGACGATTCGATCCGCGGCGCGCCGAGTGAGGCCAACCATTTCTTTCAGACCCCGCAGGGCTGGCAGCACCCCATGACCGAGTGGGGCGAGCCGGACATCACGGCCACGCTCGACATGATGCAGGCGGGACGCGTGCCGTTCGAGCGATGCGCGGACAGCTATCGGCCCGGCGCGCCGCCCTGCGATCCCGACCGCGCGTGGCATCCCGAGGAAGAGCACGCCGCGCGGATGGAGGAGTATTACGAGGAAATTCGGCGGATCCAGGAAGAAATTGACCTGCTGCCCGAAGGCGAGCTGATGTCGGCATTCAGAGCCGGTGCAGCGGGCCCCTCGCGTATTCCGCAGCGCCAGACGAACCTTCTCGTCGATCCGCCCAACGGCCTGCTGCCCGAGCTGACGCCCGAGGGCAAACTGCGCGCCTATGAGATGGCCAGCGACTGGCCCCTGCCAGGCGAGGACATGACCTTCGACGGCCTCCGGGATTTCGACAGCTGGGACCGCTGCGTCACGCGCGGTATGCCCTCGATGATGATGCCGTACCGCTACAACGGCGGCTTCCGTATCTGGCAGACGCCCGGCTACGTGATCTTCGAGACCGAGATGATCCACGACGCCCGTATCATCCCCACCGACGGTCGCCCTGCGCTCGATGGGAACGTCCGGCAGTGGCTCGGCGATTCGCGCGGGCGCTGGGAAGGCACCACGCTGGTCGTGGAGACCACAAACTTCCCGGATGGCATGCGCATCAACAATCCGATGATGAACCTGGGCGTGCAGGGGTCGCCCCCGGGCAACCGCTTCCCGCACAGTGACCAGATGCGCATCACCGAGCGACTGGTGCGTCTCAACGACGACGTATGGCTGTACGAGATCACCACGGAGGATCCGGTCATTCTGACCGAGCCTTTCACGGTGCGTTATCCGATGCGCCACGACCCATTGTATTGGTGGCCCGAGTACGCCTGCCACGAAGGCAACACCGCCATTCCCTACTTCATCGAGACGGATCGCTACCGGCGTGACACCTACACGCAGGCACCGCCGCTGCCGCCGGTGGAGGCGCAAGCCGAGGTGGCTGAGGCGTTGGACGGACGATGGGTCGGCAGCCCCCGCATCGCAACGATCGACTACGACATCGAGCTGCGCTTCATCAGGCACGAGAACGGCAGCGTCAGCGGCCGGCTCATCGGCACCACGCTCGGTGAGATCGACAGGCCGTTGGAGGGGCTTCGCATCAACGGGCGCCAGCTCGAGTTCACGCTGCCGAACGTCGATCCCTGGGACGCGGCCATGACGCTGACGGAGGAAGGCACCCTCGAGGGCAGCGTATTCAGCATTCAGGGCCCACTGCCGGTGACGTTCAGGCGCATCGACGCGCCGACGGCACAGGTGAGTGGCTTGTAGATTCAAGGACAACAAACAGTGAAAACGAACCATCAACTTCACGTTCGCAGTGGGCTTTGGGTTGTGGCGTCAGCGACGTGCGCGCTGATGCTCGCACCGGTGTTCCCGGTCGCCGCCGAGGCGGCCCAGGAGATGACGGTCAGAGCGTCGCTGAGCGGCCCGCCGGTGTCGGGCAGCCCCAACGGCCGGGGCGAGGCCACGGTGACGCTGAAGCCCGAGACCAACGAGGTCGAGGTGCGCATCACCTACAGTGATATCGCCACGCCGACCAGGGTGCACATCCGCCGCGGCCCCACGGGGGTCGAGGGCAACATCGTGGTGCCGATCGCGATCCGGGAGGCCGATGGCGGCACGCTGACCGGCCACAGGGAGGCGCCGGCACCCGGTGTCGTCGCGCGGATCGCGCGCTCGCCGGAACAGTACTACCTCGTGGTCATCAACGAGGAATATCCCGTGGGCGCCCTGCGCGGCCCGCTCAGCGAGTGAGCTGACGGCCGCCTCTGCCATTCGATGAGTGCGCCCGCCAGTGGCGGGCGCACCTCTGGCCTTCCCCCGCCACATCCTCTTTTTTCTGACGATCTGGCGAGAAGACGAGTCACCGCTCCGGTGAATCGCCACACAGTATGGCCGCAAGCGGTGCAGCATGATGGAACGCATGGCGGCCCCTGAATGGGCGCACATTCGTTTCGCGCGCCTCGCTTCCTCCCGTCGCGGAGATCGAACGGTTCATGGCGGCGACAGGAAGTCCCTGTGAAGCGGGTAGCTCCCCCCAATGACAAGGAAGTGATAGACCCGCCTGCTGGATATTGGCTTATCATGCAAGGGCGGTTGCGAAGGGCTCCTCGTGAAGTCGAATGGCGTCAGATTGCTTGCACTGCTGATGTACGCTGCGGCAACGCAGGCGCAGCACTTCGAGGACGGTCTGTATGTACTGTCCACCCAGCCGACGGACGGTCGGCTGGTCGAGACAGACGGTGGCATGCACTACTGGATTGGGGAACCTGCCGATCTTGACGAGCACGAGATCACGGTTTTCGCGACCGACAACTTCAACGAGCGCTTCAACATACGCATGCGGCTTCCCGTGGAGTTACCGGACGATGCGCTGGCGGACGGCTTCGCTGGCCTCCTGCAGAACCCGGACATCGCGTGGCCAGCTTATGCCCTGGCAATCGGAGATCGAACCTTCACGTCACACATCGTTGTTTTCGGGATCAGCCACGTAACCGTCGAGCTGCGATCCTTGCTGGAAGGCGATGCCGTCAGGGCGGCTGAACTGCTCTACACCGATGTGTTGTATCGGATTCACCCGGGACACAAGCTGTTGGTGCGATTCATGCCGCAAAGCCAGACAGTTGCTCTGGGCGACCCGGTATTCGTCGAGTTTGAGATAACGAACGTTGGCGAACAGGCGCTGGCTTTCGATTGCTGCGAACGGGACAACTTTTTCTTTTCGGCCATCCTCCGGGGGGAACCACTCAGAAATTTCGGCGGAATGGACCAGCCCACGGGATTTCTTGATTCATTGACCCTTGCGCCAGGCGAATCGCATCGAGCTTCCTTGAGCCTGGACTATTATTTCGATCTGTCTCGACCCGGATGGTACTCCCTCTACGGTTCAGTCCCGATAGAACTGCTCACTACTGTTGACCTGATGCGCCGCCGTGTGATTTGGTCGGACCGGGTATCCGGCAGATTCCAACTCACTATTGAGCAATGATGCCGCCATGGCCCGAGGCGATTACGTGCGACGCGCCGTCGGACGCAAAAAGCCCCCGGCTTGCGCCGAGGGCTTCGTTCAGTTCGCGAAAAAGGGTCTTATCGGCTGACCGTTACGCTGACTTGCATATCCAGCGGACGAATCGGCGGGACCGGCTCCTCGGCGACCACCAGTTTGACCCAGAGGGCGTTCTCGTCCCTGAAATAGGAAGTCTCCTTCGCATTGCGCAATGCGTCCAGACTGGACTGCTCCGTCCCGGAACCTGCGTTGGCGAAACCCGGCAGTTCAAATATGACCCATGAATCCTTGTTCATTTCACTCAGACTGATAGCGAATTGCGGTCTTTCGGTTATCACCTGGATCTCGGTGCCAGCGCGCACCGTGTTCTGACCCCTGCTGGGAAATTCATTGCCATTGCGAACAAGCGTGATGGGCTCCTGCGCGGCACCGGCACCACCGCCGCCACCGCCGCCACCGAAGGCACCACCGCCGCCACCGAAGGCACCACCGCCGCCACCGAAGCCGCCGCCGCCGAAGCCGCCACCACCGCCACCGAATCCGGGACCACCGCCACCGCCGGCGGCACGGAAATACAGGCGTCCGACATCACCCGCACACACGGCAGCATTCCAGGTGGGATGAATCTCACAGGTGTCGTCAGTGGCAACGCTGTTGTACTCGCCGTCGTGGAGCAGAATGTAGGACTCAGGGATCCCGGTCACCGAGCCGTCCAGATCGAGGATCGCCAGGGTCTGCCAGGCAATACCACCCCTGTTGTCATTGTCGAACCTGATATCGTACTTCGGAAAATGTACGGGTTTGGCATTGACGAATTTCGCACCCTCGATGGTGCTTGCGGTAGTGACCCCGGAGCTCGTGTACATCAGCCACGAAAGCGCTCCCGCGTCCCGCCTGTCGTTGTCCTGAAAATTCACGAACGTCGAGTTCACCACGTCGTCACGGTAGTCGTAGTACTCGTAGCCGCGGATCGGGTAATCCGGAATCAGGCGCTTCGGCAGGCTGCGGCCGTAGGCAATTTCCTCTGGCGTTACGGGGTTGCCGATATTGTCGGATTCGCCCACGAACAGCGAATCAATCACCAGTGAGGTGAACTCTTCACTGCCGAAGGAACCGGATGAATGCGTCAATCCGATGGCATTGTCGGCGAACCTCAGGTTGCGGAGTACGTGAAGCTCACCCCGGCCCCAGAGGCCGTTATTGCGGTTCTTGTAGGCGGTCAGATCATCGAAGTACGTTTTCACCATCGGGCTGTTCGGGTCAGCAGGATTTTCCCTGGGCAGGTGCGCGTTGCCGGCCAACCCGAAGGTGTTGTCGTCATTGATGTTGCGATCGAACATGAACCCGTCGAAATTGGAATGGGCCACGTTGCCCCTGAATTCGCGAAACGGCGTTCGGCGCGGCCAGGTGTTGCGGCTGATTTCCGTGCCCAGGAACTCGCCGTTCGGATGCTGCGGCAGGGACATCCAGAAACCGGACTGGTCGGAACCAGCGGCTACGTTGTCAATGTAGTAGTTATCCGGGTTGGTGATCCAGAACGACGCCACCGTGTTATCAGAAGGCAGCAGGGTATTCCCGCCGTGGAAACTGATCTCCCTCACGGTCATTCGATTCTCGTACGTGTAGTCGAGCTCTCCGTTTGGGGTAATGTTGGTCGGTACACAGTCCAGCGTCGGATGACACTTGGTCTGGATCGCCAGGTTCCTGACGAATGCGTTACCAGTCTCGATGCCGTCTTCCAGGAAGAAGCAGTGGCCCACGGTGTTGTAGGTCACGTTGTTTTCGATTCGCAGATTG
>JBJHBP010000047.1:0-6467 GCA_050485545.1 Gammaproteobacteria bacterium
GCCATGGATGGCCGCGGCCGAGGCGCATGGACGCTCTTCCGCCGTCCCCGAAAAAAGGGGGATGCCACTCGCAAGCCCGGCCAGCGCCACACGCAAACCCGGCTTTGACGGCGGGCGTCTATGGTGGGTATGGGCTGAATTCACGATCGCGGTTAGAATCGGATTTCCTTTTTGGCACAGAAGTTCGCCGGATCGCATGCCGGCGTCGGCGCAGGAGCCTTCGATGAAGTTAATGGCAGCAACGGTCGTCACGGGTCTCATGATTGCACTGGCAGCCAGCTCGGTTGCCCGTGCCCAGGGCGGTTTCGGGCCTCCGGAACTGACGCTTTTCGAGGTGTCGGACAGGATCTACTCGATTCGCAACGCCGCCTCCGGCAATGCCACGATGATCGTCGGCGACGAGGGCGTCGTCCTGGTGGACGCCAAGATGGCCGGCGACCACGACGGCATCATGGCGTTCATCCGTCAGGTCACCGATGCGCCGCTGCTGTACGTGATCAATACACACATGCATCCGGATCATGTGGGCGGTAGCCCGGCCATGCAGGACATCGGCGTGGCGGTGATCGCATCCGAAAACGCACGCCGCATCATGTCGGAGCGCGAAGCGGCGGGCCGGGCCAATATCACCATGCGTGATTTCATGCGGATCTATCTGGACGACATGCCGATCGATCTGCACTACTTCGGTCGCGGACACACCGATGGTGATGTCGTCGTGCATGTGCCCGATGAGGGCGTCGTGATCATGGGCGATCTGTTTGCGCTGTATGGTCCGTACCGCGCCGTTGTCGATTACAGCGCCGGCGCGAGCATGCGTGACTGGCCGCGCACCCTGCAGCGCGTGCTGCAGCTGGACTTCGACATCGTCGTGCCGGGTCACAGCGGCGTCACCGACCGTGCCAACATCGAAGGTTACATCGACTACCTGACCCGCACCGGCGAAATGGTTCGTCAAATGAATGCCCAGCGCCGTCCCCGAGAGGAAATCCAGGCAGCCCTGCAGTCGGAGTTCAACTGGGGCGGGCTGGAGATGTCGGTGGGTCTTGACGGCATCATCGCGGAGATGCGCTGACCAGAATGCGCTGACGCCAGGATCAGGATGCGTTGACGCCCGGGCACGCTGACAGCCGGTCCTGCGCCTGCGGGTGATGCATCCGGCCCCCGCGGGGTGTGATCGATTCTGTGAACTGTTGCAGCGGCGTCTGCGCCGCTACAGGTTATCTTGGCGGTCCCGGACCAGCAGAGCACTGACAGGCCCTTGTCAAAGCCCGCCCGCAATTCGAACGAGACCACACCGCGCGTGCCGCGAATCGCCGTGCGGCGTCTGTTGACGTCGTGCTGTGTGCTGGCGTGTCTGACACTGGTCGCCTGCAACCAGCCGCGTCCGCGCACGTTTACCGAGTTCGTGGAGGATGCCGCGGCCCGGGAGGGTACGCTGGTGCGCTGCAATGCAGACCGGGATGCCAGCGCCAACGATCTGGAGTGCGCGAATGCCCGGCGTGCTGCCGCGTCCGTGGCGCTGGACGCAGAACGCGCGCGACGTGCGGAGCTGGAAGCGGAATCGGATCGACTGCGGTCGGAATTGCGCGATCGTACCGCGCAGCAGCAGGACGCCGAGCGGCGCGCCGAGGCGCTGCGCAGGGCCATGCTTCAGGCGGCCTACGAGGCACAGTGGGTGGATCCGGACGATCCTGATGCGACGCCCGAGCTCGAAGTCCCGCCGGGACTGTTCGACGCGCCCGTCGGCAATCCGGCCGAAGAACTGTTCGGTGCGCCTCGTGGCGCCGATGGACAGGATCCGGGCAACGACGACTGAGCGGACAACAGAGGCGACGACAGAGGCGACGACAGAGTGCGCCGCCGCGCGCCGGCACCCGACCGGTGCTTCAGTCAGTCCCTGCCGCCCAGTGGAAAGGTTCGCGCCTCTTCCATATCACGCTGCTGTTGCCGATTGTCGGGGGCTGAAGGGGTGGCTGCCGACTGCAGCGCGGCGAGGAAGCGCTGTGCACTGTCGGGCGTGGCGACCGTCTGCGGTTCCAGTGGCCTGATCTGCGAACCGGCGCGGTAGTAGCGTACGGCCGACGCGGCATCAATCTCGAGTCTGGCGCCTTCGAAGGTGGCACCGGCAAACAACCCACGACTGCGCATGTACGCGTAGACCTCCGCGCCGAAGGTGGCGGCCATCGTGGCGTTGCGTCCCACCGGCCCGGCGGCCACGCTGGCGTCGCCGCCCATCGTGAATCGGCCGGCGGTGATGTTCTGCACCGAACGCTGGTTCGCGAACACCAGCACGATGTCCGACGACTCGGCGCCGATCTGCCAGCCGATACTGCCGCTCGTCAGCGTGACGAATGCCGGATTGCCGAAGCGGCCGTCTTCGCCGCGCACCACCAGCACACCGCGCCCACGCCGACCGCCCAGTATGAAGCCGCCACGAATCACGTTCGGGATGACGGCAATCCCCTGCGCGCGTTGCAGCAGCTCGGCGGGAATCGCGTTGTCGGCATCTTCCATGAAGGCATTGATGACGGTTGCCGCCGACAGCAGGCGCACGTCTTCGTCAGTCGGGGGCTGTGCGGCTGCCAGCGCCGAAGTCAGCAGGGCGATGATGAGTACCGGGAAGGCACGGATCATGTCACGACTCCTTGGGAGGGGTCGCATGATGGTAGCCGATTCCCGGTTTCAGTGTGTAAGCGCGGCCAGCGGCGGCACCGGGCAGTCCAGTGTCGCGGCAATGGCGCGAAACAGCTCCACTTCGGCGATCTCGACACGATGGTCGTGACGGATGGTGGCCAGGATCGCCACCAGCGCCTTGCGTTTGTCGGCGGGTGAGGCGTCGGCAAGGCGATCGAGCGCGCGATCAAGGCGATGCAGATCACGCGCCGCTGCCAGGTCGTTCAGGCGCCCACCGGCCAGCGACCGCTCGGCGCTGTCGGCGGTGGCGCCGGCGGCGACCAGACCGGCGGTAAAGGCGGCGCGGGCGACTGCGAGTTCGTCGTGACCGAACGATGCGACCGCGGCCAGTGCGTCGGCAATGGCGCTGGCCACCGACAATGACCGCGACCTGGCCGCGCCAGGTGGCCTGAATGCGGGCAGGTAGGCGGCCAGCACTTTCAGCAGCAGGTAGTTTTCGAGGCTGTGGTCATCGGCGGTATCACCGATGCGGCGGACCAGATCGAACATGAAACCGATCTGCTCCACCGGCCACTGTCTGAGCGTGGGTACCGTCAGTTCCAGCAGGGGCAGGCGCAGAGTCGCGTCCATCGTGTCCAGCGCTTCCCGCAGCGCGCCGCAGCGGGCGGCACGGTCGGCGCCGAGCCTGGTGTCCAGTACGGTCATCTGTCGCGCACGTACCGGTGGCAGAGGGTCCAGTGCCAGCGCAACGACCAGCAGCAGGCAGTCCTCGCGCGCATGCGCGGCGTCATACAGCACCGCCGGCAGCGCGACGCGCAGCGCGCAACCGGCTTCGGCAGAGCCGACTTCGCCGGTATGGTCGATCAGCGTATCGGTGCCGCGTTCCACGTTGTCGCCAGTCTGGCTGCTGCCGCCGGTCAGGGCGCTGGTGAGACCGGCGGTCTGCGCGCGCTCCGGGCGGGCGGCGGAGGTCTGGCCCGGTTCGGGGTAGTCGCCATCGCGGAATGACGGGTCCAGCGCGCGAATTCGCATCGGCAGCGGCGGGTGCGTCGCGAACAGGCCGCTGAACGCCCGCGAACTGCGCGCAAACAGCATATGGGCGATTTCCTCGCTGTCGACGGCGGTGAAGCGTGAGCTGTAGCCGCCGATTTTTTTCAATGCGCCGGCCAGCGCGCCAGGATCGCGTGTGAACTGCACGGCGGACGCGTCGGCCAGCATTTCACGCTGCCGGGAGATGGCGGCCTTGATCAGGCGGCTGAAGAACACGCCGATGGAACCGATCACGATCAGCGCCAGGCCGATCACGACCGCCGCCATGACACCCCGGCCCGAGCGGCCACGCCGACCCAGATGTGCCGCCCGCAGCATCCAGCGGCCGACCAGCGACAGCACCAGAATGCCGTAGCTCACGCCGATCAGCTGCTGATTGATGCGCATGTCGCCGTTGAAGATGTGGCTGAACTCGTGCGCCACCACGCCCTGCAGTTCGGCACGGTCCAGCTGCTCGAGCGCGCCGCGGGTCACCGCGATGGCGGCATTGCTGGGCGTGAGTCCGGCGGCGAATGCATTGATGCCCGACTCCTGCTCCAGCACGAAAATCTCGGGCACCGGCACGCCCGACGCGATGGCCATCTCTTCGGTGACATTCAGCAGCCGCCGATGCAGTGGATCGCTGCTGTGCGGATCCAGAGGCGTGGCCCCGAGCATGCGCGCAACCTGTCCACCACCGGCCGCCAGCGTCGCGGCCCGATAGAAACTGGCAAGACCGATGAAACCCGCTGTGATGCCGGCAATGATCAGCAGCGTCAGCCAGTTGTAGGCGGCCCAGTCGACCAGACTGCCTGGCTGCGTGCCCGCTGCATACGGATAGCCGGCCTGCGCCGAATACACGCCGGTGAACACGGCGGCAACCAGCGTCACCGCCGCGACGATCGCGATCACCGCGGCGATGAACATGCCGATCAGCAGCCGCGTCGTGCGGCGCGACTGCTGCTGACGGGTGAAGAAGTCGACCACGTGCGGAACTAGCCGAACGAGACTTTGGGCGCCTCGCGCTTGGCCTCGTCACCGATATCCAGAAACTCGCCGTGCTTGAAGGTGAACATGTTCGCGATCAGATTGCTCGGAAAGTTCTGGCAGGCATTGTTGTAGGTCATCACGGCATCGTTGAAAGCCTGCCGGGCGAACGCGACACGGTTCTCGGTGGTCGCCAGTTCTTCCTGCAGCTTCAGCATGTTGGTGTTGGCCTTGAGGTCCGGGTAGGACTCCGATAGCGCGAACAGTCGTCCAAGGGTGCCGCCCAGTGTGGCTTCCAGCGCCGCCAGCTGCTTGATGGATGAGCCATCGGAGGGGTCGGCGGCGGCTTTTTCCAGTCCGGACTTCGCGGCATTGCGCGCCTGGATCACCGCTTCCAGTGTCTGGCGCTCATGGTTCATGTAGCCTTTCACCGACTCGACCAGGTTGGGAATCAGGTCGTAGCGACGGGTGAGCTGTACATCGATCTGCGAGAAACCGTTGCGCACACGGTTGCGCAGGTTCACGAGGTTGTTGTACATCATGATCGCCCAGAACACTAAGGCGACAATGATGCCGAGAATGATCCATTCCATGCGCACGCTCCTTGGTCGGTCGAGGCTGCCGAGCATACGCCGGTGCTTGCGTCTGCGGCAACGTCGCGGTTCGCGGTTTGTCGCGGCGCTGTCGCGGCTGACGGCCATGCTCACGCTGGTGATCCTGCCGGGCTGGTCATCGACCGGCTACGCGGAGTGGCATGGCGCCGCGATCGACCTGATGGGCACCCGCGTGTCGGTGGATCTGTGGCACGAGGATGCCGACCGCGCCGCCGCACTGATGGAACAGGTGCTGGCCATCTACCGCGATGTCGACGACCGCATGAGCACCTACAAGGAGGACAGTGAGATTTCGCGCGTGAACCGTGACGCGGCAACCGCCGCGGTGCCGGTCGGCGAGGCGCTGTTCGAGGTGATCAGCCGCTCGGTGGAGCTCTCCGAACGCAGCGGCGGCGCGTTCGACATCACCTACGAGAGCGTAGGTTATCTGTATGACTTCCGGGCACGGATCGCGCCATCGCAGCAAGCCATCGTCGAGCGGCTGGACGCGGTGGACTTCCGTCATCTGCAGCTGGATGAGCGAAACCTCACGGTGCGGTTCCTGTCGGATGGCGTGCGCATCAATGTCGGTGGCATCGCCAAGGGCTATGCCATCGAGGCCGCGGCGGCCTTTCTCGCCGGTGAAGGTGTGCAGCATGCGCTGCTGAACGCCGGCGGTGACACGCGCGTGCTCGGCGAGCGCCGCGGTCAGCCGTGGATGGTCGGCATCCGTCATCCCCGTCAGGCCGACGGCATCGTCACGCGGCTGCCGCTGATCGACGAGGCCATTTCCACATCCGGCGACTACGAGCGTTACTTCGAGGAAGACGGGGTGCGCTACCACCACATCATCAACCCGCAGACCGGGCGGCCGGTGGATGGCATGCTCAGCGCCACCGTGATCGGCCCCGACGCCACGCTCACCGACGGTCTGTCCACGACCGTGTTCGTGCTCGGTGTGGAGCAGGGTCTGGCGCTGATCGAGGCGTGGCCCGGCTACGAAGCCGTGATCATCGAGTCGGACGGCGGCTTTGCCTATTCCAGCGGGTTGCTGGAGCAATAGCAGCCTGAGTCCGCTCGGCTGCCTGCTTGGGGGGATTCATGAACGGCGACACCGTCAGAGCCGGTCTGCCGCGTTGTACCCCCTTTCTTCGGGGACGGCGGAAGAGCGTCCATGCGCCTCGGCCGCGGCCATCCATGGCCGCGGACGCCCCGAGAAAG
>JBJHBP010000048.1:0-6075 GCA_050485545.1 Gammaproteobacteria bacterium
GCGGAAGAGCGTCCGTGCGCCTCGGCCGCGGCCATCCATGGCCGCGGACGCCCCGAGAAAGGGGGACGCCCCGACAGAGGGGCATGCCGCGCAACGGCCAGGCTTTGACGTTGCCGTTTCATGAAGAGGAAGAGATTGGGCCACGCGTTGGCATTCAGGGGCGGGTGTGTCCGTGGCCTCTGACGAGGTATTTGTAGCTGGTCAGTTCGGCGGCGCCGACCGGGCCGCGGGCGTGGATGCGGCCGGTGGCGATGCCGATTTCGGCGCCCATGCCGAACTCGCCGCCGTCGGCGAACTGGGTGGATGCGTTGTGCATCAGGATGGCGCTGTCCAGTTCGTTCAGGAAGCGCTGCGCCGCATCGGCGTTCTCGGTGACGATGGCTTCGGTGTGGCCGGAACCGTGGCTGCGGATGTGTTCGAGTGCGGCGTCCAGGCTGTCGATCACCCGAATGGCGACGATGGCATCGAGGAACTCGTGGCCGAAATCGGCTGCCGATGCCGGTTTCACGCGTGAATCACAGGCGCGTGTGCGGGCATCGCCGCGCACCTCACAGCCGGCTTCGAGCAGGTCGGCAACGATGCCCGGCAGATGGGTGTCGGCGCAGCCGGCATCCACCAGCACGGTTTCGGTTGCGCCGCAGATGCCGGTGCGGCGCATCTTTGCATTCAGCACGATCGCCCGCGCCATGGCCGGATCGGCGGCCTCGTGGATGTAGGTGTGACAGATGCCTTCCAGGTGACTGAGCACCGGCACGCGTGCTTCCTGCTGTACGCGCGCGATCAGGCTCTTGCCGCCGCGTGGCACGATCACGTCCAGATACGCGGTCATGTCGCGCATCAGGATGCCCACCGCGTCGCGGTCCTGGGTCGGCACCATCTGTATGGCGGCATCGGGCAGGCCGCTTGCCGTGAGGCCGCGAATCATCGCGGCGTGGATCGCGGCGCTGGAACGCGCACTGTCACTGCCGCCACGCAGGATCACCGCATTGCCGCTTTTCACGCACAGTCCGCCGGCGTCCGCGGTCACATTGGGGCGGCTTTCGTAGATGATGCCGATCACGCCCAGTGGCACGCGGACGCGCTGAATGTTGAAGCCGCGCGGTGCGGTCCACTCGGCGGTCACTTCGCCGATCGGATCGGGCAGCGCGGCGATGGCCTCGACGCCACGGGCCATGGCTTCGATGCGTGCGTCGTCCAGTGCCAGCCGGTCGATCAGCGCGCTGCCGAGGCCGCGATTGCGGGCTTCGGTGAGGTCATCGGCGTTGGCGGCCAGTATCCTGGCGGCGTCTTCACGCAGTGCGGTGGCGGCGGCGCGCAGGGCCGCATTGCGTGTTTCGGTGTCGGTGCGGGCGAGGACGGACGCGGCCGCGCGTGCGCGACGGCCCAGTTCCATCATCCGCCCGTGCAGGCTGTCATCGCCTGAACGCACCACAGTGCTCTTTACGCTCATGTTGCGCTCAAGGTTGCGTTCATGACTTTGCGCTCACGTGCCCATTCTGCCGATTCGTCAGTACGAGGTCGTCGCGGTGAATCATTTCGTCGCGACCCGGATAGCCGAGAATGCCGGCGATCGCATCGGACTTGCGTCCCGCGATCAACCGGGCCTCCATGGCCGAATAGCCTACCAGACCACGCGCCAGTTCCACGCCCTGAGCGTTCACGATCCGCACGGCATCGCCGCGTTCGAATTCGCCCTGCACGGCCGATACGCCCGCGGGCAGCAGGCTGCGGCCGGCCGCCAGAGCCCGTTCGGCGCCCGGGTCGACACACAGGCTGCCGCGCACGCTGAGCGCGCCGGCGATCCACTGTTTGCGTGCGGCGGCGGCGGAGGCTGCGGGCAGGAACCAGGTGGCGCGTCCACCCTCGATCAGGCGGGTCAGTGGCCGGATCACGCGCCCGCTGGTGATCGCCATCTGGCAGCCGGCACTCATGGCGATGCGCGCCGCTTCCAGCTTGGTGCGCATGCCGCCGGATCCGTGGCTGGAACCTGGTCCCCCGGCACGTGCGAAGTGTTCGTCGGTGAGTTCGGTCACCTCGGCGATGTGCACGGCGCCGGCATCGCGCTGCGGATCGGCGCTGTACAGCCCGTCGACATCGGACAGCACGATCAGACATTCGGCACTGACCATCTGCGCAACGCGCGCGGCGAGGCGGTCGTTGTCGCCGTAGCGCAGTTCCTGGGTGGCCACGGTGTCGTTCTCATTGACCACCGGCACTGCGCCGCAGCGCAGCAGTGTCAGCAGCGTCTTGCGCGCATTCAGATAGCGCCTGCGGCTTTCGCTGTCGTCCAGCGTGAGCAGCACCTGGGCGGCCTTCAGCGAATGTCTGCCCAGCGTCTCCTGATAGGCATGGGCAAGCAGGATCTGACCGGCGGCCGCCGCAGCCTGCTTGTCTTCCAGTCGCGCACGACGCGGACTGATTTCCAGTTCGCGCATTCCCAGCGCCACGGCGCCGGAGGACACGATCACGACTTCCTTGCCGGCGTCACGCAGCGCGTGCACGTCGTCGCACAGCGCATCGAGCCAGGCGCGATCCAGCGTGCCGGTGTGCTGATCGACGAACAGGGCCGAACCGATCTTGATCACGATGCGCCGGGCGGCATCGATTCGCTGGGCACTGGCGGCAGAGCTGGTGCTCACGGGCGAGGGTCTCCGGCGATGGTGGCAGGTGCTGGTGGCTCAGCCCTGGCCGAGCAGCGGCGCGCCGCGGCTGACGGCCATTGCGCCGCTGCGAACCACGGACAGCACTTCGGCATGGCTGCTGACCTGCCTGACGAAGCGGTCGATGTCTTCACTGCCACCGACCATTTCCACGGTGAAATGCTGCTGATGGTCGTCGAGCACCTGGGCGTCGATGGTCTCCAGCATGCCGATCAGGTCCTCGCGGCTGCCGTTCACGAGGCGCAGCTTGAGCAGTGCCAGTTCGCGCTCGATGTGATCGGTGCTCGTCATGTCGGTGATGCTGACAACATCGATCAGCTTGCTGAGCTGTTTGGCGATCTGGTCGATCACGTCGTCGGAACCGGTGGTTACCAGCGTCAGCCGTGACACGGTCTCGTCGGCGGTGGGGGCGACGTTCAGGCTCTCGATGTTGTAGCCGCGCGAGGAGAACATGTTGGCGGCCCGTGCCAGGGCACCTGCCTCGTTCTGCAGCAGAATGGAGATTATATGTCGCATGGGCAGGGTCGCATCGGGTTGCGGCTGGGCGAAGATGGAGCCGGCCAATGTACGCGCACAGGCCCTGCTATTGCAATGCATGCCCATTTCGACAACACTCGTGCGGACCATCATCCGCGCTGTTTTTCGCGCCGTCATTCCCGGCCATGGATACCCTGATTCAACCGCAACTGAAAATCCCCGCGCATCCGCTGGCAGGCACCGTCCTGAGCGGAGCGGATACCATTGTCCAGGTGCTGGCCGATGAGGGTGTCAACACCATCTTCGGCTACAGCGGCGGGGCGATCCTGCCCACCTACGATGCGGTGTTCCGCTACAACCGCGAACATGCGCGCGATGGCCGCGAGCCCATGCCGCTGGTCGTTCCCGCCAACGAGCAGGGCGCGGGTTTCATGGCCGCGGGCTACGCGCGCGCCAGCGGACGGGTCGGTGTGGTGATGGTCACTTCCGGGCCGGGTGCCACCAATTGCGTGACACCGGTGCGTGACTGCATGGCCGACTCCGTGCCCATCGTCGTCATCTGCGGCCAGGTGCCCACCGGCGCCGTCGGCACCGACGCGTTCCAGGAAGCACCGGTCAGCGCCGTCATGGGCGCCGTGGCCAAGCATGTGTTTCTGGTGACGGACCCGGCGAAGCTCGAGGCGACCATGCGCACCGCGTTCGAGATTGCGCGCACCGGACGCCCCGGACCGGTGGTCATCGACATTCCGAAGGACGTGCAGAACTGGCAGGGCGTCTACCGCGGTGAAGGCACGCTGCCGATCACCGGCTACCGCCAGCGCCTGGCCGAAGTCGAAGGCAATCGCATCAGCGAGCGTCGCTGCGAGTCGTTCTTCGCAATGCTTGGCGAAAGCCGCCGGCCGCTGCTGTACGTTGGCGGTGGTGCGATCAATGCCGAAGCCGCCGGCGCGCTGCGGGCCTTCGTCGATACCTTCGGCGTCCCGGTCGTGACCACGCTGATGGGCATCGGCGGTCTGGACACCACGCATCCGCTGTGTCTGCACATGCTGGGCATGCATGGTCTGGCGTCGGCAAACTATGCAGTGGATGACTGCGACCTGCTGATTTCGCTGGGTGCGCGATTCGACGATCGTGTGGCCGGCAATCCATCGAAATTCGCGCCCAACGCGCGGCGCATCATGCACCTGGACATCGATCCGTCCGAGATACACAAGGTCAAGTCCGCGGACTGGCATCACACCGGCCTGCTCACCGACGCGCTCGATCGCCTCACCGCCTGGGGGCGGCAACATCGGTTCCAGGGCGATTTCGGCACCTGGCACGAGGAAGTTGCCGCGCTCAAGGCCACCTACGGATTGAACTATGATCGTGACAGCGCGCTGATTCAGCCGCAGTATGTGATCGAAACGATGAGCCGCATCACGCGTGGCGAGGCCATTGTTGCCACCGGCGTCGGCCAGCATCAGATGTGGGCAGCGCAGTACTGTGGTTTTCGCGGGCCGCGCCAATGGCTCACGTCCGGCAGCATGGGCACGATGGGCTTCGGTCTGCCGGCTGCCATCGGCGCACAGCTGGCGTGTCCGGACAGGCTCGTCATCGACATCGACGGCGACGCCAGCATCCGCATGAACATCGGCGAGATGGAAACCGCCACCACCTACAATCTGCCGATCAAGGTGCTGGTGCTGAACAACTTCGGCGATGGCATGGTGATGCAGTGGCAGCGGCTGTTCTTCAAGGGGCGCCTGTCGGCCAGCGACAAATCATTGCGCAAGAAGGATTTCGTGAAGAGCGCCGAGGCGGACGGCTTCGCCTACGCGAAGCGTCTGTCCGACAAGGCCGATGTGCCGGCGGTGCTGGCCGAGTTCCTCGCTTTCGACGGGCCTGCCTTCCTCGAGGTGATCATCGACCCGGAAGCCGGTGTGTACCCGATGGTCGGCCCGGGACTGTCCTATCGCGACATGGTGACCGGCGACTTCATCCCCAATCGCTATCACATCGACAAGCCGGCCGAACCCGGCGAGTCAGAGATGTTCTGAAGGAGGTGTTTTTCCTGCGAGCGCGCCCGTGGCGTGGGCTTGCAGGGGACGCTGGTTCGCCATCCGTGGCGGCTCGGTGCGGCCATCCCTGGCCGCACACGCCCCTGCAAGCCCCTGGCCCGAGCGCGCTCGCAGGAAAAACGCCGCATTTGTTTGATGGGGTGGTCGTTGGCGCCACGATAACGGTGGGTGTCTCGATGTAGCTGCGCGTTGCGCGTAAACTCAGGCTGCGTCGCGCATGATCAGGCGAGATCGCCGAGTTTGCGCACACAGCGAACCCCGACCCGCTTCACACACGACAACGCTGCCGCCGGGCTTTGGCGGGGCATCCCCCTTCGCCGGGGGTGTCCGCGGCCATGGATGGCCGCGGCAAGGCGCAGGACGCTCTTCCGCCGTCCCCCGGACAAGGGGGATGCCCCGCCAAAGCCCGGCCCGCTCCGCCCCCTACCGTTTGATGGCCTCGAAATTCAGGGCCGGCCGGTCGCCCCGCCGGGAGTACAGATGCTCGCTGCTCATGTCCGCCAGCGCGCGGTCGCGTTCCTCTTCGGTGGCGTACCAGTGCAGCCTTTCCCAGTCCTGACCGATCAGCCGGCTGAAGCTGTCGCCGCGTGGCAGGGTGACGCGGATGCCATAGCGCCCGGGCCCATCCGGCCGGCGCAGCAGGTTGTGGTCGTGACAGAACTTGGTCTGCATGGTCTGGCGGCTGTCCGCATCGATCTGGGGGCGCAATGATACCTCAGTGTGAATGGCGCTTAGTCAGGCTGCCAGCGTGTGGCCTTTGGGGGGGCAGAAACGGGACCCATGGGGGCCGACCCCCCAAAGCCCCCCCCCCGCCGCCCGAGGGGGGTGGAGTTTAAAAAAAAAAAAAACCACCAAACAAAAAAGAAAAAAATATTGAG
>JBJHBP010000049.1:0-5604 GCA_050485545.1 Gammaproteobacteria bacterium
TCGTGCTCGCCCGCAACATCCTGGCGCGCTTCGCCAGGCAGCTTGGCCGGCCGATGCGCGGCTTCAGCGACGACGCGATGAACGCCATCAACGGCTACGCCTGGCCCGGCAACGTGCGCGAGATGGAGAACCGCATCAAGAGCGCGGTGATCATGGCCGAAGGCAAGCAGGTGACCGCGATGGACCTCGGCCTGGCCGGACACGAGGACGGCGACTCGCCGCTGAACCTGCGCGAGGTGCGCAAGCGGGCCGAGACGCGCGCGGTGCGCGAGGCGCTGGCGCGCACTTCGGGGAACATCTCGCGCGCCGCCGAGCTGCTGGGCGTCACGCGCCCGACGCTGTACGACCTGCTGAGCAAGTACGGCATATCCACCGACGCCGGCAGCGACGCCGGCAGCGACGCCGCCGCGGACCGCATACTGCATAGAGCCAGTGGCTGAGTCCGGACCGAACTGGGGGCGCAGCAGGCGCCCTTCACTAGCGCCAAAACCGGACAGTTCAAGAATTCTCACATCCTGCGGCGCCTGCGTATGGCTGTCATTCCCAGCACCCCAGCCTCATGAGGCGAAGTACCGCAGCACTGCCTTCGCAGATCAAGGGCCTCGAATGCGAAAAGCCGCTAGCGGCGACAGCCGCATTCACGGCCAGGTCCAGCCACAGCTGTACGCGGGCGTTGGGTTGCATCGCCAAGGCGGTGGGGAAGCCGTATCGGCGAGCATAGTGCTCTGTGACACCGCTATCATAGCCGACCGCTCGGCAGCCATCGCCGCGTCCCGCCGCCATGCGCGTCATCGGATGTCAGCGCCGGCATCCACAACACCAACCGCGTGCCCTCCCCCCTACGGCTGTCCACTTCGACACTGCCGCCCATGCTCTGCACGTACTCACGAATCTGGTACGCGCCGATACCCATCCCGGACGCACCTTTGGTGGTGTCAAACGGACGGAACAGTCGAGTGCGCACAAACTCCGCGTCCATGCCACTTCCAGTGTCTTCGATCACAACGCGCACCCGATCCCCGAGACGTTGCAGGCCGACGGTGACTCTTCCGTCAGACGGTGTGGCGTCCTGCGCGTTACGAACCGCGTGGCCGATCACCATCGTAAGCTTCTCGCCGTCGCCACGCACTTCGCAGCACCCTTCAATGATTGCGGTTGGTACGGGTGTGCGAGAAGCGGCATCGGCGACGACCCGCTCAAGCACGGCCACAAGGCTGATCCGTGCGGAGGCAGGTTCGGCGGAGCCGCGCTGCAGTTGCCCCAACAGCTGGCGCATACGCGCCACGCCGGTCTCGACAGTAACCATCGCGTCGTCAATGAACTCCGGACGGTGCTTGTGCTTGGCGGCGTTCTTAACCACCAGCGCCTGCTGTGCGATCAGGTTCTTCAGGTCGTGCATCAGGAAGGCGGTTAGGCGGTTGAAGGCCTCGAACTGGCGGGTCTGCGCCAGTTCCTCGCGTGTCAGATCCTGGGCGAGGTATACCGCCAGCTGACGGCCAACCGTCTTGAGCAGGTCGTGGTCTTCGTAGTTGAGACGCTCGCGCCCAAGCGCGCGGTGAAGCCGCGCCACACCCAGCAGCCGCTCTTCGTGAGGAAGCGGCACAATCACCGAAGCAGCCGGCAACTTGCCGGTCGCCAGCGCGCCGAATGCGTGTGCGTACCGTTGCGGGTCGGTTCGATACTCCTCAGTATCAACGATCCACTGAGTTTCCGCGAGGAACTCGACGAGCGGGTGATCTGCCGGCAGCTCGACGGCACCCGGGTCGCCGATAACGGCCACGGACTCGAACGCTGCCCCCGGGTTGCGGCTAACCCACAGCTGTCCCTCGTCGGTCTCGAGGATGTCGGCAAGCGCACGCAGGGCGCGTACCGGTGCGGTTCCGCCGTCGCTATCCGACAGGGTAGCGATGAGTCGAAGCCAAGCTTCGCGGTAGTCGTAGCGGTCGAATTGGAAGTGCTTGGCGAAGAAAACCTTGATGCGCGCCCGAAGCTGTGACGAGAACAGAAAAAATGCCAACAGCAGTAGGGCGCTGGCAAAGAAGGTGGCCTGCAACGTTCTACCCCAATCCCCACCCTCGGTGCGGATTACGTTGCCCCCCAGCGCCATCGCGACCAAGTAGAGCCCCACGCCATACATGATTGCAGAATGGAACACCATCTGACGCGACACGAACACGCTGTCCTTCCAGTCAGGGTGACGCCCAGCACCGATCAGGAGAAGCGGCACAATGGCGGCATTTACGAAGCCCCTCGCCGACCACAGATCGTCATCAAGCTGCAAGGCCACAACGCTGCGAGAGTAGACGAGCAGGTCGAAGGCGAACAGTCCGCCAATGCCCAAGCACAGCAGTCGAAGCCCCTCGCGGCTCCACCTGTCGGCGTTGCGGAACACCTGCTCGATCGCGACCAGGCCAAGCAGCGACATGGCCAGCAGCACAACGAGCGGCGTGACCTCAGTAGGCTCGACCGCGGGCCCGGTGAGCGAGTCGATTGACAAATATACGACGGGCGCAACGGCGGCCACCACAAGTATGGCGCGCAGTGGCAACAGTCTGTACCCGCCCGGCAGCAACGTCGCGACTAGGCACAGCCAAACGCCGCTGTGTACCGCGTCAAGCGGCCAGATCCAGTTCTCCGTACCCGGTTTCGCCGCCAGAACCACAACGGCCACCGCCCACAGCGCCGTGGCAATGCACGCTACGGGCAACCAGCGCAACGCGTGCTTGCCACGGTGCCTGATACCTAGCAGCAAGCTCAGCACAACGAACGCGGCGCAGGCGAGACCGAAGCTGATTGTGGTGATGCCGGCCATAGGTCAAGTCATCTGCGCCGTAGACCCCACGCGCAGGGCGTGGCGGGCAATTCGTTTGTGGGCTTTCTTGGTCCGGCGGCACAGGCACGCGCCGAACCGGCCCGGCGCCCCGATTCCCGGCTTCCCGGATTCCCGCTGAGTACAGCTCATCTGCACGCTCACTACTGGCACGGAACCGCGGCGGAGCGCAGCAGAATGCTCAGCTCGTCCAACTTCAGTAAGGACGACAGCGAGACCTGTACTCCAACCGTCGCCAGCGATGCGAGCCGCCAGCCCAAGAACGCGTACAAGACTGCGGCGACAGCCGGCCCGGCAATCACGATATAAGCCACCACGCACGGGAATGTGCCCCTAAACTCCACGCGCCGTCCGACGGAGCACGTTCGCCGGCCCCAAGGACCGGCATGAGCAGGCCGAAAAGCACGCAGAACTGAAGCGATGAGTCCATCCCGGCCTCAACCGCGAACGGCGACAGGTGCAGGGTCTCAGCGCGGTGCGACAAGCGCGCCCACCTGCAGATCCGGCACTTCGCTGCGACCAGCACCACCACCGGAGCGTGGATGCATGGATAAGCTTGATTCTCCCCATTAACAGGCCGTTGAAAATCGACTGAACGCGCACCGCAACGAGCGATTCTCGAGGGCTGCGCCGATACGGTACCGGTGGCCGGCGCACCGTTCAATTTCGTCGGTCAGCATAGTGGCTGCGTCTCCAGGCCAGTGGCCGCCTTCGATTGCGCTCATCGCTCACCCGCTCCCTACGCCGGTGTGAGAGGGCCAGCAGGTTGCGCATGCGCACCAGGTTGTACCCGGCGCAGCTGAGCAACCACTGAAAGCCAACTCGGTCGACGCCTCTGAATTTGGTCTTTCGCATCGGGCCGATGTCTTTCATCCAGTCGAACGGCTCCTCGATCATCTTGCGGGCCCGTTGGCTGAGCGCGTAGCCGCGGTCGATAGCCGAGCGTGGGTTGGTGTCGTTCTGCACCACGTGCGGGCGTGATCCGGTAGCTGCGCAGCTGCTCGATAAACTCGCGGGTGTCGTTGCTCTTGTCCGCGCCCAGCGTAATGCGGTGGGCGCCGGGGATGTGGCGCACCATCTCGATGACCTGCTCGCGCTCGGCCCGGCCGACGACCTGGCTCAGCGCCGCGGTGATGATCAGCCCGTTGCGGTTCTCGCCGGTCAGATGCCCCATGTGACAGAGTTTGGCCGCCCGACCCGAGCCGTCGCGAAAGAGCTTTGCCTCCGGCTCCGTGGTCGAGACATGGGTGTCGTTGCGCCGCTGCTCGCCACGGAAATCGCGCCTCGGATTTCGTCCGCCTCCTTCGGGCGGCTCGTCCGATCCGTCGCGCGGCCGCACACCCTTCACCGACGCCCACGCCTCGATCAGCGTGCCGTCGACGCTTGAATGCTCGTCGCTAGTGAGGTGGCGCCGGCGCGCCTGTTCGACCACCCGCTCGAGCATTGCCTGGGCCATGTCGGCCTGCGTCATTCGATCCCGGGCCTTGGAGAACGTCGAGTGGTTCCACACCGGATCGTCCACCGAAAGGCCGACGAACCAGCGAAACAGCAGATTGTAGTCCCGCTGGTCGCAGAGCAGCCGTTCGCTGCGGATCGAGCAGAACATCTGCAACAGCAGGGCGCGAATCAGCTTCTCGGGAGGAATCGAAGGGCCCCCGACGCTGGTATACGCCAGTTCAAACTGCCCGGAAAACTCCTTCAGCGCCTCGTCCACCAGGACGCGAACCCGACGCCGCGGATGACTCTTCGGGATGCGGCTCTCCGCGGAGACGTAGCTGAACATCCCTTCCTGATGGATGTCCCCACCGCGCATGCATCCCCCCCTATGCCGCAGAAATCGATTGCAGAAACGGCACCAAGCCGGGAGTAATCGAATCGGCGTCTCAGGCAAGTTTTTCAACAGCCTGTCGATTCGAATGTACTCACCGAATCAGTACCTCAGCCCGAATCCGGGTTGTTCACGCCAGTGCATGCTTGGAACACCAGCAGCTGTCCTCGAAAACCCAGGGCCATGCTAGGGCTTATCGACTTTCCGCACCGTGACTCCGCTCACACGCTGCATTGGATCAAACGGCCCATTTTGCTGCGGCATCTCCGAGAAACCGCGCGAATCCATTGCAAGAAGGCGTAATGCGCGACATCTGGCGGCTGGAGGCAAGGGTAATCGGCGTTATCCGACCAGGTTGATGCAACACAGTATCTGGGCGAGCCGCAGCAGCCCGTATAGAGTACACAAGCTCCGGCAGTTCGGGCTCGCGCGCAAGACGCCCTTGGTCCGAGACGCGCCAGGGATGGTTCCTGCTCGGGCGCTGAAGTGATATCACCTCCGCGCCGCGCGTGAGCACCCTTTGCCGCGTGATGACATCCATTCATCTCAGCCGGACTACTCGCCGCGCGGCTGAGGTCTGCATACCGAAGGGGCAGGCGCGCGGTGCCGCAGGTGGCCGGGAAGGCACGGCGCCGATAGGGGTCGGGTGGTTCACATGCCGGACTGCCGCCTGCACTCGACCGGCAGAAAAGAACCGGGGCGGGCGCAGGCGCCCGCCCCGGTTCAGGATGGACCTGAGAGGCTCAGAACGTCATGCGTACGCCGGCCGTGAAGTAGCGGCCGATCGTGTCGTAGATGCCCACGTTGGTCTGGAAGCCCACCAGCGCGGTCGACGGGATGAGCGGCGGGTCGCGGTCGAACACGTTGGCGACGTTCAGGTACAGCTCAGGCGCTCCGCGCACCGACTCCAGGTGGTAACGGCCGCCGACGCTGAAGGTCGTGTAGC
>JBJHBP010000050.1:0-5540 GCA_050485545.1 Gammaproteobacteria bacterium
TGTAGGGGAAGGGGGTCACGGCGGCGAAAAGCACGCCCCAGCCGCCCCACACATCGTACCATTCCTGCAGCCGGGCAAATGCGTCCTCGGCATGGTAGAAGGCGAGGATGCGCTGGCCGATCGTGTCGTAGAGCAGTGCGCCGATCAGATAGCCCAGCATTGCGCCGGCCACCGAGGCGATGGTGCAGACAAGCGCGTAGCGCAGCCATTTCATGCGGTCCGACAGCACCATCGGGATCAGGAGCACGTCGGGGGGAATCGGGAAGAACGAACTTTCCACGAACGACACACCGGCAAGCGCGCGTTCGGCATGGCGCGTGCGCGCCAGCGACATGGTCCAGTCGTAAAGCCTGCGAAGCATTCGGGCCCCCTTCTTGCGGCCGGCAAGCTCTAGTGCGAATGGCCGGCCCGCGCAACGATACAACGCGCTTATGGTTGCCACGCTTGACGGAACAGGGGCTGTCCGTATAGTCCGCCTCCATCGGGGCCTGCCCAGGTCCCCGTGCCCCTGTGGCGGAATTGGTAGACGCGCTCGACTCAAAATCGAGTTCCGCAAGGAGTGCTGGTTCGAGCCCGGCCAGGGGCACCACGCTTCGCCCGCGGCTACGCGTGGCGTAGCCGGCAAGACGAAGCAGTTTCCGGCGCAGCCGAGCCCTGCTCGCTGAGCAAGGTGAGGTGGAGACGGACTGATGGAGGGCTGCCGTGTGGTACGTCTATCTCATCCGCAGCGTCAGTGCGCCGGATCAGCAGCATATCCAAGCTACCTCCGATCTCCGACGGTGTTTGGCCGCCCACGATGCCGACAAGTCGTCCCGCACGGCCAACCATGTTCCGTGGCAGGTGCTTTGGCACTGTGCCTTCCCCGCAAGATTGGCCGCACTGGCATTCGAGACATATCTGAAGTCATGTTCGGGCAGGGTCTTCGCGAAGAAGCGCCTGCTGTGCCGGCTGCCGTTGACCACGGCCGATCACAATCATCTTTGCGCGGCGCCGACAGATGCTGAGGCGGCGTGACGGCTACGAGGCGCTGTATCGCGACTTCGCCTGGTCCATACCCTCCCGATTCAACATCGGCACCGCGGTCTCCGACGACTGGGCCTTGCGGTCGCCCGATCGTGTCGCCCTGCTCGACTACCGTCTGGAGGGAGAAGCCGCCAGCCTCACCTATGGCGACCTCGCCGAGCGCTCCAACGCTTTCGCGGCGGCCCTCAAGGCACGCGGCGTCACACGTGGCGACCGCGTGGCGCTCCTTCTGCCGCAGTGTTTCGAGACCGTGATCGCGCATGTAGCGATCTACAAGCTGGGAGCCATCGCCGTGCCGCTGGCGCTGTTGTTCGGCGTCGAGGCGCTGGAGTACCGGCTGCATGCCGCGGGCGTGAAGGCGGTGGTGACCAATGGGCAAGGGCTCGCCAAGGTGGCGGGCCTGACGGCGCGGCTGCCGCTGCTTGAACTTCTCGTCTCGATCGACGCCGCAGAGCGCGGCGCCGACGATTTCCACCGCCTGGTCGCCGATTCGAGCCGGCAATTCGAAGCCGAGCCGACCGGCCCCGACGATCCGGCCATGATGATCTTCACCTCCGGCACGACCGGGCCGCCCAAGGGCGCGTTGCACGGGCATCGCGTCCTGCTGGGCCACATTCCCGGCGTCCAGATGCCGCACGAATTCCTGCCGCAGCCGGGCGATCTGCTGTGGACGCCAGCCGACTGGGCCTGGGCGGGCGGCCTGCTCAACGTGCTGCTGCCGGGGCTCTATCTCGGAGTGCCAGTGGTGGCGGGGCGTTTCGAGCGTTTCGAGCCGCAGATGGCTCTTGGCCTCATGGAGAAGATGAAGGTCCGCAACGCCTTCATTCCGCCCACCGCGCTCAGGATGCTCAAGACCGAGCGCGACATCGCGCGGCGCTGGAAGCTGTCCATCCGTACCATCGGCTCGGGTGGCGAAGCGCTGGGGCGCGAAACCTATGACTGGGCCAGGGCCGAGCTGGGTCTCACCATCAACGAATTCTACGGCCAGACCGAATGCAACCTGGTGCTGGCCTCCTGCGCGGCGATCGGCGTGTCGCGCGGCGGGGCCATCGGCAGGCAGGTGCCGGGGCACGAGGTCGCCATCATCGATGAAGAAGGCTTGCCGGTTCCGGTTGGACAGCCCGGCCAGATCGCGGTCCGCAAGCCCGACCCGGTCATGTTCCTGGAATACTGGCAGAACCCCGAAGCAACGGCCAGGAAGTTCATCGGCGAGTGGATGACCACCGGCGACCAGGGCATTCGCGACGAGGACGGCTATGTGCATTTCTTCGGGCGCGACGATGACGTCATCACCTCGGCCGGCTATCGCATCGGCCCCGGCGAGATCGAGGATTGCCTGTCGGGCCATCCCGCCGTGGCACTTGCCGCGGCGGTGGGCAAGCCCGACGAGGTGAGGACGGAAATCGTCAAGGCCTATGTGGTCCTGAACGAAGGATACGAGCCCGGGCCCGATATGGCCGACGAGATCAGGCAGTGGGTACGCGAGCGCCTGTCCGCGCACGAATATCCACGGGAAGTCGCCTTCGTGGATTCCATGCCCCTGACGACGACGGGCAAGGTGATCAGGCGGATCTTTCGCGAGCGCGCGCGCCGTGAGGCCGGGCGCTAGCGGCGGCGGGTCAGGTTCCTGACCCGATTGCGCACCTGGCGCAGCACGTTGCGGGTTTCTCGGTAGAGATGAAGCTGCTGGCCGACCTGGCGTGTCGCGCGCTCGGATGACGGTGTCAGCCCGACGATCATGGTACCGATCGGCCGCGTCTCGTCCCACAGACGACCCACCAGGGGGTGGTTGGGCGCCGCGCAGGAATCCGTCACCTCGATGTTCGGGTCTTCCAGATGCGATTTGGTGACCTCGATCATCAGCAGCGTGCCGGGCGAATAGGCCGACAGTGTTTCGTCGAAAGCCGTCTTCCAAGTGTAGGCGATGCCGGCTTCCACGAAAACGACAAGGCTGGCGATGACCCGCCCGTTCAGGCGCAGGGAATGCACGCGGCACATGTCGAGTTCGGCGAGACGGTCGATGGCCTCGCGCGCGAAGGCGGCGCGAAAACGGTCGACCGCCATGGCGGTGCGCTCGCGTCCCTTCCAGCCCGAGGCTTCCAGAGACAGGAAAGCTTCCGTCGCCTCGCGGATCTCGTCGGGCGTGCGGGCCACTTCATATTTCAGCTCGCCCTGTTCCTGCAGGCGCCGGTACAGGCGACGGAACTCCCCACGTCGGTGCGAGTTCTGGGTTGCCCGCATGTATTCGTCACCGTCCAACTGGCTGGCCAGGTGAGAGCGGTCATACTCGTTGGTCACGGTGAGGGGCAGATTGTTGGCGGCGGCGACGTGGCGCAGGATGCCGGCGAACGCGCCGTCCAGGCGGATTTCGGGAAAGACGAAAACACGCGGCAGCTTGAGATGCGGCCGCGACAGCATGGACATGAAATCTTCCAGAACGCCCGAGGGGTCGTCGCGGTCGAGCAGCGGCGTGCCGAGCGGGCCGTAGATGTTGGACCATGTGCGCATCACCGGTACGCCGAGCGCAATGGACGAGCGCTCGATAGTAAAGGGCACCAGCAGCCTGAGCCGGGAGCGGTGCTCGTCGCCGTCGCGCATGACGGCAAGCCGTACCTCCTTGTCTTCGAGGCGGGGCATCGCCGGCGCCAGGAAGCGGGGATTGAAGAAGATGTTGGGCTCGACGGTGCGGGCGGCCAGATAGTCGAGTTCCTCCACCATCTCGAAGCCGGCGGAAGCGGGATAGATGGCCAGGCGGCGCACTGGCCGGCGCGTTTCCAGCGCTTCGGTCAGATGCGGTGGCGTTTCGAACTGCTCGAAACCCGCCAGATGGCCGATCATGGCGCCGGAGCGCGAAGCGCTCGTCTCTTCGATCAGGGGTATGGCAGCCATCAGCCGGCCTCGCGGGGTGTCGGGTGCGGTGCCATGATGAACATGAGGATGCCGAGACGGCGCCAGATCACGAAGGCCAGCAGGCTGGCCTCCAGGCATATGGCCAGCGCGGTGGCCAACGCCACGCCCCACAAGCCGAGCACCGGTATCAAAAGGGCGGTCAGTGCAATGTTGAAGGCGAGCGCCGCACCATAGATGCCGGCGCAGACATTCTGGTGTCCGCTCATCGTCAGCAGGCTTTCCGCCGGACCGACCGCGGCCCTGATGACCACGCCCGCAACCAGCGGGAAGAGCAACGGATAGCCGGCGGCGAAGCCTTCGCCGAACAGCATCAGCATGGGCTTGCCGAGCACCAGCACGACGCCGCCCATCGCAAGAGAGGGCCAGAAGGTCCAGGAAACGGTGTCGCGGGCGAAGGCCGCCAGGCGGGCATGGTCGCCGCCATGCGCGTATTGGGCGTAGCGCTGCGCCGCCCCTGCCTTGACGGCAAAGTAGACGAAATGGACCAGCGCCAGCGTCTTGACCGTGGCGAAATAGACCGCCACGTCCTCCGGCTGCAGGAAATAGCCGACCAGCAGCACGTCGGCATTTGTCAGCAGGAAGAAGAAGCCCTCGACCAGGAAGATCGGCAGCGACACGACGATCCAGTGTCCCAGATGCATCCGCGACGGACCGGGTTCGATCTGGCGGCTCGCGTGATAGGCGGTCGACAGCACCTGGTAGAAGGCCGTGGCAAGGGTCGCGGCGATGGTTGCGACGATGGCCGTCACCGCGCTCGGCGCGTACCCGGCCACCAGAGCGCCGGCCATGAAGAGCAGGATGAGCAGGGGCCGCAGGATGTAGATCGGCATCAGGGCCAGATTGCCCCAATTGTGGGCGCGCGCCGTGCCTTCCGCGACCTCCGACATCGCGATCATCGGCATGCATATCAGCCCCAGATAGAAGGGGATGACGTAGTAGTTCTCCATGAAGCCCGAAAAGAGCGTGACACCGGCAATGCCGACAGCGGCGATCGCGCTGGATGCGAGAAGAACGAAGACGCGGCTGGTGCGCAGGATGCCGCGCAGTTCCTCGTTGCGCCCGGTGGCGCGATATTCCGGAATGAAGCGGATCACGGAGGATTGGAAGCCGAGGCAGGAGAGGCTGCCCAGGATGATCATCGTCGTCCAGACGAGCACGAAGATGCCGTATTCGAAGCTGCCCATCCAGCGCGCCAGGAAAACCTGACTGGCGAACGCGATCGCTGCGCTGGCCACGCGCACGAAAAAGGCCAAGAGCGACAGCCTTCCGGCTTCCGCCCTGTCGTCGCGTGTGGTCAGGATGTCGTCGACGCGTCGGGCAAACGGCAAGGCATGCCGGGCGAGCCACCCGGGTAGAAGACCCTCAGCCGTTCTCGCCGCGGAAAACCGCACGTAAAGCTCCCTCGCTCGCGCCATTCCGTCCTGATTATCGCTTGAGTCTTTAAGAAACGGTTTGACCGGCGAATGCACGCCGCCATCGCACCTTGAGCACAAACAGGTCATGACGCCACGAGGCCGCCTGTCCGGATGTCTTCCAGGCGAGGGACATGCGGAGAAGGCTCGATTGGCCATCGAAGCCGAGATATCCGATTACGTGCAGGTAAGGCG
>JBJHBP010000051.1:0-5131 GCA_050485545.1 Gammaproteobacteria bacterium
CCCACAAGGAGTTCTGCAATGACTGACGTTTCCATGCGCCAGATGCTGGAAGCTGGCGTACATTTCGGGCATCAGACCCGATTCTGGAACCCGAAGATGTCCCGGTACATCTTCGGCGAACGCAACAAGATCCACATCATCAACCTTGAATTGACCATGCCGCTGTTCGCGGAGGCGATGGAGTTTGTCCGCCGCCTGGTCGCCGATGGAGGCCGTGTGCTGTTCGTCGGCTCCAAGCGCGCCGCGCGCGATGCGGTTTCGCAGCAGGCCGCACGCTGCGGCATGCCCTATGTGAGCCAGCGCTGGCTGGGCGGAATGCTCACCAATTTCAAGACCATACGTCAGTCGGTGAAGCGACTGCGCGAGCTGGAAGAGATCGCTGCCGGCACGTCGGGGCGCGATTTCACGAAGAAGGAGCTGCTGGGCTTCACGCGCGAGTGCGCCAAGCTGGAGCGCGCGCTGGGCGGCATCAAGGAAATGGAGTCGCTGCCGGACGCGGTGTTCGTGATCGACGTCGGGCACGAGGAAATCGCGATCAAGGAAGCGCGCAAGCTGGGCATTCCGGTGGTCGCCGTGGTCGATACCAACTGCACGCCGGAAGGGGTGGACTACCCGATCCCGGGCAATGACGACGCGATGCGCGCAATCCTGCTGTATTCGCAGGCGGTGGCCGATGCGGTGCTGGCCGGCAAGGCTTCGGCGCCTGAAGTACCGTCGGGCGACGACGACTTCGTCGAGCTGGATGATCAGGGTCGTCCGTTGACGGACAAGACCCGCGGCAAGAAAGCGCCGGCGAAGAAGCGTCCCCGCGTGGCCGCCAAGACCCGGCCCCGCGTCACGCCGGCCGCCCCTGCGGCGGAAGCGGCAGAAGCGGCGGAATCCGGTGACGGTGCTGCGGCGCCTGCGTCGGCCGAGGCTGCGGGCAGCGACGAGGCCAAACCGGCAGCGGCCGCCGAACCGGCGTCCGACGCGGCTGAGCAGGGCGCGGCCCCGGAAGCAGCCTCTGAGCCGGCCGGGGCCGCCGGGAAGAGCTAGACCGTCCAACCGAATCCGGTCGGGGCCGCTGGCCCGGCAACAGCCCAGGCTGTCCGCAGACCGGAGACAGATGAAGCGAGATTGTGACTATGGAAATCAAACCGGCACTGGTCAAGGAACTGCGCGAACGTACCGGCGCAGGCATGATGGACTGCAAGCGCGCGCTGGTCGAAGCCGCGGGCGACATCGAGTCCGCGGCCGACATCCTGCGCAAGGCGGGTCAGGCGAAGGCCGACAAGAAGGCTTCGCGCGTGGCGGCCGAAGGCGCGGTGGTCGTGCAGGAAGAGCCCGGCGCGGGTCGCTACGTGCTGGTCGAGGTCAATTCGGAAACCGACTTCGTCGCCAAGGATGACAACTTCCGCCAGTTCGTCGAACAGGTGGCGGCGGTGGCCCTGAAGGGTGGCGCCGATTCCGTGGAAGAACTGATGGCTGCCGATGCCGGCGGCCAGTCGCTGGAAGTCGCCCGGCAGGCGCTGGTGGCCAAGGTGGGCGAAAACATCTCGGTGCGGCGCTTCGAGCGCCTGAGCAGCAGTGGCACGGTGGGTCGCTACCTCCACATGGGCCGCATCGGCGTGCTCGTGGAGCTGGAAGGCGGCAGTGAGGAACTGGCCCGTGATCTGGCGATGCAGGTGGCAGCCGTTGCGCCGCGCTTCGTGTCCAGCGAAGACGTGCCCGCCGACGAACTCGAGAAGGAACGCGAGATTCTCAGCGCCCAGGCCGCCCAGGAGGGCAAGCCGCCGGAGATCGTCGCAAAGATGGTCGAGGGCCGGCTGCGCAAGCATGTCGACGAGATCACGCTCACCGGGCAGCCGTTCGTCAAGGATCAGGATCGGCGGGTACGCGATCTGCTGAAAGCGGAAAGTGCGCGCGTCGTACGCTTCATTCGCTACGAGGTTGGCGAGGGCATCGAGAAAGAGCAGGTGGATTTCGCGCAGGAAGTCATGGCGCAGGCGAAGGCGTCCCAGGGCCTTTAGACTGTTCGGATTCCGCCACTGTATCGGGTAGTCATCCAGTCCACGAACGAGGTCGCAATGGCGCAAGGCCCCAATGAGTTTCAACCCGCGTATCGGCGGATCCTGTTGAAATTGAGCGGGGAGGCCCTGATGGGCAGCGAGCAGTACGGGATCGACCCGGTGATGCTCAAGCGCGTTGCGCGCGAAGTCGTCGAACTGATCGATCTTGGCGTCGAGGTCGGTCTGGTCATCGGCGGCGGCAATATCTTTCGCGGCGCCGGCCTGGCCGAGGGCGGCATGGATCGGGTGACTGCCGATCACATGGGCATGCTCGCGACGCTGATGAATGCGCTGGCCATGCAGGACGCGCTGGAACGCGCCGGTGGCACTGCGCGGGTGCTGTCGGCTCTGCAGATCCATGAAATCTGCGAGGACTACATCCGCCGTCGCGCCATCCGTCACCTGGAAAAGGGGCGGGTGGTCATCTTCGCGGCCGGCATCGGCAATCCGTTCTTCACAACCGACACCGCGGCCAGTCTGCGCGCCATCGAGATCGGCGCCGACGTGCTGATCAAGGCCACCAAGGTGGACGGCGTGTACTCCGCCGATCCGGTGACCAATCCCGATGCGGTGCGTTACGGTACGCTGTCTTACGATCAGGTGCTGACCGAGAAGCTGGGTGTGATGGATGCCACGGCCATCGTGATGTGCCGTGACAACGATCTGCCTCTGGTCGTATTCAATCTCAACAACGAAGGGGATCTGGTGCGCCTGGTTCGCGGGGAAACGCTGGGGACGGCGGTGAACAATCACTGGACCGGCGCCGCTCAGGTCGCTGGCGGGACCAACAGATGATCAATGAACTGAAAAAAGACGCCGAGAAGCGGATGGCGCGCAGCATCGAGGCGCTGCGCGACGAGTTTTCCAGACTGCGCACCGGTCGTGCGAACGCTGCGCTGCTCGAGCACGTTACGGTTGACTACTACGGCAGCGAAACGCCGATTACGCGCGTTGCCACGGTCACCGTGGAGGACGCGCGCACACTGGCCGTGTCGCCGTGGGAGAAGCAGATGGTGCAGGCGATCGAGAAGGCCATCCTCACCTCCGATCTCGGACTGACGCCGATGTCAGCCGGCGCGGTGATCCGTGTGCCGCTGCCGCCGATGACCGAGGAGCGCCGCAAGGACATGGTGCGGGTGGTGCGCAGCGAGGCCGAGTCCGGCCGGGTTTCGATCCGCAATATCCGTCGCGATGTCCTGGGCGACCTGAAAGATCTCCTCAAGGAAAAGGAGATTTCGGAAGACGAGGAGCGACGTGCACAGGATGATGTGCAGAAGCTCACGGACCGCTTCGTCGCGGAAGTCGATGCGCTTCTGAAAGAGAAAGAAGCGGAAATCATGGAATTCTGACGCCTGCATCGGATACACCGATATGGTCGCCATTGCCAGCCGTCCCACTGACGTCTTCAGCGTTCCGCAGCACGTTGCCGTAATCATGGACGGCAACGGTCGCTGGGCGCGGCGTCGCTCGCTGCCCCGACAGGCAGGTCATCAGGCCGGCATCAAGCCATTGCGGATGACGGTGGAGCATTGCGCCAGAGCGGGTGTGCGCACGCTGACGGTGTTCGCGTTCTCCAGTGAGAACTGGCAGCGGCCGCGCGAGGAAGTCAGCTGTCTGATGTCGCTGTTCATCGATGCGCTGGAACGCGAAGTCAGCGATCTGGACAGCAACGACATCAGGCTGCGGTTTATCGGTGATCTGGAATCGCTGGATCCGCGCCTTGTCGAGGCGACCCGTATGGCGGAAGCGCGTACCGCGAACAACAGTCGCATGGATCTGGTTGTTGCCGTGGGCTACGGCGGGCGCTGGGATATCGCCAGGGCCGCCCGCAGGCTGGCCACGGAAGCCGTTGCCGGGCGCCTGGATCCATCCGCCATCGACGAAGCCGCCGTGGCCGGCGCATTGAGCACGGCGGGTCTGCCCGCTGTCGATCTGCTGATGCGCACCGGTGGTGAACAGCGCATCAGCAACTTCCTGCTGTGGGACCTGGCCTACAGCGAAGTGTTCTTCTCCGACATGCTGTGGCCCGACTTCCAGTCCGATGAGCTGGACAGGGCGTTTGCGTTCTACGCCCACCGGCAGCGCCGTTTCGGCAAGACAGGCGATCAGGTCGAGGCCGTCAATTGCTGATCACGCGTATCATCACGGCGCTGATACTCGGCAGCGCGGTGATCGTCGCCGTATTTTTTCTGCCTGCCGTCTACGCGGCCGCGGCCTTCGCGATCCTGTGGGTGCTGGGCGCATGGGAATGGGCCGCTCTGGCCGGCTGGCAGCGTGGGGCGCGGGTTTTCTACGCCGCACTGCTGCTGATGGCCGCATGCCTGGTCGTGCTGCTGCCGGGCCTGTCGGCGCTGACCAGCACGGTGGCCGTGATCATGGCACTGGCCTGGTGGGCCGCCGCCTTCATCATGGTGCTGCGCTATCCCGTTCATGTGCCCGAGCCGGTGGTCCTGCTCGCGGGTCTGCCGGCACTGATACCTTCGTGGGTGGCATTGGCCTATCTGCTCGCCGCGCCGCAGGGCGCGGCGCTGGCGTTTACCGCCCTGGCACTGGTCTGGTCCGCGGACGTCGGCGCCTATGCCGCCGGGCGCACCATGGGCCGGGTAAAACTGGCTCCGCGCGTCAGTCCGGGCAAGACCTGGGAGGGGCTCGCGGGCGGTGTGCTGCTGGCCGCCATTGTCGGTTGGGTCGCGGCCCTGATGATGGACTGGCCGGTTGCGCCGCTGATCGCGATTGCCGTGGCCACGGCGCTGATTTCCGTGGTCGGCGACCTCACCGTCAGCGTCTTCAAGCGCCAGGCCGGCCTGAAAGACACCGGCACGCTGCTGCCCGGCCACGGCGGTGTGATGGACCGCATCGACAGCCTCGTGGCCGCACTGCCGGTGTACCTGCTCGGCCTCAAACTCGCCGCCCTGCTGCCCTGATCGCGCGTCATTCCTCACCGCAGCGCCCTGCCCGCAAGGATCATGTGTGGCGACACCGTCAAAGCCGTGCCGTGGCGTAGCATCCCCCTTTCTCGGGGCGTCCGCGGCCATGGATGGCCGCGGCCGAGGCGCATGGATGCTCTTCCGCCGTCCCCGAAG
>JBJHBP010000052.1:0-4374 GCA_050485545.1 Gammaproteobacteria bacterium
GCACCCGTCACATCGGCGCCATCAAGTCCCTCATACTGACCGTGACCGTGGTGGGCACCGCCATCGCCCCGGTCATCTACGGGCTGATTCTGGATGTCGGGCTGGGCAGCTACGCCCTCGGCTGGCTGAGCGTGACCTACCTGGTGCTGGCACTGGTCGGCATCTGGATTGGCCTCAATCGCGAGGCCCGCAGACACGGAGTTCGGGTACAATAGCGCCGGACACACAATACCAACCTTCTCAGGGAGCACTCATGATCACGTTGCACACCACCTACGGTGACATCAGCATCGAACTGGACTTCGACAACGCACCCAAAAGTGCAGCCAACTTCCTGCAATACGCGCGGGACGGCTTCTACACCGGCACCATCTTCCACCGCGTCATCGACGGCTTCATGATCCAGGGCGGCGGCATGAACCCGGACATGAGCCAGAAGCCGACACGCGACGCCATCGAGAACGAAGCCGACAACGGCCTCAAGAACGTCACCGGCTCCCTGGCCATGGCGCGTACCAACGACCCGCACTCGGCCACTGCCCAGTTCTTCATCAACGTGCGCGACAACGACTTCCTCAACCACAGCGCCAAGACGGCTCAAGGCTGGGGTTATGCCGTATTCGGCAAGGTGGTGGACGGCATGGACGTGGTCAACAAGATCAAGGCGGTACCGACCGGCAGCAAGGGCTTCCACCAGGATGTGCCCGTGGACCTGGTGGAAATCACCAACGTCACCGTCAGCGAAGCCTACGCCGACCGCTGATGGCATCGGATCCGGCCATGACCGCACTGGTCATCGCAGACCTGCATCTGAGCCCCGAACGCCCGGCCCTGACCCGGGCGTTCTGCCGTTTTCTGCGCGAAAAAGCGGCCGGCGCCGAGGCCCTCTACATTCTCGGCGATCTGGTCGAAGCCTGGGTGGGTGATGACGATCCGTCCGAGTTCGCGCGGGACGTCAAGCGCGCGTTGCACCTGCTGGTCGACGGCGGTACCCGCCTCTACTTCCTGCACGGCAACCGGGACTTCCTGATCGGGCAGCACTTCGCCCATCAGGTGGGGGCGCAGCTGTTACCGGATGAACATGTGGCCGAGATTGCCGGCGAACGCGTGCTGCTCATGCACGGCGACACGCTCTGCACCGGTGACCGGGAATACCAGCGTTTTCGCCGCGTGATCCGCAACCCGCTGGCCCTCTGGTGCCTGCGGATTCTGCCTCTGGGCCGACGGCAGCGCATTGCCGCCAACCTGCGGAATCGCAGCCGCAACGCCAACAGCAACAAGCCGGAGGCCATCATGGATGTGACACCGGCCGCGGTCGAGGACGCCATGCGCCGCCACCGGGTGCGACGACTGGTGCACGGCCACACCCACCGCCCGGGGGTGCACGACCTGCAGATCGACGGCCAGCCGGCCTGGCGCATGGTCGTCGGCGACTGGGACCGCGAGGGCTGGTACCTGCACTTCAGTACCGGCCATCCACCGGAACTGGTCCGCTTCTCCCTCGACCCCGCCTGACCGCCGCCAATCCGCCCGACCCTCGCGGCAACCCTACTCCGGCACGTACTCCGCAACCCGCTCGGCCAGCTGGGTGAGCAGTGTGCTGTACGCCACCACCAGTGCCGGATAGTCATCGAGGGTGCCATCCGGCCGTACCATGAATCCATCGCGGCGCGTTTCGATGAGTTTACCGGCGCGCAGGTCCTCGAGTACCCAGTTGACCTCCAGCACCGCCACCCCGTCGGAACGACGATTCAGGTCCAGCACATCCAGCCGCAGGGCGAGATCGGGCGCCGTGGCCCGGCTCCAGGGGAAGTTGCGTACCTTGGCGCCGGTCAGCGCCTCCATGTTCTGCAGCAGGACCCGCTGGATGCCATGCTCCAGGGATTCGGCCCAGCGATGGGTTTCCGAGAGAATCAGCTCACCGCCGTTGTCGTGGATCACGATCCCGGTGCGGTTCAGGAAGGGCGCAATGCGCACCGGGCCGACGCCCAGGCTGCGTTCGGTGCGCGTATCCTCGATGCTCGCCTTCGCGGTCAGCAGGTAGAACTGGGCCGAGGTCGGCTGGGCCGGACCACCGACCGTGATACAACCGCCCAACAGCAACGCCGCCAGAATGACCGACGCCAGTGGCGCCAGTGACCATCGATTCCTGAATCTCATCTATCAATCCTCTCTCTGACGGCCAAACAGCAATGATTGGGGTTCGCGCTCCAGCAGCTCGGTCAGGCGCTGCAACTGATCCGCCGCAGCGTCGATACTGCGCGCCGCCGAGCCCACGCGGAACAGCACCGGCGAATCGTCCGACGTCAGGAAGGCGGTGTTGGCGGCCGACTGGGCCATCTGCTCGGAGGTTTCCTCGAGGGAGGTCAGTGCCTGCTCCAGCTTGTCGATGAAGTCGGGCAACGCCATCCCCGCCTCGGTCAGAAGCCGGTTGGTGTTGTCGGCCACCGCACCGTAGCGCTCGGTCAGCGACTGGCTGCTGCGGGTCAGCTCGTCGGCGACCGATTGCAACGACGCCAGCGTCTCGTTGAGCTGGCCGGGCAGGTTCTGCAGTTCGTCGTTGTTCAGCAGCTTGCCGGCACCCTCCAGCACGTGTTGCACGTCACCCACAATGCGCATCAGGTCGATGTTCTCGAGATCCCGCGTCAACTGCTGCAGCTCCGTGGGCATGGTGGGCAACTGGGTATAGCGGGTTTCCACCTGATGGTATTCCGCCGGCCGATCCGGAAAGAAATCCACATTGATGTACAACATGCCGGTAAGGAAGCTCTGGGTGCGCAACTGGGCGCGCAGACCGTGATCGACCAGTTCGGCCAGGGAGACCGGTCGGTCGCCCGACAACTCGAGGGCCTTGGGGTCGATCTCGATGGTCACCGTATTGAGCACTTCCATGCTGTCCTCGTAGAGCTGGGCATTGATGTCGGTCACCTGACCGATCTGCACGCCCTTGATGGCCACCGGGGCGCCCACATTCAGGCCGCGAATGGTGGAGTCGTACAGCAGCACATAGCGATCCCTCGGGCTCCACCAGGGGGTGCCGCTGAAAAAGAACAGCAGCATCGCGGCCAGCAACAGCATGGCCAGAACAAAGGTTCCCACGGCTGTGGGGTGGACGGCTCGACTCATGATGCACCTTGCCCGTTGTCGTCGGATTCGAATTCGGTGCCGTCCCGCGACAGGAAACGGCGCACCACCTCGTGCTCGCTGTGTTGCAGCAGGTCGCGGGGCGCGCCCACGTCGAGCTGGGTCTTGGTCTCGCTGTCGAGAAACACCGAATTGGTGGCGATGCTGAAAATGCTCGCCAGTTCGTGGGTCACAATCACCACCGTACTGCCCATGCTGTCGTTGATTTCGACGATCAGCTCGTCGAGGCGACGGGAACTCAGGGGGTCGAGACCGGCCGATGGCTCGTCAAAGAACAGGATATCCGGGTCCAGCGCAATGGCGCGGGCCAGCGCGGCCCGCTTCTGCATGCCGCCGCTGATCTCGTTGGGGTAATAGCCATCGAACCCCGCCAGCCCCACCAGCGACAGCTTGTAGTCCACCAGGGCGGCGATTTCCTGCTCACCCATGTCGGTGTACTGCTGCAGCGGCACGGCCACATTCTCGGCCAGGGTGAGGTCGCTGAACAATCCGCTGCGCTGATAGGTAATGCCCCAGTGGCGGCGCATCTCCAGCTGGCGGTCGGTATCGGCGCGGAAAAAGTTCTGCCCGCCGATCAGGATTTCGCCCTCGGCGGGCGGCACCAGGCCGATCATGTGCTTGAGCAGCGTACTCTTGCCGCAACCGCTGCCACCCATGATCACAAAAATATCACCGCGGCGCACATCGAAGTCGAGGTGCTCCTGCACCAGTGTACTGCCGTAGCGCATGGTGAGATCGCGAACCTCGATCAGGGCGTCTGCACCCATGTCAGACCCCCAGCTTGTCGTACAGGATGTTCAGCACCGTGTCGGCCACCACCAGATACACGATGGCATGCACCACCGCGCGGGTGGTCGCCTGCCCCACCGCCGCCGAGCTGCGGCCGCTCTGGATGCCCGACTGACAGCCGGCAATGGCGATCAGGGCACCGAACACCAGCCCCTTGAACAGACCGCTGAACACATCGCCCATGTCCACGAACTCCCGCGCCTGGGTCATGAACATGGCCATGCTGATATCCATGGTCGAAGCCACCAGCGCCCCGCCGAGAATGCCCACCACATTGGCAAACACGCACAGCAGCGGCATAACCACCACCAGCGCCAGAAAACGCGGCACCACCAGGTACTCCATCGGCGACAGACCGAGGGTGGTGATGGCATCGATCTCTTCATTGGACTGCATGGCGCCCAGCTGGGCCGCGTAGGCCGCTCCGGTCCGGCCAGCCAT
>JBJHBP010000053.1:0-4337 GCA_050485545.1 Gammaproteobacteria bacterium
CAGCTTGCGCCATTGCGCTGCGGACCGTCGCGTACGCTTCTCCTTCAAGCTCATCACCCGCTCCTTCATCGAAAGGTGCGGGCAGACTACGAACCGCTTGTCGCCGAGAACAGTACGCCGGGAAATGAACGCTTACGCCGCGACGAGGACGCGGCACGACTCGGTGCGGGCGCGGCCCGCGAGAGGGAGGGACTGACCGATGTCGTCGTTTCGGAGCAGCGGGCCATCCGCGTCACGCGGATCCCGACTCGTCCTCGCCTCGGTCGGAAGGCGCGCGAAAAGCGTGCGGCCGAGCTGCGTGCTGAGGCTGATGCGCTGGATGCTCAGATTGAGAGCACACGGACGGAACGACGCCGGGTTGAGCGCCTGGTGGAGGATGGCGAAGCCCTGCTTGCAGGTCAGGTCGTGTGGCTGGCCGGCGACCCGGCACCGGAGCTAGCAGCGATTGGTCGTCAGCTCTCGGAGGTCCAAGAGCAACAAGATAACCACCGCGGTGCGGTGACCCGATTTCAGGAGGCGGCCCGCCAGGTTGCGCCACGTATTGAGGCGCTACGCGGTCTGCTCGGTTCAGCTGTGTTGCTCGATCCGCCAGACCACGCGCAACGGCGAGACGACCTCGAGCGGGACCACGATGCCGCCCATGCGGCACAGGCTGAGATTCAGCGTTGCTGCGAAGCTGCTCGGGTGGTGGAAGACAAGCTCGACACGCTGCGGCGAACGCCGCTTTCAGAGGCGGAGGCCGCGATTCTCGAAACCGAGCTGAGTCGCCTCTCGGATGAGCGCGACCGGTTGGATGCCGCAATTGAGGCCATGGAGTTCGTTGCGTGCAACTCGGAGGCACTGAGCTGGGACGACGCACCAGCGCAGCTCGAAGCGAATCGGTCGCTCGTTCCCGCACTCGAAGAACAGCTGCGCCGGGCGGAAGAGGCGCTTGCCGAGGCGGACGCAGCGGTTGAGGCTGCCGACAAGGCGTATGAACGCGCCACAGCCGAATGGCAGGACGCCGATGGCCGCCGCCGAGCCGCCGTCGAGCAACTTCGGGCTGCGGAGCGGCGCTTCACGGAGCTGGAGATTGCCGATCCCACCGAAGCCGCGATCGCGACCGCGCGTGACGAGCTGCAGCGATTGAAGGAGGAGGCGACCGCGCTCGCTGCGGAGCTCGATGTCCTCAAGACCACCCAGGGGCGTCGCGAGGCCGAGCAGGCGCAGGCGGCACGTGAGTATGGCGAGGCGGGAGAGAAGACCGCCGTCGCGCGCCGCGCGGCCGAGCCGGCTCTTGATCGCTGGGAGCGCCTGAGAGCGGCTGTTGCGGAGCGGAATCTGCTCGCCAGCGTCCTGACACCCGGAACCGGCGCCTTCAGCGGGATCCGCGGACACGTCAATCTCGTGCAGGAGGCACACAAGCAGAGGGCAGTGCTCGTTGAGCGGCTACGCGTGGCGCATGGGGCGCAGGATCTGCTTGCCAAGGTAGACAAGGACGCTGCAGGCGCAGAGGTCAGGTTTGCCGACGTCTACCTCGAGCTCTGGCTGGCGGTGCGTGACTGGTTACGCCGCCGGCTGCCGGCGCAGGTGGCAGAAGTGGACGACCCGCGAGAAGCGCTGCTGCGATTGCGGGATCAACTGACAGGGCTTGAAGAGCGTCTCGGCAGGCAGGAGGACGATCTGCGTGGCGCCAGCGAGGACGTCGCCCGCGGCATTGACGTCCAGATCCGCAAGGCACGCGGCCAGGTCAGCCGCCTCAACCAGAACCTGGGAGGCGTCAGCTTCGGCAGCATCGAAGGGATTCGGGTAAAGGTTCAGTCGGTGGAGCGCATGGAGCAGGTGCTTCGGGCGCTGCGCGAAGGTGCCGTGCAGGGACTGCTGTTTCAGGAAAACCTCCCCATCGAGGAAGCCCTGGACGAGATCTTTCGGCGCTATGGCGGCGGGCGCTCGGGTGGCCAGCGGCTGCTGGATTACCGTGAATACGTCCACCTGCAGGTGGAAGTCCGCCGTACGGCAGGCTCTGACTGGGAGGTTGCAAATCCCACCCGTCTCTCCACCGGCGAGGCGATCGGCGTTGGCGCTGCCTTGATGATGGTAGTGCTCACCGAGTGGGAACGAGATGCGAATTTGCTGCGCGGGAAGCGAGCACACGGTTCGCTCCGCTTCTTGTTTCTCGACGAGGCCAACCGCCTTTCCCACGATAACCTCGGCGTTCTCTTCGACCTGTGCCAGACACTCGACCTACAGCTGCTCATCGCCGCGCCAGAGGTTGCCAGGGCGGAAGGCAATACGACCTATCGCCTGATACGGCGCGTCGATGCAGACGGGCGCGAAGAGGTGCTCGTCAGCGGGCGAAGAACGAGGGCCGAGGCGTGATCTGGGAAAACGACAACGCACGCCTGGCATTATTGGAATTGCTCTCGCGTGGCACCCTCAAGCGCCGACGGACCCAGTTGGATGCGTACGACGCCCTTGCTGAGCTTTCTTGGACACGGGCCACGGGTCGCCGTGACGAGATCGGCGTGGTCGAGGAGCGCAGGAAAGACCTTGCGGGCTTGATCGACCGGGTTTGGCCGGCGTGGGGCGACGTACTGGCGGACCTTGTGGCGGCGGGGCTGCCCCCAACACCCGACGGTTACGGTCGGCTCCTCGATATGGAACGCGCCGCTTCTCTACCGGACCTGCCCGATCGAATCAATCGGCGCACGGCCGCGTCGCTTACTGCACCGAACTCCAAGGCATCGATCACGGGAACAAGAAGGAGTGCGCTCGGCGGGACAGACACCTCGCATGACGGCGCCATCAGGTTGCGACCACCGGCAGGGCTTTCGGCTCGAACGGCAAATGGAGCACTAAACCTCAGCGAAATCGCGACGGTGCTAGGTGAGGTCTCGATACCCGAGCGGGCTTTGCTCGACGGCCTGGCCTTCGAGGGTGCGATTCGCGCCGTGCTCCTCGTCGAGAACCTGGGTGCATGGCGTGACTTATGCCCACCACCGGACTGGCTGTTGGCCCACGTACCGGGTTGGGACACAGCTACCGTCGGTCACTTGCTCGAGCGTATCGAAGGCGTCCCTGTCGTGCACTTCGGTGACCTGGATCCGAACGGGGTGCGAATCATGCTGCATCTGCGCAAACGCGCACCGCACTTGAAGTGGTTTCTTCCCCAGTTCTGGTTCGAGCGTGTCGACGTTTGTGGACTCCAAACCACATGGCCCCAGGACCTCGATCTCGACTTTGCCCCAGCCCCGGTTCGTTCACTTGCTGCACGCGGGCTCTGGCTAGAGCAGGAGCTTATCGTGCTAGATCCGCGCATTCCTGATGCCCTGGAGGCGGCGCTGATCCCCGGCATTCTGGACCAATTCGGCTCCGGTGAACCTAAACGACGATAGGTCAACGCTCTAGTGACCTGCCGGGTTTCTTCGGACCGATTCAAACTTGGAAGATGGTCTCCGCCGGTGTTGATGAAATGGTGCTCTTGAACTCGTGCGGCGTCCGGTTGCCCAGGCTCGAATGGGGCCAGACGGCGTTGTAGTGACGACGCCAGCTCTCGATGACGACCCTCGCGTCGGTGCGGTTGCGGAACCACTCCAGGCTCAGGCACTCGTCCCGGAACTTGCCGTTGAAGCTCTCGCCGGTGCCATTCTGCCACGGCTTGCCGGGGTCGATATGCGCCGTGTCGATCTGCTCGTCGGCAAGCCACTTCAGGATCGCCTTCGAGACGAACTCCGGGCCATTGTCCGAGCGCAGGTGGCGCGGCGCGCCGTGAACGCTGACCAGCCGCTGCAGCACCGCTATGACGTGCTTCGACCGGATGCTGCCGTCGACGTGGATCGCCAGGCACTCGCGGGTGTACTCATCGACCACCGTCAGGCACTTGAGCTGCTGACCGTTGGCGCAGGCATCGAACACGAAGTCGTACGTCCACACCTCGTTGATCGAGGCGGCCGGCAACGGCCTCGGCCGACCACTGGCCGCGCGTCGGCGCGTCCGACGGCGAGGCACCTGAAGCCCCGCCTGCCGCCATATCCGGTGAGCCCGGTCCGCACTCATCCGATGGCCTTCGCGCTCCAGAAACACCTGGATCCGGCGGTAACCGAACCTCGGGTACTGCGCCGACAGACGACGCATCGCCGCCACGATCGGCGTGTCCTTGGCCGCCAGACGAGACTCGTAGCCCAATGTCGAGCGGGCCACCGAGAGCAGCGCGCACGCCCGCCGTGCCGATAGTCCGCGCTGACGCGCGTAGTCCACCTGCCGTCGACGCGCCTGCGCGCTCACCATTTTTTTCGGCCGATCTCCCGCATCACGTCCAGCTCAAGGGCGCGCTCGGCCACCAGCTTCTTCAGCCGGGC